>CAMYYY010000014.1 GCA_947303715.1 uncultured Bacteroidales bacterium | reverse complement strand
TACAACAATTAAATGTGTGGTCTTTTATCGCGGTAATGCCCTCAGGAATCTCAATATAAGATAGCTTGACACATCCATCGAACACACCCGTTCCAATGCTCGTAACACTCTCGGGGATGTCAATGCGTCGAAGATTCACGCACTCCATGAAAGCACCTTGATCGATAAAAGTTATCGTATTCGGGAGAGTGACCGATAACAGATAATAGCACCATTTGAAGGACTTGTGTTCAATCCCGACTACCTGATACGTCTCTCCCTCGTAAGTTAGTTCTGAAGGAATGACGACGTCAAGCGGATAATCTCGTTCAAAGATATCCCAGAGCTTTCTGTAAGTGATAGAATGACCTGCAATATAACTAGGATTTACGGTAGTAGCGTAACGTCCATTCAGCCGATAATACGTACTGTCAACGTACACGTATTCGCCTTCAGGCCAATGCGTTTTGAACGTGAATTCTCCTCTCCACCAGCAATCTCGCCACTGAATGTTCAACTTATAATCCCCATTGGTAAATCCGAGATAATTCAGCTGGAGTTGGGGTTCTTTACATCTTCTATAACCTTTCATGAAAACGGTATCATTCGTTTCCGCTCGCGTGACAACAACCGTTGTGGTATCGATATTCATCAGTGTTGAGTCTTTCCTAATGAGGTTGGCAAGGTAGCGATCATATTGTGGATTTACATGGCCAATATAAATGATATCAGCAACCGACAAGAAACATTGAAGGCTGTCGTTACGCTGGCCATCATCGTTCACCAATTCAATGTCCATCTTTCCGTTCCAGTCGTACCACCAAGCACCAATGGAGGCAGGAGCCTGCTTGCTGGCTTCGATGGTGAAATTGCCCTTCCAGCAAAGGCCCTGACTGAACACGCGCAGGACATAATCGCCTTCAGTTATGCCGTTTTCTGACAGGGGGATGATGGCCTCCTGCGTGGAGGCATACTCCTTACTGAAAAGGCAGTTGCCGGCCTGCCCGCAGACGGTTATGGTCAGGGGCGCGGCAACGGAAAGAAGCACCTGTACTTCGTCATCGTCCAAATAGGCCGTAGGAGAGGGAACGGGCGTACGGGCGCCACCTCCTCCAATGGGAATCTCGGTACTCAGCGGGATATTCGTACGGGAATAGCCCAACATACAAACGAACGCGCAAAGCGTCATCAGAAAAATACATTTTGTTTTCATAGCTATATCGGTTTTTTGGTTTTTCCGCCACAAAGATATAAGGAAAAATTTTTGGTTGTATCAAAAAAAGCGGGACAAAAATGGGCCAAAAGCGGGACATTTTTCATGGAGGCGGACAAAAGGCGGGATAAAAAAGCGGGACATTTTGTCCCGCCCCATCCTAAAGGGCTGAAAAACATCAGTCTTCCCCCGCATCGTGCGAAGAGAAGAAAAGTGAGAGTATTTCCGGCGGAATTTTGGCTTCGAGGCGATGACGTTTCTTGCGGACGCTGTCTTTTTCGATGTAAAGCAGATCGGCGATACACGAAAGCGGCAGGCGCAGGTAGCTGAGGATGCAGAGCAGCCAGTCGGCTTCGGAGAATTTGGGGGCATCGGGGTAGGTTTCCATCCGCAGGAACTGGATGGCATCGATGAAGCTTTTGCCGATGTCGTCGGCAACGACTTTTGTTATCGTCGACGTCAGTTGCGTTTCCTTCTTCTGCAACAACTGCAGGATGTGCTCCGAGGGCGTCTGCCTGAAGATGGAGAGACACCCGCTCAAGGTATTGGCATACTCGGAGAGGCGGAGGGCTTTCTCCTCGTCGTTGAGCTCGGCCCATTGCACCCAGCTGGTACGCGCCAGGGCCAGCTCGCTACGGCGCAGGGTCTCGTGGACCTTCAGCGACTGGGCCTTGCGGCGGTTCCTGCGGACAACCACGAGAAGGATGGCCGCCAGCGCCAGCACGGCGGCAGAGGCGATGCCATAGACGTAGTGGAGGCGGAGGTCGTAGCGGTAGGCGGCCTCGCGCTTCTCCGTATCGAAGGCGAAGGAGACGGCGGAGATGTCGTACTTGTTCTGACGATGATAGATGGAGTCGAGCAGCAGGTCGTAGTTGTCGATGCACGCCTTAGCCTCGTCGGCCCCATGAAGCCGCATGATGACGTCGCCCAGATGGTGGTAGGTGGTGGCCATGGAGTAGAGCTCGTCCTTGCACTCGAGGGCTTTCCGGTAGTAGTGGTAGGCGGAGTCCAACTGATTCTCAGCCACAAAGATGTCGCCCATGAGGCAGAAGCCAGCGGCAAACAGGCTATCATCCTCCACGTCATTCCGGCAAGCCCGCAGGTAGGACAGGGCCTGCGGATGGTCGTCGCGGGAATAGAAGGCTATCTTGGCCTTGTGCAGGAGCGTGCCCTTGCGGCAATAGGGCGGCACGGTATCTGACTGGAGCAGGACGTCGAACAGGCTGTCGGCGGCAGCATAGTCCAACTGCTGAAGACGGGTGAAGCCCAGATAGTAGTGGGCAAAGGCAAGGGAGACGGGGGCGTCGATGGCTTCAGAGGCATCGCGGAAGCGGATGAAGGTGTCGGCAGCCTTCTCATACATTCGCCTTCGCAGATAATGGCGCCCGAGGTTCTGCAACGTCAGGGGGTAGTAGCGCGAGGTGGTATCGGGGAAGCAGTCGCAGGCTTTCAGGTAGGCGCTGATGGCCTTGGGGTCGTCCTGCAGGTCGGTATAGACGCAGCCCAGGGTGTACCACGCCATGGCGGCATGGTAGTTTTTGTGGCGCGGCACGCCGTAGTAGTCCGTGGCGACGCGGGCGAGGGAGTCGCTGGTGAGGGGGATGTTGCACTTATAGTCGGCCTGCGTCCGCAGCCAAGCGTAAAGGGCAGCCTCCCCCCTCCCCTCCTGAAGGAGGGGTGACTTAAAGTCCTCTCCTTTAGGAGAGGATTTAGGTGAGGCTATGCTGTCCAATAGGGCGCGGGCGGCAGGGGGATTGGACTCCAGAAGAGCCTCGGCACGGGTTAACGCGGGACGAAGAGCCGCATCTCTCTGGCACGAGGAGACCGATATTGCCCATAGAATCAGGACAAGCAACAACGGGGAAAGGGGACAAACGCTTCGTTTCATAGCAACGACTGATTTACTGCGCAAAATTACAAAACATTAAGCAGTTTTGCAAGCGAAACGGGGCCTTTTTTCATGGGGATTTCGTAAAAAATGAGGGTTAAAAAGCAGTTCAGGCGCGCAAGAGTGCACGCCTGAACTGTCTGTTATAGGGCTATAACGAATTACTCGGCTTTTGCCTCCTCGGCGGGTGCCTCAGTAGCAGGAGCTTCGGCTGCAGGAGCGGCCTCGGCCTTCGGAGCAGACTTGCGGCTGCGGCGGGTGCGAGTGGCCTTCTTCTGGGCCTTGGCCATGTTCTCATCAAAGTCAACGAGTTCGATGAAGCAGATGGGAGCAGCATCGTCCTGACGATGACCGAGCTTGATGATGCGGGTGTAGCCACCGGGACGGTCGCCGACCTTCGTGATGACCTCGTTGAAGAGCTCGCTCACGGCGTGCTTGTCCTTCAGATAGCTGAAGACAACGCGGCGGTTGTTGGTGGTGTCGTTCTTGGCCTTGGTGATGAGCGGCTCGACGTACTTCCTGAGAGCCTTTGCCTTGGGGACGGTCGTAGTGATTCTCTTGTGCTTGAACAAGGAGCAGGCCATGTTGGCCATCATGGACTTGCGATGGGAAGCCGTACGACTCAGGTGATTGAGTTTCTTATTATGTCTCATTGGATTTCTTAATCTTTATCAAGTTTATACTTTGAAATGTCTGTTCCAAACGAAAGGTTCAGGCTGTCGAGCAGGTCTTCAAGCTCGGTGAGCGACTTCTTTCCGAAGTTGCGGAACTTCAGAAGGTCGGTCTTGTTGAACTGGACCAGGTCGCCCAAGGTGTCGACCTCGGCTGACTTTAGGCAGTTGAGGGCGCGGACGGAGAGGTTCAGGTCGGTGAGCTTCGTCTTGAGCAGCTGGCGCATGTGGAGCACCTCCTCGTCGAACTCCTCGTTGGTGTCGAACGAGGTGTCCTCGATCGTGATCTTCTCGTCGGAGAAGAGCATGAAGTGGTAGATGAGGATCTTGGCGGCTTCCTTCAACGCTTCCTTCGGGTGAATGGAACCATCGGTAGTAATCTCGAGCACGAGCTTGTCGTAGTCGGTCTTCTGCTCGACGCGGAAGGGCTCGACGGCGTACTTGACGTTACGTATCGGTGTGTAGATGGAATCGATGGGAATTGTATTGACTTCGGTGCAATAGATGCGGTTTTCGTCAGAAACGACATAGCCGCGGCCCTTGTTGATGCTGATCTCAATCTGCATCTTTGCCTTCGGGTCAAGACGGCAAATAACCAACTCGGGATTTAACACTTCAAATCCGCTAAGGCTCTTGCCTATATCTCCAGCACGGAACTCGGCTGTATTCTCGACGGTGATGCTGACCTTCTCCGTCTCCATTTCCTCAACAAGCTGACGGAAACGTACCTGCTTGAGGTTGAGGATGATGTTGGTGACATCTTCCTTGACGCCCGGAACGGTGGCAAACTCGTGCTCAACACCTTCGATGCGGATGGTGTTGATGGCGAAGCCTTCGAGCGACGAGAGGAGGATGCGGCGAAGAGCGTTACCGATGGTAATGCCAAAGCCCGGCTCGAGGGGACGAAATTCGAACTTGCCGAACTTCGAGTCCGCCTCCAACATGACTACTTTGTCTGGTTTTTGAAATGCTAATATCGCCATTGGGGGTTAATTCTTTGAGTACAATTCGACAATCAGTTGTTCCTTGATGTTCTCGGGGATGTCCTCACGGGCGGGAATGCTCATGAACTTGCCGGCCTTCTGGGCTTCGTCCCACTCTAACCAAGGATACTTGGCGTGGTTGAAACCGGCGAGGCTGGCCTCGATGACCTCGAGTGACTTGGAACGTTCGCGAACAGCTACGATGTCGCCTACCTTCACGGCGTAGGAAGGGATGTTGACCACATGACCGTTGACGGTAATGTGACGGTGGCTGACGAGCTGACGGGCTGCGGCACGCGTGGGGGCGATACCGAGGCGATAGACAACGTTGTCGAGACGGCCTTCAAGAAGCTGGAGAAGGATTACACCAGTAACACCATTCTTGCGCTCGGCTTTGTTGAAGAGATTACGGAACTGACGCTCGAGAACACCATAGGTGTACTTGGCCTTCTGCTTCTCAGCAAGCATGATGCCGTACTCAGACGTCTTGCGACGCTTGTTGTTGCCATGCTGACCAGGGGCATAGTTCTTCTTCGAGAGGACCTTATCCGGTCCGAAGATGGGTTCGCCGAACTTACGGGCGATTTTGGATTTGGGGCCTGTATATCTTGCCATTTTCTACTGCTTTTAAGGTTAAACTCTTCTTCTCTTGGGAGGACGGCAGCCGTTGTGGGGCAGCGGGGTGACGTCGATAATCTCAACAACCTCAATGCCGGCTCCATGAGTGGCGCGGATAGCGGACTCGCGTCCGTTGCCGGGACCCTTCACATAGGCCTTCACCTTACGCAGACCGAGGTCATAGGCAACCTTGGCGCAATCCTCGGCAGCCATCTGGGCAGCGTAGGGGGTGTTTTTCTTCGAACCGCGGAAACCCATCTTACCGGCTGAAGACCAGGAGATAATCTGACCTTCCTCGTTGGCAAGGGCCACGATGATGTTATTGAAGGAGGAATGGACATGGAGTTGGCCCATTGCGCCGACCTTCACATTTCTTTTCTTTGTTACGACTGATTTTTTTGCCATATCTTACTGTGTTTTTAAGTGCATGTGAACATTACTTCGTAGCCTTCTTCTTGTTGGCAACCGTTTTCTTGCGGCCCTTGCGGGTGCGGGCATTGTTCTTCGTGCTCTGGCCACGTACGGGCAGGCCGATACGATGGCGGACACCACGATAGCAACCAATGTCCATCAGTCGCTTGATGTTCAGCTGGACTTCGGTACGCAGGTCACCTTCGACCTTGTACTCGGCACCGATGACCTCACGCACGCGGGCGGCCATGTCGTCTGTCCAGTCCTTAACCTTAATGTCTTTATCCACGCCGGCTTTCTCAAGGATCTTAGCGGCGCTGCTACGACCGATACCATAGATATAGGTCAATGCAATTTCTCCTCGCTTGTTCTGAGGAATGTCTACTCCGACAATTCTTATAGCCATATACTTGTTTTGATTGTTTTTACGGGTTTACATTGCGTTTATCCCTGGCGCTGTTTCTCCTTGGGATTTTTCTTGTTGATAACGTACAGAGTTCCGTGACGGCGGACAATCTTGCAGTCTGCGGAACGTTTCTTAAGGGATGCTCTTACTTTCATTGTTATATCTGTTTTTTTATTTGTATCTGAAACTGATTCTTCCTTTGGTCAGGTCGTACGGGGACATTTCCACCTTCACTTTGTCACCAGGGAGGATTTTGATGTAATGCATGCGCATCTTGCCGGAGATGGTGGCGGTAATCTGATGGCCGTTCTCCAACTCGACGCGGAAATTGGCATTGGATAATGCCTCGACGACGGTTCCGTCTTGTTCTATTGCTGACTGTTTGGACATATCACTTCTGTTTGTTTCTTAAAACTTCTTCTACGAAATCGAATGACGAGAGGATGTCTGCCTTGGTGAGACCGACGGCCACGGTATGCTCGAAATGAGCCGCGGGCTTGCGGTCGATAGTGCTGACACCCCAGCTGTCGTTTTCCCAGACGATATCACGGCGGCCCATGGTGATCATGGGTTCGATGGCGATGACCATACCCTTCTTCAGCTTGGCGCCGTTGCCACGCCGGCCGTAGTTGGGGACGGCAGGATCCTCGTGCATCTCGCGACCGACACCATGACCAGTGAACTCGCGCACGACGCCGTAGCCTTGACGCTCGCAATGCTGCTGAACGGCATTACCGATGTCGCCGACGCGCTTTCCCACCACGGCCTGTTCGATGCCGAGATAGAGGGCTTCCTTCGTGACGCGAAGCAGCTCACGGACTTCCTTGGAGACCTCGCCCACACAGAAGGTGTAGGCAGAGTCGCCGCAGAAACCGTTCAGGTAGGTGCCGCAATCCACGCTGACGATGTCGCCCTCCTTGAGGGGCTCGTCGTTGGGAATGCCGTGAACGATCATCTCGTTCACCGACGTACACAACGACCCCGGGAAAGCCGGAAGGCCCGGCTCGAAGTTCGGGAAGCCCTTGAAGGTGGGAACGGCACCATGGTCGCGGATGAACTCCTCGGCAACCGTATCAAGCTGGCGGGTAGTGACGCCAGGCTCAATCAGCTTGGCGACTTCTGCCAGCGTACGGCCTACGAGGAGGTTCGCCTGACGCAGGAGCTCGATTTCTTCGTCTGTCTTAAGAAATATCATTCTGCTTAGGTCTTAATACGCTGCACCTGAACGACCTTTGATACGGCCGCTCTTAAGCAAACCATCATAGTGACGCATGAGCAGGTGACTCTCAATCTGCTGGAGGGTGTCGAGAACAACACCTACCATAATGAGCAGAGACGTGCCACCGAAGAACTGAGCAAATTCACGCGAAACGCCGAACAGACGGGCGAAGGGAGGCAGAATAGCAATAACAACGAGGAACAGAGCTCCGGGCCATGTAATGCGGGACATGACCGTGTCGATGTAGTCGGCTGTTGCCTTGCCGGGCTTGACGCCGGGTATGAATCCGTTATTCCGCTTCATGTCCTCAGCCATCTGAGTAGGATTGACCGTGATGGCGGTATAGAACAAGGTGAACAGAATAATCAGGATGGCGAAAATCAAGTTGTAAAGCCAGCTGTCTGTGTCAATCATCAGACGGACAAACTTGCCGGCCGTCTCCACCTTGTCCATACGGATGAACGAAAGGGGGATGAACATGATGGCCTGTGCAAAGATGATAGGCATCACGTTAGCAGCATTCACCTTGAGGGGAATGTACTGACGGGCACCACCGAACTGCTTTCCACCGGAAATCTGCTTGGCATACTGGACGGGGATCTTACGGACACCCTGAGTGAGCATAATGGCTGCCATGAACACGAAGAACAGGGCAATAATCTCAAACAGGAACATGACCATACCACCACCGTGGGCTGATGCCATGCGGGACGTGAACTCCTGCGTAACGGCTGTCGGGAAGCGGGCAATAATACCGATAAGAATGATGAAGGAGATACCGTTGCCGATACCCTTATCGGTGATGCGCTCACCCAGCCAGAGGATGAACATACTACCAGCGGCAAGGATGATGGTGGAGGTGATGAAGAACGCCATAGGCGAGATGCCGGGATTGATAGCACCCGGAGCCTGGAAACGGAGGTTCGTCAGATAGGCAGGAGCCTGAATGATCAGCACGATGATGGTCAGATAACGGGTTATCTGATTGATCTTGCGACGACCACTCTCACCTTCACGCTGCATCTTCTGGAAAGAAGGCACCACCATGGTAAGCAGCTGGACAACAATGGATGCCGAAATGTACGGCATGATACCCAATGCAAAGATGGAAGCATTGGAGAATGCACCACCCGAGAACATATCGAGCAACGAGAGAAGGCCTCCACCCGTCTGCTCGTGCAGTCTGGCCAATGCGGAGGAATCGATACCCGGCAGGATAACGTTCGTACCGAAACGGTAGATAGCCACGAAACCAACGGTGATGAGGAGCTTCGTCCTCAGGTCCTCAATCTTGAATACGTTCGTAAAGAACTTACGCTTCCAGAGGTAGAACAGGAAGATAAGTACCAGTACGATTACGAATGCTATGATATTCATACGCGATTAAAGTTTTATAGCGCTACCGCCCTTGGCCTCGATGGCAGCCTGAGCACTCTTGGAGAATGCATGAGCTTCCACATCGACCTTGGAGGTCAGTTCGCCGTTACCCAAAATCTTGACAAGCTGGCGAGAGGAGACGAAACCGGCGGCAATGAGGTCGGCAACCGTCACCTTCTCAAGCTGCTTGGCATCAGCCACAGCCTGAACGACGTTCAGATTGATAGCTTTGTATTCAACGCGGTTGATATTCTTGAAGCCGAACTTCGGAACGCGGCGCTGCAGAGGCATCTGACCACCTTCGAAACCGATCTTCTTAGCATAACCAGAACGCTGCTTTGCACCCTTATGACCACGAGTTGAAGTACCACCCAGACCTGATCCGGCACCACGGCCCACTCTCTTGCGTGTCTTGGTTGATCCCTCTGCGGGTTTCAAACTATTTAATTTCATAATCAAACCTTTTAATAATTTATTATTCAACAACAACTACCAGATGCTTCACTTTGTTGATCATGCCCATAATGGAAGGCGTTGCCTCATGTTCAACAACTTTGTTCATCTTGGTCAGACCAAGTGCATCAAGGGTACGTTTCTGGTCTTTCGGAGCACCGATACGGCTCTTTATCTGTTTTACTTTAATAGTTGCCATAGTTAATCTCCTTATCCATTAAATACACGACTCATGCTGACGCCTCTGTCATGGGCGACCATCTTGGCATCGCGGAGTTCCTCGAGGGCCTTGATGGTGGCCTTCACCAGGTTGTGGGGGTTGGAAGAACCCTTCGACTTGGCCAGGACATCCGTTACACCTACACTCTCAAGAACAGCACGCATGGCACCACCGGCCACCACACCCGTACCAGCCGAAGCGGGACGGAGCAGCACGTGAGCACCACCGAAACGGACCTCTACCTCGTGGGGAATAGTACCCTTGAGGATGGGAACGCGTACTAAATTCTTCTTGGCAGCTTCTACGCCCTTAGCGATGGCTGCAGTTACTTCACCTGCCTTACCAAGGCCACAGCCGATGACGCCATTGCCGTCGCCTACCACAACGATAGCAGCGAACGTGAATGTACGACCACCCTTTGTCACCTTCGTAACACGGTTGATTGCGACGAGTCTGTCTTTCAGCTCAACGTCATTCGTTACTTTAACTCTATTTACAGCCATGATTGATTAAAATTTAAGTCCACCTTTACGTGCGGCATCTGCCAACTCTTTTACTCTCCCGTGATACAGATAGCCGTTCCTGTCGAAAACAACGGTCTGGATGCCGGCTTCCTGCGCCTTCTGGGCAATCAGCTCACCAACCTTGGCGGCCTGCTCCTTCTTGGGCATAGTCTCAAGCCCGAGGGATGAAGCGGCAGCAAGAGTGCGACCATTAACATCTTCAATCAGCTGAACGTAAATCTGCTTGTTACTTCTGAACACAGTCATACGCGGACGCTCGGGGGTTCCGGAGATCTTGTTGCGTACTCTATATTTGATCTTGGTTCGTCTTTCTTGTTTCGTTACCATAGTTCCTAGAATTTAATGATTAATTACTTGGCACTGGCGGACTTACCGGACTTGCGGCGTACAACCTCACCCTTGAACAAAACACCCTTGCCCTTGTAAGGTTCAGGCTTGCGGAACGAACGGATCTTTGCACATACCATACCGAGCAGCTGCTTGTCGCATGACTCAAGAATAATCTGAGGATTCTTGTTACGCTCGGTCTTCGTCTCGACCTTCATTTCGGGAGGAAGAACGACAAAAATAGGATGTGTATAACCAAGAGCAAACTCCATGACATTGCCCGTGTTGGACACGCGGAAGCCAACACCAACCAGTTCAAGCTCTTTCTTGTATCCTTCTGATACACCAACAACCATGTTGTTGATAAGGGCGCGATAGAGACCGTGGAAAGCACGCTCTTGCTTCTCATCACTACTGCGGGAGACCTGGATTTCGCCATTCTCCATCTTGACGGTGATGCTGGGATCTACTTTCTGGGTAAGTTCACCTTTGGGGCCCTTGACGGTAATAACGTTATCATCGCTGATGTTGACGTTAACGCCTGCGGGAATCGAAATAGGCAATTTTCCAATTCTTGACATAGCAAATCCTCCTTAATTAATAGACGTAGCAAAGAACTTCGCCACCTATCTTCTGGGCAGCGGCCTCCTTGTCTGTCATAACACCCTTGGATGTGGATAAAATAGCAATACCCAATCCATTAATAACTCTCGGCATATCTTTATAGCCGGTGTACTGACGCAAACCGGGTGAAGATACTCTAATCAACTTCTTGATGGCGCTCTCCTTGGTAGCCATATCATACTTCAAAGCCACCTTGATAGTTCCCTGAGGACCATCGTCAACGAACTTGTAGTTCAAAATGTAACCTTTCTCAAAAAGAATCTTGGTGATCTCCTTTTTGAGATTTGAGGCAGGAATCTCTACAACTCTGTGCTTAGCACCGATTGCATTTCTCAACCTCGTCAGATAATCAGCAATTGGATCTGTCATAATTTTTTTGAATTAAATTAATCAGGGCTCTCCTGACAATATTTAAAAAACACTCACTAAATTCTTACCAGCTGGCCTTCTTCACACCGGGGATAAGTCCTTTGGAAGCCATCTCACGGAACTGAATACGTGAAAGACCAAACTCGCGGATGTAACCCTTGGGACGGCCAGTCAACTTGCAGCGATTGTGCAAGCGGATAGGATTGGCGTTCTTGGGGATGCTCTGAAGTTTGCGAGCAGCCTCGTAAGCCTCTGCGGGTTCGCCTTTGCGGACAATCTCCTTCAGCGCAGCGCGCTTCTCGGCATATTGTGCGACCATCTTTGCACGTTTCACTTCGCGTGCCACCATTGATTGTTTTGCCATATCTTAATCGTTTTTAGCGTTTTTGAACGGTAAGCCAAACTCCTTCAGAAGGGCATAACCCTCTTCGTCCGTCTTGGCCGTGGTGACAAAGGTAATATTCATACCGAGAATACGGGTGATGCTGTCGATGTTGATCTCAGGGAAGATAATCTGCTCCTGAATACCAAGGGAATAATTACCCTGACCATCGAACTTGCTCTCAATACCCTTGAAGTCACGGATACGGGGGAGAGCAACGCGCACGAGACGCTCCAGGAATTCATACATACGCTCGCGACGCAGGGTGACCATAACGCCAACGGGCATCTTCTTACGCAGCTTGAAGCTGGCGATATCCTTCTTGGATACCGTAGCGACAGCCTTCTGACCGGTAATGGCCGTAAGTTCTGCAATAGCGACATCAATGATCTTCTTGTCCTGAGTAGCCATACCCAGACCTTCATTGATGACAATCTTCTTCAACACAGGAACCTGCATCGGTGAAGAATACTGGAACTTCTTCATCAAAGCCGGAGCAATACGCTCGGCATATTCTTTCTTAAGACTTGCTGTATTTGCCATTACTTAATCTCCTCTCCTGATGATTTAGAATAACGAACCAACTTACCATTCTCACCCATACGACGACCAATGCGGGTAGGCTTGTTCGACTTCGGATCAAGCACATTCAGATTGGAAATGTGGATGGGAGCTTCTTGCTTGACGATACCGCCTTGGGGGTGCTTTGCGCTGGGCTTCGCACTCTTCGACATCATATTGACGCCCTCAACGATGGCACGCTGCTTCTCAATATCAACTTTCAAGACACGTCCAGTCTTGCCTTTGTCTTCACCGGCATTGACATAGACCATGTCGCCTTTCTTAATATGTAACTTACTCATAACTGTTGTTACGCTTTAATTAGTTAAAGTACCTCGGGAGCCAGTGAGACGACCTTCATGTTGACGGCACGGAGTTCACGGGCAACAGGGCCAAAAATACGACTTGCACGAAGTTCGCCTGTATTCGTCAGGAGGACACATGCATTATCGTCAAAACGGATGTACGATCCGTCAGCACGACGAATCTCTTTCTTGGTACGGACAATGAGAGCCTTCGACACGGTACCTTTCTTCAACTCGCTGGACGGGAGCACATCCTTCACAGAAACGACGATGATATCGCCTACGGAAGCGTAACGACGCCTTGTTCCGCCAAGCACACGGATGCAGAGAGCCTCTTTAGCTCCGCTGTTATCACATACTGTAAGTCTTGATTCAACCTGTACCATAATTACTTAGCTTTTTCAACGATTTCTACTACTCTCCATCTCTTCGTCTTGCTCAGAGGACGAGTCTCCATGATGCGTACGGTATCGCCGATTTCGCACTCATTCTTTTCGTCATGTGCATGGTATTTCTTTGTCTTGGTGACAAACTTACCATAAATCGGGTGTCTTTCCTTATACTTGGCAGCCACAGTGATGGTCTTGTCCATCTTGTCGCTGATGACGACACCCACTCTTTCTTTTCTTAAATTTCTAACTTCCATGAGGACCGTTGTTTTAATTGTTCTTAAGCTCTCTCTGACGCAACTCTGTCTTAATCCTCGCAATATCCCTGCGCAGCTTCTTGATCTGAGAGGGATTCTCCAGCGGAGAGATAGCATGGTTCAACACCATATTCTTGTAATTGGCCTGCTCTGTTTCGAGGCGTTCGGTCAATTCGTTCGTTGACAATTCTCTTACTTCTGCAATTTTCATAATACTGCTTTTTTAAGATTCATACTACACGATTTGTCGTATTATTCCTTTGAGAAGTCATAGTCACGACGTACCACAAACTTGGTCTTGATGGGGAGCTTCTGGGCACCGAGGCGAAGAGCCTCCTTGGCAACCTCGAAGGGAACGCCATCAATCTCAATAAGCATGCGACCAGGAGTCACGGGAGCCACATAGCCTTCGACAGCACCTTTACCTTTACCCATACGCACGTCAGCGGGCTTCTTGGTGAAAGACTTGTCGGGGAAAACGCGAATCCAGAGCTGACCCTGACGCTGCATATAACGAGTCACAGCCACACGTGCAGCCTCGAGCTGCTGGCCAGTAATCCAAATGGTATCCATGGCCTTGATGCCGAAGGAACCGAATGCAAGCTGATTGCCACGCTGCGCATTGTTCTTCTGCGCGCGGTGCTGCATTCTTCTATATTTTGTTCTTTTTGGTTGTAACATAATCTTTCGCGGATTTAACGATTGCTATTTCTCTTCTTGTTAAACTTACGAGGAGCACCGCCTCCCGAAGGACGACCATTGTCCTTGGACTGAGTGAAGTTAGGAGCAAGATCTCTCTTCTCATACACTTCGCCACGGCAGATCCAGACTTTCACACCGATGGCACCGACCTTAGTAACTGCCGTAGCCTGGCAATAGTCAATATCAGCACGGAATGTGTGAAGGGGCGTACGGCCTTCCTTGTACATTTCGGAGCGAGCCATTTCGGCACCATTCAGACGGCCTGCAATCTGAATCTTGATACCCTCGGCACCCATACGCATGGTGTTGGCGATAGCCATCTTGACAGCACGACGATAGGCAATCTTGCCTTCGAGCTGACGGGCGATATTCGTTGCAACAATAGTGGCGTCGAGTTCAGGCTTCTTAATCTCGAAGATGTTGATCTGGATGTCCTTGTCGGTAATCTTCTTCAACTCCTCTTTCAGTTTCTCAACATCCTGACCACCCTTACCAATGACAAGACCTGGACGGGCTGTGCAAACGGTAATGGTGACCAGCTTCAATGTGCGTTCAATGACAATCTTTGACACGCTGGCCTTAGCCAAACGCTCGTTCAGGTATTCACGAATCTTGGTATCCTCTACCAAGCGCTCGCTATACTGACCGTACCAACTCGAATCCCAACCTCTGATGATTCCTAAACGGTTGCTAATTGGATTAATCTTCTGTCCCATTGTTAGTCTTGATTTTCATTAGTACTTTTAGTGTCCACGAACAGAGTCACGTGGTTTGAACGCTTGCGGATACGGTATCCTCTGCCCTGCGGAGCGGGACGCATACGCTTGAGGGTGGCACCGCCATCCACATAAATCTTTGAAACGAACAGTTCGCCAGTTTCAGCCTTACGTTCGTTTTTCTGTTCCCAGTTGGCGATAGCGGAACGCAGCAGTTTCTCAACATCGGCAGCAGCAGCCTTGGTGGAGAACTTCAGGGTACCAAGCGCACGATTCACCTCCATACCACGAATCATGTCACAGACGAGGCGCATCTTACGGGGAGACGAAGGAACGTCATTCAGCTTCGCAAAATACTGGGTCTTAAGGGCTTCTTTTCTCTTTTCAGCCGATAATTGTTTTCTTTTTCCCATTATTTTATTGTTTTTTATTGACAATTAATACCCTGCTTACTTCTTGCGGTTACCTGCGTGGCCACGGAAGGTACGAGTGGGGGCAAATTCACCCAGCTTGTGACCGACCATATTCTCTGTAACATAAACAGGAATGAAATTCTTTCCGTTGTGAACGGCAATCGTATGTCCCACGAAGTCGGGGGAGATAACGGATGCGCGAGCCCAAGTCTTGACGACGGACTTCTTGCCGCTTTCATTCATTGCGAGAACCTTATTCTCGAGTGAAACGTTGATATACGGACCTTTTTTTAATGAACGACTCATAATTTACTCGGGTTAAAAGTTTTTACTTCTTCTTATTGGCTCTCTCAATAATGTACTTCGACGAATGCTTCTTGGGAGCACGTGTCTTGAGACCCTTTGCATAGAGGCCCTTGCGTGAACGCGGGTGACCACCAGATGCACGGCCTTCGCCACCACCCATGGGGTGATCAACGGGGTTCATGACAACGCCACGGTTGTGGGGACGACGACCCTGCCAACGCGAACGGCCAGCCTTGCCTGAGCTCTCCAGACCATGGTCTGAGTTGCCAACGCTACCGATGGTGGCCTTGCAGTCGCCGAAAATCTTACGAAGCTCTCCCGAAGGCAGCTTGATGACACAGTAGTTACCCTCACGGGAAGCCAGCTGTGCGAAGTTACCTGCGGAACGGACGAGAACAGCACCCTGTCCAGGGCGAAGCTCGATGTTGTGAATAACAGTACCGACGGGGATGTTCTTCAGGGGGAGTGAGTTGCCGATTTCGGGAGCCACGTTCTCTCCTGAAAGGATGGTCATACCGACTTGCAGGCCGTTGGGCGCAATGATATACCTCTTTTCGCCGTCAGCGTAGAACAGGAGGGCGATGCGAGCCGAACGGTTCGGGTCGTACTCGATGGTCTTCACTGTTGCGGGAACGCCGTCTTTCTCTCTCTTGAAATCGATGAAACGATATTTCTTCTTGTGTCCGCCGCCCATATAGCGCATGGTCATCTTACCTGTGTTGTTACGACCACCCGTTGAACGCTTGCCACAAACGAGAGTTTTCTCTGGCACCGATGCAGTAATCTCTTCGAAGGTGCCAATAATTTTATGCCTCTGCCCAGGGGTTGTGGGCTTAAATGTACGTACTGCCATTTCTCTTAGATGTTGCTATAAAAATCAATTGTGTCGCCATCTTTCAGGGTTACGATCGCTTTCTTGAAAGCGTTCTTGCGTCCCTGGACGAAACCTTTCTTCGTGTAGCGTGACGTGTTCTTGCCTGCGTAGTTGATGGTGTTCACGCTGACGACAGTCACGTTGTACATTGTCTCTATCTCTTTCTTTATCTCGACCTTGTTAGCCTTGGGAGATACAATAAAGCCATAACGGCCAGACTTCTCGGAGATGGAAGTCATTTTCTCTGTCACCAGAGGTTTTACGATGATACCCATAGTCTTATGCCTCTACTTTATTGGTTAATACTCCTTCAATAACATTCAGTGCGTTTTCGGTGATGACCATAACGTCGGCATTGAGCACCTGATAGGTGTTGATGTCGGAAGCGATGGCGAGTTCGTTGCGCTGGATGTTACGAGCTGACAAAAATACGTTGTAGTTTGCTTCTGGCAAAACGAAGAGTGACTTCTTGTCAGAAACTTTCAGATTCTTTGCGAGTTCGACGAACTGCTTGGTCTTGGGGGCATCGAAACTGAAGTCCTCGATAACCATGAGTGCGCCTTCCTGAACCTTATAACTGAGGGCTGAGCGGCGTGCAAGCTGCTTGACCTTCTTGTTCAGTTTGAAACCGTAGTCGCGGGGCACGGGGCCGAATACGCGTCCACCGCCAACGAGGACGGGAGACTTGATGTCACCTCGACGAGCACCGCCGCCTCCTTTCTGGCGACCGAGCTTCTTCGTGGAGCCTGCGATTTCACTTCTCTGCTTTGACTTGTGGGTGCCCTGACGCTTGTTGGCCATAATCTGCTTCACGTCCAACCAGATAGCGTGGTCGTTGGGTTCAATCCCGAAGACGGCGTCGTTCAGAACGACTTTCTTTCCCGTGTCTTCTCCTTTGATGTTATAAACACTAACTTCCATTATTTCTCAACAATTACGATTGAACCATTGTATCCAGGAACAGAACCCTTGATGACGAGAACATTCTGCTCGGGGATAACTTTCAGTACCTGTAAGTTGGCGACGGTGACGCGTTCGTTACCCATCTGTCCAGCCATACGCATTCCCTTGAACACCTTTGCGGGGTAGGAGCATGCGCCAATGGAGCCTGGCTTGCGCTGGCGGTTGTGCTGGCCGTGTGTGGACTGACCGACACCGCCGAAGCCATGTCTCTTCACTACACCCTGGTAGCCTTTACCTTTCGACGTGCCGATGACATTGACGAATGCGCTGTCACTGAACAGATCGACGGTGATGACGTCACCCAGGTTGTACTCTTTCTCAAAATCCTTGAACTCGGCCAAGTGTCTCTTGGGGGTTACACCTGCTTTCTTGAAGTGTCCCATCAGAGGAGCGCTGGTGTTCTTCTCCTTGGCATCTTCGAAGCCAACCTGAACGGCAGCGTATCCGTCTTTCTCGACACTCTTAATCTGTGTAACGCAGCAAGGACCTACTTCGATAACGGTGCATGGAACATTCTTTCCAGCGGCATCGAAAACGGATGTCATTCCGATTTTTTTTCCTAATAATCCTGGCATTTCACTTAATAATTTAATTAAACACTAATTGTTTTCTCTCTGTAACTCTACATCAGACTTTAATCTCAACTTCCACGCCTGAGGGCAACTCGAGCTTCATGAGGGCGTCAACGGTCTTGGCGGTTGAGCCGTAGATGTCAATCAGTCGCTTGTAGCTGGAGAGCTGGAACTGTTCGCGGGCCTTCTTGTTGACGAAGGTGGAGCGGTTGACGGTGTAGATGCGCTTGTGCGTGGGCAGGGGAATAGGGCCGCTGACGGTTGCACCTGTGCTCTTAACGGTCTTGACAATCTTCTCGGCGCTCTTGTCGACGAGGTTGTGGTCGTAAGACTTCAGTTTGATTCTGATTTTTTGACTCATACTTTGTTTTGTTACTTTGTTAATTTATTAGACTTTGGCTGCTCCGTTAAGAGTCATTCGCTAACGCGCTGCCGTTACTTTTCTCTGTTTCCTTGCCTTCACTCTTACCTTATTATAATAGTTCCACTCGGCCTCCAATGCTTTCGAGCACCTGTCGGGCAATAGGTTTGCTGACAGGTTCGTGGTGGTCGTAGGTCATCGTACTGGTAGCACGTCCGCTGGTAATGTTGCGGAGGGCGGTGACGTAGCCGAACATTTCGGCGAGGGGAACCTTTGCCTTGATGACACGAGCTCCTGAGCGGCTGTTCTCCATTCCCTCGACTTGCCCGCGGCGCTTGTTGAGGTCGCCGATGACGTCGCCCATATTCTCTTCGGGAGTAACTACTTCAAGGCGCATCAGCGGCTCGAGAAGTACGGGCGAGGACTTAAGGCAGGCATTGCGGAAGGCCATCATCGCGCAAATCTCAAAGGAAAGCTGGTCGCTGTCCACGGGATGGGACGAGCCATCGATGAGGGTGACCTTGACGCTGTCGATGGGGAATCCGCCGAGGACACCGTTACGCATTGCAGTCTGGAAGCCTTTCTCGACAGAGGGAATAAACTCGGTGGGGACGTTGCCGCCCTTGACTTCATTGACGAACTGGAGTCCGCCCTGGGTCCAATCGGCATCGACAGGACCGACCTTAACGAGAATGTCAGCGAACTTACCGCGTCCGCCTGACTGCTTCTTGTAGACTTCGCGCAACTCGACTTCCTGGGTGAGGGCTTCCTTGTAGCTGACCTGGGGCTTGCCCTGGTTGCACTCGACGTTGAACTCGCGACGGAGTCGTTCGAGCAGGATGTCGAGGTGGAGTTCGCCCATACCAGAGATGATGGTCTGACCTGTCTGGTCGTCGGTGCGGACGGTGAAAGTGGGGTCTTCCTCGGCCAGCTTGGCGAGGCCGTTGGCGAGTTTGTCAATGTCCTTCTGGCTCTTGGGCTCGACGGCGATGCCGATGACGGGTTCGGGGAAGTCCATTGACTCGAGCACGATGGGGGCGTTTTCGTCGCAGAGGGTGTCGCCTGTACGGACGTCCTTGAGTCCGACGGCAGCGCCGATGTCTCCTGCGGAGATGAAGTCGACGGGATTCTGCTTGTTGCTGAACATCTGGAAGATGCGGCTAACGCGCTCTTTCTTGCCCGAGCGGGGGTTGTAGACGTAGGAGCCTGCGCTGACGATGCCGCTATAGACGCGGAAATAGATGAGCCGTCCGACGAAGGGGTCGACGGCGATCTTGAAGGCGAGTGCAGCGGTGTGGTCGTCCTCGCTGGGGTTGCGCTGGATTTCGGTGCCCGTACGGGGATTGGTTCCCGTGATGTGGCCGTTGTCGAGGGGCGAGGGCAAGAAGGCGCAGACGTAGTCGAGCAGCGTCTGGACGCCTTTGTTCTTGAACGACGAGCCGCAGACCATAGGCACGACAGCCATTCGGAGGGTGCCGATGCGGGTGCAGCGGATGATGTCGTCCTCGGTGAGCGAGTCGGGGTCGTCGAGGTACTTCATTGCGATTTCGTCGTCGAACTCGGCGACGTTGTCGATGAGCTTGTCGTGCCATTCACAGGCTTCGGCCTTGAGGGCCTCGGGGATTTCCTCGATGCTGTAGTCAGCTCCGAGGGTCTCGTCGTGCCAATAGATGGCCTTCATTCGGATGAGGTCGACGACGCCCTTGAACGTCTCCTCGGCTCCGATGGGGATGACCACGGGACAGGGGTTGGCGTGAAGGATGTCGCGTATCTGGCTGAGGACGCCATAGTAATCGGCTCCGTTGCGGTCCATCTTGTTGACGTAGGCAATACGGGGCACGTTGTACTTGTCGGCCTGACGCCAGACGGTCTCACTCTGGGGTTCGACGCCTCCGACGGCGCAGAAGGTAGCGACGGCTCCGTCGAGAACGCGCAGCGAACGTTCCACCTCGGCGGTGAAATCGACGTGTCCTGGAGTGTCTATCAGATTGATTTTATACTGATTTCCGTTCCAGTTCCAATGTGTCGTAGTGGCTGCTGAGGTGATGGTGATGCCGCGTTCCTGTTCCTGTTCCATCCAGTCCATAGTGGCTGCGCCGTCGTGCACCTCGCCTATCTTGTGGGTCAGGCCCGTATAATAGAGGATGCGCTCGGACGTAGTCGTCTTACCAGCATCGATGTGTGCCATAATGCCGATATTACGAGTGAGATGGAGGTCCTGGTGCGACATAGTGTTGTTGTGTGCTGTTCTCTCGGGTTGGTCGTGCTGTGGGGTTTAGAAGCGGAAGTGTGCGAATGCGCGGTTGGCCTCAGCCATACGGTGCATATCTTCCTTGCGCTTGAAGGCGCCGCCCTGGTTGTTGTAGGCATCCATAATCTCGGCTGCCAGCTTGTCGGCCATTGTCTTGCCGCCGCGTTTGCGGGCAAAGCCAATCATATTCTTCATCGAGACGCTCTCCTTGCGGTCGGGACGGATTTCAGTCGGGACCTGGAACGTGGCTCCGCCGATACGACGGCTCTTGACTTCCACCTGAGGGGTGATGTTGTCGAGTGCCTTCTTCCAGATTTCGAGGCTGCTGAGCTCGTTGTCGCTCATCTTGGTGCCGACGATGTTGAGGGCGTTGTAGAAGATTTCATAGCTGGTGTTCTTTTTTCCATCATACATCAGATGGTTGACGAACTTGGAGACTTTGACGTCGCCATACACGGGGTCGGGAAGGATGACCCTCTTCTTGGGTTTTGCTTTTCTCATTGTTGTTTAACTTGTTGTTTGGCTTGGTCGCTTCAACGCGTCCCGCTGGACGGGTTTACTCAGGCCTGAGGTTTTGTTGATTGTTTACTTCTTCTTAGCGGCCTTGGGTCGTTTGGCGCCGTACTTGCTGCGACGCTGGAGACGTCCGCTGACGCCTGCGGTGTCGAGGGTACCGCGAACGATGTGATAACGTACACCAGGAAGGTCCTTCACACGTCCGCCACGGACGAGGACGATGCTGTGCTCCTGGAGGTTGTGGCCCTCACCAGGGATGTAGCTGTTGACTTCCTTGAGATTGGTCAGTCGCACACGTGCGACCTTACGCATAGCCGAGTTAGGCTTCTTGGGGGTAGTGGTGTAGACACGGACGCATACGCCTCTACGCTGGGGACAGCTGTCCAGAGCGGGGCTCTTGCTCTTGTCCTTGAGCACCGTGCGACCCTTGCGCACTAATTGCTGAATGGTTGGCATTGTTAATTGTTTTTAGTTATATAATTGAAATTGTTTTATTTTCAAGCCTTCTTTACATTTTGGGGTGCAAAGGTACGCATTTTTTTTTATTCCACAATGGAAGTGCAGAGTTTTTTTATAAAAAAAGCTAAAAAAAGCAAAAAAGAGGCGCCGAAGCGCCCCTTTCTGGGATTTGCTGGGGATAAATGCCCCTGAGATTACCTCTGGCAGCCCGAGGTTTCCCAGGACCGAGCCCAGGGGTTCTTGGGACGGCCTATGGTTTCCTCAGCGCTTATGCCTCGCCCTTGAAGGCGCCAGCAGGGGGTACGAAGGTGCCGCGACCCTCGGGCAGGCGGATGGGGCCGAACTGGTTCTCGTACTTGCCGATGTTGTCCTGCAGAGCCAGCAGCAGGCGCTTGGCGTGTTCGGGGGTGAGGATGACGCGGCTCTTCACCTGGCCCTTCTGCACGCCAGGCAGCACGCGTACGAAATCAAGCACAAACTCCGACGACGAATGGCTGATGATGGCCAGGTTGGCATACGTGCCGTCAGCCACCTCAGGCTTCAGTTCAATCTGAAACTGGTTGGGATTCTGGGGGTTCTTGTTGTCCATAGTTGTATTCTTTTAGGGTTTGGAGGTGCAAAGATAGTGAAAAAATGAAGAACGAAGAACGAAAAATGAAAAATAAATACTCCGACGACTCCGAGGATTCAGAGTTATCAGAGTATTCATAGCAATCGGTGTAATCCGACCACGGTCAGAAATCACGCCGACTGCTTGCGGAAGACATCGGGATTGTCGGTGACGACGATGAAGTCACCCCTCTTGAGCCGACTGAGCAGTTGTCGCTGAGCATCGTTAGTGATGGTGCCGAATGTGGCAGCCGCGGCATAGAGTTCAGCCCGACTGAACTCTTCTGGCAGTTGCGCCAGGACATTGCCCTGCTGCACCGTGAGGGCAGAGTTTTTTCGCTGTTGGCCTTCGCGGATTTTCTGATATTTCTCGCCAAACTTGAGCATCGTCCTGCGCAATGTGTATTCCGCCACCCAACGGGCGAAGGCGATGACGTCGCCATGGCGACGTGGACTCTCGCCCCAGAGCATCCAAGCAAGCATACCAGCCCTGAAACCGTTGACACCTGAACGGCGGCGATAGGTTTCAAATGCCAGCGGATTCTGTGCCGTGACCGCTTCCAGTCGCTTTTCTTCCAGCCAGTTGTTAATTCCCTTGCAAAGCCAGGGGAGGTCGAGACGATACGCCTTGCGGGGATTGCCCTCCGCGTCGTAACTGAGGTCACGAGCCATCAGGAGCACCTCGTCGATAAGCTTCCACTGCTTGTCGGTCAACTCCTTAGGCACTTCGAGGCTTTTGAATGACTGGTCACCGAGGTCGGAGAATATGAAACGTTGTACGCAGCCGTCCTCTGGGTTCTTGAACATTCGGTCCACTGCATTCGGCGTACCGCAACCAAGAATGCTGAGCTTGATAGTCGTCACCCCGTTATATGTGTCGGGGTTCATATAGTCCTGGCTTTGGATGTCGTTCTCGTAGCCGAGCCGCCATAGTTCCGAGAGCTCGCCCCAGGCACCCTTACGGTTGTTCTTCGACAGGCTGTCCAGTTCGCTGGTATATTGTATCATTGTCAATCCCTGCGACTTAGAGGCACGGAACAGTATCCTGCTGGCCGAGGTTGATGTGCCCACTATCTGACGGACCGAACAGGGGTCACGGGGTTTTTGTTCCAGCTTGCCCTGCTCGAAGAGCTTCATTCGGTCTGTGTACTCCTTATCTGCCGTGTCCCCTTCTTTATCGTGTTGGGCTACATAGCGTAGAATTACACTAAACAACTGCTTGGCAAACGACTTGCCATCGGAGCTATTTCCTTCGACAACCACCTGAAAAACGAGATATTGCATTGAGCGGTCGATGTACTTGGCTTCGACCGTGCCAAAAGCCGCTCCCAACAGGGGCAGGCAGGCCATCACAACCGCCACCTGTTTCTGAGGGTCGGCATACTGACTGGCCAACTCCTTAATGACGGGCGGCAGCTTGGGAAGCTCCATCCAGCAGGGCAGTTCGTTTTCCCGTATTGTCACGGTGTCACGCCCTGTCACGGTCACGGCACACGCCGTTGCCTTCAGCTCCTTAACACAATCTTTCAGCAGTTTAGACTGTATAGGTCGGTCTTCTCTAACAGTCTTCACCACACTGCGTATGGTGGCATCCACCTCTGCATCGGGCAGGCCCATCTCTGCCCCAGGTGCCGCTGCACGAAGGGCGGCATAGTCGTTCTCGCAAATCGTACTGAGCTGGCATCCAGCTTCAAAAAGCAGATTATTGCGGTTACCTGCCGCGGTAGGCAGCGAGCCGTTGAGCTTGATGATGTACGCCTTATAGATGTCCTTCAACGGGATTCCGTCGAAATCCGTCTGGACTTCCACGACCTCCACCTCTTCAATACTTGCAGGCATACTGACCATCAGACTATCAGATAAAACTTCTGTCTCCGACATTTTTTCTGAACATTCGTCAGGCAGTCCGTTTGTCTGACAGCCTGATACACTCTTGAACATCAGCTCCTCATTCTTGTAGAGCACATAGTCCCCTGGCACCATGTATGAGAATCGGCTCAGGTCCTTGACGCTCTCGTCATAGACGACATCCAGGAAATCGGCCATTTCCGCCTGGTTCTCCTCGATGCTGCCGCCACGGTTTTCAAACACGATACGGAGCCCGTGCGTCGAGGGCGTCACGTGGGCCAGTACCACGCGGTACTTTTTCAATCCCCCGTTCTCCACGAACATATTCCACAGCGAGCGAGGGTCGTGGATGTGGTCCACATCGAACATCACCAGCCCGTTATACTCGGCATCTGCAGCTGTACGATGATTGTCACGGAACGCCTGAGCGTGTGGCGTATACCACGGGAGCTGTTTCTTCAGCCTGTCGTAGGCTTCGCGGCGCGTCTTGTCGTCGAGGCTCGGGTCAGCGATAATCGCCGCCATCTGATGGCAGAGGTTAGCCACTACGGGGTTATTTTCCATTTCTTCCCACTTCTCGCGGGTCAGCGGGCCATCCACGTGCCCTTTGTCCTTCCAGCCACAGCACATACGGCTGGACGGGGTTTCAAAATCATTTTCTGTCATTACACTTTATTTTTTGTTTTTTATTTTACGGACGGCAAATATCCTGGACATCGACCTGTGCCGTCCCACTTTTTTCTGGTCGCATCCATATAATAAATAGTCCCCTTTCAGTAAAAAGTAAATAATTTTTGTCAAATATACTGTTTTTTTTCGAAAAAACCAAATGCCGTCACGTGAAAAGTAGCATCTATATATAAATAAAAGGTACGCGCGCGCGAACCCCGTGACAGCCGTGACAGCGTGACAATGGCTATATCCATATCTACAAAATCATCATAGTAGATATAAATAGGATAATTAATAATAGATTGATATTATATTTTAATCTGGGTTCCCTATAGTCACACCGCGCACGAGGCACGGGGCACAACACACCTTGCTGTCACGCTGTCACGCCTGTCACGCTCACCCACTGCAAAAATCTGCCAGCGCAGGCAAAAAAATCTGCAGATTTTTGGGATTTTTTGAAATAACAAACTATTTATTATAGGTTAAAGAAAAAAGGTTAAAGATTAAAGGTTAAAGATTAAAAGAAGAAGACAGCGCTGCAAAACGACCTTAACCCTTCACCCTTCAACTTTAACCCCAATAATAATAACAAATAAAAACACTGAAACTATGGCAATTACTTATCAGATTGTGGGTTGCACCAACCCACGTGGCGCCGAGGGTGTTGACTATGCCTGCAACCGCGCCGTAAAGACGGGCGACTACGATTTCCGCAGCCTCGCCGAGGACATCCAGCACGCCACCACCGTGACGAAAGCCGACACCGTGGCCGTCCTCACCGCCGCCAAGGAGTTCATCAAGCAGCATCTGCTCCAGGGCCAGCGCGTTGTGCTGCAGGAGATTGGCGCCCTGCAGGCGAACCTCCAGAGCAAGTGCTTCGCCCAGAGTGTCATCCCCGCTGAGTCGTTCGACCCTAGCTCGTACATCAAGGGCGTCGGCATCCGCTTCCGCGCCGAGGCTGACCTGCTGAAGTACGTCCGCACCAACAAGCAGCTCCGCCGCGTGCCCAGCGAGCTGTTGGCGTAAAGAAGACCTACTCAGAAGGCAGACTGAATGGGGGGAGACGCGACATGTCGCGTCTCTACTTTTTTACAATTATATTTTGTATTATTCTCATTTTTCACTACTTTTGCACGCTGAAACGTGACACGCGTGACAGCGTGACAACAGGGTATTTTTCTTAACTCTTAACTCATAATTCTTAACTGACATAATGATTACCCAAGACCAATTGAAGGACTGCCAGGTGCGCGTCGAAGCCCTCGAGCGCTACCTTGCCATCCCCGACAAGCAGATACAGGTGGAGGAGGAGCAGCTCCGCACCCAGGCCCCAGGCTTCTGGGACGACCCCAAAGCCGCCGAACGCCAGATGAAGAAAGTCAAGCAGTTGCAGGGGTGGATTGACGGTTATCGCGAGGTCCGCAACCTGACCGACGAGCTTGCCCTCGCCTTCGACTTTTACCGCGACGAACTGGTCACCGAAGCCGAGGTGGACGACACCTACGCCCGCACCATCCGCGCTATCGAAGCCCTTGAGCTGAAGAATATGCTCCGCGACGAGGCCGACAATATGGACTGCGTGCTGAAAATCAACTCGGGCGCTGGCGGTACCGAAGCTCAGGACTGGGCCCAGATGCTGATGCGAATGTACCTCCGCTGGGCCGAGGCCAACGGCTACAAAACCAGCATCCAGAACCTCCAGGACGGCGACGAGGCAGGCATCAAGACCGTCACCATACAGGTCGAGGGTCCCTATGCCTACGGCTACCTGAAGGGCGAGAACGGCGTCCACCGCCTCGTCCGCGTCAGCCCCTATAACGCCCAGGGCAAGCGTATGACCTCGTTTGCCTCCGTCTTCGCCACACCCCTCGTCGACGACAGCATCGAGGTCGCCATCGACCAGAGCAAAATCTCGTGGGACTACTTCCGCAGCGGCGGCGCTGGCGGCCAGAACGTCAACAAGGTCTCATCGGGCGTCCGACTCCGCTATCAGTACAAGGACCCCTACACGGGCGTGGAAGAGGAAATCCTCATCGAGAACACCGAGACCCGCGACCAGCCCAAGAACAAGGAGAACGCCCTCCGACTGCTGCGCTCGCAACTCTACGACCGTGAACTTCAGCACCGTATGGAGGAACAGGCCAAGGTGGAGGCAGGGAAGAAGAAGATTGAATGGGGCTCGCAGATACGCTCGTACGTCTTCGACGACCGCCGCGTGAAAGACCACCGCACAGGCTACCAGACCAGCGACGTCGCTGCCGTGATGGACGGCAAAATCGACGGCTTCATCAAGGCCTGGCTAATGGGCAGTCAGGAGGAGTAGGCTATGGAAATCGAACGCAAATTCCTCGTCAAGGACGACAGCTATAAGACGCTGTCCTACAGCCACTCAGAGATATTGCAAGGCTACATTGCCCGCGGTAGCGGCCGCACCGTCCGCATCCGACTCCGCAAGGAAGCCGCCACCCAGACCGAGCGTGCCTACCTCACCATCAAAGGCCCTTCAACCGACGGCATCAGCCGCTACGAATGGGAGAAGGAAATCCCTTACAACGAGGCACTTGAACTCTTCGCCATCTGTCAGCCAGGCCGTGTGCGCAAAACCCGCTGGCTCGTCCGCTCAGGCCACCATACGGTGGAGGTCGACGAGTTTCACGACGACAACGACGGCCTTGTATTCGCTGAAATCGAGCTATCTGCGCCCGACGAGCCCTATGAGGCCCCTCCCTTCCTCGGCACCGAGGTCACGGGCGACCCCCACTACTACAACGGCTACATCTCCTGCCACCCCTACAAGGAGTGGCGCCCCTAAAGAAGACCCTACCCCTCCCGTAAAGAAGGGAGGTTCTCCCCCTTCACGGGGGAGCGGAGAGGGGGTCTTTCATCTCTGCTCAGAATGCCATCAAGTCGGCATCGGTGATGAAGGAGAGGTTGTTGTCGCGCACCACCTCGCGGACGGCATCCAGGTTATTTGCCCGCATCACCAGCACCAGCTTCGCCACGAAGTTGAAGCAGTACATATACTCAATGGAGATGCCGCGCTTCGTAAACAGCTCCACCACCCGCGCAAAGTCAGCCGCCAGAGGGTCGATGCTGATGGCCACCACGTCGTTCATCGACACCAGCACGCCAGCCTCTTTCAGGCACTTGTATGCCCGCTGCTGGTCGCTGGTAATCAGACGCATCAGTCCATAGTCGGCCGTGTCGGCAACCGTGGCGCTCACAATGTGTACCTCAGCCTTGCTCAGGATGGCCAGCAACTGCGCCAGCTGACCGAACTTGTTTTCTAGGAATAGGGATATCTGCTTGATAGTCATAATACTTCAATTTTCAATCATCATTTTTCAATCTTAATGGTTGCGTCGCATATCCTTGACGCGGACGGCCTTGCCCTCGCTCTTGGGCAGCGAGCCAGGCGCCACCAGGCGGACGCGCGGCGTGAGCAGTATCTCGTCCTTCAACTGGCGGGTAATCTCCTTCGTCAGCGACGTCAGCGAGCCGTAGTCGTCGGTAATGGCAGCCAGCTCCACCTCGACGGTCATCTCGTCGTTGTCGCCAACGGTCTCAATGGTAATCAGATAGTCGCTGCCCAGCTCGGGGAAGCCCATCAGAATCTTCTCCACCTGCACGGGGAAGATGTTGACGCCCTTGACAATCAGCATATCGTCCGAGCGGCCCTTGAAGCGGTCGATGCGTCGGTGTGTGCGGCCACAGGGGCACGTCCCTGTAAGGAATCGCGTGAGGTCGCGCGTACGGTAGCGCAGCAGCGGCATACCCTCGCGGCGCAGCGTCGTCAGCACCAGCTCGCCCACCTCGCCATCAGGCACGGGCTCAAGCGTCACGGGGTCGACAATCTCGGCAATGTAGTAGTCCTCCCAGATGTGGAGGCCGTTCTGCTCCTTACATTCAAAGGCCACGCCAGGACCGTTCATCTCGCTCATACCGAAGCAGTTGTATGCCTTCACGCCCAGCAGCTCCTCAATGCGTCGGCGCTGCTCCTCGCTGTGCGGCTCGGCACCGATGATGAGGGTCGTAAGCTTGGTGTCCTTGACGGGGTCGATGCCCTCCTCGTGGAAAACGGCTGCCAGACGGGTGGCATACGAGGGGATGGCGTGCAGTGCCGTCGAGCCGAAGTCGGTGATGAACTTTATCTGCCGCTTGCTGTTGCCCGCAGCCGCAGGCACCGTCATAGCACCCAGCCGCTCAGCACCGTACTGGATACCCAAGCCGCCCGTGAACATACCGTAGCCGCTGGTGTTCTGGATGACGTCGGTGTCGCGGAGGCCCACCATATACATACATCTCGCCACCTGGTTGGCCCAGTCGTCAAGGTCCTGCTGCGTGTGGCACACCACCGTGGGGTTGCCCGTCGTGCCGCTCGACGAGTGGACGCGCACAATCTTCTCCAAAGGTACCGCACACAAGCCGAAGGGATAGTGGCTGCGCAGGTCGTCTTTCGTGGTGAACGGCAGCCGACGCAGGTCGTCGAGACTCTGGATGCTCTCAGGCGTTATGCCCCGCTCACGCAGGATAGGCTCGTAGAATGGCGAAGCCATCGTCCGCCTCACCGTCTCACGCAAACGTTCCACCTGCAATGCCGTCAGTTCAGCCCGCGACATCGTCTCATACTCTGGTTCCCAGTATTTTCCGTCCTTCATTCGTTATAGGGTTTTTAAGTGATTGCTGATAATTTGGTGCAAAATTACGGATAATCGTGAAGAAATCCAAAAAAATGCCGTACCTTTGCAAACTATTTTACAAAACCATCATCCATACCACCTATGAAGAAACTCCTACTTGGCGACCAGGCCATCGCTCAAGGCGCCCTCGACGCAGGGCTGAGCGGCGTCTATGCCTACCCTGGCACGCCCTCGACCGAAATCACCGAATACATCCAGGACTGGTGCCGCGCCCACCCCGCCGCCACGGTCCACAACCGCTGGTGCACCAACGAGAAAACCGCTATGGAGGCCGCCCTCGGAATGAGCTACGCAGGCAAGCGCGCCCTCGTCTGTATGAAACACGTGGGAATGAACGTCTGCGCCGATGCTTTCGTCAACAGCGCTGTCACAGGCGTCAACGGAGGCCTCATTGTCCTCGCAGCCGACGACCCCTCGATGCATAGCAGCCAGAACGAACAGGACAGCCGTTTCTACGGCAAATTCGCCCTCACGCCTATCTTGGAACCTACTAACCAGCAGGAATGCTACGATATGATGGCCTATGGCTTCGACCTCTCGGAACGCCTGCGGCTGCCCGTGCTGATGCGCATCGTCACCCGTCTGGCTCATAGCCGCGCCGTGGTGGAGATATCCGAGACTCCACGTCCCGAGAACCCCCTGTCTTCGCCTGCCGACCCCGCAGGATGGGTACTCCTCCCTGCCCGTGCCCGCCGCAAGTACAACGAGCTCATTGCCGCCCAGCCCCTCCTCCAGGAAGCCAGCGCAAACAGCCCATTCAACAAAGTCCTAAACGACCTTAAAGACCTTAACGACGACAAGGCCGTCATTGCCGCAGGCATCGGCTACAACTACCTGATGGAAAACTACCCCGACGGTGCCCCGATGCCCGTGATGAAGGTCTCGCAGTACCCGCTGCCCATCGAAGCTATCCGCGACCTCGCTGCCCAATGCCACGAACTGCTTGTCATTGAGGATGGTCAGCCCTTCATCGAGGAACAGCTCATCGGCCTGCTGCCTACGGCAAATGTCATCCACGGCCGACTCGACGGTACCCTGCCCCGCGCAGGCGAGCTCAATCCCGACAATGTCAAGGCCGCCCTTGGCCTGCCCACGGCCCAGGAATTCAGCCCCTGCGACACGGTCACCGCCCGTCCGCCAGCCCTCTGCCAAGGATGTGGCCACCGCAGCGTCTATGAAGCTCTGAACAAGGTACTTGCCGACTATCCCGACAGCCGTGTCTTCGGTGATATCGGGTGCTACACCCTCGGAGCCCTGCCCCCCTATCAGGCACTGCACTCCACCGTCGATATGGGCGCCAGCATTACGATGGCCAAGGGTGCTGCCGACGCAGGCATCTTTCCCGCCGTAGCCGTCATCGGCGACTCAACCTTCACCCACAGCGGTATGACGGGCCTCCTCGATGCCGTCAACGAGAACAGCCCCATCACCGTCGTCATCTCAGACAACCTTACCACGGGAATGACAGGCGGCCAGGACTCAGCAGGTACCAACAAGTTCGAGGCCATCTGCCGTGGCTTAGGCGTTGCTGACGAGCACCTCCGAGTCGTCGTCCCCCTGCCCGCCAATATGGACGAGATTACCCGCATCCTACGCGAAGAGATTGAATACCAAGGCGTATCGGTCATCATCCCCCGCCGTGAGTGCATCCAGACCCTCGCCCGCCATACCCGCCAGAAAAAACTAAATCCCCAAACTCCCCAACAATGAAAACCGACATCATCCTCGCAGGCGTAGGTGGCCAGGGCATCCTCAGCATCGCCACCATCATCGGCCAGGCCGCCCTCGACCAGGGCCTATACATCAAGCAAGCCGAAGTGCACGGTATGAGCCAGCGCGGCGGCGACGTGCAGTCGAACCTCCGCATCTCGTCCAACCCCATCTACAGCGACCTCATCGCCCTCGGCACGGCCGACGTCATCATCGCTATGGAACCTATGGAGGCCCTGCGCTACCAGCCCTACCTCAGCAAGGACGGCTGGGTCATCACCGCCACCAGTCCCTTTGTCAACATCCCCAACTATCCAGATATTCAGGTTATCAACGCCGCCCTCGATGCCCTACCCCACGTCGTGCGCATCGACATTGAGAGTCTTGCCAAGGCCAACAAAATGCCCAAAGCCGCCAATATGATACTGCTCGGTGCCGCGGCCGATGCCCTCGGAATGGACTTCGAACTGCTCCGCCAGGCTGTGCACACCGTCTTTGCCGCCAAGGGCGACGCCATCGTCGATATGAACCTCCAAGCCCTCGCCATTGGACGCGACAACAAAGGCTAATCCACAGACACGCAATGCCCTATGACCAATACTCCTTTTAGCAAGACACGCATCGACCAGCTCCTCCGCGAGATGGAGATTGATGACCTCAACAAAGCCTCCATCCGCCAAATTGGCGCCATCGCCCGCACGATGGAACAGGAGACGGGTCAGGAATACGTCCACTTCGAAATGGGCATCCCAGGCCTGCCACCCTCAGCCGTAGGCGTCGAAGCCGAAATTGCCGCCCTGCGTCGCGGCGTCGCCTCCAAGTACCCCAATATCGAGGGCATCGACGAGCTCAAAACCGAAGCCTCGCGCTTCGTCAAGGCATTCATCGACACCGACATAGCCCCCAAGGGCTGCATCCCTACCACGGGTTCAATGCAGGGTGTCTTTGCAGCCTTTATGCTCTGCACCCAACTCAATCCCCAGCGCGATACCATCCTCTACATCGACCCTGGCTTCCCCGTCCAGAAGATGCAGGCCGCCGTCATTGGTGCCCGTATGGCCTCGTTCGACGTGGCCGACTACCGCGGTGCTGCTGCTCTCCGTACGAAGTTGGAGGAGGTGCTCTCGTCAGGCCGCGTCTGCTGCCTCATTTACAGCAACCCCAACAACCCCTCGTGGATGTGCCTCAAGGACGATGAATTGCAGGTCATCGGCGAGCTCGCCACAAAGTACGATGTCGTTGTCATCGAGGACCTTGCCTATATGACGATGGACTTCCGCCGTCCGCTGGGCCGTCCCTTCCAGGCACCATTCCAACCCACTGTCAGCCGCTATACCGACAACTACGTCCTGATGCTCTCGGGCTCGAAGATGTTCTCCTATGCAGGCCAGCGCATTGCCGTCGCTTGCATCTCCGACCGCCTGTTTGCCCGCAGCTACCCCACGCTGGCTGCCCGTTATGGCATCAGCCGCTTTGGCGCCGTCTATGCCTACAATATGCTCTACACCCTTTCATCGGGCGTCAGCCACAGTGCCCAATGCGCAATGGCTGCAATGATGCACGCCGCTACCGAGGGTGCCTACAGTTTCGTCGATGATGTCCGTGAATACGCTCGCCGTACCGCCCGCATCAAGCAGATTATGCTCCCCTACGGCTTCAGCGTTGTCTACGACCGCGACCAGGACGAACCCGTTTCCGACGGCCTCTTCTTCACCATTGGCTACCACGATATGGAGGGTGGCAAACTGCTGCGCGAACTGCTCTATTACGGCATCACGGGCATTGTCCTCAGCACCACAGGCAGCACACGTCAGGGCATACGCGCCTGTTGCAGCACAATGCAGGAGCATCATTACCAGCTCCTTGCCGAGCGCTGCCGCCTCTTTGCCGAAAATCACGCGTAGGGCGTCCTACCTTATCCTGCGGGAAACCTGGTCAGCAGGGACCACATCGGCTCGTAAGCGATAGAGTTCTGTCCCCGCCAGCAGGAAACATCCAGTTCCATAGTCCTCAAAGTCAGGCACCTTGTCGTAGGTGACAGGCTGCCCTGCCGAGGGGTCTTTGCCCGTGCCCTGCACAAAGCCGAGGAAACCGTTGGGATGCACTGCCTCCGTCACCAGCGCGTTCCAAGCTCGGGCGACCACAGGCAGATACTCCTTCTCCTTCAAATAGCCCCTGCGGATGCCCCACGCCATCCCATAGACAAAAAGCGAGGTGCCCGTCGTCTCCTTTCCACCGTAGTGAGTAGGGTCGTGAAGGCTGACGTTCCAGAATCCGTCCTCGCGTTGCACGGCCTTCAGCGCACGGCACATCGCCTTGAAGTCCTTCAGGCAAGCCTTGAAATAGGGGTGGTTCTCAGGCAGTTCGTTCATCACGCGCACTAATGCAGCCAGCACCCAGCCGTTGCCGCGACTCCAATAGCAGTCCTCGCCGTTCGGTTCGGTATAGGGTGCATCAAAATCGTGGTCGCGCCACCAGAGGCCATCCTTCGCGTTGAACATCCCCGTCCCATCGTGCACGTCGCGCGTGTAATGGTAGTAGGCCATCATCTTGTCCCAGTACTTCGTGTCGCCCGTGATGCGCCCCATCTTGGCATAGGCGGGCATAGCCATCTGGATGGCGTCAATCCACCACCAGTCGTGCACTTGCGGGTCGTTTACACAGGCATCGAGGGTCAGTTTCACGTGAGTCAGCATTCGGGGGTCCTGCGTCAGCTCGTACATATCCAGATACGTCTGAAAACAGCACTGGTTGTCAGCGTTATGCGTAGTATCGCTACCCCTTGGCCGCCACTGGTGAGCATTGCCCCAAGCCATCGTGTAGTCAAAGAATCGCTCGTCGGGATAGATACCTTGCAGCGCCATCAGACCCTCGTAATAGACGGCTCGCGTCCAGAGATTGCTGGTCCGCTCCTTGCCGCCGCCGAAGGTGGGCAGACCTGGGTCGGGGACGGACTTCATAAAGTAGGCGTTCACTTTCAGCAACTGGTCAAGGATGTCGCGCTGCGAAGGAAGCACCTGCTGAGCCACTGCGCTATGGGGCAGAAGTACTGCGCTAATTGTCAGAAGCACTGCGCCGATAAGCCTACGCAGGCTAAAAAAACGGCGCTTTCCGAGTAATCGGAGAGGTAACGGGTAATGGGGAAATGAAGGTATTAGCATTTACTTATATTTATTACTTGCGTGCTGCAAAGGTAAATATTTTTTCCGTTTTCCTTGCATAGACGCCCGATAATTGTTACTTTTGAGCCAAAAATCTTACCCGCACTATGAGAATGCGACTATACATCCTCCCTATCCTCTTCCTGCTGGCTTGTACAGCCCTGTCGGCTCAGCCCAACTATGCGCCTGACTTGCAGAAGGAGACCCTTGGTCGCGGTGTAGTAGCTATCCGTCAGGACTCGGCTCACGTGGCTGTTACCTGGCGTCTGCTGCGCACCGATGACAAAGCCACAGCCTTCAACGTCTATCGCAACCGTCGCCTGCTCACCCGCAAGCCCCTCACGGGAGCCACGTTCTTTGTAGACGACAACGTCTCCACCGACTCAGCCACCTATGAGGTGCGCCCTGTCATTAAGAAAAAGGAGTCCAATGAAGACTCGGGCACATATACCCTTCCTGCCAACGCTCCTATCGGCTATATCGACATCCCCCTCTCCAAACCCGAGGGCGGCATCACCCCTGCTGGTGACCGCTATGACTACACGGCCAACGATGCCTCGGTAGGTGATGTGGATGGCGACGGCGAGTACGAAATCATCCTCAAATGGGACCCCACCAATGCTCACGACAATGCTCACGACGGCTACACGGGCAACGCGCTCTTTGACTGCTACCGCCTCAACGGGGAACGCCTTTGGCGCATCGACCTCGGTCCCAATGTCCGCTCAGGAGCCCACTACACCCAGTTTATGGTCTTTGACTTCGATGGCGACGGACGTTCTGAAATTGTGATGAAAACCGCTGACGGCACCATCGACGGACAGGGAAACGTCATCGGCGACCCTTATGCCGACTACCGCTACGCAGGCGACACCATCCGTACCTTCCGACGTACACCTGCACGACAGGGGCGCATCTTCTCGGGCAAAGAATATCTCACCATTTTCAGCGGTCTGACAGGCGAGGCTCTTCACACCATCGACTACATCCCCCAGCGTGGTGACCCTGCTGACTGGGGCGATAAGGAAGCCAACCGCTCCGACCGTTTCCTGGCTTGCGTAGCCTATCTGGACGGACGACATCCCAGTGTCGTGATGTGTCGTGGCTACTACACCCGTGCCGTCCTTGCTGCTTTCGACTGGGACGGAAAGGAACTCCGCCAGCGCTGGGTCTTTGATTCCAATGACGAAGGCAACGAAGCCTACAGCGGACAGGGCAACCATAACATTCGCGTAGCTGACATTGACAACGACGGTTGCGACGAAATCATCTATGGCTCGTGCACCATCGACAACGATGGCCGCGGACTCTACTCTACCCGCCTCGGTCACGGTGATGCCCTCCACCTCACCGCTTTCTTCCCCGATGAACCGAGGCTCCAAGTGTGGCAATGTCACGAAACGGGTGGCAACGGCTCCACCTTCCGCGATGCCGTCACAGGTGAAACCCTCTTCCGCTACCCTGCCCCAATGGACATCGGACGTTGTATGGCAGCAGACATCGACCCCGACTCACCAGGCGTTGAGATGTGGAGCGGATCCACAGGAGGCATCCGCAACATACGCGGCGAGATCATTGCCGAACGTGTCCGCGGACTCTCCACCAATATGGCCATCTGGTGGGACGGTGATCTGCTGCGCGAACTCCTCGACGGCACACGCATCTCCAAGTATAACCCCAGCGAACAGCAATGCGACATCATCCTGAACCCTGAAGGAGTCGTCAGCAACAACGGCACCAAAGCCAACCCCTGTCTCGCTGCCGACATCCTGGGCGACTGGCGTGAAGAACTGCTTCTGCGCACCCGCGACAACCAGTCACTCCGCCTCTATGTCTCCACCATCCCCACCGAACACCGATTCGTCACCTTCATGGACGACCCCGTCTATCGCATCAGCGTCGCCACCCAGAACGTTGCCTACAACCAACCCACACAGCCAGGATTCTACTTCGGGCCCGATATGTAAACGCCAAAAACCCCATATAAACCATGAAAAGAGAAGCATTCAAGATGTTCCTGAAGCCAGGCTTCGAGGACGAGTACCAGCGCCGCCACGCTGCATTGTGGCCAGAGATGAAAAAACTACTCAAGGAGAGCGGAGTCAGCGACTACAGCATCTTCTGGGACAAGGAGACAAACATCCTCTTTGCCGTGCAGAAGGTCGAGGGCGACAAGGGCTCGCAGGACCAAGGCGACAACCCCATCGTACAGCGCTGGTGGGACTATATGGCCGACATCATGGAGGTCAACCCCGACAATAGCCCCGTATCCATCCCGTTGCCCGAATTGTTCTATCTGGAATAGACATTCCACATTTTTGAGATAAAAAATCGCAACAATCGTTCGTTTTCTTATAAATTGTTATTACTTTTGCCGAACGATGTTTGAAAGGCAATAGAAAATCATGGCAGAAAATGTACCCAAAGTAATCGATGTAGAGAAGATTATCCGCAGCAAAATCGGCAATGCCCACATCTGGCCTCCCCTACTGAAATACCTCCGCAAGATCCTCCACGAAGACGAGTTCAACGTCTTCTTCGCTACCTATCCAAACATGGAAGGTGCTGATTTTCTCCGCAACACGTTGGAGCACCTCCACATCTCCCTCGATGTACATGGCGAAGAAAACCTTCCTCCGAAAGGTTCTCTCTACACGTTCGTCAGCAACCATCCCCTCGGTGGCCCTGACGGTGTAGCCATCGGTCGCATCATCGCCGATCATTACGACGACAAGATTCGCTATCTCGTCAACAGTTTCCTCATGGCCCTTCCACCGTTAGCCCCCCTCTGTGTCCCCGTCAACCAGATGGGCGGACAGGCTCGCAACCTCCCGCAGCAGGTGGATGCCATCTTCAGCGGCGACGACCAGGTCATCATGTTCCCTGCCCAGCTCTGTTCGCGCAAGCGCAAGGGTGTCATCAAGGACCTGCCCTGGAAGAAGACCTTCGTGCAGAAAAGCGTCCAGTACCAGCGCGATGTCGTGCCCATCTACTTCGAGGGGCGCAACTCCAATCGCTTCTATCGCATCGCCAACCTCTGCAAGTTCTTCCACCTCAAGTTCAACGTGGCCATGCTGTACCTTGCCGATGAGCTCTTCCGCCACCGCGGTAAGACCTTCCGCATCTACATCGGCAAACCCATCCCCTGGCAGACCTTCGACAAGTCGCGCAAACCTATCGAATGGGCAGCCTACGTACAGGACATTGTTTATAAGCTTGCCCCCACCAGCTAAACACCATGCAACCCATCATCGCCCCCATTCCGCGTGAGCTGCTCATGCAGGAACTCACCGAGCAGAAGCGCCTGCGCTATACCAACCGAGGCGGTAACGTACTCTATGTCTGCACCGCCCACGACAGTCCCAACGTCATGCAGGAAATCGGTCGTCTGCGCGAAATCGCCTTCCGTGAGGGAGGTGGAGGCACAGGACTCAGCGCCGACATTGATAGTTTCGACACCATGGAGGAGCCCTGCCGACAGCTTGTCGTCTGGAATCCCGATGCAGAGGAAATCATTGGCGGCTACCGCTTCATCTATGGCCCCAACATCCGTTACGATGCTGAAGGTCAGCCCATCCTTGCCACCAGCCACCTCTTCCATTTCTCTGACGAGTTCATGAAGACCTATCTGCCCCGCACCATCGAGCTGGGACGTTCTTTTGTGGCAGTCGAATACCAGTCGTCACGCAGCGATACCAAGGGACTCTTTGCCCTCGACAACCTCTTCGATGGTCTTGGTGCCCTCATGGTTACCCTCCCCGATGCCCAGTATTTCTTCGGCAAGATGACCATGTACCCCTCGTACAACCGCTATGCCCGCGACCTCATCCTTCACTTCCTCGACAAGCACTTCGGCGACCGTCGCCACCTCATCACACCCCACAATCCCCTGCTCATCGAACACCCTGTGGAGGAATTGGATGTAGTACTTACTGAGGACGACTTCAAGGCCGACTACCGCCTGCTCAATGCTGCTGTGCGCCGCTTGGGATGCAACATTCCCCCGCTCGTCAATGCCTACATGAACCTCTCGCCCACCATGCTTGAGTTCGGTACTGCCATCAACGACGACTTCGGCGATGTTGAAGAGACAGGCATCCTCATCGATGTCAACGCCATGCACGAGGACAAAATCAAACGCCACATCGCCTCCTTCATCAACGAGAAACCCGAATGGGCACACCGTGTGAGGGACAACAAGATACTCTATTCCCCGCGTCCGCGTCCCCGTCTGCGTCTGCACCGCAAGAAGACATAGCCGCACAGCGCTGCCATCACGACACCTGTGCTGTTCGAGGCAAAGTCCCACCACTCGCCGCCGCGATACGCCGTCAGGTATTGCTGCCCCAGTTCAATCGCCCCGCTCAGCACAATGGGAAGCACCATTGCCCCCATCAGCAGCGCCAGCCAGTTCACCGAGAAACCCGTATTGTGAATCACCCATCGCGAAGCATCATTCCTGTGCCTGCGGAGGTATTCCAGCCAGATCACCGCACTGAAGCCGAAGTACATACAGAAATGGACAAACTTGTCGAAGTTCGTTATTTCGTCCAGCTCCGTATGCGGAGGCTTGAAGAACGAGAGAAACAATATCACCGCCACCACCAGCAGCGAGAACTTATAATCCTTCACAAAAGACCACACGTTGCGCATTATCACTCTTTTTTTCGGCGGCAAAGATACTACATTTTCACGCATAATTCCTAATTAATCATTCCTAATTCCTCTTTTTTTCGTTCCTCCTGATGCCCTTCCCCGACCATTTTGCCTTCACCCGATCCGAACGTCGCGCCATTTTCGTCCTGCTGGCAGTCATCCTGGTGCTTGCCCTTATCGCGACGATAGGGAAGAAGAAAGTCGAGGAACCACCCCCGCAACCGTCTATTGCCCAGACGGCACCCACTCCGACCAGCACCCCTGAACCGACAACCCCTTTCGCCTTCAATCCCAATACCGCCGACTCTGCCACGCTGCGCGCTGTGGGATTCAGTCCCTTTGTCAGTTCCAACATTGTCAAGTACCGCCGTGCAGGGGGTCATTTTCACCGTCCCGCCGACCTTGCCCTCATCTATGGCTTGGACAGCACCACCTTCGCCCGCATCCAACCCTACATCTATATCCCCCAAGAAGAATCTTATGCCTCAGTCCACCCCACCCCCAAAGGGAAGGAAATGAAAAAAAACAAATCGCCCCTCCTTCAGGAGGGAGAGGCTATCTTTCAAGAGGAGCAAAGTAAAGACGTGGGAGAAGTTCCTCAGCCCTCGCTCTACAAGGCCTATATGGAAAACAAACTCCCCTCAGGCACCTTCCTCGACCTCAACAAAGCGGACTCAGCCGACTTCATTCGAATTCCAGGCATCGGCCCTTATTACGCCAGCCGCATCGTCAGCCTTCGTCGCCAACTGGGAGGTTACGTGGCCATCAGTCAGCTCCGCGACATCCAGGACTTGCCCGAAATCGGCGATTACGTCTTTGTGGAGGAGGGTGCTCAGCAGCGCATCAACGTCAACAAAGCCACACTCCGCACGCTCACCCGTCATCCCTATATCGGCTACTACCGCGCCAAAGCCATCATGGACCTCCGCCACAAAAGCGGTCGTGTCGTCAACCTCCGCCAACTCTCCTTCCTCAACGAATTCTCCGACGAAGACATCCAACGCCTCGCCCCCTACCTCACGTTCGAGTAGTACGAAGGCTTCTGTTATTTGTAAATGACGGCGTCATTTATATAAATGACAGCGTCGTTTAAATAAATGACAGGGTCATTTAACAAGAGCGAACTGCGTTCGACAGTCTACGATAATATAGAATTATTTTCGCGGCGGAGGGGGTAGTGGTTGCGCTGGTATTCGAAGGTGGAGGGAGAGGCTTTGAGACGGAGGCTGTCGGCATCGATGTCGTAAGGGGTGGATGAGGGGGGAGGTGTCTCAGCTGCTACCGAAGGAAGGCCGAAGTGGGTGGTGAGGGCATCGAGAACCATCTGGGAAGCGCGGGCTTTGCCGTCGGCACTATAACCAGCAATGTGGGGAGTAGTGATGCGAGCCATACGGAGCAGGTCGAGGTCAATATCGGGCTCGCCCTCCCAGACATCAATGACAGCCTGACGGATGCGACCATCGCGCAAGGCAGCTTTCAGAGCGGCAGTATCCGCCACAGCACCCCGCGAGGTGTTGATAAAGAGGGGCTTATGCTGAAGCGAGGCAAAAAGGGTTTCATCCGCCATGTGCCATGTGGGATAGGGGCCGTCGTTCGTCAAAGGGACATGGAAGGTGAGGATGTCGCAAGATTGAAGATTGAAGATTGAAGATTGAAGATTGGGGATTGAAGATTGCGCTGCCAATGGGGGGTCGTAGCAAAGGGTACGGAGACCGAGATGCTCTGACATGGCCTTGACCAATGAGCCTACATGACCCACACCAACGATGCCAATGGTGGTGGACGGTGAAAGGGCAATCACCCCCTCGCTATCCATCAGACGCAGGGCACACTCGACATACTGGCAGACAGACGAGGCATTGCAACCTGGGGCATTCGTCCAGCAGATGTCGTGAGAGGCGCAGTAGGCGGTGTCGATATGATCGTAACCAATGGTAGCAGTAGCGATGAAGCGGACGCGGCTACCGTCAAGCAGCGAGGCATCGCAACGGGTACGGGTGCGGACAATGAGGGCATCAGCATCGCGGACAACCTCAGCGGTGATAGCCTCAGCAGGCAATGCCGTCACCTCTGCCACACTACGTAAGGGCGTCAGCAAGTAGGGAATCTTATCGTCAACGACAACCTTCATCTTCGTTTATTATTGATTGTTGGAGGACAAGAAGGCTTTCGGGGCCCATATTGAACAGAAGGTCAACGATGCTGAGGTTGGGACGGAAGCCAAAGCGATCGGCAAACACCTGATAGTAAGGAGCGGGACGGAACGTAGGGTCGCAGGCTGGGTCGTGCTTCGGGTGAATGAGGGAACGGAAATCGGAAGAAGATTGAAGATTGAAAATTGAAGATTGAAGATTAGGGATGGAAGATTGAGGATTGGGGACGGAGAACTCTTCCGTAGGGTGCAGATGGGGATGGATGTCGATGAGCTGGCAACAAAGGGCTATGAGCTGGAGATTGAAGTCGAAGAGGAACTCAAAGCGGCGCTCGTAGAAGGGGCGGAAGTCATCTTCGTAATAGAGGAAAAACGGCGTCTGACCATAGGCAGCTTCAAGGGCATTCCAATGCTGGTGACGCCAGTTGCCGTGGTCGGAGATGCGCACGTCGCGCATGTAGCATTTGGGGGTCTCAGGCTTTTCCGTGGGGACGGTAAGTGCCAGCAAACCATCTGCCCCGCCAATGACGCAACGGTTACGGTAGGTCTGCTTCACATAATGATCCCATTGCTCAATCTGCACCTCCTTGCCGTCGCACAAAAATAGTTTCGTGAAGTACCAGACAGGGGGAAGATAAGCCGAGGAGAGAAGCATGGTTATTTACGATTGAACGATTTACTATTTACGATTGATTTAACGATTTTGTTATTTAATTATTTAGGCAGCGCAATGGGTAAATTACTAAATAGTCCAATTGAAAAATAAATAGTAAATCGTAAATTGTCAAATCGTAAATTAAAAGTGAATTGTCAAATCGTAAATCAGTTGTATTTCTTTACTCCTGTGAAGAGGCGTTTCCAGCGGATTTTACCATCGAAGAGGCTGCGATCCTTGTCGAGGCTGAGCCAGATGAAGCGAGGCTTGCCCACGATATGGTCTTCAGGTACGAAGCCCCAGTAGCGGCTGTCGAGGCTGTTGTGGCGGTTGTCGCCCTGCATCCAATAGTAGTCCATCTTGAAGGTATAGCTCGTTGCCACCTCGCCATTGATGTAGATGGTGCCATCCTTGACACGGAGGTCGTTGCCCTCATAGACGCGAATGGGACGCTCGTAGAAGGGCAGGTTGTCAAGCGTCAGCTGAACGGTAGCACCTTTGGCGGGGATCCACAGCGGGCCGTAGTTGTCGATGCTCCACCCCGTGTGCTTGTTCAGCGGATAGAGGCCGCCATCGGTTTCCTGAGGCATCAGAGTGACGCCCGTCACAAAGTCGCGGCTGCGCAGGTCGTCCACCATACGCTGTGTCAACGGCAGATAATAGAGGGTGCCGGATGCGTTGCGTCCCTTCAAATCCTCGAGGCTGATGCCCAGTTCGCGACGCACCTTCTCAGGGATGGGACGCGTGGTGGCAACCTGATAGAAGTACTGCACATTGTCGGGTTCCTTGTTGGCCTTGCCGTCCAGGTAGATGATGCGATCCTTGATTTCCAACGTCTGTCCGGGCAGACCCACACAACGCTTCACATAGTTTTCCCTGCGATCGACAGGGCGGGTAGCGACGCGCCCAAACTCACGTTCGTTGCTCGCAATATACTGACGTCCCTTGGCCAGGAAGCGGTCGAACATCTGCCGTTCCTCCCAAGCCGAGAGACTGTCCGTAGCAGGGTAGCCGCCATTCAGGTGCTGACTGATGTCCGAGGCCAGCTTGTAGTAGTCCATGGCGCTATACTTAGGATTGCTGACGATGGTATCACCCGTCGGGTAGTTAAAGACCACGATGTCGTTCTGCTTGATTTTTCCCCAACCCGCCACACGCTTGTAGCTCCATTGCGGCTTTTCGAAGTAACTCTTTCCGCCGCCCAGCCACCTCGGCATGGTATGCTGCGTGAGGGGCATGGTGAGGGGTGTCATCGGTTTGCGCGGTCCATAGGCCACCTTGCTCACGTAGAGGTAGTCGCCCACCAGCAAGCTCTTATCCAAGGATGACGAGGGAATGGTGTAGTTCTGGAACCAGTAGAGATTGGCGAAATAGACACCCACAAGGGCAAAGACGATGGCATCGACCCAGCTCATCACGCCACGCCAGAAATCGCTCTTAAGGTTCTTCCACCACGTCCACGGCACCAACTTGGTGATATAGGCATCGAACAGGAAGGGCACGACCACCAGTCCCCACCAGCTCTTAATCCAATAGAGGAAGGCCAGGTAGAGCACGATGACGACGATACACTTAATCCACGACTTACGACTTGCTTTTTTCATATTCTGTTTTTCTGTTGTCCTACGTTAGACGGAGCGTCCACGTTCGTTGGTTTCAATAATAACGCTTTTTAAGACTTTTACTTAGTCAACCAGGGGAAGAGGTCGTCGATGCCGAAAATTCCTCCGTGCTGACGTGCCGTGAACTCAGCTGCCAGCACAGCGCCAAGGGCAAAGCCTGTACGGTTCTTGGCGGAATGGGTCAGCGTGATGACGTCAGCATCACTCTCGTAGTTCACGGTATGAATGCCCGGCACCTCACCTTCGCGAATGCTGGTGATGGGGACGTTACTGATACGCTTCAGTTCGTCGCGGATATCGTCGGCAATGGTGATAGCCGTGCCGCTCGGGGCATCCAGCTTGTGGATGTGGTGGGTCTCCTCCATACGGACGGCATAGCCAGGATAGTCGTTCATCAGTCTTGCCAGCTGACGGTTTACAGCGCGGAACAAGGCAACACCCACGCTATAGTTGCTGCTCCAGAAGAGCGTGTTGCCACCCTCTGTGCAAAGGCTGCGCAACTCTGCCTCATGCTCGCTATACCAGCCCGTAGTACCACTCACCACTTTTACGCCTTGGGCAAAAGCCTCGCGGACGTTATCGAACGCTACCGATGGGGCAGTGAACTCAATAGCGACGTCAGCGCTGCGGAAGGCATCGCTGTTGAAGTCCTGAAGGTTGTCCACGTCGATAATGCTGACCACTTCGTGGCCGCGACTGAGAGCCGTCTGTTCCAGCAGATGACCCATCTTGCCATATCCGATAAGCGCTATTTTCATTTTTTCTTCCGTTTTTCGCCGCAAAGGTAGAGGTTTTTCGCCAAAAAACCACTATTTTTGCCCAAATTCTTACGCGTCCTATGGAAGAACTGCTGCACTACGTCTGGAAGCACCGCCTGTTTCCGCTCTCTCCGCTCAAAACCATCGACGGTCAGACTGTCGAAGTCATCGATGCCGGATTGCCCAACTCCAACGCAGGCCCCGACTTCTTCAACGCCAAAGTCGTCATCGACGGCACAAAGTGGGTGGGCAACGTGGAGCTTCACATGAAGGCGTCCGACTGGTTCCTCCATCACCACGACGAGGACGAGCGCTACGACTCCATCATCCTCCATGTCGTCGGCGAGAGTGATGCCACCATCCATCGACGCAACGGGCAGCTCATCCCCCAACTGGTACTTCCCATCCCCGACTCCATCCGCAGCCGCTACGACGCCCTGCTCCACGAAGACCATTACCCGCCCTGTTACCGCATCGTGGGCGACCTTTCGACGCTTACCATCCACAGCTGGCTCTCGGCCCTTCTGTTCGAGCGGATGGAGATGCGCCTCCAGCAGATCATGGAACGCTACGAGCAGCATGAGAAGAACTGGAACGATGCCCTCTTCGCCACGTTGGCGCGCTCGTTCGGTTTTGGTGTCAACGGCGATGCCTTTGATGCCTGGGCACACTCCATCCCCTTCCGCGCAGTCGATAAGCATCGCGACAACCTCCTTCAGGTCGAGGCCATCTTCTTCGGTCAGGCAGGACTGCTGCGCCTCAATGCCCTACCCTACTACTACCGCGACGAGGCTATGAAGGACGACTACTACCGGCAACTCTGCCGCGAATACGATTTTCTGGCGCATAAGTTCAGCCTCACCCCTATTGCTACCTCGCTTTGGAAGTTTGCCCGCATGAGGCCCGACAATTCCCCCTTCGTGCGTATGGCTCAGCTGGCCATGCTCTACTACAACGACAATATCTCGGCATCCACGCTGATTGGGCTGCCCGATAAAGAGAACATCACCTCCCTGCTGCGTGTGGGGACATCGCCCTACTGGAACACCCATTTCACCTTTGCCAGCACGCCGACAGCCAACCGTCCGAAGGTCTTGGGCGAAGCCTCACTAACGCTGTTGCTCATCAACGCCGTCCTACCCTTCCTCTTCACCTACGGCCGCCATATAGGTGACGACGCGGCACAGGAACGCGCCATCAACATGCTTGAACAGCTTCCCGCCGAGAACAACTACATCATCCGCAGCTGGAACGACTGCGGCCTTACTGTGAATAGTGCCGTGGATAGCCAGGCGCTCATCCACCTGAAACATGCCTATTGCGAACGGAAGGACTGCCTCCGTTGCCGCATCGGGTATCAGTATCTGAAGAAGAGCTAATCCTTTATCTCATTCAGCATCTTATCGACCAAGACGACGTTCTGCGGGGTGAGCGTAACCTTGCAGGCACGACGGGCACGGAACGTCAGGGTGCAGAGCGTGCCGTCACCAGAGAGCGTTGGTCTGTCGCCCGTGTTGACGAACGTCGGATAGAGCACCTTGTCTCCGTTGGCATGCAGACGGTCGTAGGTCAGGTTCTCCATCTCCTGCGTGGCTATAGGTTTCGCCTCGATGAACTCCAAGTCGGCGGCATTGTACGGCAGAGCAAAGCCAAAGGCATTCACCTCGCTCAACCCCGTACCGACGACATTCAACGACAACGTCTCGCCCGCCTTCAAATCAACCGTCCCCCTCTTGTTGACCTGTTGACTCGTTGACTTGTTGACCTCCACTCGCAGGCTTCCCGCGAAGCGCTCTACCCATTGCTCGGCTCCTCCACGCACCTGCGTAGCCACAACGGCAATATCACTCACGTCGATACGTCCATCGTGGTTGATGTCGCCAACGCTCACGTAGCCGTCGAACTCAGCGTCGCCAGCACGGAGACCGTTGTAGTTCATGTACGAGGTGAAGTCATCCATGTCCACCTGTCCGTCGCGGTTGATGTCGCCTGGGATGAGCACTTCCGAGCCGGGCAGGCGGAAGACGTAGAGCTGTCGGCCGGAGCCGAAGTCGCCGCGTCCGCGCGTCACCTCCATGCGCAGATAGCGCACGCTGGGGCCGCCCTTGAAGGCCATCTCCTTTGCCTGGGCATCGGTGGCCCAGCGGAAAGGCACGGGCTCACTCCACGTCCCCCCGTCGAGGCTATAGCTGATGGTGCCCTCCTGAAGGGTGCCGTTGCCGGCGTCCTCGCGCGGCAGGTAGAGCAGCTTGTCAAGCTGGATGGTGCAGCCGAGGTCGATGTCCATGGTGAAGGGCACGGCCTTCTCGCCCCATGCCGTATGCCAGACGGTGGTCTCATCGAAATCGAAGAAGTGCCCGATGCCCTCGCCACGCTGGTTGGGACACGACGTCGTGCCCTTTATGCCGTGGATGGCAAACTCCAGCGGGTTGGCGTCGGTGGTGGCGCTTAGCGAAGCCCACTCCGAGGTGCCGTCGGCGTTGACGCTGCGAATCTGGAAGTCGTACGTCGTCTCGGGCTTCAGCTCCTCAAACAGGTACTCTCCTTCGCGCAGCGTGGTGTAGCGCATGCCGTCAAACATGATTTCCGCGTAGTCGGCATTCTCGGGCAGCGTCCACGAAGGCTTGACGGTATAGGCCGTCGTCTCGGTAGTTACCGTCGGAGCCGTAAGCGTGCCGTGCTTCTCGGCCAGCTTCATCATAGGGGGCAGCGTAAAACCTTTGCAGACAATATACAATCCCTCCTTTCTTACATCCATCGTTGGAACGTCTATGGTTAGAACACCATATTCATATTTCCACGTAGCCTTTATTCGCTTTCCGGGTTTTACTTTGAGATCTTTATCTGTCATACTTCTCACCATTAGTTTTTTAGGTTCTGCGCCCGCATGAATGCGAAGCGTCGTCCGCTTCTCAGGCACAAACCCATCGAACGTTCCAAAGGTAGGATGAATGATTATATCCAACTGATTCTTTGCCACCCAGAAGTCATTCTCTATCACGGTGGTTGTGTAGTCACCTTTGAGATAAGCATCGGTGGTGCCGTCATCGTCATATTCTTCGAGCCTGCCGTAATCTCCAGGTACAATCTCATACCTACGGAGGGAATAGTCGATGTCACGCGGCTGGTTATGAGGCGCAGTAACGGGTATGATGGCACCTTCACGAACAAAGAACGGTATGAACTCCAGCGGCGCATTGTAGCTGTTGAGGATGCAACCTCCTTCGATAAAGGCCCCAGCGTAGGGATCGAACCATTTGGTGCCACCGATGTGATCATTCCAGTTCGGCAGATAGATGCCGTTGCGGATGTCGTTGCCGTCGGCGTCCATTTTTGTGTCCTGATAGATGGGAGCAACGAGGAAGTACGGACCGTACATGAACTGGTACTTCGTCAGGTTGTCAATCTTCTGGCGGTCTTTAAGAGGAGCGCGCTGTAAGACCATACTTGTCCCGCCGTTATGCTTGATATTGTGGGACATCTCGTCTTTTTCCCATGACATTGCCCGCACCATCGGACTTCCCCAAAGTGCTGCTTCGTAAGCGATGCTGTAGGTGTAGGGCATGAGAGTGGATTTGAACTTCAGCCACGTGCGGTTGATGTCCTCCGCCCGTTTGCCGAGGGCATGGGGGTATTTCTCGTTGGCACCCCAGCCGTCCATATTCAGCTCCATGGGCGTGAAGGTCTTCCACTGGAAGTCGCGCACGTTGACGGGAATATTTTTTCCGCCGAAGATGCCGTCCATATCGCTACCCACGTTGGGCTGACCGGAAAGACCCGAGCCGATGTAGGTGGGGATGTGGAAGCGGATGTACTCCCATTGCCCGCCCACCTGGTCGCCGCTCCAGAGGCCGGCATAGCGTTGCGTGCCTGCCCAGCCGTCGCAGGTGATGATGAAGGGACGGGCATGGTCCGCCTGCTCGGGCATGATTTTCGCCACATCGGCCACGCCGTTGAGGCCGAAACTATAGCCTGCGCCCACCCAGGCTACGTCAGTCTTGAGGACGCGCACGCCGCCGTCGCGTATCTCGCCCACGATATCGCGCTGGAGCAGCGGCTCGACACCCTCTTTCGGGTGGAGGTCTGATTGCGTCCAGAGACCGACCTCCACGCCGTGCTCGTGGGCGTACTGGCCGAACTGCCGCAGGTTGTCGATATTGCCCTCCAGCGAACCCGTCTGACCGTAGCCCGAGCCGTAGCCGTCGTTGGGCAGCACCCAGCCCAGCGGCATGTCGTGTGCTGCATAGCGGTCAATCACGGCACGGGCGGAAAATTGATAGCTCGGCCGTCCGAGCGAGTCCTTCAGCTCGTCGTTGAGGCTTTCGCGGATGCCTCCGGCAACGGGCTTCTGGCTCTCCTTATAGCGTTTGCCGTCCTCGAAGAGCACACCGCCCTCCTCGGTCTCCGTCCAGTAGTCGCGGTTGTAGGCATTCAAATGTCCCTCGTAGAAACCGAACTTAGGTAGCAGCACGGGTTTGCCCGTCAGCTGGTAGTAGCCCGCCAGGCCATCTCCATCCGGGGACACCATCACGAACATGTCCAGATAGTCAGCATCGTGGCTCAGCACCACCTCGTCGGGTTTGGTGGCGCCAAAGTCGTAGCGGCCTGGCCGGAAGGTATGGAACAAAATGCTGTAGCCCGCCGTGCTCCAATAGAAGGGTGTGGGGCTTGAAACGCCACCGTCCGTCCAGTTGTTGGTGTTGACAATCTGAATTATCTTGCCCGCGTGCGAGAAGCGTCCGTTCTGCATACCGCCGCCGTAGAAACACTCGTCTTCCGTCCGGGACAGGCGCACGGTGGCGTGGTGATTCTCAATGCTGACGGGAGCTGTCTCGCGGAACACATCAAGAGAACCATTTACAATGTGAAATCCAGCCGCCATCAACCCTGTATGCAAGTCAAAAGACAACTGCATAAGCGTTGTTCCTACCGTGAGTCCATCAATTTTTACGTCAAAAAAATTCGGCACTATTGGCCTGGAAGATGTGGCAGAGGGAGGCAGAACACCCTTTCGGCGCGGGTTGTCCACGAGGATTTTCGCCTCGGGCTTGGCCTCGGGGTCGCGCACAGGGCCTCCGGCGGGGTCCTGGAAGATGCGGACGATGCCCGGCCCGTAGAAGTCCAGATGTCGCACCTGCCCGTCCATGTATCGCACCTCGACGGTCGTCTCGCCCGTCTTGACAATCTCTTTTACAGGCGTTGCTTGTGCCGATGCCACGGCCTTGTCCTGAGCCCCTGCGAGCACGCTCGTCAGCGCCACCAGCGCCACGAAAACGAATAGAACCTTTTTCATATCCTCTTGTTTTTGCCCTTCAAAGGTAAGGTACGCAAAGCGAAAAAGCAAATTATTTGCAACTTTTAACTGCGTTTGCCCGTTACGAGCCTGCTTCGGGCGTTATAGGTGATGAAGAAAGAAGAGAGAGCCCACGCAGGCTCTCTCTTCGGATAGGGGAATTCGGCTCTTCGCTTACTTCACCAGAATCTTCTTGCCGCCACGGATGAGGATACCCTTGGCATCGGGCGTGACACGCTGGCCCATGATGTTGTAGATGGCCTCGTTGGTCTCCACAGGAGCGAGGGGCGAGGGAGCGATGCTGTTGATGAGCTGGCCGCCCTCGGCGTTCATCTGCGCTTCGGTAATGATGAGCGGACGACGCACGCTCATGTTGAAGGTGCCGCTCGTGGCGAGGTCCCAACGCATCCAATGGTCGGTGGCGGAGCCCCAGCCGTAGTCGTTCTCGATGGAGACGTAGATCTTCGTCCATTCGTTGGCTGCGGGCAGGTTGCCGTAGGTAACCACCTCGCTGGTGCTCAGAGCGGGATGAGCGAAGTAGTAGGTGCCGCCCTCAAGCTCGGTATCGGACTTGTACTCGAAGGAGAGGATGTTCTGCTTCGGAGTGAGGGGATCGTACATGCATTTGTTGAGTCCGATATTGGGACGGTTGCCGTCGGCAGCAATCACGTATTCGAAGGGTGCGGTCTCCTCGATGTCGATAGCGCCCTTTGCCTTGGCAGGATCGAGGTCGACGTAGCAAGGATAGACCTCCTTGATGTCAGCAGCCTCGGCCAACGCCTCAGCAGCGGTATAAAGACCCATACTGCCGTCGTAGATGTTCCAGATGACGTCGTCGTACATCTGGTGAGCGACATCGTCCATGAGGTAGACGTGGGCGTCCCACTTGTTCTGGACGGCCTGCATGGCTTCGATGGACTTGACGTAGGCGTTCTTGGCGGCGTAGATGGCCTTGAAGCAGTCGCTGTTGCTGACGAGGACGTCGTACTTGGCGGCACCTGAGGCGGGAGCGGACTTCATGTTGTCCAAGAGGGTCTTGAGAGCAGCTTCGTTGACGTAGGGCTTCGATTTGTAGTCAGCCAGTTCAATGAAGCCTTCATACTCGTCGAGGCCGTTAACAATCTGGTTCTGGCACTCAAGCGCGAGGTCGAGCCCTGCGGCAGCGGCATCGCTATCGAGGTCGCCGAGGAACTTGATGGTGGTGTTGCCGAGGCCGGTCCACTCGTTTCCAACTGCCGTCCCTTCGTTCTTGGCGCCGAAGGTAAGCGTGCCGTCGGTCACCCGAGCCACCACGTAGTTCGGGTAGCGTCCGGCCAGGAAGGCGTAGCAGCAGCTCTGTACGCCATGGAGCGCGTAGCCCAGGGTGTCGAGGTACTCCCCTTCGCCCGTGGTGATGGGCCAGTCGGCGATATCGCCGTTGAGCCAGCTGTTGACACGGTCGATGGCCTCGTCCTTGGCTATCATGCCATCGATGTCGGCCTTGATGTAGGTGACGTTGTCGTTGGCATAGAGCATGGTGGAGTAGTTCTGGCTGTAGAAGTCGTTTCCAGGACGGGTACCGCCGTTCATGCCCACGAGGTAGTAGCCGTTCTTCAGGCCCGTGAGCGTTTGCCAGATGTTGAAGTTGGCCTGCTCGCGGCAGAACTCGGCGGCGCTCATGGTGTGCTCGGCGTTATAGCTTGAGGCATAGACTTCGCCGTTCCAGCCCTCGGAACCCTGTCCGAAGCTGGGGTTGGCGACCATGGCGGTAATGTCGGCACCAGGGGCATAGCCCTTTAGGAGGGCAGCCTTGGCGAGGCCGTTCATGTAGATAATCTCAGCCATCAGCTCGTCGTTGTTCAGCAGATGCTTGCCCACGACGGTAGCTGCCGAGCCGTTGGGGAACGGGTCGCCGGCGGAGACCTCGTCGAAGAGGTACGACTTCAGCGCCGTAAGCTCGTCGCTCTCTTCGAAGGTGGCGATGGTGCCCTTCATGGCCTCGACCTTCTCCTGGTAGCGCTCGTAGTACACGGCGCTCTCCTGGATCTTCTTGTAGGTGTTGACCATAGTGAGGTAGCCCTGATAGATGGTCTCCAAGTCGTCGGCGGAATAGAGGTCGTCCTCGGCATCGTAGTAGGCGTTGATGAGCGAGTCGGTGGCGATGATGCCCTCGATGCTGAGCGTCTCCACCTCGGTCATGTAAACGCTGCGGAGGTCGTCAATCTCGTCCTCGCTGCCGAATTCAAACTCGGACATCTGGATGGTCGTGCCGCTGTAGGCTCCCGTAACGACGATCTTGTAGTACTTGTACTCCTCGTCGACACCCTCGGAGAAGCCGAAGGGGACGGTAGTGAAGTTGGCAGCGGGCAGACGGTCCTGACCAATGCCCTCGCGGTTGTCCAGCAGCACCCAGCCGTCGGCATCCAGGGTGGCATCGGTATTCTTCTCGAAGTTACCGCCATAGATCTGCCAGTTTCGCCAGTTACGTCCGGAGTAGGCCTGGGTGTCGTTGCCGGTAGTCAGCTTGTAGAAGAGGGGCTGCGTGGGCTCCATGGAGTAGAAGATGACGTACGAGCCGCCCGGCTGAACTTCGCCGCCCCACTTGGTCTGATGGTCCTTATCGACGAGCTTGTAGTAGTTCTCCTTCTCGCCCCAGGTTTCCATGTTGCCGCTGACGACGCAGAAGCCGCCTTCGAGGGCTGCACGGGCGATGTCGCCGAGGTAGGTGTTGTAGGTGTTGAGCTCGCTGTTGTCCAGCTGCAGGTTGTCCATGATGTAGCTGTACGAGCCGTAGGGATAGTCGTTGCACGGGTCGATGTCGTCGTGCAGGAAGGCATCCCAGTAGTCCTTGTCGTCGCCGCCCATGTAGGTGATGGCGTAGGCGAGTTCATCGACGGCAAGCTCGAAGGCATCATACAGTTCCTCGCTGGTGGCGATGTCGTTCAGCAGGCTGGTCAGGGTGTTGTAGAGTTCGCTCAGCTCGATGATGCTGGCTGTAGTCTGCAACTTGGCGAGGGCCTTCTGGAAGTCCTCCTTATACTTCGTGCAGGCTACGGCTTCACTCGGGTCGCGCTGGGCAAACTCGTCGTAGTAGTCCTGACGGGCCAACACGAAGTTGGCGCCGTTCTGGAACTCAAACTCGCCCATCTGCATCAGCCCCGTAGGCTCGGCAATTTCAATCTTGAAGTACTCGTACGGTACCGCAGGAGGATTCGAGAGGTAGAGGTACGTCGTGGCGTAGTTGGCTGCGGGCAGCTGATCAGTACCGATGTTCACCTTCTCGTCGATGAGCACCCACTCTGCGCTTTCGCGGACGCAGTCGTACTCGCTTTCGAAGTTGGCGGCATAGATGCGCCATGTCTTCCAGTTACGGTCGGGGTTGCCGCCCGTGTCGTTGCCCGTGACGAGGCGATAGTACGTCGGCATGATGGGCTCGCTGGTGCGGAAGGTGATCCAGTAGTCGCCGTTGCCCGAGCACCACTTCGTGTCGTCCTGACCGTCAAGCAGGTTGATGAAGTTCTCGTTGCCGAAGCCTGCCACGCCGTCGAAGGGCTCATACTCCACGTCGATGGCACCCTCGGTGAGGTCGCTGGCGTACTTCTCCATCATCATGTTCACGAAGATGCCCTCGTTTCCGATGCCCTCCTCGTCCAGCAGGCCGTTGGCGATGATGTAGGCAAACGTGCCGTTGGGGAACTGGTCGCTGGGGCCGGCCTCGGTATCGAGGTAGGTGCCCACCAGGGTACGTCCCTCACCGGTGATGCAGTCGTGGTTCTCGTAGTGGTTGCGCAGCTGGCCCACGATGTTGATGTACGTGTCGTAGGCGTTGATGGAGGCCTTTACCTGCTCCTGCATCTCCTGGCACTCCTGCGTACGGCTGTTGACGGCGAAGATGTCGGGAGCCGTGAGGATGCTCTGCAGCTTGGCCTCGTAGGCTTCGGCAAGGCTCTTCTGCATGGGCTTGCTGAGGTCGATGAGCACGCTCTCGTAGTGCTTCTGGGCATCGGCCTCAAGCGAGCCGGCATCGCCCAGGAAGAATTCTGACATCTGCATGAAGCCGCTGCCGGCCTGCATGGCGTAGATTTCAATCTTGAAATACGAGAAGGCCTCGGTAACCCCTTGATTGGGGATGAAATAGACCTCGTAGTAGTTGAGGTCGGGCAGTACCTCCTCGCTCACGTCCACGCGCTCGTCGATGAGCACCCACTTCTCGCTGTCGCGGGTCACCTCCGCCTCGTTCGTCGTGTTCATGCCGTAGATGCTCCACGTCTTCCAGTTGCGGTGGGTCCAGCGCTCGTTGTCGTTGCCCGTCACCAGGCAGTAGTACGAGGGAGCCACAGGACGTGTGGTCCTGAAGACGGCAAACTGGGGCTGTCCCTCGGTGAACGAGTTGCCGAACTTCGTGGTGTACAGGCCGTCGAACAGACGGGGCAGGCCCTCGGTGTCGCTGTTGTTACGGTCGCCGTCCAGCACCATGTAGCCGATGGGGCCGTTGTTGAAGAACTCGTTGCTGGTACCCCAGCTGAACTCGCTCATCTGCACCCAGATATCCGTAGGGCTGATGGCTGCCGTAATCTCTATCATGAAGTAGGTGTAGGCCTCCGTGACGTTCTCGGAGCACGTCAGGTCCACGGCCTCAAACATTCCCGTAGGCAGCACCTCGTTCTCTTTCTTGTCCACGAGCACCCACTCGCTGGCGCCCCTCACGGCATCCTCGTCGCTGGCGAAGTTGGCGGCATAGATGTTCCACGACTGCCAGTTACGATCAGGGAAGCGGTAGGTGTCGTTGGCAATCACCAGACAGTAGTCCTTCGGCACGATGGCTCTGTCGGACTTGAAGATGATGTACGTCTCGGAGACTCCCGAGACATAGCTCTGGCCCCACTTGGTCTGGATTTCGCCATCCACCAGCTTGGCAAATCCCTCGTTGCCATCACCTCCCGTACCGCTCAGGGCCGTGAAGTGATAGGCTGCTGCACTCTGCGCCATCAGCATCATCACCAGCGAGGCGAGGGCGACGAGCAGCGAACGTTTAGAAGTAAACTTTTTTCTCTCCATAGTAATTGATTTTAAGGTTAATAGCAATAGTTAATAATGTTCTTCAATAGATTACAGCCCCAAAAATACGCTTTTTTTTCTTCCCCACCAAAAAATCTCCCTTTTTTCTTCGCCCGCCCCCGCAACGTCAAACGCTACCCCATTAGAATCAAACTCTACTCAAATAGAATCAAACTCTACGGAATTAGAATCAAACGCTGTCATCACAACGTTAAACACCACCAATTTTCTTTTTTCTTTTTTCTCTTAACATGAATGCCCATGAATAACCACAAATTTTTCATGAATTTATTTTTGGATTATTCGTGTTTATTCATGGTCATTCGTGTTTTCTTCAAAAAATCTTTCGGCGTGCGAAGCTCCACGCCGCAACGCCATTCGTTCAATTCGCTAAATTTGCCGTTTTTATTTTTCTTGTCGGCGAATTATCCGAATTATGCGAATTCTTTTTAGCGTAAGAATTAGATTCCTTTTTCTTCCCATGAATTATCCACGAATTATCCACGAATTTATTTATGACATATTTATGGTCATTCATGGTCATTCGTGTTTTCTTCAAAAAATCATTCGGCGTGCGAAGCTCCACG
>CAMYYY010000013.1 GCA_947303715.1 uncultured Bacteroidales bacterium | reverse complement strand
CTGAGGCCAGCTTGCTGAAGTACATCCGTACCAACCGCCAGCTGAAGCGAGTTCCTTCGGAACTCTTGGCTTAAGACCCACCCCGCTCCCCTCCCGTAAGGGAGGGGAGCGGGGGGAAGGAAGTGCCCCTGCGGGGCAGAAATTCAACAAAAAAAATTCTACAAAATAATTCGTCCCTATTGAAAGGTAAGAGTTTAATTTTGAATAATTTTGAAATAAATTTTATAGAATTTCTCTGCGAAGCAGACTCAAAAATTCCTAATTCCTAATTTCTAATTATCTAATTCTTAAAATGTATACCGTTGCCCTTAGAATCCCATGGAAAAAAGTCCTCGAAATCGTGATTGCCATCCTGACGGCCATCCTCGGCACGCTGGGCGTGCAGAGCTGTATGGGCGCATAGCCGTCGTGTGTCTAACCGCCTTAATCCTTATCGCATGAAGTGGTTTACCCTACAGGAGTTCACGCGCAGCGTGACTGCCAACATCCGCGGCCTTGACAATACGCCGCCCAGCGATGCAGTGTGCGGCCTCGAGTGGCTGTGCCAGCGTTTCCTCGACCCGCTGCGCGATGCCATAGGCTCGCCCATCATCATCAGCAGCGGCTACCGCAGCCGTGACCTCAACACCGCCGTAGGCGGCTCAGAGACCTCGTACCACATGATCGGCCTGGCGGCGGACTTCCACCCGCTGGATCCCGACAAGCGCGAGGCGATTGTCAGCCTCGTCAGACAGTCGGCCGAGCTTTCTCCAGCGTGGAAGAAAGACCCCGACGGCTGCCCCGAGCCGCCGCTGCACTTCCACCAGTTCATACAATACCCCACATTCTTCCATGTCAGCGTAGCCCCCGAAGGCAGTACGGACAAGTTCCAGATACTCCGCTACAACGGCTTCGGACAGGGCTACAAGAAAGATTGAAATTTCCGTGTTTCCGTTGTTTCCATAGGTAGTTTTAGTTGTGTTGCTGGTCTGCCCTCGCTGTGAAGCGGGGGCAGATCATCTTATTGTCATCTATAAATGGATATCTTTACAAATGTTAAAGCGTAAAATTGTAAAATTGTAAAATTGTAAAGTAATTTCATTTTTCATCGAAGATGAGTGAGGCGGGGGAGTGGGGGAGGGGTTAACAAAATTTAACGAAACGGCGTGGGCGTTTTTGTTTTCTTCAAATTATCTTTGCAAAAAAAACAACCCTATTTCTAACCTAACATTAAAAATCGACATGAAAAAGATTCAAGGAAGCATTCTGATGGCGCTGGCGGCAACGGTGTTTGTCGTGCTGGGTGCTCATGCCCTGGACAAAGAGGACGGGGTGTATCTGATTAATGACGGCGCGGACCTGAACGCGTTTGCCAAGATTGTGAACGGCGGCGAGAAGGATGCGTCAGCCCGCGTGATGGCCGACATCGACTACACGCCCTACAACGACCTCATCGGCGACGGCGTGGTCTATACGGGTACGTTCGACGCCCAGGGGCACAAGGTGTTCATCGACACCCATACAGACAGCAGCCTGCCGGGCGGCCTGTTCGGCAAAGGCTCGGCGGGTGCCAAGATTGAAAACCTCTGGCTGGAGGGTACGCTGACGGCCAGCGGACGACGTGCCTCGGGCCTCATTCGCGAGGGCGACGGCGTGTTCATCAACAACTGCGTGATCAAAGTGGACATCGTCAGCACCTACACGGGTGCCCAGGGTGACCTGGCGAGCGGCGGCGTCATCGGCTGGTGCTCAGGCAACAACACGCTGCGCAACGTCATCTACGAGGGCACCATCACCAACGAGGTGTTCGACAACTGCCGCGTGGGCGGCCTCGTAGGCTGGGTGGACGACCCAGGCACGGTGGTGGAGAACTGCCTGGCCATCATGGAAATCAACCTGCCGCTGAGCGGCGACTTCAAGTGCAACTCGCTGGTCCGTACCGATGACAACTGCACAACGGTGACCAACTCGTACTACGTGAACTTCTGGAACGCCGGCATCGAGGGCGCCAGCCAAGTGACGGCCGAGCAGGTCAAGAGCGGCGAGGTTTGCTACCTGCTGAACGGTGACCAGACGACGCTGCGCTTCTGGCAGACCATCGGGCAGGACGAGTTCCCCGTGCCCATGGAGAACGGCCACGAGCAGGTGTTCCTGAAGAACGGCAAGTACGTGAACAGCGACGCGGAGATGATTGGTACGGCTGCTGAGCTGAGTGCCTTCGCCAAGCGTGTGAACGGCGGCGAGAACGGCCTGTCAGCCCGTCTGACAGCCGATATTGACTACACGGGCTACAACGACCTGATCGGCGACGGCGTGGCCTACGTGGGAACGTTCGACGGACTTGGCCATAAAGTCACCATCGACACACATACCAACAGCAGCGTGCCTGGCGGCTTGTTCGGCAAGGGCTCGGCAGGAGCCCGCATCTTAAACCTTTGGCTGGACGGCACGCTGACGGCCAGCGGACGACGCGCATCGGGCCTTATCCGCGAGGGCGACGGCGTCTACATTAGCAACTGCCTGGTGACGGTAGACATCGTCAGTACCTACGACGGCGGACAGGGTGACCTGGCCGGCGGCGGCATCATCGGCTGGTGCTCAGGCAACAACACATTGAAGAACGTGGCCTACAAGGGTAAGGTGACGAACGACGTGTGTACCGACGCCTGCGTAGGCGGCCTCGTGGGATGGGTGGACGACCCAGGCACGGTGGTGGAAAACGGCCTCGCCATTATGGAGGTCAGCATCCCCGCTACAACGACGAAGAAATGTAATGCCCTCGTCCGCGGACATCTGGGCGAGTACACCATCTCCAACTCGTACTACGTGAATCCCCTTGACGCCCAGCCCGAAGGCACCGTGCAGGTGACCGATGAGCAGCTGGCCAGCGGCGAGGTGGCCTTCCGCCTCAACGGCAACCAGACGGCCGTAGGCTTCTGGCAGACCATCGGCGAGGATGCCTTCCCCTCACCCGTACAGGGCGACCGCAAGACCGTGTACGGCAAGGGCGACATCCACTGCAACGGCCAGCCTTACGACGGCGGCTCGTACACCTTCTCCAACACGCCCCCCAACCAGATTGACAACCACGAGTTCGTGGACGGCATCTGCATCAACTGCGGCGCCGAGAGCGAGTCGGCCGACCTCTCGCAGGATGCCGATGGCTACTTCCTCATCGCCGACGCCAACCAGCTGGCCAAGGCCATCGCCATGGTGAACGAGGGCAATCTGGACATGAACTTCCGCCTGACGGACGACATCGACTTCACCGACGCGAAGTACGTCACCACCACCTTCAACGGCCTGAGCGGCACGTTCGACGGTCAGAACCACGCTATCACCCTCGCCACGAACAAGGCCGGCGCCTCGCTCTTCGGCGGCTTGTCAGGCACGGTGAAGAACCTCGTCATCCGCGGCGAAATCACCACCTCGGGACAGTTTGCCGGCGGCCTCTCCGGCTTGAGCGGCAGCTGTAACATCGAGAACGTCGTCGTCGAGGCCGACATCATCAGCACCTACGACGGACACAACGGACAGCTCTACTGCGGCGGCTTCGTGGGCCGTATTGCCGGCGACGGCGTGGGCACGATGGTCAACTGCGTCTTCGCAGGCAACCTTATCCAGAGCGCCGATGCCAACATGGACGCTACGGCAGGCTTCGTCGGCGAGAGCCGAGGCAGCTTCACCCTGCGCAACTGCCTGATGGCGGGCGACTTCCAGTTCGCCTCGGCCAACAACCTCAACCTCTTCGCCAACGGCGGTACGAAGACCAACTGCTTCTACCTGAAGGAAATCGAGGGCGTCAACACCGATGCCGGCACCAAGGCCGGCGACGACATCCGCACGGGCAAGATGTGCTATCAGCTCAACGGCGGTGCCTACGACAACCCCGTCTGGCGGCAGACCATCGGCGTGGACGAGATTCCCTATCCCATCGCTACCGAGGAGCACGGCATCGTCTACTACCTCCCCATCAGCGACCGCTACATGGACGTCCACGACGAAGAGTCGATGCACGACTTCATCGAGGTCCTCTGCGAGGAGGAGAACGAGTGGGTCTACAGCGTACAAGCCAGCGCCGACATCACCTCGACCTACGAGGAGTATGTGAGTGTGGTGGCAGGCTCGACAACGCTGGAGTACTTCTATGCTGCCTATAAGCGGATGCGCGAGTACCGCGTCAACCTCGAGGAGAGCGAACGTGCCTATGCCGACTACGACGCCCTTGCCAAGGAGGCCCTGGCCTTCCTCAAGGAGAATGCCGTGGAGGGCGAGGACGTGGAGGTGCTGAAGAGCTACCTCACCGAGACGCTGGATCCCGACGACAGCTTCAAGAACGGCTCGTACCTCTACGTGATGGAGAATGCCGAGCTGAATACCGCCGAGATGCGTGCCGAACGTGAGTTCCTGGCCGGCCTCTACCGCGTGGTCGTCGCTACGGCTGCCAAGGTGGGTACCGACGTTACCGTGCTGCTCACCAACGCCGACCTCTCCGACGGCGGCACCGGCTGGCAGGGCAAGCTCGGCAGCTACTTCGACAAGAACAGCGGCATCATACCCGTGGCCGAAGCCTGGCGTACCGACTGCAACATGTACCAGGAGCTCACGGGCTTGGCCAACGGCGTCTATGAACTGGACTTCAACGCCTACTTCAATCCCGCAGGTCACGGCGAGGCTGGCTTCTATGCCGGACAGATCTACGCTAACGACAACCTTGTGCCGGTGATGACGATTGAGGAGGATCCCATCGCCTTCGAGAAGGCCGTCGATATGGAGAACTGCTACATGGCCAACGCCGGAACCTATCCGTACGACGTCGTGTTCCAGGACTTCTACTTCATCCCGAACAGCTACACCGGTGCTTCGTATGCCTTCCACGGCGACCGCTACAAGAACCGCATTCTGGCGCTTGTCACCGACGGCACCCTCCGCGTGGGTATCCGCAACCTCGGTACGGGCTTCGACCGCGACTGGCTGGTGTTCAGCGGCGCCAAGCTGACCTACCGCGGTGCGCTTGCCGAATCCGAGGAGGCGCTGTGGAACGTCCTCGCCGGACAGTGCGCCCGTGCCCGCTATCTCCTGGACTACAGCACCAACGTAGGCGAGGATGAATTCTACCTCTTCCCCAACTACTCCGCCGACCTGCGCAAGCATCTCGACGAGCTCTGGGTGGGCACAGCAGGGATTAACGGCAATCTCAGTGCCGAGCAGATGTACGCCTACATCGAGGACTTCTCCAAGACGTTCGCCGATATCTACGACTGCTCGAAGGCCTACATCTACATGAGACAGCAGCTTGAGAAGTTCACCCAAACGGCTGAAAACTACCACGAGGTGGGCATCCTCGACGACGAACTTTACAATCTCGCCGCTACTTCTGCCAACGCAATCGCCTTAAACTATCAGAACGGTTCATGCGATGCCGAACAGGCTTGGAATAGCGACTTCGGCTTCGTCCATACTTCTGTGGGCGTTCCGCTCATCACCAACGCCGCCCAGCTCAGCAGCAACGCCAGCGACTACGCCGAAGGACAGCACATCGAGTACATCATCGACAACGATGCCTCCACCTTCTGGCATACCGACTGGCACAACCAGGTTGCTGACGACCTGCACTACGTACAGGTGAAGCTGAAGGAGAACTTTGCCGGCGAGGTTACCCTCTACCTGTTGCGCCGTAAATCGGCCAACGATCATCCCACAAAAATGATGTTCTGGGGCAGCTTGGACGGCAAGGAGTTCGAGGAACTGGGCGAAGTGTCCTTCTCCTTCAATGGCGAAGGCAAACCCGTGGCAGCCGGCCCCGTCGCCATCTCCGAGGAAAAGCCCGTCCGCTACCTCCGCGTGGCTGCTACCGATACCGGCAACGCCGACAATCCCGACGGCGGCACCTTCCGCAAGTTCTGGCATACCGCCGAGCTGCAGCTCTTCGGCCAATGGGCTACCGGCATTAGCGCTCCTCTCCTCTTGGAGGAGTCGGGCGATATGCTGCCCATTTACAACACGATGGGCCAGCGCCTGAATGTACCCATAAAAGGCATCAATATTATTGGTGGCAAAAAAGTTTGGATTAAATAAGTAAAATATACCTTCTCGCCCGGGTTTTTTAGCGTTTGCAGGAATCCGGGCGATTTTTATTGTATTCTACTCCAAAATGGCTTATGTGGAAACTTTTTATTACGCTCAAGAAATCCTTCCTTAAGAGACAAAAGACTAGGGTGAGTGTTGTGGGAATTTTATGGATCTCCTCGCTCCTCGCGTTGGCTGCCAGCAGTTGTCAGGAAGAGATCGACACCTCCAACCGCTACACGTTCACGGGTCATACCATCGCCAGTTTCCTCACTGAGAATGAGGATATGTTTAGCAGTTTTGTCACCATTCTACAGCGTGGCGGCAAGTATAACCTCATGAGGGCCTACGGCACCTACACCTGCTTCGCCCCCACCAACGACGCTATCGACCGCTACCTGTTTGAGCAGGATTCTATCTATAAGGAATCGTTGAAGCCGGGCTCGAGGAAAGTTATCTGGACAGGGATAACCTCTCCCCGCCTGGAGGACCTGAGCGACTCCATGTGTGTCGTCATCTCACAGACCCACATCATTCCGAAGACCTACCTTACGACCGAAATGGAGGGAGATGTCATCCCGACGATGAACCTCAACGACCGCTACCTTACCATGAGCTATGGCGTTGATTCCATCACAGGCTGTAGCCTGCTTTTCATCAACGGGGCAAGAGTGATTGATGCTGACGAGGAAGTCCAGAATGGTGCCGTGCATACCATTGCGGCCGTGATGAATCCGTCGTCGAACACGGTGCCGACGCAGATTGAGAACATGAAGTTCCTCAGTATCTTCTCCGAAGCACTCGAGCGGACGGGATTGGACGGCAGGCTGCAAAACTACAAGGACTTCAGCTATACGGAGGGAGACAAGACCACGCTCACCATCTACAACAAGACGGGCTGTCCCTACCCCTCGAGCCGCTACTATGGATACACCGCCTTTGTAGAGCCCGACTCCGTCTTCCAGCAGGCTGGTATCTATAACATTGAAGACCTCTATGCCAAGTGCCGCGAGTGGTATCCTACAGCCACCAATCCCGACTTCAGGAATCCGGACAATGCCTTGAACAAGTTCATAGCATATCATCTGCTGGACCGCAAGCTTCTCTATAGCCGTCTGGTCTGCTACAACATCACCTGCGGCAGTTATTACAAGTCAGAGAGCAACCTGCTGAAACGCGGCGACCGTTACGACTACTTCGAGACTATGCAAGGCACGATGATGAAGGTGACTCTTCCGCTCAGCAACGCCAACTACTCCAGTACTATCCTCATCAACTATACGAAGGATCTGAATAGCCTGGAGAGTACGGATATCACGGCCTCTACCTTTGAAGGCCGTGCCAACGTACGGATCATGAATCCTTCGGACGTCGCAAGCGACAATGTACACTACCCAGGCTTCCAGCAGGAGGCTCTCAACGGCTCCATCCACCTTATTGATAAAATTCTGGTTTATGACGAGGACTTGATGGTGGGCTATGTGCTGAATGAGATCATCCGCCTCGACTTCTCCTCACTCGTGCCCGAATATACCAACAACAACATTCGCTGGTGCGATGGTCAGGGCATCAATTTCGCATCCGGCTCGGGCGACTACGAGTTCTATATTCCCAAGGGTTACAGCGACCGCCTGAAGTACAACACCGAGGAGACGCGCCTCTATTATCTCAGCCCGCACACCAGTTGGGCGAACTATCAGGGCGATGAGTGCATGTGCCTGGGTGCCTTCGACTTCGGCTACCGCTTGCCCCACGTCCCGGCTGGAACGTATGAGCTCCGCATGGGCTATTCTGCCAACAGCAACCGCGGCGTCATCCAGTTCTACGTTGATGATGAGGTCACCGGCATCCCCACGGACCTCCGCCGCTTGCTGAACGTGCCCGAAGTGGGCTGGGTGGCCGATAGTCAGACCGACGACAACGGCGTGGCCAATGACAAGCAGATGAAGAACCGTGGCTGGCTGAAAGGCCCCACCACCTTCTATTATGGCGGCAGCATATTGGCTAGAAACAATAACGGTGACTGCCGACGAGTCATCACAACCAAGTATCTTGGCCCTGGCGACCATTGGCTGCGCTTTAAGAACGTCAATGACCAGGACGACGGCCTTGACCAGTTCATGCACGATTATCTGGAAATTGTGCCTATCGGCTGGCTACGCAACGAAGAAATCTCCCTTGAGGAAAGGAGAAAGTGAATTTTTCTATACCTCAAATCCCTTAACGATGATGACGGGGCCTACGGGCAGCTTTTCCTTCTCGCCCTCAGGCATGACACGGATGTAGCTGTTGCGGAACTGGCAGGGGAAGTAGATGATGTTTTCCTCGTCGTAGGTGTCCACGCACGAGATGCTGACGAAGTATTTTGTCCGTCGCTTCAGCAGTAAGGTTTCCTCGGGCACAAAGTCCAGCGTCCGCTTTCCGTCTGATTTATAGATTTTCTGATAAAGAGGTTTGTTGAGGATGTTCATGAACTGCCCGTCGTGTACCTCGTACAAGTTCATGCTGAGCGTGCATTTCAGAAATTCACAACTGGAAACCGTCAGCAGGATGTCGCTAATCATATAGTCGTGCCGGTTTTGAAAGACAAACCCCCACTCCTTGGCGTCCTGATGGCCTGTTCCAGAAAGCCCGATGATAGCGGCTGGCGGGACGACGCCCTTGCCAACGATGGTCTTGAGCTGAGGGTCTTTGCCGATAACTACCTCCGTCAGCCCCACTACCTTATCCTTCAGGACGATGGTCAAATCTCCTTTGTCCTGAGCATAAACGGCGTAGGGAATCTTCTCCAGTTGATACGCCACATGGCTGAACAGCAAGCCCTTTCGCCTGTCGGCTGGGAGGGTTATGGCAAACTGCCCATCAGCATCCGAGATGGTTCCCACGCTATCCGCTTCGAAACCGATGCTGACGTATTCCACGCTCTCGCCCCGTTCGTTCACTACTTTTCCTTTCACGAGAATCTGCGCCATGGCGGTAAATACGACTGTCCCTAATGCCCAAAGGATAAGGATTCTTTTGATGTACTGCATATTGTCTGTCTCCTGTTATTAATAGTGAGGCAAAAGTACGTAATCCCTCAGAATCCTCCTGCATCCCTTAACGTTCTTTCCGTTCTTTCTGCATTCCTTAATGAAGGGTAAAAAATGTAGAAAAACCTCCGCTTCGTCTTGGAAAAACGGATAGAAAGTGCTTATTTTGCAGGAGAAAAATCGGATAATACGATGAAAAAGATGAAGAACTGGGTGTTTGCCGCCACCCTTGTCTGCGGCGCAGGGTTATTGGTGTCGTGTACGAATCGTCATGTGTTGTTCCGCAGCGGCACGTCTTCTTACACAATTGTATTGGATGCTGATGCGCCGGCATCGGAACGCTATGCGGCTCAGGAACTGCGCGACTGGCTCCGCGAGGTGAGCGGTGTGGAGCTGCCCATCGTTTCCAGCGTCGATTCGGGGCGCCCAGGGCATCGCCTGATAGTGGGCTACAATAAGCTGACGGCTGAGCTCGTACCCGATGCTAAGCGTCCCGACGATCGTGACGACGCCTTCACGTGGCAGAACGTGGGCGGAGACATCCTCTTTTGGGGCGGATGCAAGCGTGGCACGCTCTACAGCGTCTATTCGTTCCTCGAGGAGAAACTGGATTGCCGTTGGTATTCGGCGACGGTCAGCGTAGCGCCGAAGCGAAAGGCGTGGCGTTTTAATAGCAAACGAAAGGGCGAGCCTGCGCTCTACTGCCACGAGACGCCCGGCATTCAGATTCGCGACAACTGCGTCTACGATGCGCGTACGATTCCGGCTTTTTCTGCCCGGTTGCGCAACAACTTTGTCCGTCTTCCCGATCCGGATAAGAAGCCTTCCGCCACTCCGCAGCGAGGAGGCCCTACTCTTGCGGGTACCGCCGAGGGCTATTGGGGAGTGCACGCCATGGGTTCCTTCATTTCTCCGAGCGAGTACTACGAGACGCATCCCGAGTACTTCAGCCTTCGCGACGGACAACGCCAAAGCGGCTATACGCAGCTCTGTCTCTCCAATCCCGATGTGTTGCGCATCTGTACGGAGAAGATTCGGGATGTCATGCGCCGCGAACCCGATTTCCTTATCTATTCCATGGAGCAGAACGACGATATGCTGCCCTGCCAATGCGACTCCTGCCAAGCCATTGTCCAAAGGTATGGCGGCGAATCGGGCCTTATGGTGTGGTTTGTCAATCAAGTGGCCGATGCCGTCAAGGATGAATTCCCCGACAAGTTCATCGGCACCTTTGCCTACCAGTACACGCGCCATGCGCCAACGGGCATCGTTCCGCGCGAAAATGTCGTCATCCGCCTTTGCAGTATCGAGTGCTGCTTGTTGCACGGTTACGACGAGTGCGACCAGAACCGCGAGTTCCTTCGCGACTTGGAGGCGTGGGGTAGCATAGCTCCTCATCTGTATATCTGGGATTATGTGACGGACTTTGCGCTTTATTGTCTGCCCGTTGCCAACTGGCGCACGATGCAGAGCCATATCCAGGACTTCCGCGACAACCACGCCATCGGTATATTGGAGGAGGGCGACTACCAGACGCCCACCTGCGAGTTGCGTGAGCTGCGTAGCTATCTTCTCTCAAAGCTGATGTGGAATCCTGATGCCGATGTGGAGGCCATCATCCGCGACTTTACGGATGGCTACTACGGCGCAGCAGGGCGATATGTCCGCGACTATCTTGCGCTTGAGGATAGCATCCTTCGTCGCCCCGATATGCACACGAATTGCTACGCCACTACAGGCCACGCTATGTTTACGGAGGAGTTCATCCGCGAGGGACGCCGTATTTTTGCCGAGGCGAAGGCAGCTGTCGCCAAAGACTCTGCGCTGGTGGCTCGCGTAGAGACTGCTGAGTTCCCGCTTTGCCTCTTGCAGATGGAGCGTATGCCTCAGGAGGGTATTCGCGATGGTGCCGACGTCCTCTTTGAAAAGGTGGCGCGTCGCGAGGGTTATAAGCAGATGACGGAGTTTAATCCCTCCATCAACGTCGATTCTTATCTGGAGAAATTTGCCCGCATCGCCCGCGAAGCCAACGAAGGCGAGGCGAAGTAAACAGGCAAAGGTAAAATGAAACGGGGAACGGCCATCAGGCTGTTCCCCGTTTTTCTGCGAAGGGAAGTAGTGGTTTACTTGCCTTCCTCCAACTGCTGCTTCAGAGCTGCCAGGGCATCAATGTCGCCCAGAGTGGTGGCAGCGGCCTTGTTCTCGATGACGGGCTCGTCCTCGCGGGCTGCGTTGGCGGCAGCACGCTCAGCACGCTTGGCGGCAGCAGCGGCCTTCTTCTCGGCACGCTCGGCAGCACGCTCGGCATCCTCGAAGATGCGGCTGTGGCTGAGGATGATGCGCTTGGCATCCTTGTTGAACTCGATAACCTTGAACTGGAGCTTCTCGCCCAGCTGAGCTTGCGTACCGTCTTCCTTGACGAGGTGCTTGGGAGTGGCAAAGCCTTCAACGCCTTCAGCGAGGCTGATGACGGCACCCTTGTCAATAACTTCGGTGATGGTGCCTTCGTGGATGGAATCGACGGCGAAGCTGTCTTCGAGAGCTTCCCAGGGATTCTCCTCAAGCTGCTTGTGGCCGAGGCTGAGACGACGGTTGTCCTTGTCTATCTCCAGCACGACGACGTCGAGCTCAGCGCCAATCTGCGTGAACTCCGACGGGTGCTTGACCTTCTTGGTCCAGCTGAGGTCGCTGACGTGGATGAGGCCATCGACGCCTTCCTCCACTTCGACAAAGATGCCGAAGTTGGTGAAGTTGCGGACGCGAGCGGTGTGCTTGCTGCCGACGGGGTAGCGCTCCTCGATGTTCGTCCAGGGATCTTCCTTGAGCTGCTTGATGCCGAGGGACATCTTGCGCTCGTCGCGGTCGAGAGTGAGGATAACGGCTTCCACTTCGTCGCCTACGGACATGAAGTCCTGAGCGCTGCGCAGATGCTGGCTCCAGCTCATTTCGCTGACGTGGATGAGGCCTTCGACGCCCGGAGCAATCTCGACGAATGCGCCATAGTCGGCCATGACGACCACCTTGCCCTTCACCTTGTCGCCCACCTTGAGGTTGGGATCGAGAGCATCCCAAGGATGTGGGGTGAGTTGCTTCAGACCGAGGGCGATGCGCTTCTTCTCATCGTCGAAGTCAAGGATGACGACGTTGATCTTCTGATCAAGCTCGACGATTTCCTTCGGATCACTGACGCGGCCCCAGCTGAGGTCGGTGATATGGATGAGACCGTCCACGCCGCCCAGGTCGATGAATACGCCGTAGGAGGTGATGTTCTTGACGGTTCCCTCGAGGATCTGACCCTTCTCCAGATGGCTGATGATTTCCTTCTTCTGGGCCTCGAGCTCTGCCTCGATGAGGGCCTTGTGGGAAACGACGACGTTGCGGTAGTCCTGATTGATCTTGACGATCTTGAACTCCATGGTCTTGTCGACGAAGACGTCGTAGTCGCGGATGGGCTTGACGTCGATCTGCGAGCCGGGAAGGAAGGCTTCGATGCCGAATACATCGACAATCATACCGCCCTTCGTGCGGCACTTGACGTAACCCTTGACGATCTCGTCGTTCTCGAGAGCCTGATTGACACGCTCCCAGGATTTAGATGCACGTGCTTTCTTGTGTGAGAGGATGAGCTGACCTTTCTTGTCTTCCTGGTTCTCAATGTAGACTTCTACCTTGTCGCCGACTTTCAGGTCAGGGTTGTAACGGAACTCATTCAGGGGAATGATGCCGTCGGATTTGTAACCGATGTTGACGATTACTTCGCGTTTGTTGATGGCGATGACGGTGCCTTCTACGACCTCGTTCTCGGCCACCTTGTTCAGCGTATTGTCATACGCCCTTTCCTGTTCTTCCTTGGCGGCTGCGCCTTGCGTGTCGCCCTTCTCGTAGGCTTCCCAGTCGAATTCCTCAATGGGAGCTACATTCTTAATCTCTTCTTCCATGTTGTTAATAATTTGTTGTTTTAATTACGTTAGACATTATGTTGCCACATCTAATCTTTTCTGCTGCAAAAGGCCGGAACATCACGCTTCCGGCCTTACGCTATCTCATTCAGTTTAGGATAAGGTTGTACACCAATCAAAGCTTGGCGATGTGTGCGCACAACTTCGACTTCAGGTTGGAAGCCTTGTTCTTGTGGATGATGCGCTTCTTGGCCAGCTTGTCAAGCATCTTCTGTACGGTGGGGTACATAGCCTGTGCCTCAGCCTTGTCGGTGGTAGCGCGGAGCTTGCGGACGGCGTTGCGCATGGTCTTGGCATAGTAGCGGTTGCGCAGTCTGCGAGTCTCGGTCTGACGGATTCTCTTCAGTGACGATTTGTGATTTGCCATGTTTTTTCTTTATTCCTTATTTAATATACTTTGTAGCGCCACGGGGAATCGAACCCCGCTTTTAAGAATGAAAATCTTACGTCCTAACCGATAGACGATGGCGCCGTTTCTGCAAAAGCGGGTGCAAAGGTAAGGCATTTTTTTCTATTGAACAAAAATTTTTAGAACATTTTCTGAAAAATCTCCCGATTTTCTCAAATAACCCCTTGTTGCACGTCTGCGGATAATCATTTTTTGCCTGATACCTTTTTCCCATTCGCTTACGTGGTTTATAAACAGGGGCGCAGTTTATATAAACACGGCCCCTGTTTATATAAACACGGGCGCTGTTTATAAATAGATTCAAACGCTGCGAAAACAGCAGGCCTTTTCCTTCGGTTTTTCGCCTATTCTATCCGCTCAGCCCCCTATTCTATCCGCTCAGTTGTGGACAAAGAGCGTGCTGACGGAGGATTGGGTGACGCGATAGCGGTAGAGGGGACGCCCTTCGCCTTCGACGACGAGGCCTCCGTTGTTGAGGTCATAGACGTTGTCGCACTTCGGGCAGGTGGCGTTGCCCTGCGTGTCGAGGTTGAGGCGCGAAGAGGCTTTGTCGCAGGCGGGGCAGGCGAGGTCGTAGGCATAGACCGCCGATTTGCCGTCGCCGAAGTAGGGCCGCCCTAAGATAAGTCCGCCAAGCCCAAGGGAGAACGAGCGGATCTCCACTTCGGAAAGAGGAACTTCCGTGGTCTTTCCCAGCGAGGGATTATAGACGGTACAGGACGTGCTCCCCGTCTTTTTACGAACGGTAATGAACTGCCCCATGCTGTTCACCGCGTTATAAGGGACATTGGTGATGTCGCACGAAAACGACACCTGATACTGCGTGCAGAATTCCTTGTAGTCGCTGGTGCAGGAACTCAGGCAAAGCATCAGTATGCCGCAGAGGGCAAAGAGGCTTTTCGTACCTTTTTTCATCGTCTTTGTCATTAATCCGTGCAAAGGTAGTCATTATTCCTTTTCCTTGCAAGAAAGGAGGGGGTAAAATGGAGAGCGCGTCCGGTTAGGGACGCGCTCTGCGATTGATTTGTAAGAGTTCTCCTGATGGATTACTTCACAAGGATCTTCTCAACCTTGATGGAGCCGTCGCTCATCACGCTCTTGACGACGTTGATGCCCTTGACGGGTTCAGCGATTTCAGCACCATTGGTGTTGTAGATGGAGCGGCTGACAACCTCAGCAGCAACGTTGTTGATGCCAGTCGTGCCTTCCTCACCGTTGATAGCCTCAGCCTCGGTGGAGTAGTAGGTCAGAGTGACGCCGCCGAGCATCAGCCAGCAGTCGCCCTTCCAAGTGGGCTGGTAAACGGAGATGTCCAGCTTGCCATCTTCACCGACGTATGCAAAGACCTCGTTGACGTACAGGCCTCTGTCGAAGCAATCCTTAGCCTCCCACATCCAGTTCGGGTAGATACCGTCACCGGCTTCGTTGATAACAGCTTCAGCGCCGACGGGCTTGATACGGGTCTTGTTGCCGTTAGCTGCGAAGACAACAGCGGACATTGCATAACCATCGTTGAACCATTCGACGTTCTTTACACGCTCGGCATCGATGCGGTAGAAACCGTTGATGGTGACGCGGTAGAGACCAGCCTTCAGGCCTTCGACAGTCTGGGCGAGAACGCCGCAGCCCTGCCATGTCTCGGTACCGTTCTCGTTGCTGGCGAAATTGCCACCGCCACGGCAGTAACCGGGAGTCCAAGTCCAACCATCGATGCTGGTAAGGGATGCGCTCTGAACCATGTCGGTCTTGTCAATCTGGAAGAGGCCTTCGAGGTCGTCAATACCAGCCTCCTGCATAGCAGCAGCCTTTTCGGCAGCAAAGCGGTCGGCAACCATCTTCTCATACTCTTCTTTGGAGAGGAGCTTGAAGCGGAGAGCCGTAGCATCCGTTCCGTGTACGCCGAGGCCGTAGAGAGCCTTCGTATTCTCGTTGTCCTCGATAGCGAGGTACTGGTTGGATGTCGTGTTCTTGAAGATGTATTCACCACCGGTGTACTCATAGACAAGGTCACCTTCATTGGTCTGGTCAACGTAAGTACCTCCATCGGTACCGTTGGTAAGGCTAATGTGGCAATCCTGCCAATCCATAGCGCTCAGCCAAGTGATACCAACCTCGGGAGTCGAAACGACGAACGGCAGACCGAAGTCGCCAAGAGCAGCCTGGGTACCCCAAGCAGCGCCGCGGCTGAGGAACTTGTCGTTATCCTTATTATATAAATAATAGATACCGTCCTCGATGGCGAAGACTTTGCGGAGCAGCTCGGTGCGAGCCTCGCGAAGTTCAGGCTTCGTAGAAGCAGCATTGTCGAGGATAACCTTAGCCTCAGCAACAGCACCCATAATTCTGTCGTAACCGGGAGCCTTCTTCACGTCGGAAATACCGAACTCGGAGAAGGTGAAGAAGATGGTGTTGTTGTTGGTCTTCGTGATGTCGAAGCGAATGTATTCGTAAGCCTTGTCAGCGGAGATGAGGCCAGAGACGTAGCTGTCGTTACCCTCTACGGTGGGCAGGTTGTCGTCAGCCTGCGTCAGCGTGCGGATAGCAGTCCAGTTCTCGCCGTCGTTGGAGCCCTTAATGACGATCTCGGTCGGACGGTTGTTGTTGTTGTTCATACGACGATGGTAGTTGATGGCGAAGTTCGTCAGACCCTTGCCCTCTCCGAGGTTAGCCTGGAGGAAGTGGGTTTCAGTAACCTTGCCATGCCAATCGCTGTGGAAGAAGGTGTTGACGTCGCCGTCAAGCATATCTTCGGGATGCAGGCCTTCTCGCTCGTCGGGAGCGTTACTCCAGAGGTAGCCGGCAGCGTTCTCGTCCTCGGTCTGGAGCTGAATAGCCTGGTAGACCAGATATTCCTTAGCCTTGTTCTGAGCAACGGCGATAGCGTCTTCGAGAGCCTGCTTAGCGGTCTCGTCAAGGAGCTGCCAGTAAGCAAACGGGGTAACCTCGTCAATCACGTCAACAACAGTGTTGTCAGCATTGGTAGCCAGATAGCCCGTGAGGGTATTGGAGGCATCGCTGTTGGAAACAGCCTCAACCTTGATGGTATAGACGTACTGGCCATCGTCCTGCGTCTTAACGCGCTCGAACTTCAGGTTCGTGGTAGCCTGATTTGTGATATCTACATAGAAGCCGCTGTGGTCATCCCAACCAAATACATTATTAGGATACTTGTTTGTGACAATCTTGTAGAGACCTTCTTCATTCTCGGTAAGGGTGAAGCGGAGTCCTTCGTTAGCGCGAGTAGCCTGAGTACCATAAGCGTTGCCCTGATTCAGGAAGTTAGCAGTTGCGGGGTTGTAGAATGCCCAGTAGCCACCATCGCCAACAGCCTCGCCAGCGAAGGGCGATTCAACCGAAGGAGCAAGGATGTCCTTAACCTTCTGTTCCAAAGCGCCGACACCATCTTCGAGATCCTTATCGGAGGCCTTCGGGTCGTTCATGAGAGCTTCCGTCTCTTCAATTGCAGCCATAATGGCATCCTTCTGTGCATCAGGAAGGGGAGGATAAGCTGTAACTGCAAATTCGGAGAAGGTGAAGAACAGGGAGCCGCTAGAACCGCTCGTTGCCTCATTGTTGGTGTGGGTCACCGTGAACTTGAGGTAACGGTAAGCCTGGTCGGCAGAGATAACCTCGGAAGTAAAGCTGTCGTCACCTTCCTCAGTGGGCAGAGCGTCTGCTTCCTTAGTCAGGGTCTTGAAGTCGTTCCAGGTCTCCTTGTCGTTAGAACCGGCAATCACGATCTCGGTCGGACGGTTGTTGTTGTTGTTCATACGACGGGTGTAGCTGAGGATGAAGTCCTTAATGCTCTGTCCCTTGCCGAGATCAACAGCCAGATAGTGGTAGGGAGTCTCGCTGGCTTCGCTCCAAGTGGAGTGGAAGAAGGTGCTGGTGTTACCGTCAAGCAGGTTGGCGATGGGGCCTTCCTTGGGTTCTTGGGCGTTCGTCCAAATGTAACCGTCTGCATTCGCATCAGATGCCTGCCAGAAAGCTGCGTTTTCAGCCTTGGCCATTGCAATCTTGATGGCATCCTCGAGAGGCAGGCGCTTGGTGTCGTCGATGAGCTGCCAGTAGCAGTATTCGTCGATCTTGTCCTTAACATCCACAACGGTGTTGTCGGGGTTAGCAGCCAGATAGCCGGTGAGGGTATTCTTTCCGTCGCGGGAAACAGAGGAAACCTTGATGACATAGACAACGCGGTCGGTGTTGGTCACGCCAGGAGCGGGCTCGAAGCTGTAGTGAGTCTCAGCCTGGTTGGTGATGTCTACATAGAAGCCGCTGCTGTTGTCCCAACCAAACTGGTTGTTCGGATAGTTGCAGGTAATGATCTTGTAGAGACCATCTTCCTGCTTGCTGAGGTTGAAGCGGAGGCCAGCCTCACCACGGGTAGCCTGGGTGCCCCAAGCGTTGCCCTGAGTCAGGAAGTTCTCAGTAGCGGGGTTGTAGAAGCGGGCGATGTATTCGCCAACCTCAGCACCAGCCCACGGAGAGTTGATGGTATAGGTGTAAGCCTCTTCGGCAATGGCTTTAACTACGACAGCATCGTCAGCACCTTCGGAGCGGGTGATGATAACAGCAGCAGAGCCGACAGCTCCGTCGGGAACAGCTACAGAGGTCTGGTTGCCCGTAATAGCCTGATCATATTCAAAGCCGTTGCTGAATACGAAGTGCAGGCTACCCTTGTCGGCAGCAGTTGTGAATACAAAGACGTCGCCCTTGGTGAGGACCTTGTCAAGAGTAATCAGAGCGTGTCCGGCATCTGCGGAAGCCTCGAGGTCGTTCAGGTTCTGAGCCTTGCCGTTGAGGTAGAGACCATCGTTGGCAAGTTCGTCACCCACACCGTTGACATAGGTGAGGTGTCCACCAACGGCGGGATCTGTGGGAAGCCACAAGAACTTGGTAGTACCGTTAGCCTGTACGATTTCGCTGGAGGGAACGGTCGTGCCCTTGAGAACGAGCTCGCTGTACTGCATGACGCCTGAACCCTTGTTGGTCAGGACGGTGTAGCGGAAGTACTTGTAGCTCTCTTCAGCCGTAGCGATGGAGAAATCATACGGAGTGAAGTTGGTTGCGCCAAGCACCTGGTCGTTCTTGACTTCGGTAACCAGAGCCCAGTTCTCAAGGTCATTGGAACCTTCGATGGTCCAGTCCTTGGGGTTGCGGCCCGGGTCGCCCTTGGTGTCGTTAGCGGTGTAGATGGTATAGCCCGTCAGGTAGAGGGGAACAGAAGCCTCGATGATCACCCAGCTGGGGATGGTGTTGGTGCAGAACTTCGTGGTGGTCTTGCCGTCAACGACGTTCTCGAAGCCTTCGTTACCAAAACCTGCGCTACCGTCGACTGCCTTAAAGGTCAGAGGATTCTCCTCAACACCCTTGAGGTGCAGCTCGCTGTACTGCATGTAAGCACCAGCGTCCTTAGTAGCTTTCACGGTGAAGCGGAAGTAGGTGAACGCCTCGATGGTCTTCACGTCGAAGTCGAACGGAGTGAAGTTCACATCCTCCAAAACCTGATCGTCCTTCACCTCGGTGAGGAGCGTCCAGTGATACTTGTCGTTGGAGCCTTCCAGCGTCCAATCCTTGGGGTTACGGCCGGTATACGCAGCGTTGTCGTTGGCCGTGAAGATGGTGTAGCCATTCAGGTAAACGGGGGCAGAGGCCTGGATGATAACCCAGTTGGGTTTGTCGCCCGTACCGAACTTGGTATTGACGCTACCGTCACAAGCATCGGCAAAGCCTTCATTACCGTTTTTGCTACCGTCAATGGCGGTGTACGTGATGCCAGTTTCCTCATCAACGTACTGAGCTTTCACACTCATGCTGGGCACCAGCAAAGCTACTGCCAGCAGGAATGCACTTAATCTTGATTTTGTCATGATGTAAGTTTTTAAGTTAAACATTGATTTAATAAATAATTTAATGGTTAATAATGAATTTGTTAACTGATTTTTCTTTCGTTCTTTTTTGCTTTTTTATTGATTTTACATTATTTTTAGCGTGCAAATATATATAGTTTATCGCATACGCACAAACTTTTTTAAAAAAAAATGTGATAAAACGCGAAAAAAGGCTTTGCCTTCCGTCGAGAGGATAGTGCCGATAGGGCAGAGGGGAAAATGCCGCAAGGCTCTTAGCTTGCTTTCTTCTGGAGGCTGCTTCAGTTCTTTCCCTTACGGATAGGTCTGCCATCTGACAGGAGAAAGGCGTGGATTTGCCCTCTTCAGCCTTGCCCTGCGAGGGATGTTTTCGTTGTTCAAACTTGCTAAATTGTGACGTCGATGGAACGGCTTTTCAGCGTATGCTTTTAGTTGCCAAAAACGCAAAAATCGCCCATTTCATCGGGGAAAATCCTGTTTTTTCATTTGCTTATTTCTCCTGCTCAGAGGCCTGCTCTGCGCGCTCAGAAGCTTGCTCTATTTATTCAGACGCCTGCTCTGTTTTTTCAGAAGCTTATTCCGCAAAAATTCCACAGGCTGGAACTTTTATTCCACAGGCTGGAACTTTTATTCCATAGGCTGGAATTTTTATTCCATCAAATGGAATTTTTATTCCACAGGCTGGAATTTTTTGGAAATAGTCTGTCGCGGAAGGCCTCCTTGATTTCCTTCATGCCGTGTTTGACGCTTACTTTTCATCGCCAGATGCCCTCCGAATTTTCACTTAATTTTATTATTTTAGTTTAAAGTTTGTAATAGATTTTGCTGTCTCGAAAATCCGTTGTAACTTCGCGCCAAATTTTGCGTCAATTATGGATACACTTGAAAAAATCTTTGCCGAAAAGCTGTTGCGAATCAAAGCCATCAAGCTACAGCCTGCCAACCCATTTACATGGGCATCGGGCTGGTTGTCACCTTTTTATTGCGATAATCGAAAGACTCTGTCCTATCCTGCGCTTCGCTCCTTTGTGAAAATCGAGCTCGCGCGTATGATTCAGGAGAAGTTCGGCGTCGTCGATGCCATTGCTGGCGTAGCCACAGGTGCCATCCCTCAGGGAGCGCTGGTTGCCGATTTGCTGAATCTCCCGTTCGTCTATGTACGCTCAACCCCCAAGGATCACGGCTTGGAAAACCTCATCGAAGGCGAGCTTCGTCCGGGTATGAAAGTGGTTGTCGTAGAAGACCTTGTATCAACGGGGAAGAGCAGCCTGAAGGCTGTCGATGCCATCCGGCAGAACGGTTGCGACGTCATAGGCATGGTGGCTTCGTTTACCTACGGCTTTGATGTGGCAGTCAAGGCATTCAAGAAGGAGGGGGTCGAGCTTGTCACCCTTACCAACTACGATGCCGTGCTCGACGTAGCTTTGCAGACGGGTTATATTGACGACATAGATTTACCTGTACTCCAGGAATGGCGCAAGGACCCCGCTCATTGGAAACAATAATGAAGCGCTTCGCACAATGAAAATTGAACAATGAACGATAAATAGTCGAAAATCGACTATATACAAAACAGAAAAGGAAAATGAGTTCGAAATACGAAAGCGGAATCAGGCAGATTCCTTATAGTCAACAACGCGTTTACGATAAATTGTCGGATCTCTCCTTTATGCAGCAGTATCAGGACAATCTGAGTCAGATTCCTGCCGACACTCTTCGCGTGGAGGACTTGCAATTCAGCCCCGATGGTTTCAGCTGCCGCGTCTCACCCTTCGGTAATGTTGACCTTCGTATTGTCGAGCGCGAAGAGCCCAAGTGCATCAAGCTTGAGTCTACGTCGTCGCCTGTTCCGCTGACGTTCTGGGTTCAGATTCTTCCCACGTCGGAAGAGTCAAGCAAGATAAAGCTCACCCTCCATACCGAATTGAACTTCTTCCTCAAGGGCCTCCTCAATAAGCCCATATCGGATGGGATGGAGAAACTGGCTGATGCTTTGGCAGCTATGCCGTATTGAAGAATAAGGGGTTAAGGGTTAATGATTAAAGGTTAAAGAGAAAGGTTGGAAGTGAAAAAGATTTTACAGATATTATCCTTGCTTGTGCTGGGGACGATGATGCTGACTGCCTGTCTTGGCAGCAGCGACGATACGGAGTCGTCGGAATGTGCGCTGCTCACGTTCTCCATTTCAGATATCAAGACTCCAAAAACCATCACTCTTGACGACGGCACGGACTCCACCTATACTGTTGTCACGACGACAAGTACTATCGTGTTCACCATTGACCAGGTGAACAGCCTCGTCTATAACGTGGATTCCATTCCCTTTGGTACGAAGACGGATGTGGTTCCCGTTAAATGCACAGCATCCACATCTTCATCCATTTATTACGACAAGGAGGGTGTGCGTACATCCTTCACGACGGGCGATACTGTAAACTTTACTCACCCTGTTGTCTTTACTGTCGTTTCGCAGGACAAGAAGTATAGCCACGACTACACCATTACGCTCAACGTCCGCAAAGTTGACCCAGGTGAAAGCTCGTGGCACAAGGTTTCTGGCACCATTGACTTGCAAGCCATGAAGCCCGACGTTAGTGCCATAGAAGCCGACTTCCTTGCCCAGCACGCTGCAGACCATGTGTTTGCTTTCAGCTATCCGTTGACGACAAACAAGACCATCATGCGCAATCTTGTCGTCTGCTACGAGGATGCCGAAGTGGATTCCCTTGCTCACGTCTGGACACGTCTTTCTACGGAAACGGAATGGCGCGAGATGTGTCCCTCAGCCGACAATCCTTATGGCTGCCCGCTGCTGGAGAATCTGATGGTTGTCCGTTATAATGGTGACCTCTACGCCTTTGGCGGAAAGAGCAAGGGCGGGCGAACGCCTGCTGTGGAGGCTTTTAGCCGGATGTTCGTGTCTGTGGATAACGGCGTCACATGGCGCTCCCATAACGAAAAACTCTCTTTACCCGATGAACTGTTAGGCTATAACGGCGCATTTGATGCCGCTGTGGACAACGACAATTTCCTCTGGATTGTTCTTGAGGACGGCACCATCTGGAAGGGCAGGCAGAGCGGACTTTGATGATAGGCATAATGAAGAATGAAAAATGAAAAATAGAACTTTTTTTAAGATGAGCTTCCTTTTTGCAGGCGTTTCACGTTTGTGCAGGAGGGCATTTTTCTTTCTTCTTCTTTCGTTCATCATATTTTTGCCTCTTTCTGCGCAGGAAGCCGAGGAATATAACATGGAAATCGGCGCATGGGGCGGAGGCTGTTTTTACATGGGCGATGCCAATGTCACTACTCCTTTCAAGAGCATGGCTGAAACGGCAGGTGTCTTGGCCCGCTATAACCTCAACCCCCGTATGGTGGTAAAAGGCGGATTGGGCTATGGCCATATCACAGGCACGACAGAAGGACAGCAGAACCAATACCCCAACGGAGGAGCGTCTGCCTTCGATCGTCGGATCTTCGATTTCAGCGCCCACTTTGAGTACAATTTTTTCGCCTATGGCACCCAGGGCTACAAGGACAGCCATCGCTTCACCCCCTATCTGCTTGCCGGAGCTGGCGTCACCTTTGCTCCTAAGCCTGTCGATAACGTGTTTGCCCTTCATATCCCAGTTGGCATCGGCGTTAAATACAAGCTGGCACATCGTCTTAATGTTGGCGCCGAATGGACTTTCCGTTTCACTTCTACGGACAAACTCGACGTCAGCAATCCCCAAGGACTACAACTCAACGATCCCTATAACATACACAGCACCGGCATGAAGAACAAGGACACCTATTCCTTCGTTGTAGCCTTCATCAGCTACGATATCTTCGCCAAAGAGTGCGATTGTAACGATTAAAACCAAGACTATGTATAAAGAAAAATTAGACCTGACTCGCATCCCCCAGCACATAGCCGTCATTATGGACGGAAACGGACGTTGGGCAAAAGAACGTGGCATGAAGCGTCGCGACGGGCACGTTGCTGGCACCGAGGCCCTCAAGAATATCCTTAAGCCAGTCCGTGATCTGGGGATTAAATACCTTACCGTATATGCTTTCAGTACCGAAAACTGGAACCGGCCCGACGAGGAGGTGGAGGCTTTGATGGCTCTCCTATACGAGAAGCTCGATGTGAATCTTTTTATGGAGAATGATGTCCGTTTCTGTGTGATTGGTGACATCAGTCGTCTTCCTCAGCTTCTGCAGGCTGTGGTTAACCATTGCCTGGAAATGACGGCGAACAACACGAAAGGAACTCTTACCGTAGCGTTGAGCTATTCCAGCAAATGGGAGCTCGTTGAGGCCACCAAGAAGATTGCCCGTCGTGTGCAGGAGGGTACACTCTCAGTCGACGACATCAACGAAAACACCATTGATGAGTCACTCAATACCTCGTTCCTTCCAGACCCCGATCTTCTCATTCGTACGGGTGGTGAATACCGACTGAGCAACTTCCTGCTCTGGCAATGTGCCTATGCTGAGCTCTATTTCTGCGATACCTATTGGCCTGACTTCGACGAGGAGGAGCTTTGTAAGGCCATTTGGAACTATCAGCAGCGCGAGCGACGTTTCGGTAAGACCAGCGAGCAAGTCATCGGTACAACGGAACAATAGGCTAACGAGTCAACAGACCAATAAGTGAACATGAATCGAAACAACAATATAGCATTGTCTTGGCGATGGTTTTTGGCGTACTTCGTGGCGCTACTTATCGTTGTGCCTGTAATGGCAGACGACGATGATGAGGTCATCGAAAAACCAACCATCGTCTACACGTCAATGCCCAAGAAATACGAGATTGCAGGCATTACCGTCAGCGGTATAACAGGCTACGAAGACTACGTCATTATAGGTCTCTCAGGTCTTTCTGTCGGACAGGTCGTCAGTATCCCTGGTGAGGAAATTACCGAAGCTACCAAGCGCTTCTGGAAGCACGGCCTCTTCTCCAACGTCAAGATTAGTGCCGAGAAATTCGTTGGCAACAAGGTGTATCTGAATATTGAACTTGCGCCACGCCCCCGTTTGGCTGACATCAACTACAACGGCGTCAAGAAATCCGAACGCGAAGACCTCGAGAGCAAGATTGGCCTCATGAAGGGCAATCAAATCAATCCCAACATGATTGACAAGGCTGAGACCGTCATCCGTCGCTACTACGACGGGAAGGGTTTCAAGAACGCCGAAATCAACCTTCTCCAACGCGACGACGTCAATAATCCTGGGCAAGTAGTTCTTGATATCAACGTCGATAAGAAAGAGAAAATCAAGGTACACGCCATCACCATCAACGGCAACGAGGCTCTCTCGGATAACAAGCTCAAGTGGGCGATGAAGAAGACCAACGAAAAGGGCTTCAACCGTTACCTCTTCCGACAGAAAAAGTTCATCGTAAAGGACTATGAGGAAGACAAGGACAACCTTATCAACAAATATAACGAATACGGCTATCGCGATGCCCACATCGTTACGGATTCCGTCGTTCCCTATGATGACAAGACTGTCGATGTCTTCATTACCGTCGAGGAGGGCAACCAATATCATGTCCGCAATATCAACTGGGTGGGCAATACCGTCTATCCTTCGGAAATCCTGGACGAACTTCTGAAGATGAAACCAGGCGACGTCTATAATCAGAAATTGCTCGATGAACGCCTCAAGAAAGACGATGATGCCGTCGGCAATCTTTACTACAACAACGGCTATGTCTTCTTCCGTGTCGAGCCTTTTGAGACGAACCTTTCAGAGGATTCCGTTGATTTGGAAATGCGTATTCTTGAGGGTCCCCAGGCTACTATCAATCATGTGCGTATTGCCGGCAATGACCGTCTGTACGAAAATGTCGTGCGTCGTCAACTGCTCACTTTGCCTGGCGCTCTCTTCAACCGCGAAGCTATCATCCGCTCCATGCGTGAGCTTGGCAACATGGGACACTTCAACCCAGAGAACATCGTGCCTGATATGAAGGAAGATGCTACGAATGGTACGGTTGATATCAACTGGATGCTTGAGTCGAAGGCCAACGACCAGGTTGAGTTCTCCATTGGCTACGGACAGACGGGCGTCATCGGCAAGGTGGCTCTGAAGTTTACCAATTTCTCCATGTACAACCTTTTCCACAAGTCCGACAACTATCGTGCGTTTATTCCGCAGGGCGATGGCCAGACCTTCTCCATTAGCGGACAGACCAACGGCACCTACTTCCAGTCGTATAGCATTTCATTCCTTGATCCTTGGCTGGGCGGCAAGCGTCCGAACACGCTTTCCGTTAGTGCCTTCTATACCAAGCAGACGGGCGTCAATCGCAACTTCTATAACCAGGCCTACATGAACAGTATGTACAACTACAACTATTACAACATGTACGGCTATAACAACTATGGTTATAACAACTACGGTTACTATAACATGGACGCCTACTACGATAAGGACAAGTACATGAAGATCTATGGTCTTTCGCTGGGTTGGGGCAAGCGCCTTCATTGGCCTGACGACTACTTCACCCTTTACGGCGAGCTGACCTATCAACGCTACAACCTGCGGAACTGGGATTACTATTTCGTCTTCTCCAACGGGCGTTGCAACAATATCAATGCCGGCATCACGCTGAGTCGCAATACTATCGACAACTCCATCTATCCTCGTAACGGATCGGAGTTCACCTTCTCCGTTTCAGCCACGCCTCCCTATTCGTTATGGGACGGCATCGATTACAAGGCCCTGTCGAGCGTGGCTACTACGGATGCCAACTACAGCAAGGCCCTGCAGAAGAAGTACAATTGGATTGAGTACCACAAGTGGAAGCTGAAGGGAAAATTCTATACCGCCTTGACCAGCGGGCAGAAGTGCTTCGTCCTCATGACGCGTGCCGAATTCGGTATCCTCGGCCATTACAACCCCTTCAAGAAGTCGCCCTTCGAGACCTTCTACGTAGGTGGTGACGGCATGAGCGGCTATTCCTATAATTATTATACGGACATGATTGCCCTGCGTGGTTACGACAACGGCGCCCTCAGCTATGGCGGCTATGCCTACACCCGCTTTGCTACCGAATTGCGCTATCCGCTCATGCTTGAGAACTCCACCCAAATCTACGCTCTTGCCTTCCTTGAGGGAGGTAATGCATGGGACGACGTCATGCGCTTCAATCCTTTCGATATGAAACGCTCGGCTGGTGTCGGCGTTCGTATCAACCTGCCGATGGTCGGCTTGATGGGTATTGACTGGGCCTATGGCTTCGACCCCATCAACGGCAGTATGGGGCGTAGCGGGAGCCAGTTCCACTTTGTCCTCGGACAGGAGTTTTAAACTATCGTCCCTCGCAGATGTCTAAAAATCGAATAACTCAACAACCCTAATGACCTTAACCCTTTAAAAATTGGAAGATATGAAAAAGAGTATGATTATCGCAGCCCTCTGCTGCCTTTTCAGCCTGACTGCAGGCGCCCAGAAGTTCGCGCTCATCGACATGGAATACATTCTTAAGCACATCCCGGCCTACGAGCGTGCTAACGAACAGCTCAACCAGATTTCCAAGCGCTGGCAGAGCGAGGTGGAAGCCATCTCCCTCGAGGCCCAGACGCTTTATAAGAACTACCAAAGCGAAGCCGTTTTCCTTTCTGAGGAACAGAAGACCAACAAGGAAAACGAAATCGTTGCCAAGGAGAAGGAAGCCCAGGAGCTTAAGCGTACCTACTTTGGTCCCGAAGGCGAGCTCTACAAGAAGCGCGAGAGTCTGATGTCACCCATTCAGGACGAAATCTACAACGCTGTCAAGGAGATAGCTGAAGCCAAGGGCTACTCCATGATTGTCGACCGAGCCTCAGCCTCCAGCGTCATCTATGCCTCGCCGAAGATTGACATCAGCAACGAAGTCCTCACCAAGCTTGGCTATGCAGAATAAAACAACAGTATTAACCAAATAAAACCAATTCAAACCACAATGAAAAAACATCTCATCATCCTGGCCCTTATGCTGGCCCCTCTCACCGTGTTCGCCCAAAAGTTCGGACATGTCAACTCGGAGAATATCATCAAGGTCATGCCCGAATGGCAACAGGCCCAGACTGATCTTCAGAATCTCCAGAAGCAGTTTGAGGACGACCTGAAGCGTCTCGAGGACGAGTTCACCAAGAAGAGCGAGGAGTACAACGCCCAGCAGGCCACGTTGCCCGATCAAATCAAAGAGCGTCGCGAGAAAGAGTTGCAGGATCTTTATACCCGTATGCAGCAATACTATCAAGAAAGCCAGCAGAAACTCCAGCAGGCCAGCGTGGAGAAGCAGCAGGCTATCAACGAGAAAATCCTCAAGGCCATCAAGGAGATTGGCGCCGAGGGCGGCTACCTCTATATCTTCGACGTCTCCAGCGGCATTCCCTTCATCAACGAGACCATTAGCGTCGATGTTACCGACCAAGTGAAAGCCAAGTTGGGCATTAAGTAATATCTGTTCTTTGCTCACTATTCACGATTCAATCCAATGAAACGACTTACCCTTCTCCTTCTTACGATGGTTGCGCTGTGTGCTACGGCGCAACCGCGTTTTGGCTACTTCAACTTCCGTGAGGTTGTCATCGCCCTGCCCGAGTACGCCACCATGCAGGCTCAGATTCAGGAACTCCGCGCCAAGTGCGAGGCCGAAATCAGTAACTCCGAGAAAGATTTCATCCAGCGTTACTCCGAGTTCATCGATGGTCAGGCGGGCTTCCCCGACATCATCCGCGACAAACGCCAGAAAGAGCTTCAGGAACTCATGGAGCGTAGCATCTCCTTCAAGAAGGAGGCCGACAGCACCATCGTTGAGGCTCGTCGCGAGATGATTAAGCCCCTTCGTCAGAAGGTTACCGATGCTGCCCGTACCGTCTGCCTTAAGGAAGACCTTGACTATGTCGTCAATACCGACCGCGACAACTTCATCTGCGTCAACGACTCCATCGGCGTCGATATCACCCTCAAGGTTAAGCAGGTTCTCGGCCTCATCTCCACTCCTGTCGTACCCGAAGCCCAAGGCTTGAAGTAATAAGGTCGACATGTCAACAAGTCAACAGGTTGAAACACAGAAAAGAGTCTGCATCCACTTGTTGTCTTGTTGACCTGTTGATTTATTGATTCACAAAAACCAAAACCATGAAATCCGGTCCTATTGGTATTTTCGATTCCGGCTACGGCGGACTTACTATCCTCACTCACCTCCGCGACCGTCTGCCGGAGTATGATTTCCTCTATCTTGGCGATAATGCCCGCACGCCCTACGGCAACCGCTCGTTTGAAGTCGTCTATCAGTTCACGGCGCAGGCTGTGCGCACCCTCTTTGCACAGGGCTGCCCGCTGGTGATTCTTGCCTGCAATACCGCATCGGCAAAGGCCCTCCGTACCATCCAGCAGATTGACCTGCCGAAGATTGACCCCCAGCGCCGCGTGCTCGGCATCATCCGTCCTACCGTCGAATCCCTTGGCACCCTTACCGTTACCCGTCATGTCGGTATTCTTGCTACGGGAGGTACCATCCGCTCACTTTCCTATCCGTTGGAGATAAAGAAGCTCTTCCCTGACATCGTGGTGACGGGCGAGGCCTGTCCCATGTGGGTGCCGCTCGTGGAGAATGGCGAGGCTCAGTCTGACGGAGCCGACTACTTTATCCGTCAACGCATCGATGCCCTGCTGGCAAAGGACGAGCAGATTGATACCATCATCCTTGGTTGTACTCACTACCCCTTGCTTTACGACAAGATTCGCCGCTATACCCCTGAGCATATCCGTCTTGTGCGTCAGGGCGATTATGTAGCCGACAGCCTTGCCGATTATCTGAGCCGCCATCCTGAAATGGATGCTCTGCTCACTCGTGGCGCAACCACCCGTTACCTCACGACAGAATCTACCGATACCTTCCGTGCCTCTGCTGCTGTGTTCCTTCCGGGTATCCCCATTCATCCCCGCCACATCAGCCTGACGGAAGGCGACCCCGAGGATAACGCTTGATTCTGCTTTGCCAGAGTTTGATTCTACGCTCGCAGAGTTTGATTCTAATTTCTCAGCCCTTAACTCTACGGCCATAGTCCTAACGCTATGGTCGTAGTTGCTTCGTGCTCGGCATTCATGCTTCTTTGAAGCATTATTCGCGCAGAAGATTTGGCGGTATGCGTTTTTTGTGCTATCTTCGCCCGAAAATTCGGAAATAATATGAAGAGATTAGCGTGTGGTGACGCAGGGCGCGTCGTGAGAATGAACTTCAGAAGTCTGATAGTTGCCTTGGTGCTGCTGCTCGGAGTGGCAGGAGAAGGTTCTGCGTGGGAGATGACCAAGGTGAAAATCAGTACGCCTTGGGCGGCAGACGTATCGCCCGAGAACGTGCATAGCGAATATCCGCGCCCGCAGATGGTGCGCGAAAAATGGCAGAATCTCAACGGCTTGTGGCAATGGCAGTCGCTGAAGAAGATGACGCAGGAACTGACTGAAACAGCATGGAAGGAAATCCTCGTGCCCTTTGCTCCGGAGGCTCCCCTGAGCGGCATAGGCCGTCATGCTGAGAGTATGGCCTACCGCCGGACATTCAACGTGCCGCAGGCGTGGAAGGGGCAGCGCGTGCTGCTTCACTTCGAGGCGGTTGACTGGCGTTGCGAGGCATTCGTTAATGGCATTTCTGTAGGTGAGCACGAGGGCGGCTACGACCCCTTTGCGTTCGACATCACGGAAGCGATAAAGGATAAGGAAGGAGAGCATGAGCTTGTGCTGCGCGTCTTTGACCCCACGGACAACGACGCCGTACCCCGCGGCAAGCAGGTGCTCAGCCCGGGCGGCATCTTCTACACCTGCACCAGCGGCATCTGGCAGACGGTATGGCTGGAGGCTGTGCCGCAGACTTACATCGCCGATTACCATGTGGCAACCGATATTGATAATGGTACGGCAACCTTCAACGTTACTATTGGAGGAGAAACTCCTGCCGAGGGAACCACGTTTATCGTTAGCGTGCGGCATGGTTCCGATGTGGTTGCCGTGGGTACAGCTGAGGTGGGGCAGCCGCTTACTTTGGCAATTCCAGACGCAGAACTCTGGGAACCCGAGCACCCCTTCCTCTACGATGCCACGATGACCTTGGGTAACGATGTCGTTGAAACCTACTTCGGCATGCGAAAAATCAGCCTTCTGCGCGAGGGAAGCTGGTATCGTCTGGCACTCAACAACCGCTTCCTCTTCCAGATGGGTCCCCTTGACCAAGGCTTCTGGCCCGATGGCATCTATACCGCCCCCAGCGACGAGGCCTTGAAGAGCGATATTGTCACCATGAAGCGAATGGGATTTAACATGGTGCGCAAGCATATCAAAGTGGAGCCCCGCCGCTGGTATTACTGGTGCGACCGCCTCGGGCTGATGGTATGGCAGGATATGCCCGGCGAGAACTATGGCGGCAAAGGGGGCGTGCCTAACAACGGCGACTACTTCGACCGCGAGCTGACAGCTCTTGTCGAAACACACTACAACGCCCCCAGCATCGTCATGTGGGTAATCTTCAACGAGGGCGGTGGCCAGACCGACAGAGCCTATACCAAACGCTTTGTCGATTTGGTGCGAAAACTCGATAAGACGCGCCTCATCAACGAGGCCTCCGGCTGGAACCATCACGGCTATGGCGATGTGAAGGACATCCATCCCTATCCTGCGCCCTCCTATACCACCACGTCTAACAAACAGGCTACAGCCTGCGGCGAATACGGAGGTGTGCAGTATGTCCTTGAAGACCATCTTTGGGCTTCCGACCATTGGGGCTATGCCTCCGTGGAGAGCCCCGAGGAACTCGATGACACCTACACCACCTATGCCCGGAAACTGGCCTTCTACAAATCGCAGAAGGGCCTTTCGGCAGCCGTCTATACCCAGCTGACTGATGTGGAGGTGGAAGTCAACGGCCTGATGAGCTACGACCGTGTGGTAAAGTCGGACATCAACCGCCTCTTTGCGGCCAACCGCATCGCCATCGAGAGCGAGGGGCAGCCCATCCCCTACCTGCTGTCGCCGGCTGACGAGAACGGCGAGACGTGGCGCTATACCACCAATCCCCCTTCAACACCCAAATGGTATGCTCCGGATTTCGACGACAGCGGTTGGAACACAGGTAAGGCTGGCTTTGGGGCCAACGGCCTCGCAAACATGCAATACGGCACGAAGTGGACGACGGCGAACATCTGGATTCGTCGCACTTTAGACCTCGATCTCACACCCGACGAACTGGCCAAGCTGACGCTCCGCATCTACTACGATGAGGATACGGAGTTCTATATCAACGGCGTATTGGCGTTCTCCGCTACGGGATATATCACCGACTACAAGAACGTAGCCATCAGCGATGCCGCGCGGGCAGCCATCAATCCCCATGGCACCAATACGCTGGCGGCGCACACTAAGCAGACGGCTGGTGGACAGTTTATTGACATCGCGCTCTTTGTCGATAATGCCTCCCCTACCTATAGCGTCACAAATGCTGTCCGCGTAGCAATGGGCTACTCCCATTCGTCCGAGGTGAGTTTCACCCTCGGCTGTGCAGCCAACACGTCGGCTACTGAGCCTGAATACACCATGGAGGTGAAGCGACTGCCCTTTGCCAAGGCTCCCGCCACACCCGTGCTGGGATTGGACGACACGCGGCTCGTCAATACTCAGGAACTTCTTTTCGACGTGGGCACATTGTTAGCAAATGTCGATACGACGAAGCCCGTGAAAATCTTCTTCAAAGTCAACACCACGAAACGAGGCCACGGACAGGGTGGCGTCACGGCGGCCTATTACGAGGATGCCTCGTCGGGGACCACGCTCGCTGTCTCCCTCTTTCCCAAGTTGGTGCCCATAACCGGCGGCACGGACACCGAATGGATGTCTGCCGTCTTCAACCCTGCTACGGCGCTGCCAAAGCCTGACGACATAACATCCATTCCCAACGGCGACCTCGATTTCGAGGTCGCTCCTGCTGTGGTGGCGAAGGGGCGGAAGACCTGGCTGCATAATCTCTCGAAGCTTCCGGAGAATCAGCTGGCGTGGATGGTTGCGGCCCCCGACGGCAGCAGCACCCTCATCTCCGGCGGCAACACCTCGTTTGTTCCCACCATGCCCGGCCGCTACAGCATCAGCCAGCTCGACCTGAATCTCGGCGCGCAGCTGACGAAGGAGAACGCGTTGATTGTTTGCAACGCCCCCTCTGGCGACGGTATGTCGTTTCGCGACGAAGCCCACGTTTCGATGCCTTCGCCCTTGACGGAGCGTACCTACAAATACACCCTCGACTGGTGGATGATGCCTAAGGAGAAGACTGACAGCTGCGTGACGATGCACGAGCCGACAGATACTGAGTTCCGGCTGACCGTAGGAGCCAAGGGCGTGATGACGGTTGTGGCAGGCGACAAGACAGCCGTCACGCCAGAGGGCTTTGTCATCGCCGACGAATGGCACCACTATGCCCTCGTGTTCTACTACTCCCGCTTCTATTTCTACCGCGATGGCGTGCTCATCCATAATGTAGCGGGGCCCACGGCCAGCCCAGCGTGGGAGGGTTTTCTCATGGAGGGGCAGCATTGCGTCATCGACGAGTTACGTTTCTGGGCGAGTCGTTTGACGCAAGACCGTTTGCGGGAGATTTGTGTGGCGCCGCTGGCAAACCCCGAGGCTGAGGCTGCTTCGTCGGCTGCGTTGACGGTCTATCTGAATTTCGATAAGTTCGATGCCGAAACCCGCAACGCTTCCAACCTTGCCGTTCCCTCCAATTCCGCGAGCTACTGCCGGGGCGTTTCTTTTGAGCCGTCGGACGGCGTCTTTGGCTTCGACTTCAGCAATGCCAAGGCGAAGTCCGTTGATGTCACAGCCGACTACCTCACCAACTACCGCGCCCCGTTCCTCCATACCTCCGATGCTGCTATCGATGGCTATGCCTCGCGCTTCTGTGAACTGGAGATGAATTCCGAAGCATCCCGTTGGGGAACGCTTTCGTGGAACGAAGGACTGCAAGGCCTTATCTCTGTCGATACCCACCGCTCGTCAGCCCTGCTGTTGCAGTCCAGCTGGTATGGTCCGGCAATGAATGGCGATGGCTGTTTCCTTGGCCAGGTGGTGAAGCTACCTGCCGGCTGCTACACCTTCTCCGTTTCGCTTGCTGAAGCTACGGACTGCTGGAGATGCAGTATTCATGCTTCAGCGATGCAGGTCTCGGCTCCTCTTACCGACGGTAGCGTCAGTTTCATGCTGCCCTACGAATCAGAGGTTACCCTCGGCATCGACATTCGTTTGCCCGCCTACGGACGTGCGCTCATCAACAGCTTCCGCCTCGTTCGCCATCCTGTCGATGCCGTTGAGGCCGACGGCGAGGTGCTGCCAGCTGGGATTCAACCCCCCTCCTTGCTTCCCCATGAAGACGAGAGCCTCTATGACCTTAGCGGACGCCGCGTTCTTCAGCCCGCAAACGCTGGCATTTATATCCAAAAGGGAAAGAAAATAATCGTCAGATAATACAATTTGAAAATCTAATTATATGAAAAACAGAGCGTTTTATTTTTCATTTTTCATCATTTATTTTTCATTAATTCTGTTCTGTGGCAGCGTTAATGCCCAGACTATCCGCATCTCCACGTCGAAGACCGACCTCGTCCTCCGTGTGGGGCGTGACGGGCGTCTGCATCAGTCCTATCTGGGTGCCCGCTTGGGCGGCGATGCCGACTTTGCCCACCTCTCCGATGGCCCCGAAGCCTATATTACGCACGGCATGGAGGACTACTTCGAGCCTGCTCTTGAAATCCGTCAGCCTGATGGCCGTTCTTCCATCCTGCTGAAATATAAGGAACATAGCGTCAGCACTCCTTCTGCTGGTGTTACCGAGACCATCATCACTCTCGCTGACGAAGTCTATCCCGTTACCGTCCGTCTTCGCTTTACCGCCTACGAGCGCGACAACATCATCGTCGCTTCCAGCGAGATTACCAATACCGGCAAGGGAAGGAAAGCCCCCACGATGACGCTCTGCCGCTACGCATCGTCGATGCTCCACTTTGCAGGAGGCGACTACCGCCTTACCGAGTTCTCAGGCGACTGGGCCGAGGAAGCCAAGATGACTACCGCGCCGCTTACCTTCGGCAAGAAGGTGCTCGACACCAAGCTCGGCACCCGCGCCAACATGTTCACGCCCCCCATGTTCATCGTCTCGTTCGATGGCGAGGCCGATGAGCACACGGGTACCGCCCTCCTTGGCACCCTCGGCTGGACGGGCAATTTCCGCTTCACCTTCGAGGTCACCCAGACGGGCGAGCTGCGCGTCATCGGCGGCATAAACCCCTACTACTCCGAGCGTGCCCTGCGCCCAGGCGAAACCTTCACCACCCCCGACTTCATCTTCACCCTCTCCACATCGGGCCTTGGCGATGCCTCCCGCGACATCCATCGCTGGGCACGCGACTACCAGCTCTATCAGGGCCACGAGGAGCGCTACACCCTGCTCAACAACTGGGAGGCCACCTACTTCTCCTTCGACGAGAATCGGCTCATCCAGCTCATGGATAATGCCGCCGACATGGGCGTCGACCTCTTCCTGCTCGACGACGGCTGGTTTGGCAACAAATACCCCCGCTCGTCCGACCGTCAGGGACTTGGCGACTGGGAGGAGACGCACGACAAGCTGCCCGGCGGCGTCGCCCGTCTGACGCAGGCCGCCAGCGAGAAAGGCATCCGCTTCGGCATTTGGGTGGAACCCGAGATGGTCAACCCCAAGAGTGAGCTTTACGAGAAGCACCCCGACTGGGTCATCCACCAGCCCGACGTCCGCGACGAGTACTACTTCCGCAACCAGCTCGTCCTCGACCTCTCCAACCCCGCCGTGCAGGACTACGTTTTCTCCGTCATCGACCGCCTGATGACCGACTATCCCGACATCGCCTTCATGAAGTGGGACTGCAACAGCCCCATCACCAACATCTGGTCGCCCTATTTGAAGGAGAAGCAGACGCAGCTCTACGTCGATTACGTCCACGGCCTCTATAGCGTGCTCGAACGCATCAACGCCAAGTACCCCGCTCTGCGCATGATGCTCTGTTCGGGCGGCAGCGGGCGCATCGACTACAAGGCCCTCAGCTACTTTACCGAGTTCTGGGCCAGCGACAACACCAACCCCATCGACCGTCTCTTCATCCAGTACGGCTACTCGTTCTTCTATCCCTCGCGTGCTGTCTGCGCCCACGTCACCTCGTGGAACCGTAATGCCAGCATCAAGTTCCGTACCGACGTCGCCTCGATGGGTAAGCTGGGCTTCGACATCCGCTTCAACGAGCTCGACGAGCGCGACCAGGCCTACATCCGCGAGGCTGTGAAGAACTGGAAACGCCTCTCCTACGTGATTGCCGACGGCGACCAGTACCGCCTCTATTCGCCCTACGACGGCCCCCACGCCGCTACGCAGTTCGTCAGCCCGCGCGACGGCAAGAGCGTCCTCTTCGCCTTCGACGTCCACCCCATGGCCTACGACCGCACCCGTCCTCTCCGCCTTGAGGGCCTCGACCCCGATGCCGACTATACCATCGAGGAAATCAACCTCATGCCTGGCGCCCGCAGTAGCCTCCGCGGCAACGGCCAGACCTACTCTGGACGCTACCTGATGACTGTCGGCCTCGACGTCTTTACCAGCGGCGACCTCCGCAGCCGTGTCGTAGAAATCACGAAGAAGTAGGAATCATGAAAAGTCAGGAGTTAGGAAAATCAGGCTTGCACACTCTGGTTGTAACGTGGTTTTCCTAATTCTTAACTAAAACAGACTCAATCACGGTTTTTTCATTGCGATGGTTAAATGTTTTCATCGCAATGGTTAAATGTTTTCATCGCAATGATTAAATGTTTTCATTGCAATGGTTAAATATTTTCACTGCGATGAAAGATTGTTTTCATTGCGATGAAAAACTTTTATTCCCTTACGGTGCACGGATAAAGCCCTGTTTCCCAGGTTTAATTCCTCATTCTTCATTCTTTTATTTTTCATTCGCTCTTGACCACGTCGGCGGGGTTTTCGCGGGCGGTACGCCAGACACGGCTGCCGACGCTGAGGGCGATGAGCAAGGCGGTGGCAAGGAAAATGAGCACGTAGAACTGCGGGCCGATGGTGATACGCTTCAAGTACTGCTCCAACCAGCCGTGCATGATGAGGTAGCCCACGACGAAAGCAACAAAGGAACTGATGACAAGGATGATGCCATACTCGCGGACGAACATGCCGAGAATATCCTTCAGCTTCGCACCGTGAATCTTCCTTAGCGCAATCTCCTTCCTCCGCTGGCGGCAGGCAAGCGTGATGATGCTATAGACGCCAAACACCGCAATCAGTATGGCCACGACGGTAACGATGACCAGCAAGTGACTGAGGTTCTGCTCGCTCTTGATTTGTCCGTTATAGACATCCTCTGCAAAGGTCAAGTCCCATATCAGTGTGGGGAAGGCTGACATCATGTCCCAGATTTTTGTTTCCACATCTTTTTTCCTTCCATGATGATAGGAAAAGAGAATGTTATTCTCCGGAGAGAACGCCCCCTGTCCTTTCGTTTTATATGGAAACATCAGGAATGACTCCGGCTTATCAGAAGACTTGACTTTCAGTTGGATATCACGAACAACGGCAACCACCGTGCCCATAGAGTACACTTTCTCATTTTCTTTATTCAAACCGTAATAGAGTGTGGCTCCAAGAGCCTCTTTCAATCCAAGTCGGTTACGGATGGATTCGCTGATGACAATATCCGAGGGGGTCCACGTCTCGTAGCGCGGTAGCTCTCCTTCAAGCACGGAGAAACCATATATCGGATTTCCCGGGTCGTAAATCCCTGCAAAGACGTTCGTCTGTAATGGCTCGACTTCGGGGGTGAGGCAGACGTTATAACGTCCGGCCAGCATATAGTGAATACAATAGAAGTTCCAGCCTCGGCAGATATCTTTTATTTCAGGCAAGGCTTCCAGCTTTTCTGAGATACCATTGCCGTCAACCAGCACCTTTGCGTCATTGGTATCTGCTACAAAATCGTATGTAACGGTCAGCACGCCACGATTTTTGACGGCAACGCCGAGGTCGGCATTCTTCATACTCCACAGTTGACGAAGCATCACTACGGCGCAGAACACAAAACAGAGACTTACCGCAAGCTGTACGCCGATGCTGATGGACGAAAAGACGTGGCGACGTGCCGCAGCGGGATTGATGGACGACGAGAGCGTGCGGCGACGTACAATCTCCACCGTTCCGAGGCCCATCAGCAGGCAGACGACCAGCACGCCCAGCATGATGAGCAGCGCACGGCCCATGATATAGCCGCCACCCATACGGATTCCCGCAAAGTCGGCAAAGGGCTCTTTCAGCACGAGCACCCCCATCATTCCAAGCCCGATGGCGCTGCCCAGGGTAACAAGAAGTTCAACGGCGAACATCGCCACTAATCCACGATGCGACGAGCCGTGAACAAGCCGAAGCGCCATCTCACGTTTCCTTCCACGCAAACGGTTCAAGTAAAGCGTGAGGAAGTTGATGAGAGCACAGGCGGTGAGCAATATACTAATAAGGAGGAACGCACGCATGTGGGCATAGCTGAGATTTGCAGGCATCCATTGTGCAACCTTCCTAAGCAAAATCATGCGGAAGGGTTCGCCATCAATATATTCGCCTATTTTCTTTTCAAACGATGCCCTCACCTCCTTCCCCGGATGGAGTTTGACCATTCCACGTCCTCGGATTTCATACCTTTCGAAATCGTACAAATCAGCAGGTGAAAGAGCCATGAAATCACAATCGAAATTACTATGCTTATTAAAAGGTTTCACCACGACGGCAACAATGGTGTGCTCATTGCCCGTTACCTCCATCGTCTTCCCAATGGGATCTTCTGTGCCGAACATCTTCTGTGCGAACGGTTCTGTCAACACAATGTCACAATGCATAAAATCTTTTTCACCGATATGCCTCCAGAAGTCCTTTTCACCTGCTACGACATCAAAATGAAAGAAATCCTTCATCAGGGGATTGAGCAAAATATACATAGCCTCCTCGCCTTTCTCGCCTATGGGAATGAGCGAGTGAGGGGAGACCATACACCTCGCCTCCACTTCGGGCCACTCCTTCATGTCACGAAGCAAACTGCCTGGTACTGTCGTCGTGTAGTCGCCATTCTTCCCTTGAGAGCCCAGCACATAAACGCGCTCCCCGTCCAGAAAAGGATAACCCGTGTTATAGCTGTTCGTATAGTTCACCCAAAGTACCGATAGCGAAAGACAGACGAAGCCGACGGCGAGGCCGACGATGGAGATGATGCTTTGCGTCTTGTAACGCTCGAGGCTGCGCACAGCAACCTTGACGTAGTGAGCTAATAAATCTTTTCTCATTTTTCGGAGTTTTTTTACGGTTTGAATGTTGTTTTGTTTTTAGCTCCGCAAAGGTATAAGTAAAAAAATCTGACTTGTGCAAGAAAAGTGCACTTTTTGTGATTTTCGGCGAAAATTGTTCAGAAATTGAACACTTTTTAAAAGCCAAATGGTCAAAGTCAAGATTTTTCTTGAACTTTGGCATGGCGAAAAAGTGAAGGACGCCGTCCAACACTTTTAAAAGCCAAATGACCAAAGTCAAAACTTTTTTGAACTTTGGCATGGCGTAAAAGTGAAGAGCGCAGCTCAACACTTTTTTATTGCTGTCTCTGAAAAAACGGGAAAGAAGCAGTAGGGACGCCACACGATGGCGTCCCTACTATATAGTACAAATGCCACGAAAAAGGGCTATTTCGTGGGGATGGTGGCGTTGACGGTACGGAGGAGGGGGCTGCGGTAGATGTCGGCTGGCATGATGCCTTCGCCCTGGGGGAGGGCGATGCCGGCAAGGCGGCAGAGCTGCGTCCAGTAGGGAGGGATGGTGAACTCGCTACGGTCGGGGCCTGGGCGTAGGGGGTTAGCATCGGGGCCATCAGGGTTTCCACGACGTGCGCGTACAGGGGGCACGGTACGGAGGTCGATATCGACGAGGGGGAAGAGGGGTTTGCCGCCGGCATCGAGGTAGCAGAAGTGTACGAGTTCGCTGCAATAGAGGTCGCCGCCTGGGCGGAACTCGAGGTCGTACGCCACGCCGAGATGTTGCTTGGCAAGATTAATTGCAGCCTCCCCCGTCCCCTCCTGAAGGAGGGGTGACTTAAAGTCCTTCCCTTTAGGAGAGGCTACCCTCTTTATCTCCATCCGAGGCAGGCGTCCGCCGCGAAGGGTGTACTGGCGCAGCAGGGTGTCGAGGGGATGGCGGTCAACGCCGTACTTCAGCGTGGCGTCAATGACATAGATAGCCTGTTGACCTGTTGACCTGTCGACTTGTTGACTCGTTGACTCGTTGACTTGTTGACCTTCTACCTCCAGCATGGCGACGTGGATGATGTTCTGGCCGGCAGAGGTGGGGTAGTAGGTGGGGTCGTCGAGGTCGTAATCGTCAGGCAGGCTGATGAAGAGGAGGTCGCCCGTCTGAATGGGCTCGGCAGGGCCGAGGGTTTGGACGACGGGGCGGATGGTGCCGTCGGGGTTGTAAAACATCTCCTCGTAGCAGACGCTTCGTCGGCCTGTGGCAGGGCCATAGCCGCCCAGCGAGAGGGTGCTGTTATGGTAGAAGAGATAGGTGTGGCCTTGGAAGTCGACGACGCCCGGATGGATGGTGAAGCTGTCCTTGGCAGGGCCAGTAAGCTCGCCGCGGAATGTCCAGGGGCCTGTGACGTTGGGCGCCATAGCGTAGGAGATTGTCTCGCCGCGGCTGCCCATGGAGGCATAGACCATGTACCACCACGTGTTGCCGTCCTCGGCACGCCGCTTGTAGAGCCAGGGCCCCTCGACATAGTTCTCCATGGGGAGGGCGATGATGTCGCCGTCAAGTTCCGTCATCGAGGGCTTCAGCTTCGCCAGGAAGCAGGTGCCGTTGCCCCAGCTGAGCCAGGCCGTGCCGTCGTCGTCGATGAAGACGGTAGGGTCGATGTCGTTCCACCAGCCGAGGGGGTGGGCGTTGGGCGTCATGCTGTCAACGATGAGGGGCTTGCCGATAGCGTCCTTGAAGGGCCCTGTGGGGCTGTCGCTGACGGCAACGCCGATGGCCTTGCAGTTGGGGTCGGCACATTGGGTGCTGACGTAGTACCAATACTTGCCATCCTTCTCGACGACCTGTGCGGCCCATGCCTCGCCCGATGCCCAGCTGAAGTCGGCAGGGCTGAGGACGACGCCGTGCTCCGTCCACGTCTGCATGTCGTCGGTAGAGAAGCAGAGCCAGTTGGTGATGTTGAAGCCGTAGAGGCCCTCGTAGCCGACGCTATCCTCGAAGCACTCGTCATGCCCCGTATAGAGGTAGAGCCGTCCGTCGAAGACCACAGGAGCCGGGTCGGCGGTATAGCATGTGCGGATGAGGGGGTTACCCTCGTTCTGGAAGGTCACAGGGCCTTCTCCCTTCTTCGCGCAGGAGCAAAGCAGAAGCAGGAATGAAAAAAAGAATGCCTGAAAAACGGAACGATGAATACTGTACATTATTCTTAACTCTTTATTTCTTCACTACGAATTACACGAATGAAACGATTTTTTTGTCTGCGACGCCACACGAATGAGCATGAATTATCCAAAAATATTTTTTGAATCATTCGTGTCCATTCGTGAATATTTATGTAGCGTCGCAGACAGGAAAAAGTCTAATTCGTAGTTGGCGCTTAATTAATCAGATACGTCTTTGTCTTTCCTTTCCAGGTGGCCTTGACGGTAGCGCGTCCTGCGGCGATGGGGCTGACCTCGAACTGCACGGCGGGAACAATTGCCGAGGATGTGGCCTCAATCTTCGAATTGTTGCGCAGCGGGGCGTAGAGCTGGTAGTGCGCGCAGTCGGTATAGCCGTTGGCGTTGGTGCTATAGAGGGGCGTGGCGGGGATGGCGAGGCGCTTGCCGTCGACGGTAATGGTGATTTCAGGCGCTTCCGTATATTGGCCGACGGCCATCGAGCCGTTTTTGGAGAAGCCGATTCCGTGGAGGTCGAAGAGGCCTTGCGGGCGCTGCGGGCCTTGACGGCGGCCGAACTGCGGACGGCCCTCGGGCTGCTGGGGCTGCTCAATCTCGGGACCTTCGACGACAAGATAGATGGCATGCTTGCCCGTGAGGCCTTCGACGGCATCGACCGGCAGGACATAATTCCTTGCCTCGCGCGGAGCGTCGGCAGGCACGTTGAAGACGGCAATCTCACGTCCATTCCAGGTACTGTTGGCGTAGGGGCCGTCGAGCATCACGTGAATCTTGAAGGCGCCATGCCCGCCGGGGGTGAGGTAGAGGTTGAGATGGGTGTTGTTGCCCTGCTTCGTCCCTTCGAAGGCGGGCACGCCCTTCTGCGTCTGTGCCAGTCCGCCGAAGCCGAAGTACTTGAAGCCGATGATGCCTCCGTTCTTGATGCCGGCGAGGTCCATGTGGTTCTTCCACACGTCGTGGTTGTCCTGCATCCATTCGTTGCTGCCGGGGCCAGCCATGTAGCAGGCATAGCCTGCCGAGTAGTAGGCGTAGGGGGGTAGACCGAAGATCTGGAAGCCCTCGCTGGTGACCTCGGCGCCACGATACTCGTTGCCGTCGGAAGCCTTGGCCGTCCACTCGTTATTGGCTGCAAAGGGGTCGTAGCCCGTGATGCGCACCTGTCCGCCCTTGGCGACGGACTTCTTGTCCCACTCAATCTTCACGGGCGCTACCATAGGCTGGCGGGCGTTGCCGAAGCCGCGCGGCGGACGGTGGTAGAAGATGTACCATTGCCCGTTGATTTCCTGGAGCGAGCCGTGGGTGTTGTGTCCGGCGTTGGTGGTGGTGAGGCGTGTGCCGTCCTCGTTGGGCACGACGCCGCGGCTGTCGACGAGCACGCCACCCGAGCGCCAGGGGCCCAGCGGGCTGTCGCCGTAGGCATAGCGCAGGGCGCTGTTGGTGTTGCCCAGGCCGTACTCCTTGCCGCTATAGCCGCTGAAGACCATCACGTACTTGTTGCCCACCTGACGGATGCTGCTGGCCTCGAAGAAGTTGAAGTCGAGCGGGTTCTGTCCCTTGTAGAGGGCGGGATAGGTCGAGCCCTCCTTGTCGAGCAGGCGTCCGTCGGCGCTACTGGCGGGGATGAAGGGGTCGATGAGCTCCGTGCCGGGCCGCTTGCTGTACATGGTATTCTGGTCGAGCTGGCAGGCCGTCGAGTGCTGGAAGCCGTAGAAGACGTAGGCGCGGTAGCCCGTGTTGTAGTCGGGGTCTTTCTTGCTGGTGATTTTCTCGATGAAGACGCTGGGGTCGAAGTCGATGAGCGAGCCCTCGACGCAACGCACTCCGTCAGGCGTCAGGTTCACGGGTGTGAAGGGGCCGTCGGGCCTGTCGCCCTTGCAGACTGTGGCTACGCGTCCCCAGCCGCGGCTGTGGGGATAGAGCCAGTAGGTCTTCTTGCCCGTCTGACGGTCAACGGTCTCCACGAGGTCGGGGGCATACATGGTGTCCCATTGTCCGCTCACGAACCAGGTGAAGATGGGGCCTTCGTCGCGCCACTCTGTCAGGTTCTCGACGGGTGCCGACCACATGCGGATGTCGGGGCCGCAGTAGGCGGTGTAGGTGATGTCGTGCGAGCCGATGATGTAGGCACGGAGCTTCCCAGGGTTGTCAGGGTCTTCAAACACACGGGGCTCGCCGTCAGGCAGGTGCTCCCAAAGGGGGAGGTAGGGATTCTGGGCGTTCGTGCCCAGCACAGTCAGCAGCAGGGCTGCAAAGGAAATCAGCTTGCGGGTTTTCATTGGGGTAAATTTCTGAAGTGAATATTTTTTGCAAAGAAAAGCCTTTTTCTTCGTATTTCCAAATTTTTCCGCTATCTTCGCCGCGAAATAAAAGTTGTTTTATGAATAATGTAGGAATTATGCAGCGTAAGTCTGGTTTTGCGGCAGTTGTTGTCGCTGTTTCTTTTTTATTTATAGGGTGTAAGCCTTCGGCTCCCGACATGAAGTACTACCGTCGTGTGGTGACGGAGCTCAGCTCCCCTCGCTATCAGGGCAGGGGCTACGCCAAGGATGGCGTCAAGCTGACCTCGGCATACCTCCAGCGCGAGTACCGTCGTGCGGGCGTGGATGGCGTGGAGACCCAGCCCTTCACCTTCGACGTCAACACCCACGCCGGCCAGGCTTCGCTCAGCATCGACGGCCAAGTCCTCGCCCCAGGCTACGAATGGACCTTGCGCGAGTTCTCGCCTGCCATCCACGGCACCTTCCCCCTCTACCGCCTCGACACGCTGGGTTACACGCCTGGGCAGCTCCTCGATGACCTCCAACGGCCTGAGTACCAGGGCGCCTTCGTGGCGTGCGACTACTTCATGGCCCGCTATTTCCGCCCTGACATCACGCGCCTCAAGGCCGACACCACCCTCTCCTGGGCGGGCATGATGCTGCTTTGGGAACATCCTGAGCAACGCACGCTCACGTACGAGCCGTATAAGAGTAAAGCCTCTCCTAAATCCTCCCCTAAAGGGAAGGACTTAAAGTCACCCCTCCTTCAGGAGGGGGTGGGGGAGACCCTTCCTCTGAAATACTACAAGGCCGAGTCCTCTACCGTCCACCCCAAGCCCGACGTCTGGGTGCGCGCCGATGCTTTTAATAGGTCAACGAGTCAACAAGTCAACGGGTCAACGGGTGGGCAGGTTACCATCGATGTGGATAACCAGTTCTATAAGGATTATCCGGCGGAGAACGTCATAGCCCGCATCGACGGCTTGCGCCACGACAGCTGCTACGTCTTTACCGCCCACTACGACCATCTTGGCACCTTCGGCCCTAACGTCATCTACTATGGCGCCAACGACAACGCCTCGGGCACGGCAGCCCTGCTGACCCTGGCGCGCTATTTCGCCCACCATCGTCCGCCGTTCGACATCCTCTTCCTCTCCGTCTCGGGCGAGGACTGCGGGCTCTACGGCTCCACCTACTACGCCGAGCACCCCCTCGTGCCGCTCGACCGTGTGAAATACCTTATCAACATCGATATGATTGGCGACAACAACCCCAATCTCTACTCCGAAGCCAGCGAGGCAGGTATGGATGGTTGGCGTCGTTTCGACGAGCTGAATCGTCAGGGCGGCTACTTCCGCGAGCTGGAGCGTGGCGCCCTTGCTGCCAATAGCGACCACTATCCCTTTGCCGTTCGTGGCGTGCCCTGCGTATTCTTCGAGAACGAGGGCGGCGATGCCTTCCCCTTCTACCACACCCCCCTCGACGATATCTACCACATCCGCTTCGACAGCGCCCTGCCCGTCATGCAGCTCGTCATCGATTTTATTGAGAAATAAGTCAACGAGTCAACGGACGGAGCAGCGAGTGCAAAGATGTGCTTGCACAATCTCTGCCGAGTCGCGACGGACGTAGAGCAGAGCTCAACAAGTCAACGAGTCAACAAGTCCTTTTTAATTCCTAATTTCTAATTCCTAATTTTATCAGCCTCTTCGCGAACTCCCAGATGACGATGCCGGCGGTTACGGAGACGTTGAGCGAGTGCTTCGTGCCGAACTGCGGCAGCTCCAGGCAGCCGTCAGCCGCGTCCACCACCTCCTGCTGCACCCCCTTCACCTCGTGGCCGAGGATAACGGCAAACCTCCCCTGAGGCGCTTCGTCGATGAGGGTGTCCAGCTCCTGCAAGGGCGTGCTGCCGTGAGCCTGCTCGATGGCCAGCACCCTGTATCCCTCGTCCTTTAGTTTCCGCACGGCCTCCAGCGTGTCCGCCTCGTACGTCCAGGCCACGGCATCCTCGGCCCCCAGGGCCGTCTTGTGAATCTCCGGCGCCGGCGGCTGGGCCGTCATGCCGCACAGCACGATGCGCTCCACGCGGTACGCATCTGCCGTGCGGAATACCGCCCCCACGTTGTGGAAGCTCCTCACATTGTCCAGCACCACCACCAGCGGCATCTTCGCCGCCTTGCGGAACGCCTCCACGTCCAGACGTCCCATTTCCGTAATCCGTCTCTTTTGCATCACACGAGTTTTTTTGTTTGTTTTTTTGTGCCAGGGGCTTATGGCTGCTGGTCAGGAGGGTACACCGTGTAACCCCATCCGCGGGCGGCAGCCGACAGGACCGACGCCCTTCGTTCGAAGTCCGGCCAGTCCTTCTTCTCAGCCGGACTCCAGCCCGTCTCGGCAATCGCGAACACGCGGGGATAGAGCATCATCTCGGCATGCCAGGCATCCTGGACATGCTCCGTCCACAGGTTGCCCTGCACGCCCAATACATGATGTGCATCAGCCTCGGAAACACCCTCGGCCATGGGTTCGAACGAATAGACTTTCTCCAAGGGCAGATAACGCCCCACAGGCCTGAACTGCGCCGGGTCCTGATGATAATCCAGATAGCAGTAGTGCGTGGGCGTGAAAATCACATCGTGGCCCTCGCGGATGGCCTGCAGGCCAGCCTCCGTTCCGTGCCACGACATCACGGTAGCATCCTGCGCTAGTCCTCCCTGCACGATTTCGTCCCAGCCGATGATGCGCTTGCCATGCTCATGGGCAAAGCGTTCTATCCGCCTGATCATATAGCTCTGCAGCTCCTCCGCCCCCTCAAGCCCCTCGGCTTTCATGCGCGCCTGGCAGTCGGGACAGAGCCTCCAGTTGTTCTTGCGGGCCTCGTCGCCCCCGATGTGGATATAGGTCGAAGGGAACATGTCGAAAACCTCCAGCAGCACCTTCTCCAGAAACTCGAAGGTGCTCTCCTTACCAGGGCAGAGTTCCCAGGGGTCCTTCCCGCCGTTCGGCAGGCTGCAGGCCAGCTCGGGATAAGCCGCACGCGTCTCGTAGTTATGCCCAGGCATCTCTATTTCGGGAATCACCTCGATGTGCCTCTCGTGGGCAAAGGCGAGGATGTCGGCCACATCCAGCTTGGTATAGTACCCGCCGTAAGCCCCAGGCGTACCCTCCTCCACGAAGGGCCCGCCCGTCGCATCCTTTTCCCAGTCCCAGAAGAAGGCTTCAGGGCGCCAGGCCGTCAACTGGGTGAGCCGCGGAAAGGCATCAATCTGCACCCGCCAGCCGGGATTGTCCACCAGATGGAAGTGGAAGCGGTTCATCTTCAGGCGGGCCATCATCTCCAGCTGCTTCAGCACGAAGTCCTTCCCCTGGAAATGGCGGCTCTCGTCCAGCATCACGCCCCTGTAGCGGAAGCGCGGCCAGTCAAGAATCGTGCAGCAGGTCAGCAGGCTGTCCACGGAAGCCATCATCCTGAGCGTCTGCCGGGCATAGAACACGCCCTCCTCGTCAGCCGCCACAATCCTCACGCGCCTCCTCCCAAGCTCCAGCCAATAGGCCGACCTCAGCTGCCAGTCCGCCAGATTCCTGCCCTTCAGTCGGCGACGGAGCGCCTTTTCCGAGATGCGCACCCTTTCGTGCAGGCCGGCCATCTCGTCAGGGGCGACACATCCCGAGCGTACCGAATACTCCACCGGCATCGGTATCAAGTTCGTCGGCAGGGTCTGGGCATGGATGCACACCGGCCAGAAGGCAAGCGCAAGCAGCAGCCGTCGCACCCGCCACGTGGCGCCGAAGCCCCTGCGCCTGGCCGTCGTGTCAAATACAGTTTGTGACAATCTTGCTGTCTTCATTTTCCTTTTTCTCATTACGCCAGACAAAGATAGGGTGAGCCGAGCGAAAAACCAAATTTATTTGGATTTTTCCGAGGCGACCCCTATCTAAAAGCCCCGTAGGGGGTTAAAGGTAGTGCAAGCCGAGTGATAATGCAAATATTTTTGCATTTTTGACTTTGTCTACGTCCGTCACGACTCGGCAGGGCAAAAAAGTTTGCTTTACACTCGCTGTTCCGTCCGTTCCGAGCCGCCGCCCATGTCCGACAAAGTTCCGACTACACACATTAATCTCAATTATCAATTCTCCATTCTCACCTGTCACCCGTTGACCTATTGAACTACGCTCGACCTCTGTCGCGACTCGGGATAAGTGGAGGAGAAACTTACGAAACTAACAAAATAACAAAATAACATTTTATATTTTCTTTTTTCATCTTTCCTTCGGTTGAGGGTGATGATTACGATTTATTATTATATATAAATAAATATATATTGTATAATATATATTTAACCTTCTCCCGAAGGGTAGGAAGTATCGGGATAGAAAATATAAAATATAAAATGTTATTTTGTTAGTTTACTCAATGTGCTGTGAATCAGACGAATTGTTTTTGACCGATTGTAACTCTTTGTCGGTGAATGTATTAAGGATGTATATGCGCTCAGGCGTACTTGTCATGCCGGAATAGGAGGACATTGCCTCGGCTACACTAAATCTTAAATGGCCGGCGCGACAGCACAGTGGGCTGGCAGATTTGCCCAGTGGGCTGGCTCGGCAGCGCAATGCGATAAATTATTATTCCACTGCGTTATTTTTCGGCGTCTTTGTTTGTTAGTCTCGCAGAAAATCAGAAACTTTATGGTAGAAAAAACTAAAACTTTGGACTTAAACTAAAACCCGAAAATGCTTGAACTATCACAACCATAACTACTTACGTAAAACGCTGGGGGGACGGGTTTAGTTCATAATTCATAGTTCATAGTTCATAATTGGGCAAGAAATGGCGCGAGAAGATGCTCTCGTTGGAAGTGGGAATCCATGTGAAAACGATGTTGTATCTTTGCATCGAAATTGCTCCGTGAGCGGTGCACAGCAAGCGGGACATTCAACTCTTAATTAGTTCTCGAGCGGTTAGTGGGGCGGCAATGGCGGAGGGTGACGGGGATGGCGCGGGCCGCGAGGCTGTCGGGGGTGAGGATGAGCTCTGCCATCGCGGCACGACGGGTGGAGAGCGACGTCTGGTCGAAGACGAAGTTGCCGAGGCTGTAGAAGACGGGCATCTGTCTCGGGTCATCCGGGGTGCTTATCTGCTCGTAGGGCTGCACGACGTGGGGGTGATGGCCGATGACGGCGTCGCAGCCGGCGCTGGCGAGGGCGGCAGCTCCGAGGCGCTGGCGCATGGACGGCGACTGCTGAAACTCGGCGCCCCAATGGAGGACGGCGATGGTGTAGTGGTCGGGGTGGGCGGCCTTGTAGGCATGGATGACGGCGGCAAGGGCCTCGGCACGCAGCTGGCAGACGTCGGGCAGGCTGTCGGAGGGTACCCAGTTCTCGAGGGGGAGGGCGACGGAGTTGAAGATGGCGGCGGTCACGCCGTTCTTGCGGATGAGCGTGGGCTGCGTGCAAACGGCTGCCGACGTGCCGTAGCCGAGGGGTGTGATGCCTGCCTCCTCCAAGGCCTGAGCGGTGGAGCGGAGGCCGCGACGCGACTGGTCGTTGGTGTGGTTGTTGGCCAGGCAGGCGTGGGTGATGCCCGCCTGGCGCAGGCCGGCAGCATAGCGCGTGGGGGCATGGAAGATGTACTGTTTGCCGATGGGCGAGAGGGTGTCGGCCAAGGGACACTCGAGGTTGACGATGACGGCATCGGCACGGGCGAAGTCGTCGGCCACGCCCTCGAAGAGGTAGGGCACGCCATGTTGCTCTACGATAGGGCGCACGCCGCGATCGAGCAGCACATCGCCCGTGAAAAGGAGGGTCAGGCCATCTTCTTTTTCTCCTCCACAGGAGAGGAGAAAAAGAATAAAGACCCACCCCCAAAGGTGGGAGTGATTAGTGATTAGTGAATAGTGAGTAGATGATTGTTTTGAGTTCATGGGAATTATCTTATCACTAATCTCTAATCACTATTCACTAATCATTAATCACTTCCGCTCCCCTCCTCCACGGGAGGGGTTGGGGGTGGGTCTCCTTAGCATCCTGTGCTGTAGATGAACTTGTCGCCGACGGTGGCGGGCTGGGTGAGGAGCCAGGGGGCCATCCACTCGGGTACGGCTGGGGCTTCGCCGCGCTCGAGCATCTGCTGCCACTCCTCGTCGGTGAGGCGGTTGCCGAGCGGGCGCACAAACTCGTAGTAGCTGAAGGTGGCGCCACGCGTGAGGTAGGTCTCGCCGCCTACACGCACGAGGACGTAGATGGTGTTGGCGTTGCCCGTGGCCTCGCAGAGGATGCCGTCCTTGGGGCAGCCCTCGACGTTGCGGGTATAGATGTCGGCAACGAGGGCGATGGAGCGCTCGGCACCCTTGATGTCGCCCCACCTGGCAACCTCCTGCTCGGGGTCGAGGATGGAGAGGGTGAACCACTCGATGTGGCTGCCGAGGATGGAGAGTATCTGCTGCTTCTCGGCAGAGGTGGTGCGCCCGACGTGCTCGTCCTCAGCCACCTCGAGGCAGAGCTGGGTGAACTCGCGCAGGCGCTCGGACTTGTCGAGGAGGTCGGGGTCGGTGATGCCGACGCTCTTGAGCACAGCGCCGAGCTGGTCGATGAGGGCTGTCAGTCCCTTCCAGAAGGGGATGTTAGGCTCGACGTAGTTCACCTTGACGAGCTCGGGGAAGTCGCTCCCCCCGCCGCACTCGGCAGCCATGGGCTGCTCGGCATAGAGGATGGCGTCGTGCTTGAGCTCGGCCCACGAGGCGAGGGCAGTATTGAGGTTCTTGCATCGCCAAGCGGGCGTGAGCGTGAAGCCTGGGGCCTCCTTGCCGACGCTCTGCATCTGGACGAGCAGGCGCATCCACGCGGCGTACATGCTGTCGTCGGCATAGTGGGCGAAGATGTTCTTCAGTTTGTTCATCTCGGGGATGTACTTGTCCCACGCGGCAGACTCGTGGTAGAGGGTGTCGAGGAGGGTGTCGGCGGCGCGGACGCCAAAGGCGGAGAGGACGTCGAGCCCCTTCGGGTAGGCGCGTTCGGCATCGGGCCTGACGTCCACCAGACGGCCGAGGATTTCGGCATCGGGGGTGTAGCGCTGGGGCATGAAGTTGACCTTCTTCACGCAGTCGTTGGCGATGGGCGGGGTGATGCGGTTGCGCTTTTCGAAGAGCTTGTCGATGGCCGTCTGGATGTCGTCGGCATTACGGCAGTTCCAGAGCTCCTCGACAGAGAGGTTGTCGGCTTCGCCCATCAGGAAGTCCAGGGGGACGGTGACTTTGTGGTAGGCCTCCATGGCCTTGTCGCCGGCACGTCCCAGCAGGGTGGCCATGTGGAGGCAGGGGCTCTCGGAGGAGATGTCGTCGGCACAGAAGAAGACCGTCTGCAGCCACATCATGGCGCGGAAATAGCGCTGGGCCTGCTCGTTGCGGGTGTAGTGCCCACGAGGCTTGAAGAGGCTGTAGCTGAACAGGGCCTCGGAGGGGTAGAGCAGGGAGACGTCGTCGTTGAGCGCCTCGATGCGGGCCAGCTCTCCGGCATAGATTTCTTCGAAGCCCTGGGGGACGGCCACCTTGGTGTCGTCGAGCAGACGGAGGGCGATGGCGAAGAAGGTGGCGGCACGGGCGGTATTGTCGCGCGTGTAGGCAGGGGCCGCGATGAGCGTCTTGTACTCGTTCATGGACTGGTGGTAGAGCGTGGTGCAGAGCGTCTTCAGGGCAGGGATGAACTGGAAGGTCTCCAGGTATTTCAGCACATAGCTGAAGTACATGTGGAAGGTCTGGAGGAAGAGGTCGGAGGTGATGAACGACGGCATCATGCGGTAGTCGTTCTCCTCGTAGACCTGGAAGAGCTGGTTGTAGCCTGAGGGCTGCAAGGCGAAGTTATGGTCGCGTAGATGGGCGTCGAGGGCCTCGGGCTTCTGGGACACCTGATACATGTTGACTGCCAGCGAGGGGTTGAGCAGGTGGCTGTGGATGAACGTCTCGCCCCTCATCGCGGCCATAAGTTCGTCGATGCGGCGGATGAAGTCGCGTTCCTCGTCGGTGAGGGGTGTGGCAGCCATTTCCGCCTCGTAGTCGCTGTCCCACGGATAGCCGTCCTTGTAGCGGTCGCAGCAGGCCTGATAGTACCAGTTGCTGCGGAGGTCGAAGAAGGCGTTGATGTCGCTCTCGATGAACCAATGGCCGTGGAGGGCGTAGGGATAGGCACGAAGCAGGCGCAGCTCCTCGTAGGAGCAGGTGCTAAGGTCCATGGTGAGGTCGATGCTGGGCGGAAGCGAGTCGAGCGAGAGGATGGAGACGAAGGCGGGCTTCGACTCGTCGGTAGTACGGGGGCGCTTGCTCTGGGGCTTACAACTGGCCAGCAGGGCTAAAAAGGAAAGCAGGAGGATGAATGATTTTTTCATAGGTTGACTGGTTTTATTCCGAAAGAACTGAGTTTATAGGTACGATGGATGAGGCTGTCGGAGGCGTCGAGCTCGGTAGTGCGGATGAGGTTGCCGTCGAAGCTGAAGTCGTCGAGCCGAGCGCCCACATGCGAGCCCATCCAGAGGGGGCGTATGAGGCGCCCTTCGGTGAGATGGAAGAGGAAGAGGCGCTTGTCCGGCTGGGGCGAGAAGCGCGTGGGCTTGATGACGCCGACGCCGATCTCGGGGATGCCGTCGCCCGTCAGGTCGCCACAGCAGAGGCGGAACGTGGGGTAGGGAAGGCTGAACGACGACACCTCACGCCCGTCCTTGGCGTTGTGACGGAGGATGCTGAGCGAATCGCTGACCACCTCGAGCCGTATCTCGCCCTCGGCATAGCGGTAGACGTTGTCGCCTGCGGAGCAGGCCGCAAGGAATAATAGGAAGACCAACCCCCAAAGGCCTCTCCCCATCCCTCCCCTAAAGGGAAGGGAGAGGGAAGTATCCTCCTTACCCCTTCTGAAGGAGGGGAGACCTACGGCATTGAGCTCCCTTCCCTTTAGGGGAGGGATGGGGAGAGGCTTCTTCATTTTTTTACACTCCCCGTTTTGCCCTCTGGAGCTGCTGGGCGGTAGTGAGGTTGGCTGTGGGGACATAGCCGCGCAGGGGTACCATGCGCTCGTGGATGGCATCGAGGAACCACGAGGGCTGCGGGAAGAAGGCCTCTTCCAGTTCGTGGCAGGGGGTGATCCAGTTGCGCGAGCCGAGGACCACGGGAGGTGCGTCGAGGTAGTCGAAGCAGGCATCGGCGATGGTGGCGGCAAGGTCGTTGAGGAACGAGCCGCGGGCTGTGGCATCGCCGGCTATGATGATGCGTCCGGTCTTCTTGACGCTCTCGATGACGGGGGCGTAGTCGAACGGCACGAGCGAGCGGGCGTCGATGACTTCGGCCTCCATGCCGAACTCGGCACTCAGGCGACCCGCTGCTTCAAGGGCGCGATAGAGCGTGGCTCCGATAGTGAGGAAGGTGACGTCCTTGCCCACGCGCTTCACGTCGGGCTCGCCGATGGAAATCTCGTAGTACTCCTTGGGTACGCCACCGGCGTGGAACTCCTCGCCCTTGTCGTAGATGCGCTGGCTCTCGAAGAAGATGACGGGGTCGGTACCCTGCAGGGCGGCGTTCATGAGGCCCTTGGCATCGTAGGGCGTAGCCGGGAAGACGACCTTCAGACCCGGGATGTGGGTGCAGAGCGACGTCCAGTCCTGGCTGTGCTGGGCTCCATATTTTGAGCCTACGCTCACGCGGACGACGACGGGCATCTTCAGGATGTTGCCCGACATGGCCTGCCACTTGGGCAGCTGGTTGAAGATTTCATCGCCGCAGCAGCCCAGGAAGTCGCAATACATGATTTCGGGGATGACACGTCCGCCGCACATGGCGTAGCCGATGGCGGTACCGATGATGGCGGCCTCGGCGATGGGGGCGTTGAAGAGGCGATGGGGAGGCAGGGCCTCGGTCAGCCCGCGATAGACGGCAAAGGCGCCGCCCCACTCGCGGTTCTCCTCGCCGTAGGCTACGAGGCTGGCATCCTTGTAGAAGCGGTCGACGATAGCCTCGAAGAGGCCGTCGCGGATGTTGTAGGACTTCATCTTGCTGACGGCCTTGCCCTCGGCATCCTTGTAGAAGCGCTCCTTGCCGGCAATCTGGCGGACGCGCGGATTCTCGTCCAGGGGATGGTTGACCTCGGGCACGGCGTCGGAGAGGCTGTCGACGGACTGGTTGGAGAACATCATGTCGCCCAACAGCTCGTCCTGCCTGACGAGGTCCATGCGGGGCGAGAGGGTGTCGTCGATAGCGAGCTTGTACATCTCGAAGAGCACGTCCTTCATCTGCTGCTGGATGGCGTCGAGCTGCTGCTGCGTGGCCAGTCCGGCTTCGATGAGTTTCTGCCCGAAGGCGACGATGCAGTCCTCGGCCTGCCAGGCCTCCAGCTCCTCTTTCGTGCGATAGGAACCCTGGTCGCTGGGCGAGTGTCCGCTGTAGCGGTAGGTGACGATGTCCAGCAGGCAGGGGCCTTCCTTGCGAAGCAGGGCGTCCTTCTTGCGGCGGAAGGCGTCGATGACGGCAAGGGGGTCGTAGCCATCAACACGCTCGGCCTGCATGGCATCGGGACGGAAGCCGGCGCCGATGCGGGCTGCAAAGTCGTAGCCCATCGTCTCGCCACGCGTCTGTCCGCCCATGGCATACTGGTTGTCCATGATGCTGAAGAGCACGGGCAGGCCGCCCTTCATGTCGCCCTCCCAGAGGGTACGGAACTGATCCATGCTGGCAAAGGTCATGCCCTCCATGACGGGGCCGCGTGCCAGGGCGCCGTCGCCGATGTTGCAGACGACGATGCCGCGCTTGCGGTTGACCTTCTTATAGAGTGCTGCGCCGACGGAGATGCTGCCCGAGCCGCCCACGATAGCGTTGTTGGGGAAGATGCCGAAGGGGATGAAGAAGGTGTGCATGGAGCCGCCGAGACCCTTGTTGAAGCCCGTTTCGCGGGCAAAGATTTCGGCTATGGCGCCGTAGAGGAGGAAGCGGATGCCCAGCTCCTTGACGTCGTGGCCTTCGTAGCCTCGCTTGGCTACGTTCAGCGTGGCGCCACCCCAGAATTCCTCCATGACTTTAGTGAGTTCAGCGTCGCTGAGAATCTGAATGGAGCGGAGGCCCTTGGCGAGGATTTCGCCGTGGCTGCGGTGGGAGCCGAAGATGTAGTCGTCGGTATCGAGGTTGTAGGCCATGCCGACGGCAGCTGCCTCTTGTCCCGCGCTGAGGTGGGCAGGACCCGGGTTGTTGTAGGGCACGCCGTTGTAGCCCCCCGTGGTCTTCACGAGGTTCAGCATGGTCTCAAACTCGCGGATGGTGAGCATGTCGCGGTAGATGCGCAGCAGGTCGTCGGTGGTGTAGTGGCCTTCGGCAACTTCGTCCTTGACGCTCTTGGCGTATTGCATCACGGGGATGGTGGGGAGCTTGATTTCTCCACTCTTCCGAATCTCTCTCGGATCAATATAAAGTGCTTTGGACATATTGTTTCTTCTTAACTCTGAACTCTTAACTATGAACTGAAAAAGCCGTTTCCTTGATGATTTCGCTGACGGTGGGATGGGGGAAGACAACCTCGCGGAGTTGCTCGACGGTCATCTCCTGTTCGATGGCGATGCAGCAGCTGTGGATGATTTCGCTGCAGGGGTTGCCCAGCATGTGGACGCCCAGCACCTCGTGGTACTTCTTGCCGACGATGAGCTTGCAGATGCCCTCGCCGCCCTCGTTTTCGGCCACAAAGCGTCCTGCAAAGGCCATGGGGAGCTTGAGGACGTCATAATCGATGCCCTTTGCCTTCGCTTGTTCCTCGGTGATGCCGACGCCTGCCACCTCGGGGTTGGTATAGACGACGCCGGGGATGGCATCGTAGCGCATACGGTCGTCGTGGCCGAGGATGGTGCCCACGGCTACCTCACCCTCGCGGCTGGCGGTATGGGCGAGCAGACTGAAGCCTGTGACGTCGCCTGCGGCATAGACGCCGGGGATGTTGGTGCGCATCTTTTCATCCACTTTGATGCCCACGGGACGGCCGCCCTTGTTCAACGTCATCTCCACGCCGAGGTTCTCCAGCCCGAAGCCGCTGATGTTGGCACGACGGCCCACGGAGAGCAGTATCTTCGTGCCGCTGACGCGCTCAGTCTTTCCGTCAGGGTCTTCATAGACAACGGTATTGCCCTCGATGGCGGTAACCTTGCAGCGGAGGTGGAACTCGATGCCCTTCTTGGCGTAGATGCCGCGCAGCAGGGCGCTTATCTCGCCGTCGAGGCCGCCGAGGATTTCGGGCAGCATCTCGATGACGGTAACCTTCGTGCCGAGGCTGTTGAAAAACGAGGCAAACTCCATGCCGATGACGCCACCGCCGATGACCACCAGCTCTTCAGGGCGTTCACGCAGGGCGAGGATTTCGCGGTTGGTGACGACGATGTCGCCAGCCTCCTTCAGTCCGGGGATGGGGGGCACGGCAGCCTCGCTGCCTGTGCAGATGAGGAGGTTACGGGCGGTGTACTTTTCATCGCCGCAGCTGATGGCGATGCCCTCGGCAGAGCGGCCTTCAATCATCGCTTCGCCCTTGACAACGGTAACGCCGTGGCCCCGCATAGCGGCTTTTACGCCGCCCACGAGCTTCTTCACCACCTTCTCCTTGCGGGCCACGATTTTGCCGTAGTCGAACGAGGCGTCCCCGACGCTGATGCCGTATTTGTCGCCGTGGCGGGCATAGTCATATACTTTTGCGGAATAGAGGAGTGTCTTGGTGGGGATGCAGCCCTCGTTGAGGCAGACGCCGCCCAGCTCCCGCTTTTCGAACAATACCACTTGCAGGCCTTGGGCGCCTGCTCTCTCTGCGGCTACGTACCCGCCCGGGCCGCCGCCAATGATGGCAAGATCAAACATGATTCTATTTTTACTTTTTGATGACTTACGAGTTACTATTTCGTTAGAACGTGATATCAAGGTTTTCAATCTCCGTGGCGATGGTCTTGAGGAAACGCGTGGCTTCGCCGCCGTCGATGGAGCGATGGTCGTAGGTGAGGCTGAGGCCGATGTAGGGCACAAAGGCAAAGACACCTCCGCCGAGGTCCTTCGGACGGGGCACGATGGTGTTGACGCCGAGGATGGCGCTCTGCGGCACGTTGATGATGGGGGTGAAGATTTCCACGCCGTAGTTGCCCAGGTTGCTGACGGTGAACGAGGCGGCTTCGGGACGCAGCAGGTCGGGGTTGATGCTGCCCTTCTTGCAGTCGTCGGCCACCCGCTTGAGGGCTTTGCTGAGGCCGATGATGTCGAGGTCGTCGGCAGCCGGTACGGCGGGCACCATCAGTCCGCGCTCGGTATCGACGGCGAGGCCGAGGTTTACCTTGCGGAAGATGCGCAGGCTCTCGCCCAGACAATGGCTGTTGACGTTCGGGAACTGCTTCAGCGCCTTGATGACGGCATAGCAGACCATGTCGTTGATGGTGATGTTGGCGTCGATGCGTCCCTCCTCAAGAGCCTTCTTGGCCATTTTGCGGAGTGCCTGCATCCGGCGGGCATCGGCTCCCAGGTGGTGGGTGAGCTGCGCCGAGTTCTGCAGGGCGTTGTACATGGCGCGGGCAATCAGCTTGCGCATGTTCGTCATGGGGACATCATCATATAATTGACTATTTGACGATTTACTATTTACGATTTGCTCCTGCAGGTCGCAGCCTCTAACACCTGCGGCGAGGCCGGTGCCGTGAGTGGGGGCTACGAGGTTACCCTCTGCCAGCATGGCGCGGGCTTTGCCCGTGAGGCGGCCCTGGGTATGCGAGGCGGCGATGACATCCTGTTCGATGATGCGTCCGTCGGGGCCTGAGCCGCTGAGGCTCCGCCAGTCGATGCCCTTTTCTTCTGCCAGACGGCGAGCACGGGGGGAGATTAGGGAAGACCCACCCCCAACCCCTCCCGTGAGGGAGGGGAGTGGATTGTGCGATGGCTCTGCGCTGGCAAGACTCTCCTCATGGGGAGATTTAGAGAGGTCTTCCTCCCCTCCCTTACGGGAGGGGTCAGGGGTGGGTCTCTTGGGGACCACCTCTTCCCCTTCAGCGCCGATGACCATGACGTCGGTGAGGCAGGGCACCTCGTCGCCTTCGTGGAAGTAGCACGCCAGCACGGTGCCCTCCACCTTCGACTCCTCTTCGAACGAGGCCTTGTCGGTCTCGTAGGCAAACAGCACGTCGCCCACGCTGACCTTGTCGCCCACGTTTTTCCGTATCTCTGTGATGATGCAACTCTCTACCGACTGCCCTTGCTTGGGCATTATCACAACCGTTGCCATTTCTAATTCCTAATTTCTAATTTTATAATTATTTATAGATTGCCCTGAAGTCCATGCTGGCCCAGTCGGGTATCTCGATGTCGGGGTCGTCGACGAGGGTGTCGACGATACGCTTCTTGCCGCGCATGACGTTCGTTTCCATGAACCGCAGCTCCTCGTGGATGAGGCGCGTCATGGCCGAGGCAATCTCGTGGCCATGTCCCGTGAAGCGGTAGGCATTGTAGTTGTAGCCCTTCTTCTTGTACATCTTCGCCAGCGGGTCCAGTCCGCCGAAGAAGCGGCGTCCCATCTTCATCTTTTTGTACGTCACGATTTTGTCCTCCGTGCCGTGGAAGAGCAGGGTGGGGCAGGGCTCGGTCTTGTAGTATGGGCCGCCCTCGTGGCTGTAGAGTGCGCCGCTGAAGGCCATCACGCCGGCGTAGTTGAATGTCGTGGGCAGCGGGCAGCGCTTCGTGCGGTTGGCAATCTCGTACTCGGCCTGCAGCGCCGTGATGGCCCCTGCCGACGAGCCGCTCACCACCAGGTTGTTCGCGTCGATGCCGTACTCCGCGCCGTGCTCTATCAGCCAGAGGGTGGCGCTGAAGAGGTCCTCGACGGCGATGTCGATGGCGTGCTCAACGGCGTGGAGGAACTTCATGCTGAATTCCCAGCTGACGCCCTTCAGCCCGAGGCGGTAGTCGATGGCCACGACGTGGTAGCCCTCGTCGCAGAGGCGCTTGAACCATTGGCGCTGATAGCCGTTGTTGCGTTCGCCGCCCACGAAGCCTCCGCCGAAAACAAACAGCACCGTGGGCTTCTGCTGTCCCCCGATGCTTGTCACGCTCCCCGGTGTGGGGTTCCAGATGTCCAGCCACAGGCTGCACGTGTCGCGCTCGGCAAACTTGAACTCTCCTGACGGCAGGAACACGCGCTCCTGTGCCGCTGCTGCGATGGCTATCGCAGCACATACGAGCAGTAGTATCGACTTCTTCATATCGCTTTTCTTTTTTCGTTTGCAAAGATAGGGTGAGCCGAGCGAAATACCAAATTTATTTGGATATTTCCGAGGCGACCCCTATCTAAAAGCCCCGAAGGGGGTTAAAGGTACGAGTGAGCCGAGCGAAAAAGCAAATTTTATTTGAGTATTCCTGAGCCATCGGATGAAAAATCGAAAAAGGTAACAAGGTAACAAGGTAACAAAGTAACAATTTTCTTTTTTTTACGGACGGCAGGGGGGATGCCTTGCTTCCGTGGCGTTCAGCCCGGTGCTCTACGCCCGCAGCCCGGTGCTCTACGCCCACAGCCCGGTGGACTGAGCCCGCAGCCCAGTGCTCTACGCTCACAGCCCGGTGGGAAAAGTTGTTACTTTGTTACCTTGTTACCTTGTTAACTTTTCCTCCTGCACGCGCGCAGTATTTAAATGGAACAAAGGTTAGATTTTAAATATATATATATTATTCCCTACATATATTTCCATATAAAGAGAGAACGCGCACGCCGCGTGCCTGAGGACTTAGGTAACAAGGTAACAAGTTAACACTTTAACAGACGTTAACAATCGCAGGATTCAAATTAATAACGCAACAACTTTAGAATTGTTTTATTGTCTCGATA
>CAMYYY010000012.1 GCA_947303715.1 uncultured Bacteroidales bacterium | reverse complement strand
TGTATTGCTGACTGCCAAGAACAATGGTCTCTGTTCCATTGACCTTGTTGATGCGATCAATGAGTCGCTTCATCTTCTCAAACTGTTCAGCATTTGGGGAATCGAGGGGGACAGGACATTTTGTACTTACAAGAGAAAGAAGATGGCTGATGTATGAGGGCATATATGGTTAAGGGTTAAGGGTTCATGGTTAAGAGTTAATGATGTATGAGGGCTGATGTATGATGTATGATGTATGAGGGCTGAGGGCATATAAGGTTTATGATTAAGATTAATGATTTGTGCTTATAACCAACTCCTTTCCTCCTTGTATCCGATATGACAAAGGACTGGCATCTATAGCTATCAAGGCTTCGCCGGACTGCGATTGACCATTGATGTAGTGCGTCTGCATCGGGACGCACTACGTCCATCTGCGGACGCACTACGTCGTGGCCGTGACGTAGTGCGCTGAGCGCACAAAGCAAGGGACTGACATCACAGCGTTTGATTCTGAGGGGACAGCGTTTGATTTTGGCGGGACAGCGTTTGATTCTGACAGCTTGGCGTTTAAGCGAGAAATCACATCTCCCTGCTTACAATCTGTAACTACGACCTGGAAAGACGACGTTTGCAGGCCGGGAGAAGGTTAGGACAGACGGCAACGAAGGACTTCCGGTTCCTCCATTCCACGGAGAAACTCCGTTCTCCTGCGCAGTTTCCTTTTTGACCCGTCACTCGGAAATGCCCTCCCTTCTGCTCCTGCTTACAGATTGTAACTTATTTCCCCACTCTACTCAGATGCCCTTCCCGGCCCGAAAACGCCTTTGGTTGAGTGACGGGTTGAAAAGGAAACCGCTCAGCAGAGACCACTTCTATAGTGGAATCGCTTCCTTCGGAACCCGTCACGCAACGAGATGTAAGAGGGAAGATGGAAGAGGTAAGAAGTAAGAGGGACGAAGGTAGATGTAAGAGGGAAGATGTAAGAGGGAAGATGTACGATGGATGATGTACGATGGATGATGGTTCGATTGGTTCAGGTTTCGAGGGGACAGGTAATTTGATTCAGTTTGTCATTTTTTCTATCACTCTATGATTCTGCGTAGCGATCAGGAAAAAAACGTAGGAGTATAGCGTAATTCCAAGCGCTTGAAATGTAAAATCCAAGCGCTTGGATTATAACTTCCAAGCGCTTGGATTTGGCGGGAACTTAAACAAAAACGTATATCCCGTTCTCTGTTCTCATAAAATGGCCTTTCGCCAGGTTAGAAAGGCCTTTGTGTGGGGCGGTATGGTTTTCGTGTTGGATTCCATCCTTCGTTTTCTCGCCATGCCAAAGCTAAAGCAAGCTTTGCTTTGGTCATTTGGCTTAATAAAAACGTTCATTTAACTTTCGTTCAACCCTATTGAGGGTGTCGAAGAACCGTTGCGTGGCCACAGCAGGGCCCATCAGGGGGAGGCCAAACACATTCCATCCGAACATGTGCCACCACGAAGTGTAGGGCCCTTCAACACCCAATTCAATGGCCTTGGCCTTCAGCTCCTCCGCTATCCGCGCCATCCAGACAAGCGTGTAAACGAAAAGCGTGGGTATGCCCAGAAGATAGGCCACCCAATACCGCTGTGTCCGTCGGCCAAGAATGACATCCAGCTCCTGCTGAAGACCGCCTAACGGCATGTAGCAGAGGAAGAACAGCCCGAAGGTCAAGAAATCAACGATTCCAAGCCTAAAGCCATGCCTGTTTGTATGTTTGAATTGCACTATCTGACAAACACTTTTCGTACCGTTCCATCGCTCATCTTGACGAGGTTCACTCCGGTTTGAGGAGCAACTATCTTACGGCCATCGAGTGTATAACGCTCCAACTCCTGGGCAGCGGAAGCCGGGATTTCATCAATAGCATCGGGGCCAAATTCCCGTATGGCAGTCTCGGAAGCATTGACGATATTGCCCGTCGTACGGTCAATCAGCAGGGCAACAACTTTCAGCCTTGAAATATCTTGTATAAGACTCTTGGAGGTTATATCGACCGTCTTGCTGAATGTTTGGATTTCCCCTGCTTGAATAGCCGATTTGACAGAGCCATCGACGCCATTGGCAATACTCCATGCAGCAACGGCCACATGGTTGAACTCCAAGCCTGCCACCTTAGAGCCAGCGCTGTACCAGAACGGATAATCTGCTGCATAGCTGCCATTTCCGCTCAGATAGTTGGATTGTGCCCATCCGGAGCCCGTACCCGTCAGGCCATCCTCGATGAGAACGTAAGCGATGCCATACTGCCCATTGTCATCCGTATAGACAAACTTTGTCTCCGTGTCAATCTTGATGGATTTCTTGCCTATGTTAGCCCAAGCGGCTCGGGCGTTAATCTCACCTACCGTAATATCGTTCAGACATTGATTGATATAGTATTTCAGATTTCCTTCTGAAGGATAGGTATCTATGGAACGATTGATAATGGAACTGGGGTAACTGCTGGCTCTGCTGGCAATAGGGGCGTAGTCCGATATCTCCATGACATCGCCTGAATGTACGGCTATCAGGACCGCTTTGTCACCAAAGGTTGCCTTAGCCTTCTCCATACCGTCATAGCCAATCGTACACCAACCACACCACGTGCCGGTGAATTCCTCCACAACAGGGGTGGAAACAGGCTTTTCGGAGATGGTAATCAACGAGCCCTCGGATGACTTTCTCTCTGCCTCATTTGCCACTCCATTAACCTTGGTTATGGTCAGCGTTTTTGCATACTTCCTGGTATCGTTGTCGGCTGAGAAGGGAATGTTGACCGTTTCACTATTATTGAAGGTCAGGCTGTTCACTTTACAGGTTTGTTCTTCCGAAACGCTACCGTTTGTGGAGATAGTGTAGGCTATGGAATTAATCACTTCCGAGCCATAGTTGGAAATCTTCACCGGTACGTTAAGTTTGGAACCCATCAACACATAATTTGTGCCAAAGTCGGAGGGAGTAACGCTATTGCTGCTAATAGCAATCCCTTCAAGAAGAACTTGCATGGCCAGTTTGCCATACCCGTATCCATCGCCACAGAAGTCCATCCAGTCAGTCCCTGTCACGCGGAAGAACCAAGCATTTTCCTCATCTTCTCCACCTCCCATGATGGGATAGGAGCTACTTTTGATACTGAATGAGTATCCTATGTAGCACGTTTTGTTATTTATGTTGTATGGGGTGGTAAGCTCAATTTCGTTGAGACGGCCTTTCAACGAAGACTTGGGAACAGTCTGTTTATAGGCAGCAGACGAAATGTCGTTGGGCAAACTGCTGGAAATCCATAACGTCAAATTGCTGTTGATGGAAGAGATGTCGTCGCCCAACCAGAAACGAACGGACTTTATTGTTCCACTTCCAGCAATAGGGTGCCCTGCTGGGATGCGAATGGCGACATCGAAGGTCGTTGCCTGACTATATCCTAAGTAGCCGTCAAAAGAAAGACTTTTGGCATCGGAATCCGTGAAATAGCCCCACCAGAGCTGTCCTGAGTTCTGTGCCATTACACGCTGTGCTGAGCCCGTTAAGGCCAAGACAAAAAGTAGTAAAACTGTTTTTTTCATTGTTTGGAGTTTATTTTTAGTGTTACGTTTTTTTTCTGACATATAGTTCCTTTATAAGTACTGTGCTGTGACGCTGGCGGGGCAGGCTTTCATCTCTGCAGGAATGCCTTGAAAGATTATGCGACCTCCATTCTCGCCTGCGCCAGGACCAAGTTCGATGACGTAGTCGGCGGCACGGATGACATCGGTGTTATGTTCGATGACGTAGAGTGTATTCCCAGCATCGACCATCCGCTCAAAGAGGGCAATAAGGTGGTGGACATCGCGAAGATGGAGGCCGTCGGTAGGCTCGTCAATAATGAATATCTTGCCCTGCTCACTCAGATGAGAGGCGAGTTTGAGGCGCTGTAGCTCTCCGCCAGAAAGGGTCGAAAGAGCCTGATTGAGATGCAGGTAGCCGAGTCCGACATCCATCAATGGACGCAGTTTTTCCTCTATAATAGTGCCACGGAAGAATTCGCTGGCTCGCCGCACGGAGAGGTCGAAAACCTGGGCGATGTTCAAAGAAACCTTGTTAGCTTCTGCATGGCCAATAAACGAACCTTCGATGGTGTATTGCAACGCCTCGTTGGAGTAACGGAGTCCACCGCAAGCTTCGCAGACGGTCTCGATGTTATCCATGAAGGCCATCTCGGAGATGATGACGCCTTTGCCGCCGCAGACGGGACAAGCGCCCTTGCCGTTGAAGGTGAAATAGAGTTCCTTCATGTGGTGGGCCTTGGCGAAACGCTTGCGGATGTCAGGAGCGACATCGAGGTAGGTAGCAGGTGTGGAACGAAGGCTAACGCCGATGTTCTTCTGACTAATATAAACAAGGTCATTGGGCGTGGGGTAGCTGTTGCGGAAGCTCTCCATGAGCGAACTCTTACCCGAACCTGCCACACCAGCCACGACGGCCAGCACTCCCATCGGGAAGGAGACGGAGACGTCCTTGAGGTTGTGAAGCGTGGCGTGTTCAAGGGGGAAGAACTGATGGGCTGCGCGAGGTTGCGCCTTGTAGTCGCCCAGCGTGCAGAGCACCTGACCCGTAGCAGTCTGGCTATGCAACAGCGCATCGTAAGCACCCTCAAAGATAATCTGCCCTCCATCGGCACCTGGGCCAGGCCCCATGTCAACAATATGGTCAGCGATGCGTATCATCTCCCTATGATGCTCGACAAGCAACACGGTATTGCCAGCATCGCGCAGACGACGTACAGAGTGTTTCATCAATTCGATGTCGTGGTTGTGGAGTCCCGTGCTGGGTTCATCAAGGATATAGAGAACGTCGGAAAGGGAGGAGTTGATATACTTGGCTATCTTGCAACGCTGTGCCTCGCCGCCGGAGAGGGTGCCGACTGCACGGTCAAGACTGAGGTAGCCGAGACCGATTTCCTCCAGCGCCGTCAGACGAGCGCCAATGGCTGCTTTCAGATCAACGGCCAAGGGCGACGTAAGGGAACGTATCCAGGCATTAAGTTTCGTAATGGAGAGAGCGCTGACTTCGGCAATATTTTTCCCTTCAATCTTGCACGAAAGCACTCTCGGGCTGAGCCTTGTACCGCCACAATCGGGACAGACACCCATTCGGAGCATAGGATTCAGTACCGCAGCATGGAGCAGCCCTTCTTCACTATTGATAATACTGCGGTACATGCGAGGGATAAGTCCTTCGTACTTGGCCGTTTTGGGCCAGTTGGAAGGCGGGTTCTTCAGACGAATCTGCGGGCTGTTAAGGAAGAGGTCAAGTTCCTCGGGAGTATAGTCACGTATCTTCTTGTCGAGGTCGAAGAGTCCGCTGTGGGCGTAGCGTATCCAGCGCCATCCACCCTTTCCGAAGGCGATGTAGTGGATAGTATCCTCGTCATTGAGGCTCTTGTCGAAATCAACCAACTTATGAATGTCCAGCTCGCGAATCTCACCCAAGCCTGAACAACGAGGACAGCTGCCTTCAGGATGATTGAAACTGAACGACTCGGCATAGCCGACGAAAGGCTGTCCGACTCGTGAAAAAAGCAGACGCAGCAAGGCGTTGACATCAGTATAAGTGCCTACCGTTGAACGTGAATTCTGACCCGGCTTCTTCTGGTCGATGACAATGGCTATGGGCAGGTTCTCAATGGCATCAACATGCGGACGACCATACTTGGGGAGATATTGCTGCACGAAGGTTGGAAAGGTGTCGTTCAGTTCGCGACGGCTCTTGGCGGCTATGGTATCGAGTACCAGAGAGCTCTTGCCCGAGCCGCTGACACCTGTGAAGACAGTTATCTGATGTTTCGGTATCTCCAGCGAGATGTCCTTGAGGTTGTTCTCCCGCGCACCGCGGATGATGATTCGGTCGCTTTGCATGATTGCATCTATTCCTTCAGACATTAAAAAAGACTTCAGCTTGTTCCATCTGAAGTCTAATGAATGTTTGAGGTGAGTAGCAGAATCGAACTGCTGTACACGGTTTTGCAGACCGTTGCCTAACCGCTCGGCCAACTCACCAAGAGCGTTTTGCGGGGCAAAGGTACGACAAAAATCCGAACTTCCAACATTTAGGCGCACTTTTTTTCAATCTCACCATGTTTTTTCTGATTAAATGCGTATCTTCGCGGCGTGAAAGACTTCAAGCATACTATCCGCGACTTCATCCAACGAAATGCCCTCCTCCGCGCTGAGGACCGTCTGTTGGTCTGCGTAAGTGGCGGGGCTGACAGCGTGGCTCTGCTGCGCGTGCTGATTAGTCTCGGTTATACATGCCGCGCTGTACATTGCAACTTTCACCTCCGTGCTGAGGAGTCGAACCGCGATGAAACTTTCGTGCGCAACCTTTGCCAACAGCTGGGAGTGGAACTGGACGTGATGGACTTTGATACAGCCTCCTACGCCACAAAGCATAAGATTTCCATTGAAATGGCCGCTCGTGAACAACGCTATGAGGCGTTCGAAAAGCTTCGCATGCAACATGGACTTGACGCTATTTGCGTGGGCCATCATGCCGAGGACAGCGCCGAGACCATCCTCCTCAACCTTATTCGCGGTACAGGCATCGATGGCCTTACAGGCATACGTCCCCTGAGCGGTCGTATTGTTCGTCCCTTGCTCAACGTCACTCGCAGCGATATTACAGACTATCTTAACTCCCTTGGCCAGACGTGGGTGGACGACAGCACAAACGCCACCGACGACTATGCCCGCAACCGTATCCGCCATCGCTTGTTATCCCTCATGGAGGAAATCAATCCTGCCGCTGTGCAAAACATCCTCACTACGGCTCGCAACCTGCGCGGTACTGCCGACATCTGCGACAGCAAGGTAACTGACGAGGCTGCCACCACCCTTCTCCACCACTACCTCGCTCCGTTTGGTTACAACAGCACTCAGTTGCAGAACCTCCTTGAAGCCCTACGCAACCATCGTTCCACGCTTATCCCTCGTTCTGTCGCCAGCCTCCAAACGACCATCCCCAGCCTTCGGTTTACCATAGAGAAAACAGGAACAGGCGACCTATGCCGTTCGAACGACATCCTCTACCTTGACATGCGCCGCCTCACCGCCCCCCTCACGCTACGCCGCTGGCATGAAGGAGACCGTTTCTGTCCCTTCGGTATGGGTGGACGAACGAAACTTGTCAGTGACCTTCTTACCGACGCCCGCCTTAGTCGTACTGAGCGCGAAAATCAGATGGTGCTTTGCATTGGCGACGATATCGCCTGGGTCGTAGGCCTTCGCAGCGACGAACGTTTCCGCGTCACCTCCACCACCACAGAAATGCTGGTTATAGAAAGAATTTGAAAGAAAAGAAAAAAATCCATTTCAATCTTGCTCAATCGCATTTTTATCACTATCTTTGCAGCCGGAATCAGATAGGCGGAATTAGCACATCGGTAGTGCATCGGCTTCCCAAGCCGAGGAGGCGGGTTCGATTCCCGTATTCCGCTCAAATGCAGAAAATCAGTACCACCCATGCAGGAAACAGAGATGTTTCCTGTCTTTTTCTTCAAAAGATTTGGCGAAAATACTGCTGAATACACCTTATTATACATATAGCTTTTCTCATATACACAAAAGATAAATACACTTTTTAAGGAGGAATATTCATTTTTTTGACTTATCTTTGCGCTATGAATAGTCGGTTAGTTATTTACAAGGCGTCGGCGGGATCAGGAAAGACATTCACGCTGGCAGCAAATTACATCAGCCACTTGCTGGTGAACCCTGAAGCGTATCGGCACTTGTTGGCTGTAACTTTTACCAACAAGGCTACGGGCGAAATGAAGGAACGTATCCTGAGCCAACTCTATGGCATTAGTCAAAAGCTAGAGAAGTCAGAAGGCTATCTTGCCAAGGCTCAGGAACTATTGAGCGAGGCGGGCTTCAAGGAGGATGTCAGTCACCAGCCGCTGACGGAGAAAACACTACGCAATAACGCTGGAAAGGCGCTGACGTCTATCCTGCACAACTACTCGGCGTTTCGCATCGAGACCATCGACTCGTTTATGCTGAGCATCTTGCGCGGGCTGGCGAAGGAGCTGGAGTTGGGACAGGGCATGGAAATCGAACTGGATACGAAACGTGTAGATCGTAAAGGAGTTCACGATTTCATTGAGGGACTTCAACTAGATTCGAAAGAGATGAATGCCGTCATCGATTACATCAAGGAATCCATTGACAATGACAAGCAATGGAATGTAACGAAGAATCTTACTAAATTTGCGGAAAAACTTCATCAGGAGGCTTACTTGCGTTACGCGAGCGATTTGGACAAGTTGCTGGAAAAGGAACCCGATACATTTGCCCGTCTGAGAAATTCGCTGAACAAAAGGGAGAAACGTGCGCAAGATGACGCAATGACAGTGGCAAAGAGATTCTTTGACCTCTGCCACTGCTTAGAGGCAAACATAGAAGATTTCAACGGAAAGAGCAACAGCCCTTACAACACCTTTGAGAAAATCATAAACGGCGAAAAGCTGAAAGACATTGACATTTCTGATAGTAAGAAGAAATATGCCACAGGAGAAAAGACGTGGGGCAACAGGAAATCACGTAAATGCAGGGCTATTGACGAGCAGGGCGACATGTTGAGTGACATGTTACGCGCCCTTATCAACATCCAAAAGGAAGAGAACACCATCACACTTGTGCGGAAAAATCTCTACCAGCTGCAGCTGATGAGCAACATCGATGCAAAAATCCGCGAGACGTGCCGAAGGGAGAACCGTTTCCTGTTGGCCGACACGTGCCAGATGCTGAAGAAGATGGCATCGGAACAAGGCGATACGGCCTTCATCTACGAGAAGACGGGCACTGAAATCGACCATATCCTCATCGACGAATTCCAGGACACCAGCGGAATGCAATGGGAAAACTTCTGCCCCTTGCTGAAAGAAAACGCTTCGCGAGGCAAACAGGGACTCATCGTGGGCGACGTGAAGCAGGCCATCTATCGTTGGCGCGACAGCAATGCAGACATCATGGCTCATAAGGTGGACGAGGACATGCAGATGGCCGAGCCTCACACAGAGACGCTGAAAGTGAACCGTCGCAGTCGCAGAGGCATTGTGGAATTCAACAATCAATTCTTCCCCAAACTTGTCACAGCATTAAGTCTTATAGATAAGAATTTTGAAGTCAGCAATTATGCGGATGTGAAGCAGGAGTGGCTGTCTGAGAATGATGGAGGTAGTGTAAGGATTGTTGAGAATTCAGAAACTATACCTGAGGCGGTGGCTCAGCAGGTGAAGGAGCTGTTAGACAAAGGACAGAAACCTACTGATATTGCCATACTGACACGAGGAAACAAAGAGATTGGGACGTTAGCCGCATGGTTCGAAGCGCACCCCGAAGCATTTGCTCCTCACGAGGTGCGGCTGGTATCGGGCGAGGCATTCAAGCTGGAATCGTCCGATGCGGTTAGGATGCTTGTGGGCGCCATGCGCTGGGTGAAGGACGAAAAGGACATCGTTTCGTTGGCTCAGGTGGCCATTGCCTGGCACCGATTTGTGGAGAAAGACGGACTGGCCGTTTCCGATATCCTCGCCATGAAAGAGCGCCACTATGGGCTGCCTGATGACTTCGTCACACAGCATGCATCGCTGGGCGAACTGCCACTGAGTGCATTGATATACGCACTTTTCGACGTACTGGAAATGGAGAAGATGGAGGGACAGGCAGCCTGGATGCAATCGTTCTTCGACCTGGTGCAGCACTATGCCTCGGAGAAAGGTGGCACGCTGAGCGAATTCCTGAAAGAGTGGGACGACACGCTCTGCGAAAAAACCATCCCCTCGGGCGAGGCAGACGGCATTGCCTGCATGACCATTCACAAGGCGAAGGGATTGGAGTGGGACTCCGTCATCGTCCTTGGCACCAACTGGAATTTTGAAAACAAATTGACCCCCCCGATCCTCTGGCTGAAAACCGATGGGACTGACTACGAAGACTTGCCCCTCCTGCCCATCAGCCGTGTCAAGGATATGCAGGAATCGGACTTCGCCAAGCAGTACGACGAGGAAACGCGGAAAATTTGGATGGATAACCTCAATCTGCTTTATGTAGCTTTCACTCGTCCGAAGTCAAACTTGGTCATAATAAAAGAAGCAAAGAAAGATTCAACGCAGGCTTCTATTTCCACTATCGCAGATTTCATTGATTTGGGATTGACGAGTCAAGAAACCGAGGAGGAGGAGAGTCCGGAAGCTGGAGAGGAGGAGAGTCCGGAAGCCGGGGAGCCCACTTCCTCCCAATCCTCAGACCAACCCGAAAAGCCCAACCCTCTCCTGCCCCACTCGGAAACAGTGGAGGTGGGGTTCCATGCGGCGCCTGTGAAGTTGCCTTTCCGCCAGTCGAACAGTTCGAGAACGTACATCAACCGAGGGGACGACAGTCCCATGAGCGAGTTCATCGAACGAGGCAATCTGCTGCATGAAGTGTTTGCCCACATTGGCAAAACTGAGGATGCACAGCAAGCCATCGAGGAGCTGTTCACACAAGGCATCATTGATGCCGAGGAGCGTGAGGAAATAGCCCATATAGTCGACGAGGCATTGCGTCAACCCGAAGTCAGTGAATGGTTTAGCGGACGCTACGAGCTGTTCAACGAGTGTACTATCCTGACTATGGAGGAAGGAATAGTTGTTCAGAAACGTCCTGACCGTGTGATGCGCTCTGCGGACAAGACCATTGTCGTTGATTTCAAGTTCGGTGAGCCTGTCGGCAAGCACAAGCGACAAGTCGGTGCCTACATGAGCCTGCTCCGTCAGATGGGATTCGAGAACGTAGAAGGCTATCTTTGGTATGTAACCCAGCAAAAAATCGTCCGCGTATGAAACCATTTCTTTCCCTTGTGGCGCACGACCTTTATAAGAAGTTGAGCGGTGACCTCTCGCACACGGTCATCGTATTCCCCAGCAAGCGTGCCAGCCTGTTCTTCAATCAATTCCTAATAGCTGAAACGGACGGGAGGCCTCTGTTTGCCCCCACCTATATGACGCTTGGCGAACTGTTTGGCAGCCTCACCGACCTGCGTAGTGAAGACCACATCCGTCTGGTCTGCCTGCTACATAAGCACTACATCCAGTATACAAGACGGCAGGACGAAGAAATCGACAGGTTCTACAACTGGGGTGAATTGTTGCTGAGCGACTTCGACGACATTGACAAGAATCTCGTAAACCCAGACCTCCTGTTCCGTAATCTGAAAAATTACAAGGAACTCTCATCGCCCAACGACTACCTGACAGACGAGCAGCGGAAAGTGATTGAGAAATTCTTCGGCGGTTTTAACGCCGATGGAGACAACTCGACAATCCGAAAGAATTTCCTCCACGTCTGGGAGGCGATGTCGCCCATCTACCAGGCCTTCCGCAAAGGACTGGAGACCGAGGGACGTGGCTACGAAGGGCAACGATTCCGTCATGCCGTGGAGCATTTCGATGCAGATCGGCTCACGGCGGATCATTATGTTTTCGTCGGCTTCAACGTGCTGAGTGTTGTGGAGCGAAGGCTGTTCGACCTTGTGAAAGAGTGCGGCAAGGCGATGTTCTATTGGGACTACGATAACTATTACCTCAAAAACAAGGCAGCTGAGGCAGGAACTTTTCTTCGCTTGGACATCAAGCAGTATGGCAACGAGCTGGACGAGGAGAGCCTCAGCGAAGAAAGCCCCTACGACAACCTTTGCCATCTGCCAAGGATTGACATCGTCAGCGCGCCTACGGACAGTGCCCAAGCCAGCTATGCCCACGATTGGCTGTGCAAGAATCTCACTGACAACGAACAGGAGACCGCTGTCGTGCTGGCTGACGAGAAACTCATCATGCCCGTGCTCCATGCCCTGCCGATGGAGAACATTCGGGACATCAACGTCACCATGGGTATGCCCATGACGGAGACCACGGTGTGGCAGTTTTTGCAAGGGATAATTGACAACGAACAAGATACCTTGGACGCCGGGCAATTGGAGTGGCTGCGGGGGATTAGCACGGCCATCGACAGCAAGGGGCTGGAGATGAAGAAACTGGAACACCGTCTGCAAGAGGAAGAGGAAGCACTCTATCGTGCCCATCTGGCCGTGAACAGCCTCATCCGATTAGTCGAGGAGGGAACGCTGAAGGCCTCATGTAAACTGATCTCCCGATTGCTGACGACCATTTTGCGAGGAACCACCATCCCCTTCCATGGCGAACCCGCACGGGGCTTGCAAGTGATGGGTGTGCTGGAGACGCGCAACCTCGATTTCCGCCACTTGCTGCTGCTTTCGACCAACGAGGGCATGCTGCCTAAACAACCGTCGGAGGTGTCGTTTATTCCCTTCTCGCTGCGTAAAGCCTTTGGGCTCACCACCATCGAGCGACAGACTGCCGTCTATGCCTACTACTTCTACCGCCTCATTCAACGTGCCGAGAGGGTGACGCTGGTCTATAATAATGGTACGGACGGGATGACAAAGAAAGAGCCTTCGCGCTTCATCACCCAGTTGGAGGTGGAGTTCAAGGGTGAGATACGTCACTTTGCCTTGCAGTCTGAAAATCGAGCATCCATTGTCGAGCCCATCAGCGTGGAGCAGACGGCAGAAACAAAGCGTAAACTGGTGGAACGATTCTCTCGTAAACCACTATCACCCACCGCAATAAACGACTATTTCATCTGCCGGCTGAAATTCTATCTGAAGTACATCGAGGGACTGAAGTACGATGAGGAAGACACCGAGGAGGTGACCAATGCACAGTTCGGAACGCTGTTCCACCGCAGTGCAGAACTGGCTTACAAGAAACTCACTGAGGCTGACTCCACCGTTAAGAAGAGCAATTTACTTGACTTGGCAGGAAGAGAATCAGCCATCCGAGGTTTAGTCAGTCAGGCATTTAAGGACAAATACTGGAAGACGAACGTTGATGAAGACATCCATTATACGGGCATTCACCACATCAACTTCAAGGCTATCTGCATTTACCTAGAGCAGCTGCTGACCATTGACGCTGAGTATGCTCCCTTCTCGTATCTCGGAAGTGAACAACCTATTGACGGTGAGCTGGAGGTGATGACTGAGCAAGGCCCAGTCCCTGTCAAGCTGGGCGGAACGATTGACCGCATGGACGAGAAAGGCGGAATGGTACGCATCATCGACTATAAGACCGGAGGCAAGGATGATGATAAAAAGATCACCAAGGTCGAGGATCTGTTCAATCCCGACGTAAAGTCAAGGAAAAAATATGTCTTTCAAGCATTCTACTATGCCTGGCTACTTTGCCAGAAGGAGAGTAAGCCGATTAGTCCCGGAATTTTCTTCGTCCGTTCCTCTTCCAATACGGCCTATGACCCTGCCATTCTTCTGAACAAGGAACCTGTAACCAACTTCCAAATCCAAGTCTTCAAAGAATTTGACGAAGGGATGAGGGCGTTGCTTGACGAGATGTTCAACTCCGACGCCCCCTACACGCAAGCCGAGAAGGAGGATAGTTGCAAGTACTGCGACTTCTGCGCTATCTGTGGCCGCAAACCACCTGAATGGTAAACGCAAACCGTTAATAGTAAATCGTTAACTTGTAAATCAACAAGATGATTTCAGAATACCAGCTCCGCATCCTGCCGCAGCAGGCATATAATGAACAAACCGTCAAGGACTACATCGCCCACACCTATGGGCTTGACATCCGTACCATCCATGCCGTGCGCGTGCTGAAACGGAGCATCGATGCCCGCCAACGACAGATATTCGTTAACCTCAGCGTCAGGGCGTACATCAACGAACTGCCTGCGGACGACGAATATGTCCATACCGACTACCCCAACGTGGAGGGCCGTCCGCCAGTCGTTGTCGTGGGAGCAGGTCCTGGAGGATTGTTTGCTGCGCTACGGCTCATTGAACTGGGCTTCCGACCCATCGTGGTGGAACGTGGCAAGGACGTCCACAGCCGCAAGAAGGACATTGCTCGCATCAGCCGCGAGCACGTGGTGGACAGCGAATCGAACTACAGCTTTGGCGAAGGAGGTGCAGGAGCCTACAGCGACGGCAAGCTCTACACCCGTAGCAAGAAACGCGGCAATGTGGATAAAATACTGAATGTCTTCTGCCAACACGGAGCCTCAACAGCCATTCTCTCCGATGCCCATCCCCACATTGGCACGGACAAATTGCCGCGCGTCATCGAGAACATGCGGAACACCATCCTGCGTTCGGGAGGCGAAGTACATTTCGAGACCAAAATGACGGGCATCCTCATCGGGAAAGAACGCGTGGTGGGGATTGAGTGCGAGGGGGGATCGGTCTTCCGTGCCTCGGCAGTCATCCTTGCAACAGGTCATTCGGCACGCGACGTCTATCGCTGGCTCTACAACAATCACATCGAAATCGAGGCAAAGGGCATCGCCGTAGGCGTTCGCCTGGAGCATCCTGCAGAGCTCATCGACCAAATCCAATACCACAATAAGAATGGTCGTGGGCGCTATCTGCCTGCGGCGGAATACAGCATGGTGACTCAGGTGGATGGACGTGGGGTCTATTCGTTCTGCATGTGTCCGGGAGGATTTGTGGTGCCTGCAGCCTCCGGCCCTGAGCAGGTGGTCGTCAACGGCATGTCACCTTCAGGGCGCAATGGTCGCTGGAGCAACTCAGGCATGGTGGTCGAACTGCCAGCCTATCCCCAACCCTTCCCTAGAGGGAAGGGAATCAATCTGCTGAAGGACGAATCGCCCCTCCTTCAGGAGGGGAAGGGGGAGGCTCTCTTTATGATGGAGTTTCAGGAGCAGCTTGAGCGACTTGCGTGGCAGCAGGGAGGGATGCGGCAGACGGCTCCTGCACAACGGATGGCGGACTTTGTCAAGGGAAAACTTTCCTACGACCTCCCTTCCTCAAGTTATAGCCCGGGGCTGATTTCATCACCCCTGCACTTCTGGTTGCCAGAATTTATCGGGCAGCGGCTCAGAAAAGGTTTCGAGCATTTCGGACGTCAGAGCCATGGTTTCCTCACCAACGAGGCTTGCGTCATCGGAGTGGAGACTCGCACCTCTTCTCCCGTTCGAATCCTGCGCGACAAGGAGACGTTGCAGCACATCCGCATCCAGGGACTTTTCCCCTGTGGCGAGGGAGCCGGTTATGCAGGAGGCATCGTCTCAGCAGCCATCGACGGCGAACGTTGCGCCGAAAAAGCGGCAAAGCTTTTACAATGAAGAATGAAAAATGAAAAATGAAAAATAAAATGTCCTGTATGCAACGTTCCCTTTCCTCTGGCTCCTCCGCTGGCAAAGCTATTTATTTTTCATTTTTCATTCTTCATTAAACAACTCTTAACTCTTAACCCCTAAGTATCGTTCTCGGTCTTTCACGATACCCGACAGGTTCGCTGCTGCCCAAGCCACCAGATTGTTCAGCAATGGCGTAAGAGTCCTTGCACGTTCCGTCAGTTCATACTCTACACGTGGCGGCACTTCGGCATAGGCATGACGGGTGACATAACCGTCTGCTTCAAGGTCACGCAAGGTACGGGTGAGCATCTTCTGAGAGATGTCGGGAATGGCAGCCTGAATCTCCTTGAAGCGCATCGGCTGTGTGGCAGAGTCCAACGTCAAAAGAATGAGAATGCTCCAACGGTCGCCTATGCGTGCAATCACATTGCGGATGGGACATTCAGGAAAGTGTACATCGAGTACCTTGTCTGGTATCTCCATAAGCTTCAGTTCATTTTCAGGATGATTTTTCCACCGGCACCTCCAAATTCTAATAACTTGTGGGCTTCGGCTATCTCATCCAAGGTAAATACGCTGTTGTATAACGGGCGGATGCCACCTTTTATGATTAGTTCCATCATGCTGCTGACGGCTGTTTGTGTGGGATAGTTGGAGAAGAATCCCGTCAGGAAAACGCCATTGGGAATATATTTGATGGGGTCAAAGTGTTCTACCGTAAACTGGTTACCGAGAATACCGGTATTGCAGACATAGCCTGGCTTCGAGGCCGTTTGCAGAGAATCACGCAGCGTCTTTGGACCAACGAGTTCAAGCAATTTGTTGGGACGGATTGGCAAAGGCTGCTCACTGATATGTCCGTCATCGATGACGCAATAGTCGGCTCCTATTTCCTTCAACCTGTCAAATGACGAATCGTGGCGGCAGGCGCCGATGACCGTTGCTCCAAGAGCCTTTGCAAGTTGTATGGCTGCCTGCCCCACGGTGCTGGTGGCTCCGCGTACCAGAAGCGTGTCACCGGCAGTAAGCAATAGACATTCTGTTAATGAGCCGTAAGCGGTGTAGTACGTTTCAGGTATGGCAGCCAGCGACAGCCAGTCAAGTGTACTGTCAACACGAAAGACATTCTTCGACGGCAGCAGGGCATACTCGGCATAACTGCCATTGAATGAGCGACCCATGCCGCCCATCAATGCCATCACCCTGTCGCCGTTCTTAAAGCCAGAATCGGATGCATCGGCTATCTCGCCCACACATTCTATGCCTGGAACAACAGGGGTGTTGATGTAGTCGTTGTCAGCCTCATACATACGCAGGATAGCCTCAGAGTGGTTCAATCCTGCGGCATGTATCTTCACCAAAACCCAGCCTTTACGTACTTCTGGAACGGGGATATGCGTTACCTGCAAATCTTCGGCTTTGCAGCAGCCGTTTAAGACGACAGCCCTCACACCCGAAGATTATTTCTCAAAACGCTCAATTTTCAGTCCGTCAGCAGTCAAGGCTCCAAGAGCAGGGACGGCACTGGTAAAGTGAGGTGCTTTCGAATGTTTGTCGAGAGCTTCGGCGTTCTCCCAGCTCTCACAGAACATGAAGACGCGAGGATCTGTTGTGCTTTGGAACAAGTCATAGCCTTTGTTGCCCTCGTCCTGACGGGACTTGGCGATGAGTTCGTTAGTGATGGCCAGCACATCATCGGTGCTGACGCCTTCTTTAAGGGTGAAAAATGCATTCAATCGAATCATAGGGGTATTCATTTATGGTTAACTATTATTATATTTCTTTCCAGCACTGGGGGTCAGGCGCATAAAAGTCTTTGGCATATCCGAAAGCAACGGCAGGACAGCCGCGGCAGAAGCGCAACAGCTCGCACCCCCGACATTTCTCGAACTTTTCATGTTGCCGATACTGCTCCATCTTCTGACCACACCAGACATCGTAGAGCTCATCGTCCGTTGTACCCACATAGCTGTCAAACCGCCGGCAGGCCATCAGCCGTCCTTCAGCAGAAATGGTGAAGTGGCAGCCCGCACAGTTGCAGCCATCATAGATGGTGTCGTCATCAAGACCTTCAGGAATCTTGAACAATCCTTTCTCATAAAGAAAAAGTGTCCAGAGGTGGTCCTTCAGGTTGAACGTGGTTCCAGAGTCCCTGTACTGCTCATATTTCGCCCAGCATTTCTCCAGAAACTGCCGGTACTGCTCTGGCTCAACGTGCCAAGCCTCCATGTGTGCGCTGTCTTCAGATGTAGGGCAATAGCGTCCGAAGGCAAAGATGTCGGCCTTGTGCTCCACCACCACGTCTATCAGCTGGGGTATCTCATCGATGTTGGCTGCTGATATGGTTGACATGATGGCACAATGCATGCCACTTTTCCGAATGGTGGCAATGGCCTCCAATGTGCGGTCGTATGAGCCGGGCTTACGGAAACGGTCGTGCGTCTCACGCAGACCGTCGAGCGAGAGCTGGTATTTACGGCATCCCAACTGCTTCATCCGCAGGCACACCTCGTCCGTCAGATGGAAGGGGTTGCCCATGATGGTAAACGCGATGTTCCTCGAGTTCACCAGCTCCAGAAAGTCCCAGAAACGCGAATGTAAGATAGGGTCACCGCCTGTTATGTACAAATAGGGCTGGCACCCCATTTTATCGGCCATCCGCTCCACGTTTGCAAGCACAGCCACTAACCTCTCCCACGGCATTTCCACCAATTGTGGATGCCCCTCAGCAAAGATGTAGCAATGCTTACAACGCTGGTCGCACTCGTCTGTGATATGCCATTGAAAGGCGAAATAGCCCATCTGGCTTATTTCTCGCCGGCACCACAGGCCGAGCCGCAGGCGGCTGGCTTCTCCTCGGCGGGTTTGTCGCCCGCGCCACAAGCTGAACCGCATGCAGCGGGTTTCTCCTCGGCGGGTTTGTCACCCGCACCACAAGCAGCACCGCAAGCGGCAGGTTTCTCACTCTGTTTCAACATTCCCTGTGCGCTGTGCGCAAAACCGAAATCCATTCTTTTCATACTGATTGAATTTTTTAAAGTTTAAACGTAACGATTACTCTCGTTTATGGTAACTGCCGCAAAGCTACTACTTTTTTTTTGGCTAACAATGGACTGACGGAAACGTTAGTTACTTTCCAATAGAGAGCAATGCTGACCTACAGCGTTTTGCCCAACAATTTCTTACGTTTATTTAACGAAATGGACTATTTTTATAAAGAATGAAAAATGAAAAATGAAAAATAAAATGTCCTGTATGCAACGTTCCCTTTCCTCTGTCGGCATCTCCGCAGGCAAAGTTATTTATTCTTCATTTTTCATTCTTCATTAAATATTTTTTAATTCCTAATTATTTTATCACTCTTCCTCCTTCAATGATGTGGAGGCGCGGACGGTGACGGTACGCTCGTAGCACTGGAACATGCCACGGACGGCTTCCTTATTCCTGACGCGTGTGACGGCGCTCACAAGGGGAACGACGACCAATCCAAGCAGCATGGCCAGGACCCCCGCGTTGATGGGCGACGAGAGGAAGGGGCTGATGAACGTATGGTGCGTGAAGGTGCCGTACATACAGCCGCACATGACGCCCACGCCCACGATGAAACTGGCCCAGACGGCAGCAGGGGTGGTGCGCTTCCAATAGAGCCCGTAGAGGAACGGGGCAAGGAAGGCGCCAGCCAAGGCTCCCCACGATATACCCATCAGCTGGGCTATGAAGGTGACGGAGCTCTTCGCCTGAACAATGGCCAACACGCTGGAAACGACGATAAAGAACAGCACCAACAGGCGGATGCAGAGCAGCTGCGAATGTTCCTTCATCGTCTTTCCCCCGCGCGATACGGCGGGTTTGATGATGTCGAGCGTCAGCGTGGAACCCGACGTCAGCACCAGCGACGAGAGCGTGGACATAGAAGCCGAGAGCACCAGGATGATGACCACGCCGATCATCACGTCGGGCAGCGAGGCCAGCATGGAGGGGACGATGCTGTCATAGACAGGCGTGCCGGCAGCCGTGTATTCAATGGCAGAGGCATACAGCCGGCCGAAGCCGCCCAGGAAGTAGCATCCGCCGGCCACGATGATGGCGAAGAAAGTGGAGATGAACGTGCCCTTGCGGATGGCAGCCTCGTCGCGGATGGCGTAGAACTTGCCCACCATCTGGGGCAGGCCCCATGTGCCTAATGACGTCAGCAGCACCACGCCCAGCAGCCACAGGGGCTGAGGGCCGAGGAACGAAGTGAACGCGCCGTTCAAAGTAGGAGCGGTTTCGGAGGGGATTTGCGAGAGACGGTTGATAGCCTCCGTGAACCCGCCGTTCCCGTTCAGCACAGCGGCTACCACAGCCACAATGCCCACCAGCATAATGAGGCCCTGGATGAAGTCGTTGACAGCCGTAGCCATGTAGCCACCCAGCCAGACGTAGATACCCGTCAGCACAGCCATGCCTACCACACACCACGTGTAGTCGATGCCAAACGCCATGCCGAAAAGGCGCGAGAGGCCGTTGTAGAGCGAAGCCGTGTAGGGCACAAGGAAGATAAAGACGATGACGGAGGCAGCCACCTTGAGGGCTGTGGAGCCGAAACGCTGCCCAAAGAAGTCGGGCATGGTGGCGCTCTGGAGATACTGCGTCATCAGCCTCGTGCGACGTCCCAGGATGCGCCACGCCAGCAGCGAGCCAATCAGCGCATTACCCAGTCCGATCCATGTGGCGGACATACCATACTTCCACCCGAACTGACCGGCATAGCCCACGAAGATGACAGCCGAGAAATAGCTCGTACCGAAGGCGAAGGCGGTGAGCCACGAGCCCACGTTCCTGCCGCCCAGCACGAATCCCGTCACACCAGCCGCACTCTTGCGGCACGACACACCCACGCCGATCATCACGGCGAAGAACACAATCAGAAGAACAATCTTTACGACCATAAAACCTAATACCTTTTTTGAATTTGGCCGCGAAGGTACTATAAATTTATAAAATAAGGAACGTCGGATAAGGATTTTTTGTTTTTCCACCCCATTTTTTTACTGATTGACAGAAAAAGCTGTATATTTGCAGGGAGAAAAAGATTATGAACCATGACGAGAGAGGAACTTGAAAAGAAACTTGATAACAAACGAAAGCAGTGTTTGAGTGCTGCCATATCCTCTGGTTCAGAACCGAAGATACGTCGTGCATTATCCGCTTGGGATTTCAAGGAGAGTGAAGTGAATGAGGTGGCTTACGATTTGGTGCGCTCGGGGAAGATAACCGTGGATCAGGGTAAGTGGGCGGCAGAGCGGGCGACGGCGATCTTGGTGCAGAGGAGAAGGCACAGGGAGAAAATGGAGAAGCGGATGAATCCTGAACCTCCTGCATTAACAGACAAGGTGGATGATGAGGCTACGGTGCCGCCATCGGAGATTACCGAAGTGCCAGCCGTCGTGCAGAAGTACCCGCCCATTACCGAGGAGGCAGAGGAACTGCTCAAGGATGAAGCGAAGTATAAGGGGAAGCTCTATAAGGTTGACGTTGAAAAGATTATGCACAGACTTTATGACAAGGTAAGACGAAGGGGCTGGCCCTCGAAATGGGAGGAGCAGCGACGGTGGTGGAGGCTGGTCTATGCGTACCTGAAAGAGCGCAACGTCATCAGGGTGATGAAAGATGTTGAAAGGGAAAAATACGCGCCGTTCTTCAGGGAGGTCGTGCTCTACTGCCAGCCTGATGCTCAAAACGAGAACAAAAACAGGGAGTCGAACTTCTGGAAGCACGTCAGGCTGCCGACCACCTTAGAATACGACAAAACAGCGGGCGAGGACAGGAAAGTGACCGACTTCAGCGAGGTCAAGCGCCTGCTCGATGACTGCTTTATGGAAACGAGCTAACTTACGTGAGCCTACGGTGAAAACGGGCTAATTTACGTGGGCCTACGTGGGCCTACGGTGAAGCATTCTTTTGCAAAAAAACTTGCAGGAGAATGCTTTTTTCTTATATACCTTTGCAGCGCAATTCGATTTCGAGTTGCGACCTGCGAAGGCCTTATTATATACGCAGGGAGCAATGAAGAGGAGAGTTGCCCGGCGAAGAGTCGGGGTAAACCCGAAGCTGACCAAACGGACGTAGGAGCCGTGCGACAGCGAAGGAGCCCAACAAAACCCAAAAAATAAGAAATATGGGTAATTTAATAAATGCCGAGCTTCAGGCGTTAAACGAAGCAAAAGTGAATAACAACGCAGCTTCCGTAGCTGCCAGTGAACAAACTAACAGCGAGGTGAAAGGCCTCAACCATCAGCTCGATGAAGAGCGCATCAATATGGTACGAAAATTACTACCATTATCAATGTGGCAGCAGAAGAAATTCGAGGTTGCCAAGAGGAAAAATGAAAATGCCGCGGCTGAGGCTGCGACAAGTGATGAACCTTCCGTAAAGGAGTGTGCCCTCAGGGGCACCCTCTCCCTTGCGGAGAAGCTGAGGAGGAAGCATCCGCTGCTGGTATGCTCGCCCGATGTGGCTGGCGAGGATGGAATCCAGCTAGTGGACGTTGCCACCGGTGAGGTAGTGACGGAATGGAGTGGCGACGATGTGCTCATCGTTCCCGATGCCACAACTTACCCCCTCATCTACACGGGGTTGGAAAATATGGAACTCATTGACGTCACTTTCGACGTCGAGGACTTCACCGGCTGGTGCAAGGTGGTGAAGGAACTAATGAAGGGCTCGCTCTCTACCGAGCAGAGTTTCTTCCTCAATGCCCACATCCTCGACAACGAGGCGATGAAGGCGGTGGTGACCCTTAGAGAACGTACGGGCTGCTCACTTGATGCAGCCAAAACCATCCTCAGCTATCACGAAGGCAAGGTCAGCCGCACCAAGGCCGACGGCACCGTGAAAACCACTTCACGCGGTTGGACCAAGGCTGTCCCCGGGGATGGAGTCCAAATACTCCTCCCCACCGTTGATGAACAAATCGACCCTGAAGGGTTTGCTGCGTTCCTCAACACAAAGGTTGACGAAAAAGTCACCATGCGCACCCTCATGCGCAAAAAAATGATTCCTGAGCTCAGGAACGAATACCTCAGCCAGCTCCAGGGTGAGCAGAAAGGAGACGAGGGCCGTGTGGCCCACGACGAAGTGGCAAAGGCGTCGTAAACCGGCGCCGCAACCCATGCCACGGAAAAGTGCCCCATGGTGGACGGAAAGTGCCTCGCAAGTGGTCGGAAAGTGACAGATATACTATTAACTATATACTATTACCTACTGACTACTAACATACAAAACTGGGAATCCCGGGCCCGGATTCCCGGTTTTTCAAAAAACCAGTTGGCGACGAAATTCCACTGCGATGGCAACTCAGACCACTGGACGGGCATTTTTTCCGTAAACAATGAAAACGTGAGTCTTTCAAGAGTTTTCAGTCGCCTTCGGCGAGAAATTCTACAAAATTTGATTCAAAATTACTCAAAATTAAACTCTTACATTATCGGCCCACTCAATGGAAACAATTTATTTTGTAAAATTTTCAATCTTCAATCCTCAATTTTCAATCTAATGTACATTCCTTTTCCCCGCTCGGCAGCCGAGCACCTTAAGATAGACGAGCTGGTGACGCTGACCCAGCTGATGTTCCACACCGACCGCAACGAGCACACCTCGTACGTCACCCAGCAGACTCTCGCCCGCATGACGGGCATGAGCGAGAAGACCGTCCGACGCCATCTGGACCACGCCGCTGAGGCAGGCTTCATCACCATCCACCGCGGGGGCGAAATCGGTCCCGACGGTCAGCCCCGACGCAGGAACTCCTACCTCGTCGCGTGGCCCGTGCAGGACTTCATCTTCATCGAGCGCGAGTTTATGGACATGACCTTCGACCCCGCCGTCGTGCCCGAGGGTGACACGGTGAAGATGCGCGGCGCACTCATCATGCTCAAGACCCAGTGCCTCAACCTCACCTCGCTCTGCCGCTGGAGCCTGAACGAACTCACCCGCCACGTCAAGGCCTCGAAGGAGACGCTCGCCCGCTTCATGGACTACGGAAGGCGCCTGAACCTCATTGCCCCACTCAATGACGGACAGACAGGATTCCGCCTGCTCGTCCCCGAGCTGAACAGCGATGTCCGTAACCCCCGCGACGAGCTGTTCTTCTTCCCGCCCGACTACTCACGCCGCCCCCTGTCGAACCAGGAGCGCCTCTGGAAACAAGTCTACCGCACACTCTTCGACTTCTGCTACGACGTCCTCGGCACGCCCTGTCCGCCCTATCACCCCATGCCCGTCTATGAGATTACGGAAAACGTCACCGTCCGCCTCGAACATGAAGTCGCTATCCCCGGCATTACCATTGGCGAAGAAGCAGAATACCTCCTCACCACGGGACTCCTCCAGGAGCGCCTCCGCCAGCTTCTTGACGCCATTGCCGGTGACATCCCCGCCGGTACCCGCATCCAAAGCCTCAACTACTTCGCCGAGCGCATCTGCCACCGTCACACCGAGCTCCACCCCCTCCAGTGGGATCCCCAGACCCGACATCTCCAACCCACTGACATTCAGTGAAAAAATCATTCCACTGATTTGGAATTACGGAAAAAAGTGACTATTATTGTAAAAACAAGAAAAACAGATTCTTTCGGAAACACAAACAACGCAGATCCCCAATTTTTTTAATTGTTAATTATTAATTTTTAATTATTTAAGCTATGCCAATAACCTACAAAATCGTCGGTTGCACCAACCCCCGCGGAGCTGAAGGCGTGGACTACGCCACTAACCGCGCTACCAAGACGGGTGACTATACCTTCCGCCAGTTGTCAGAAGACATCCAGACAGCTACCACAGTCACCAAGGCCGATGTTGTGGCCGTCCTCACCGCCATGAAGGAATACATCAAGACCCACTTGCTTCAAGGCCAGCGCATTGTCCTCGACGAACTCGGGTCACTCCAGGCCAACATCACCTCGAAGTGCTTTGCCCAGTCCGTCATCTCCGCTGAAAGCTTTGAACCCGCCAGCTACATCAAGCAAGTCGGCATCAAGTTCCGTCCTGAGGCAGACCTCATCAAGTACATCCGCACCAACAAGCAACTCAAGCGAGTCCCCAGCGAACTCTTAGCGTAAGCCAAGAGAGAGATTTCGCTAAAATCCCTCCAGATCCTACATTTTAAATTGAGAGAGCCGCCCAGTCCCCAACGACCGAGCGGCTCTTTTTCTGTATCCCATTATTATTTGATAAATCAAACCAAAAAATAGAAGTCACCTTTTCGGGTCACCTGTAAATTCCTGTGTTGCATGAACCAAAACCAACAAAATCCTTGTTTGTACTGCATGCTCCCAGCGAGCATTCGTCTGTAGGCTTCAAGCAAGCCCTGTTTATGCAAGCATAACCATTCCTTGCCTGAAAACTACAGACAGCCTACGGCCCCAGCAGTACAATCAAGAAAAACCGTGAAAACCGAAGGAGCAGCGAGAGCAGAGCCAAACTTGTTTGAACTATGCCGAGTCGCGATTGAGGAAGAGCGAAACTCAACCGAAGGGGGTGCAAAGACCATTGAAGCAAAAGAGCTTGCTCGTTTTGCCGATTGACGGACGAAAACGCTGTAAAAAATGCAAAATTATTTGCGTTATCGCGCGGTTTACACTACCTTTGCCTACGGAAATCAATACGGCTATTCCATTAACAAGTAAATCCAATGAACGATGACCTATCTCAACCAGTTTCACAAAGAGGCCGTGGAGAGGAAGCGACGGAAAATCGCCGAATCCAAGAAATCGCCGATGAACTCCATCGACGCTGCCAACTATATGAAGCGCAACTTCGAGAAAGCCAAGAACATGTAAGCCGACTTGATATTGAGGCACACGTGGCAGAGCTGTTTGCAAAAGAAAACGGTTTGTGGATTTCCATGAATGATATCTTCTGTCTGGGCGTCCCCGGCCCAAGCGGGAATGAGAACGACACCTTCGTTTCCAACGATACTATCTACAAAGTAAACAATTTGTTAAACTGCAATGGCAGCATACTGCAACTCTTGGAAAAAATCACATGGCATAACAATCTCTTCAACGAAACCTTTTATTCGCTATACGCTTTTACTGGTTTTGAAGGACGGTCCATTATGCCCGTAATCCAGCAAAATCTGGTAAAAAATGCCGAACCAGCCACCTCCATAGAAATAGATACCTATATGGCAGCCATCGGTTTTATAAAAAAAAGCAACGATGGCCGCTATGCCAATAACGACTACGAGGTTTGGGACTTAGTACCCAGAAATGTACTGAAAGACAGAGATGGCGATATCTTTATCGTGGATGCAGAAATAAGGAAAGTAAGATAAAAAAAGATAGCATCGTCATCGGAATATGGACTTTGAGCTTGTGAGTGAGTATGCGCCGACGGGGGATCAGCCGGAGGCGATCCAGCAGTTGACGGAAGGGGTGCTGTCGGGCACGCCGGCACAGGTGCTGCTGGGTGTGACGGGCTCTGGAAAGACGTTCACCATTGCCAACGTCGTCGCCCAGGTGGGACGCCCCACCCTCGTCCTCAGCCACAACAAGACGCTGGCTGCCCAGCTCTACACGGAGTTCAAGGGATTCTTCCCCCACAACGCCGTGGAGTACTACGTCAGCTACTACGACTACTACCAGCCCGAGGCCTACCTGCCCCAGACCGACACGTATATTGAAAAGGACCTCGCCATCAACGACGAGATTGACAAACTGCGCCTGTCGGCCCTGAGCTCGCTACTGTCAGGACGAAAGGACGTGATTATCGTCAGCTCCGTCAGCTGCATCTACGGCATGGGCAACCCGTCGGACTTCTACGACAACGTCATCGAGGTGCGCGTGGGGCAGAAGATGGACCGCAGCGTGCTGCTCCGAAGGCTTGTGGACAGCCTCTACGTGCGCAACGACCTGGAGCTGAACCGCGGAAACTTCCGTGTGAAGGGCGACACGGTGGATGTGTGGCTGGCGTACAGCGATGCCGTTATCCGCATCCAGTTCTGGGACGACGACATCGAAGGCATCGAGGAACTTGACCCCGGAAGCGGACTGCGCCTCACCGAGTACGACGGCTACAAAATCTATCCCGCCAACCTCTTCATGACCAGTCAGGACTCGACCCTGCGCGCCATCCATCAGATTGAGGACGACCTGAAGGAGCGCGTCGACTACTTCTACAGCACGGGGCATCCCCTTGAGGCCAAGCGTCTGCAGGAGCGCGTGACCTACGACATGGAGATGCTGCGTGAGCTGGGCCATTGCTCGGGCATCGAGAACTACAGCCGCTACTTCGACGGACGTCCCCCAGGCAGCCGCCCCTACTGTCTGCTGGACTTCTTCCCCAAGGACTTCCTGATGGTCATCGACGAGAGCCACGTCAGCGTGCCGCAGATTCACGCTATGTACGGCGGCGACCGGGCCCGCAAGATCAACCTCGTCGAGTATGGGTTCCGTCTGCCTGCGGCACTTGACAACCGTCCGCTGAAGTTCGACGAGTTCAAGGAGCTTGTCCACCAGACTATTTACGTCAGCGCCACCCCTGCCGACTATGAACTGCAGGAGAGCGAGGGCGTGGTAGTCGAACAAGTCATCCGCCCCACGGGATTGCTTGACCCCGTCATCGAAGTACGCCCCACGGAAAATCAGATTGATGACTTAATGGAGGAAATCCGCATTCGAAGCGAACGGGGCGAGCGTACCCTCGTCACCACCCTCACCAAGCGTATGGCCGAGGAACTTGCTGACTATCTCACGAAATACGGCGTCCGCTGCAACTACATCCACAGCGACGTGGATACGATGGACCGCGTGGAGATTATGAACGACCTACGACGGGGAGAATACGACGTGCTGGTGGGCGTGAACCTGCTTCGCGAAGGACTGGACCTGCCCGAAGTATCGCTCGTGGCCATACTGGATGCCGACAAAGAGGGATTCCTGCGCAACGAACGCAGCCTCACCCAGACAGCCGGACGTGCTGCACGCAACATCAACGGCACCGTCATCATGTACGGCGACACCATTACCGAAAGCATGCGCCGCACCATCAACGAAACCAACCGCCGACGCGAGAAACAGCTGGCCTACAACGCTGCCCACGGCATCACGCCCCGTCAGATTCAGAAGGCCATCAACGAGACGTTCCTAACGGGTCAACAAGTCAACAAGTCAACGAGTCAACAGGCGTATGGACTTGCCGACAGCCCTACCCCACGCGCAGCCGAGGACCCCATCCTGGCCAACATGACTGCCACCCAACTGGAGAAGTCTATCGCCCGCACACGCAAGCTCATGCAGGAGGCCGCTGCCAAGCTCGATTTCATGCAGGCTGCCCAATACCGCGACGAGATGTTCCGCTTGGAAGAAATCCTAAAAACGAAGAGCTAAATAAATCTACGATTGGACGATTTACGATTTACTATTTATTTTCAATTTAATTATTTGGCCATTTACGCCAAGCACAGCCTGAATCATCAAATAGCCCAATCGTAAATAAATCGTGAATTGTAAATTGTAAAACAGTAAATTAAGAGTATGAAAACCGTTGTCCTTGATGCCTATTCCGTGAATCCCGGCGATTTGTCGTGGGAGTGGCTTGACGAGCTGGGGACGTCCGCCGTCTGTCCCCGCACAGCCCCCGATGAGGTGATTGCCCGCTGCCAGGAGGCTGACGCCGTGCTCACCAACAAAGTCATCCTCAGCGAGAAAGAGCTGGCTGCCCTGCCCCGGCTGAAGTACATTGGCGTGCTGGCCACGGGCTACAATGTCGTTGACCTTGCCGCGGCTTCGGAGCGAGGCATCGTCGTCACCAACATCCCCGCCTACAGCACCGACAGCGTGGCGCAAAGCGTCTTTGCCCACATCCTCAACATCACCAACAGCGTCGGATACTACGCGGAGGAGAATAGGTCAACAAGTCCACAAGTCAACAAGCCAACTGGCAGTCGGTGGGCGGAGAGTATCGACTTCTGCTACTACGACACCCCTCTTACCGAACTTGCCGGCAAGACGCTGGGTATCATCGGCTACGGCCGCACTGGCAGTCGCGTGGCCACCATTGCCCTCGCCTTCGGCATGAAGGTGCTCGTCTATACCTCCAAGCCCCAGACGGCTCTCCCCGACGGCATCATCAAGGCTTCGCTCGACGACGTCTTCCGCCACTCCGACATTGTCAGCCCCCACTGCCCTCTGACGCCTGACACCCACCACCTTGTGAATGCCGAACGCCTTGCTTTGATGAAGCCCACAGCCATCCTCATCAACACCTCGCGAGGCCCCGTCGTCGACGAGCAGGCACTCGCTGACGCCCTCCGCCAAGGCCAGATTTATGCTGCCGGCGTCGATGTCCTTGACCACGAGCCGCCACGTCCCGACTGCCCATTGCTCACGGCGCCCCGCTGCCACATCACCCCCCACATCGCCTGGGCTACCCGCGAAGCCCGCATCCGCCTCATGGACATCTGCCGCCAGAACCTCACCGCCTTTGCCCACGGACAGCCGATTAACGTCGTCAATCCTTAAAAAACCCCAATAAATTTGCATTATCGCGCGGCTTGACGTAATTTTGCACGATTTTTCTGTAATCGGATGAAGAAGCGACCCACCATTCACACGCTCCGGCTGACGCTCACCCTGCTCGTAGTGGCGATGCTCACGGCTTGCACCCCCTATGCCAAGGTGCAGAAAACCACGAACGTCCAGTACAAGTACGAGGCAGCCAAGGCATACTTCATCGAGGGCAAGTACGACCGTGCCGCCGAGCTGCTGGAGGACGTCAACGCCTTCATGAAAGGCTCGGCCAGCGGCGAGGAATGCCTCTACATGCTTGCCATGTGCTACTTCAACCAGAAGGACTACATCAGCGCCTCCACCTATCTGCAGACCTACTCCACCTCCTACCCCCGCGGGCTGTACGCCGAGCAGGCACGCTACCACGCCATCATCGCCCTCTATCGCGACACCCCCGACCCGCGCCTCGACCAGTCCAGCACCGCCCGAGCCATCGAGGAAATCCAGCTGTTCAACGAGTACTACCCCTACTCGCGCTACCGCGCCCAGGTGGAGGACATCCTCTACACCCTCTACGACCGCCTGGTGGAAAAGGAATACCGCTCAGCCCAGCTCTACTACAACCTAGGCAACTACATGGGCAACAATTACCAGGCTTGCATCATCACCGCCCAGAACGCCATGCGCGACTATCCCTACACGAAGTATCGCGAGGAGCTCTCGTTCCTCATCCTCAAGGCCAAGTACACCATGGCCCGCGAGAGCGTGAAGGACAAGATGCTCGACCGCTATCGCGACGCCATCGACGAATACTACGCCTTCAAGAACGAGTTCCCCGAAAGCACCCGCCTGAAGGAAGCCACCAACATGTTCAACGACGCCGAGCGAGCCATCAAGAGGCTTTGACGAGGTCAACGAGTCAACAAGTCAACGAGTCAACAAGTTAAAATTAAGATATAACAAATGGATTACAAGAAAACCAACGCCCCCACCAACACGCAAACCCGCAACATGAACGACTTCCGCGAGGGAACGGACAATGTCTATGAAACCGTGGCCGTCCTCGGCAAGCGCGCTAACCAAATCTCCGTCGAAATCCGCGACGAGCTGAAGAAGAAGCTCGAAGAGTTCAGCACCAAGCAGGACAACCTCGAGGAGGTGTTCGAGAACCGCGAGCAGATTGAAATCTCCCGCTTCTACGAGCGCATGCCCAAGCCCACCCTCATTGCCACGCAGGAGTACCTCGACCACCGTCTCTACTTCCGCAACCCCGCCAAGGACAAGGAGAACATGGCGTAAGATTTACGATTGGACGATTTACGATTTACTATTTATTTTTCAATTTTATAATTTGGCCATTTACGCCAAGCGCAGCCTGAATCATCAAATAGCCCAATCGTAAATAAATCGTAAATTGTAAATTGTAAAACAGTAAATTAAGAGAATGAAACTACGTCTTCAGCACATTTGTCTATTATTGGCGCTGGCAGCGCTGGTTGTCTGCCTCTGCTACCCCCTCGTGCAGTTCATCTATACCGACCAGACGGCGGTCACGATGACCAACTTCAGCCTTGTCCATCTCGACGGCAGCCGCCACAGCTCGCCGTGGGCCCTGGGCGGACTGCTCATCGCCACCGGACTCTGCCAGCTGTTCGTGCTGCTCATCTCGGTATTCCAGAACTTCGCCCTGCAGAAGCGCGGGCTCATCGTGGCCATGCTCCTGCTCGCGGGCTACTATGTGGTCTACCTCATCTTCGTGCTCATCCTGCGCGCCGATGTCCAGGCCACCTTCCCCCGCTGGACTTCCATCCTGCCCCTCGTGAGCCTCATCCTCACCTTCATGGCCTTTAACGCCGTGCGCCGCACCGAGGCCCAGATCATCGCCTCGGCCAACAACTTCCGTCTCCGCGACTAACCGCGCCCCCGCGCGCAAAATACAGCTACTCACACTCCCCCCTTACTCCTTTACAGGAATCGCTCGGCATAGTAGTACCAGAACGTCTTGCCGTAGGTGAGGAAAAGGGTGTTGAGGGTGGCCTTATGGTCGGTGTGGCTGGCGCGCAGCGTGGTGAGGAAGTCGTCGAGCTGGGGCTGCAGTTCGTCGTCGGCATAGTTGGTGGTGCCCGTCAGCGCCTTGGTGAGCAGCCAGGCCTCGCGCCAATGGCGGGGCGACGCAGCCGGCTTTCCCTGAGGAGGCGGGGGAAAGGCCTCGGTGAAGTCCGTCAGACGCCCCTCCAGGAGCAGCGACGCAGCAAACAGGTCGCGGTGCAGGGGGGTGTCGTTCTGATGGTAGAGGCGGTGATAGAAGGCTCCGGTGGTCTCGCCTCCATAGGGCTCGGCACCAAGGAAGTCGTAGAATGTCCCTGAGCCATAGAGCGTGTTCTGACGGGTGAAGCGGCTGACATTCAGTCCGTCCACGCCATAAGGCTGGGGATAGTTGAAGAGCTCGTTGCCGGCACGTCCTTCGCGGGCAAGGGCTACGTTGCGCAGGGCGGTTAGGGCAGGCGTGGTCTCCAATGAACGGCGACCCACATCGGCCACGCGGTCGGCACGTCCGTGGGCGGCATACCGATAGGCAGCCAACTCCTGATGCAGGGCGGCATCGTGGTTGGTCAGCATCATGCAGAGCACCATGCTGACGACTGTCACCACCAGCCCCGGCAGCAACAGGGCCGAGAACGACGTCCGCTTGTCGGAATACCAGTGGGCGCTGAGCCAGCAGACGACCAGCAGCATCAGCACACAGCCCCCCACGACGAATGCCCAGGGGCGGAGGTCGTAGTGCATCGAGGCCCCGTCGACAGAGGTGGTCAACCCCAGCAGCAGGTACGAGGGCACCCACGTGAAGGCCTCCCACCGCCCTCCGAGGCGGGTGATGAGCTTCACGATCCACTGCAGCACAATGAGCACCAGCGCCACAATGGCCGCCGTCACCAGCGGATTGTTCAGCGTCTGCCCACGCGACCACGTGGCCTGCATCAGCGCCACAAGGTCACGCTGGAAAAAGGCAAAGAACAGCACCGTGAACGCCACGAACAGCACGGCGTGGATGATGGCTATCGGCTTGTTGCGCTTATCCTGAGCTCGTTTCATGATCATGAAGGGTTAGACGTTTATCTCGCTCCGCTTCAGCACCACAGCCGTGCGGGCAGGGATGTAAAGCCGCAGCCACTCCTTGCGCTGACGGCGGTAGAGAGGGTCAGGACAGGAGTAATGGTCGATTGTTGCGTCCGAAAGCCCTTGTCCGCCAAAGGCAGGATTGTCCGTTCCCAGCACCTCGCGATAGATGCCGCGGGGCACGAGCAGGCCGTAGTCGGTAAACGACTTCACAGGGTTGAAGTTGAACACAAAGAGCAGATCGCCACGCAGATAGGCCAGCACCTGATCACCATCGTTTTGGCAGACGGGAAGTATATTCTTCTTTTGGAAGTTGCGGACAGAGCCGATGAGGTGTATCATCTCCTCGTCGAACAAGCCGAGGTACTGGTAGCAGAGACGGTCGTTGTCGCGCAGGCTCCATTGGCGGCGGGCATACTTGTAACTCCAGCCGTTGCCCTGACGGGGGAAATCAATCCACTCGGGGTGGCCAAACTCGTTACCCATGAAGTTGAGATAGGCGCCGTTGATGGTGGAGGCGGTGAGCAGGCGTATCATCTTGTGCAGGGCAATGCCGCGGCTGACGGTGTAGTTCTCGTCGCCCTTGGCAAAGTGCCAGTACATGTCGGCATCCACCAGACGGAAGATGATGGTCTTGTCGCCCACCAGCGCCTGGTCGTGGCTCTCGGCGTAGGAAACGGTGTGCTCGTCGGCACGGCGGTTGGTGACCTCCCAGAAGAGCGAGGTGGGCTTCCAGTCCTCGTCAACGCGCTCCTTGATGACCTTAATCCAGTAGTCGGGGATGTTCATGGCCATGCGGTAGTCGAAGCCATAGCCGCCGTCGGCGATGGGGGCAGCCAGTCCGGGCATGCCGCTCACCTCCTCGGCAATGGTGATGGCAGCGGGGTTGACCTCGTGAATCAAGGCGTTGGCCAATGTCAGGTAGCAGATGGCGTCGCCATCCTGACCACCGTTGTAGTAGGCGCTGTAGTCGGTGTAGGCTGTGCCGAGGCCGTGGTCGAGGTATATCATCGAGGTGACGCCATCGAAGCGGAAACCGTCGAAGTGGAACTCGTCCATCCAGTACTTGCAGTTCGAGAGCAGGAAGTGGCAGACGTCGTCGCTGCCGTAGTTGAAGCAGAGGCTGTCCCACTGACGGTGCTCACGTCGGTCGCCGCTGTAGAAGTACTGACAGGGGTCGCCGGCAAGAAGGCCGAGGCCCTCGTTCTCATTCTTCACGGCATGGCTATGCACGAGGTCCATGATGACGCTGACGCCCTGACGGTGAGCCTCGTCGATGAGCTCCTTCAGTTCCTCGGGAGTGCCGAAGCGGCTGGAAGGGGCAAAGAAGTTGCTGACGTGGTAGCCGAACGAGCCGTAGTAAGGATGCTCCTGAATGGCCATGACTTGGATGCAGTTGTACCCCGCCTTGACCACGCGGGGCAGCACCCGCTCGCGGAATTCGTTGAAGGTGCCCACACGCTCCTCGTCCTGCGCCATGCCGATGTGGCACTCGTAGATGAGCAGCGGGTCGCGGCGTGGGCGGAACGTCTTCTTCCTCCACTTATAGGTAGCCACACGCGGATCCCACACCTGGGCGCTGAAGATGGCCGTTGCCGCATCCTGCACCACGCGCTGGGCAAAAGCAGGGATGCGCTCGCCGCTGCCGCCGTTCCACTCCACCAGCATCTTGTAGTGCTGACCGTGGCGGAGAGCCTCGTCGGGCAATGTCACCTCCCAGTCGCCATGGGGATTGAGCCGCGTCAGGCGGTATTCGTCACGGCGCTGCCAGTCGTTGAAGTCGCCCACCAGCCAGATGGCCGTGGCGTTGGGAGCCCACTCGCGAAACACCCAGCCGCCGTCGCCGGTGCGATGGAGGCCATACCAGAGATGGCCGTTGGCAAACTCCGTCAGCGTGCGGTGTCCCTTCTCCGTCAGCGTCTGCAGGCGCTGGCAGTAGTAGTCGTATCGTCCTTCGATGGCAGCCTCGTAAGGTTTCAGCCAAGGGTCGTTCTTGATGAGATTCAGCATAATATCTTTAAATCGTCTATCAATCGTGAATTTTCAAATCGCAGATACTTTCACCTTGATGATGATTTTCTTCAGTCCTGTCGGGGTGATGCCGGGGGCATGGCCGTCAGCAGGGAAGAAGATGGCAAACATACCGGGCTTCAAGGTAAAGTAGTTGGCAGCACGTCCGGGATAGAGCGCCATGTCGATGGCAGCATCGTAGGGAGCCTCAGGGAGGTCTTCAGCTGGCGTGTAGCCCATGGTCTCCTCAGCCGTGATGGGTACCTGGATATCGATGTACTCCACATGCGTCTCCAACTTAGCCTCGTCGGCAGTCTTGGGAGGAATGGCATTGACGTTCACAATGAGTTTGTCGGGCTCAAGCACAATCTTGCCAGGCTCCAAGGCAGCAAGATTCGTATCACGCAGGAAGCGGACAGCCTCTGCAAACAAGGGATTCAGCGCGGCATAATTGCCAAGGTTTTCAAGAGAATCAAGTATCATATCATCTTACAGTTTATTATTCATTGTTTTCTTTTTCTCATTCCTCTCCCTCTCCTTCATCGGGGACGTCGGCGTTGGAGCCATCGTCGATGTAGTCGCCTTCGCCCTCGCCTTCACCATCGTCCTCTTCATCTTCGCCCTCCTCGTCATCCATCAGCGGATAGCCGCGGAAGACGATGCTGCTGTCGTTGAAGGATATCTGCTGCACGAAGGAGCCCTCTTCGTCATACTCGTTGAAAAGCCCCGTGCGGCGTCCGTGGACAAACTCGCCCTCGAAGCGGTGGTGCGTCTTGGGGTCGATGAGCCGCCCGTGTCCGTGAGGAAGCCCCGCATGCCACATACCCTTGTAGCTGCCACCGTCGGCGGTGCTGTAGGTGCCCATGCCGTCAAAGCGCCCGGCCACCCAATGACCGTCGTAGCTGCCGCCGAGGATGAAACTCATCAGTCCCTCGCCCTGCATGACGCCATCGTCCATGTGGCCGTTGTAGATGTCGCCCGAGACGAACGTATAGACACCGTCGCCCGTACGCTGTCCGCGGATGTAGTCGCCCGTGTAGACATCGCCATTGGCGAAGCGGTAGGTGCCGTGACCGTGCATGACGTCGTTGTACCACTGTCCCTCGTAGCGGGCGCTATCGGAGAAGGTGGCCTTTCCCTGTCCGTGACGCCTTCCACCACGCCAGTTGCCCTCGTAACGGCTGCCGTCAGGATAAGTCATCATCCCCTCGCCGTCGCGGAGGTTGTCTTTCCATCCGCCCATGTAGTAGGCGCCCGTACCCGTCCAGGTGTAGGTGCCCTGGCCGGAGCGTACGCCGCGCTCCCACAACCCCGAGTAGGCATCGCCGCCCGCATAAAACAGCGTGCCGTAGCCGTCGATTTCACCGCCCTGCCACTGGCCAACGTAGCGGTCGCCATTGGGATAGAAGCGTGTGCCACGCCCATGCGGACGATCCTGCTCCCAGTTGCCCTCGTAGCGGCTGCCGTCGCGGTAGTAATAAGTGCCTTCGCCCTGCCGCTTGCCGTGAACAAACTGTCCCACATAGCGTTCGCCGCCCTCGCGCGTCAGCTCACCCCGTCCGTTAGGCACAAGGCCGAGGATGGACTCGCCTTGATAGGTTGAGCCGTCATGCAGGTGGATGGTCTTCCCTTTAACGGTGTCACCGTCCGCCACCTGCGGGGTAGCTGCATCGGCAGCCGATATCCCCATCAGCATCACGAAAAAGACAGGAAGAAGGATATATAGGCGTTTCTTAGTCACTTTGGAAATCGTTTATCGTAAACCTTATTATTATATAAATGACTGCAAAGATACCCCTTTCCCCGCAAACGGCCAAACAAAAGGAAGAAAAAAACAAAAAAGCGCATCTCACTTCGCAGATTGACGGTACCACAACTCTATCGGGATTCCCAACAAAAAAAAGAAGCTGACGACGGAAAACGACAGCGTCGTTTATATAAATGACAGGGTCGTTTAAATAAATGACAGCGTCATTTAACAAGAACGAAAGACGTGGGCATTACGTCTCCTTTGGGGTAACGATGACGGTATGAAAGCGGTCGGGGCAAAGCCAGCGGCGGGCGACGGCGAGAAGGGCATCGGAGGTAGCGGTGCGGATAGTGTCGATGGTGCGTTGCAGATGATCGGGCGGCAGGCCGAGCGTATGGGCGTAGATGTGGGCATCAACAAGGTTGTAGACGCCTTCATAATTGCGGTAGATTTCGCCCAGCATGTAACCCCTGACGCGCTCCAGTTCATCGGCGGGGACGGGCTCATCGCAGAGTCGGCGACACTGGCGGTGCACCTCATCGACAACCTCGCGTCCATGGCCGGCGGCAGCTTCGCTACTCACCACAAACATCACCTGGCGGGTATTAGTGAAGAGGTCGGCATTGATGCCGTAAGTCAATCCCTGCTGCTCGCGGACGATGCGCATGAGACGGCTGCCGAAATAACCGCCGAGGATGGCGGTAACGATACGCATAAGGTAGTAATCATCAGATCCTACGTCCATCATCAGACCGCCCATGCGAATGCTGTCCTGCTGCGCGGTGGAAAGAGAATAGCAGAAAGGCTCACTCCCAACGCTTCCCTCAAGGGAGGGGTGGCTGGCGTGCAACTCGTGAGCATTTGCATGACTCTCCCCCTCACAGGGGAACGGGGATGGAGTCTTCATCTCTGCTGCCAATTCCTCGACTTCGTCATCCACATCACCAGAGAGGAAGAGGGCGAAGGCAGATGGGCGGTAGTGGGCGCTATGGAAGCGGACAAGGTCGTCGCGGGTAAGGGCGCGGTAGTCCGCCTCGTCAGCAAAGCGTCCGCAGGGGTGCTGGGGGCCATAGACCGCGGTGGCAAACAGGCGCCGCGCCACGACATCGCCCCGCTGACGCCCCACGAGGTATTGGCTGAGGTTGTTCTGTCGGACGACTTCGAAACGATCTTCGGGGAAAGTGGGGTGCTGCAGCATGTCACGCACCAGACGAAAGGTTTCTGGGACGTGACGGCGAAGCGTGTAGAGGGTGACGAAGCTGTGATGGACGGCGACACTGAGCTCAAGCCAGGCCCCGAGATGGTCAAGGCGTTCGGCCAGCACAGCGGCAGAGTGGTCTGCCGTACCCTCGCGCAAAAGACGATTGGTAAAGAGTGCTTGCAGCAAACGCTCCTGCTCGGCCTGCCCCGCAGGGACGACTATGTCCAGACGCACAGCCGGCACCGCACTACTGCGGAGGGAGGAAATATTATGGTCAACAAGTCCACACGTCAACAAGTCAACACGCCAGGGATAGCCGATTTCGTTAACCGACATGTTGACTTGTAGGCTCGTTGACATCATTAAATCAGTCGAACAAATCGTCGATGGAGACATCAGCAGGGACAATGTCGGCAGCGACTGGGAGATTGGCGCCCGTCCCACAGGGGTTGAAGCCGGCAGGGATGTCGAAGGTCTCAGACTGCGAGTAGCCCAGCGACGGGTCGGCATAGACTTTCGTCATGTAAATGGCCCACACGGGCAGAGCCATGGCCGCGCCCTGACCGTCGGACATGGAGGAGAAATGGATGTCGCGATCTTCGCCTCCCACCCAGCAGCCACTCACCAGACTGGGGGTATAGCCCATGAACCAACCATCGGAGTTGGTATTGGTGGTACCGGTCTTGCCAGCAATAGGAGCCTTCAGTCCGTAGCGGAAACGCAAACGCCCACCCGTGCCTTGGTCAACCACAGCGCGCATCATATCAATCATCTTATAAGAGCCTTCGCGGCTGATCACCTCGTAGGTTTTCGGCGAGAAGGTGGCGACGATGTTGCCCTCGTTGTCCTCAATTTTGGAGACAAAGACGGGCTCGGTACGGATACCGTTATTGGGGAAGGCGCTGTAGGCACCAACCATCTCGCCCACGCTGATGTCGCACGAGCCAAGGCAGAGTGAGAGCGTGGGAGGGATATCGCGGTTTCGAACGCCGAACTGGTGAATCATCTCTACGAAGGCATAGGGATTAAGCTTGCTCATCAGCCAAGCAGACACCCAGTTACTACTGCGGGAGAGCCCCCACTTAAGGCTGACAATCTGCCCGATCATGGAGCTGTGGCCGCCATCGCGAGGACTCCATACGCGGCCGTCCTCGGTGAGGAGTGTCTGAGGGCCATAGCGCATCTGATCACAGGGTGAGAAGCCGTTCTCCATAGCCAGCGTATAAAGGAAAGGCTTGATGGTGGAACCCACCTGACGACGTCCCTGCATGACCATATCGTATTGGAAATGGGAGAAGTCGGGGCCGCCCACATAGGCTTTCACATGGCCCGTGAGAGCATCCATTGACATGAATCCGCAGCGGAGGAAGTGCTTATAGTAGCGGATGGAGTCCATGGGGCTCATGATAGTGTCAATGTAGCCGCGATCGTAGGAATAGAGTTGCATGGGCTGAACAACGTCAAACGAGTCGCGGATGGCAGATTCGGAAAAGCCCGCCTTCGACATTTGGCGGTAGCGATCCGTTTGCGTCATAGCCCGCGTCAAGCTGGCCTCTATCTCGCTCTTCGACAACTTATCGTAGGGGGCATTCTTCTTTCCCTGTTTGGCCTTGAAGAAACGGGGCTGCAGATAGCCCTTGATGTGTTCGTCGACCGCCTCCTCGGCATAGCGCTGCATGCGACTGTCGATGGTGACGTGAATCTTCAAGCCATCGGTATAAACGTTGTAGGGCTTGCCGTCCTTCTTCAGATTTTTGTTGCACCAGCCGTAGAGAGGATTGGTGGCCCAATCAATACTGTCCTCATACCACTTCTGCTCCTGCCAGCCGCGGTAGTTCTTGCGTTCGGGCTTCGTAGCCGTCATCACACCGCGCAGATATTCACGGAAGTAAGGAGCAAGACCCGTCTTATGGTCAACACGACGATAGTTGAGGACGAGATCCTTGGCACGATACTCGTCAGCCTCCTCGTGGGAAATGTAACCGTTTTTCTCCATTTGGCCGAGCACGACATCGCGGCGCTGACGCGACAGCTCAGGACGGCGGATGGGGTTGTAGAGCGATGAGTTCTTGCACATGCCCACCAGCGTGGCTGCCTCTTCGGGTGAGAGCTCCGAAGGCTCCTTGGCGAAATAGGTGTTCGTGGCGGTCTTGATGCCGATGGCGTTGTTGCCGAAATCGTACTTATTGAGGTACATGGTGAGGATTTCCTCTTTAGTGTAGTACTTTTCCAGCTTGACGGCGATAACCCACTCGATGGGTTTCTGGAACAGACGCTCGAGTGAACTGCCAGCTACCTCGGTATAGAGCTGTTTCGCAAGCTGCTGAGTGAGAGTACTGCCACCGCCCGCCGTATGTTGGCGGAGCACACCGCGCTTGACGACGGCACGGACGAGCGAACGCAAGTCGATGCCGCTATGCTTACCAAAACGGACATCTTCCGTGGCAATGAGAGCATTGACGAGACAAGGCGCAAGCTCCTCGTAGTCGACCCAGACGCGATTTTCCCCGCTGTAGCTGAAGGTACCCAGCTGAACGCCGTCGACAGAGATAATCTGCGAGGCAAACTTATACTCAGGATTCTCAAGGTCTTCCACCGGAGGGACGTAGCCTATCCACCCTTTGTTGATGGCAAAGAAGATGACAGCCATGGCCAGTATGCCAGCGGCCAGCAACGCCCAAAGTATCCGAACAATCGTACGACGCATAGTTGCAATGATAAAATTTTGGCTGGCAAAGTTAGTATAATCTGAGTATAAAAGCAAAACAATTCACATTTTTAACGCTGAATAGCGTATTCGCTATGGGTATTTTCGCTGCACGGAGAATGAAAAATATCGTTTTATTTGGTCATTTGCTCACAAAATAGTACTTTTGCCGCGTCTTTTTAGGTAAAATAGAAATGAAATTAAAGAACACTTCCCTACTCTGCCTATTGCTCATGCTGTCAACAGCTGCTCAGGCACAGTTTGCCCTTTGGGGCGTGAATGCCAAACTCTATGGTTTCGTCAACAACTTCTTCTGCTACGACTCACGCCGCAGCCTGATGGTGGCTGAGGACCTTTTCAATATCCTCCCGCTCGATGCCAGCTACGATGCCGCAGGACACGACACGAATGCCGACCCCTCGGTGAAGTTCCTTGCCATGACCACCCGTATAGGCGTGGACCTTACGGGACCTGAGGTTTTTGGAGCCAATACGATGGGCAAGATTGAAACGGACTTCGGCGGCTACAGCGCCACGGGTACTCTGCTCCGCATTCGTCAGGCTTACACGGCATTGGAGTGGCAGGATAGCTATCACTCACAACTCCTTGTCGGCCAGACGTGGCATCCCATGTCAGGCGACCTCAAGCCCGATGTCTTCAGCCTCGCCACCGGTAATCCCTTCAACCCCTTCAACCGCTCGCCGATGATTCGCTACGACTACTGGGCTGATGCCTCCATCATGTTCACCACGGCTGCAATCTATCAATTCCAATATGCCTCGGTTGGGATGAATGGCGCCCCGTCATATACCTATTCCCGCCGCGGGCTGTGGCCTGAGGTCTATGTAGGAATGACACTTGGCGGAAAGAGTGCCCCCACCGCCCTTGGCTTTGATGTCTCGTCCATCAAAATTGGCGATAGTCGCATCACCTCTTATGCTGCTATGCTCAGCACCTCGCAGCGCATCGGACGAATAGACATCAAGGCGAAAGGCGTCTGCGGCGAGAATCTCTCCCACATGCTGCTGCCCTCGGGCTTTGGCATGGACTCTTCCGACAACCACACGCTGCTCCCCCTTACCGCCGCAGCTGCATGGACAACCATCATGTATAACGTCCCCGCTAAGAACTCCTTCCGAATCGGGCTCATGGCTGGATGGCTGAAGAATCTCGGTGTCCGCCCCTGGCTGAAGGAGGGTGATCGACCCACCATTGTCCCGGGTAGCGTCCACATCTGGGGCAACCATGCAGGTGTTTCCTCCAACCTCGGCGAGGTGTATCGCTTAAGCCCCATGGCCACCTACCGTGTGAAGAACCTCATGCTCGGTCTCGAATTGGAGCATACCGCCGCTTGTTACGGTGACATGCAGCTCAACGGCTCCGTCAACAACCTCCACACCGTAGCCAACGAGCGCGTCTGCGCTTTGATGATGTATAATTTTTAGTTGAAAGAATTAAAATACCTATTTTTAGGGATTGCGGGAGCCATATAATCCTGCTACCTTTGCGCCATCAAAATCATTTACTAAAAAATGAATACAAACCAACGTAGACAATCCCTTTTCCTCTACCTGACGCTGGGCGCAGGGCTGTTCGTAACCATACTGGTAGGGCTTATCTCGCGTAGTGGCGTGCAGTCGTGGACGTTCCGTATCATCTATGCCCTAATGTGCATCGCCCTCGTCATCGACTCCATCCGCCGCCTGCGTCCTTATAAACTCAACCGACTGCCAATGGCCGTCATGCAAATGGGGCTTGTCATTGCCCTTGCCGGAGGAGCTGTCGGCAGCCAGTTGCGCGAAGAGGAAGAGCTGAAAGTCTATGAGGGTACTACCGTGACGTTTCACAATCTCAGCGTAAAGCTCAACGACTTCATCATGGACACCTACCCCAACGGTCGTCCCAAACGCTTTGCCTCCGACCTCGTTGTCCGCACAATTGACGGAAAGGAAACCAGCGGCATCATCGAAGTCAACCACCCCCTCAGCGTGGGCGGCTGGAAAATCTACCAGTACGACTACGATAGCGATGCCGGAGCCGACAGCGCCTACAGCGTCCTTGGCATGGTACGCGAGCCATTGCAAGGCGTCATGTTGGCAGGCATCTTGCTGATGCTCCTCGCCGCAGCGCTACTGCTGGTAACAAGTAGTGAACAGAGAACAGAGAACAGAGAACAGATAAATCCATCGGATGAAGAACTATCATCTGTTCACTGTTCACTGATCACTGATCACTCTAAGAAGAAATATGTTTGGATTATCTGGGGCTGCGCTATGGTTGCCCTGATATTCTTCCTTTTCATCCAATTCTCTCCGCAGATTGTGAGCAAGATGCCTGTCCCTGCGTTACAGAGCCCGTGGTTCGCGCCGCATGTGCTGGTCTATATCCTTGCCTATGCTATGGCTGCAGTATCGGCCGTGCTTGCCGTGTGGCAGCTTATCCGCGGACGCCGCCGCACAGCCGAAAGTCTCAACTCTTGCGATGCCTTTGCTCGTGCGGCCTTTGCCTTCATCACTATCGGCATGCTCTTCGGCGCCCTTTGGGCTGAGCGAGCATGGGGAGGCTATTGGTCGTGGGATCCAAAAGAGACATGGGCAGGCATCACTTGGTTAGCCTACCTGTTTTTCCTCCACATCCGCGAGAAAAATCCCGAGGCCCAACACACCGCCCTCTGGCTCTGCATCTTCGCCTTCCTCTGCTTGCTGATGTGCTGGCAAGGCATCAACCTACTCCCCTCCGCCCGCGCCGACAGCATACACCTTTATTAATTGTATAATTAGGAATGAGAAATTAGGAGTCATTCCTCTGCGTAGAAAGGCTTATGAGTTTAGTGTATGAAGAACATCCGTTGCAGCCATTTCTGCCTTCGGGAGCGAGAGTATTGTTCTTGGGCAGCTTTCCGCCGCCAAGAGAGAAATGGTCGATGGAGTTCTTTTACCCTAACTTTATCAACGACTTCTGGAGAATTTGGGGACTTCTCTGCTTTGGCGACAAAGCCCACTTCCTATTAGGGAAAGCTTTCAATCGGGCAGCTATTGAGGCATTTGCGAGAGAGAATGGAATGGCTTTCTTTGATACGGCTCGCAAAGTTTGCCGACTGAAAGGAAATGCGAGCGACGAATTCCTCCAGATTGTTGAGCCTACGGACATCGGTTCCCTTCTGGCTCAGATTCCTGAATGCCATACGTTAGTGACAACAGGAGGCAAGGCCTCGGAAGCTTTATTCCAATTCTTATCGGATGCCTGTAGTAATGCTGCTCTCCATACCCCCAAGATAGGAACCTTCAGCGAGATAGAAGCCTTCGGACGCCGCTTGCGCTGGTATCGGATGCCCTCCACATCGCGTGCTTATCCGCTTGCATTGGAAAAGAAAGCGGAATACTACCGAGCGCTACTATTGGAGTTAAGAGTTAAGAGTTAAGAATTAAGAGTTAAGAGTTAAGAATTAAGAGTTAAGAGTTAAGAGTTAAGAAAAATAGTTTTGTATACGGCATCCTCTGCATATCAAACATTTTTACTCTAAGCCTCCTCTATTAAGATGCTTTCGACAACTTCGCGCAAGCGGGATTCGTTGCGGATGATGACGCGCAGTTTTTCCAAACGTTGGGCGTTAGGTGAATCGGGAATCCACAGTTTCAGGTAGCCCCCGTCGCCATATTTCTCCTTCAAATGACTGACACAACGCTCCACATGCCCCTCGTGATTCAGCTCCGAATAATGGGTGAGACTGTATTGCACGGTACGGCGGACGATAGTGTCAGCATCAATAAAACGGTCTGCCTCAGCAATAATGCACCCATAGAGGCTGCGGGGTTCATGGTCAGACGAAGCGCGATGGTCTTCAGCAGCCTCAGCTATCAGTTCTATCTCCTCCTCAGCAAACCATTCCCTTAGCTGCTTGTCGGCGCGAATAATGCTGCCCGACACCAGATGATGCCTTTCGCGCCCCTCAACCAAACCCGTATCGTGGTAGGCAGCAGCGGTATAGAGCATTTCGATATCGGCTCCCAAACGCTCGCCCAATTCCAACGCCTGACGGATGACCATACGGACGTGGTCTTCCTGATGCGCCTTGTCAAAGCCGCGATAGCGGGGAATTATCTCCGCCTCAACGTACTCCCTCAGCTCACTTCTTATTCCACTCATTCTTAATCTTTTCGTACCACTCCTTCATCACGTAGAAAGCCAGCTTGCGCTCGCCCTTGTCGGAGTAGAGGCCCTTGCGGTTGTAGTAATCCTGAATGCCGTCGAGCACACGGCGGGGCGAGCGGAAATCTTTCAGAATCCAAGGCGTAGTGCCCGAAAGCCCGTCAATCTTCTCCAACATGGCGACGTTCTCGCGGTAAAGATTCTCTTGGAACTCCTCCGTCCAGCGCTGGTTCTTCGGGCCTCGATAGCCATACTTGGCTCCCCCGCCGAACTCGCTGACGATGACGGGCTTCTCGTAAGGCACCTCCCACGTCATCTTGGGGGCATCGTTCACGTCGCGATACCAGCCGATATACTGATTGAAGCTGATGACGTCCACGTACTTGTTCATGTTGTCGTTAAGACGGTTGTGATAGTTCGAAGCCGACGTCACTTCCATAGCCATACTGATGAGGCGCGTGTTGTCAAGCTCACGGGCATGAGTGGCAAGACGGCTGAGGAAGTTCTCTCGGTCGGCGCCGTGAGGAGTCTCGTTGGCAATACTCCAGATAATGACGTTGGCGCGATTCTGGTCGCGGCTTATCATATCCGTCAGCTGCTGGCGCGCGTTGTCAAACGTCGCAGGGTTTGTCCAGGCAATCGTCCAATAAACGGGAATCTCCGACCAGACGAGGATGCCCATGCGCTCGGCCTCACGAACGGTATTCTCGTTATGCGGATAATGAGCCAGACGGACGAAGTTGCAACCCAGCTCCTTTGCCCAAGTAAGCAACGTGTGGGAGTCCTCGACGGTATTTGTACGCCCTCCCCCGTTGGGCTTCTCGTCATGGATGCTGATGCCGCGCAGGAAGATGGGCTCGCCATTCAGCAGGATTTGCTTGCCGCGCGTGGTGATGGTGCGGAAGCCGATTTCGTCTGCCAGCGTCTCCCCTGCCAACGTCAGCTCTACCTTATATAATTTAGGATTCTCAGGCGTCCAAAGCTGAGGCTTGGCCTTCAGCGTTGCGGCAATGCAGCCCTCCTCGTCGGTAGTAAGCGTCTGCTTCAACTTCAGCTCAGGGATTGCGAGGGTTACCGCCTGTCCTGCCTCAGGACGATTCAGCCGTAGCGAGAAGTTGATGGGTAGTGCGCCCTTCTTCGCCTTCTTGCCCGTCTGCGCATCAAGTGCATGAGGATCAAGCGCCAATGTGTAGTTCTCAATATAGGTTTCAGGAACGCTGACGAGCAGCACATCGCGTGTGATGCCGCCATAGTTCCACCAATCGAAGATCTGCGTGGGCACGTCCTCAGCATGGCGTTTGTTGTCCACCTTGACAATGACGAAGTTATCGCCTTCGCGCAGCTGATTGGTGATGTCGAAGTTAAAGGGTGTGAAGCCTCCCACGTGGCTCCCCACCTTCGTGCCGTTCACATAGACGTGTGCCTCGTAGTTGATGGCGCCGAAGTAGAGCAACGTGCGACGGCCCTCGGCTTTCGTCCAGTTGAAGGAGCGCTTGAACCATACCGTGCCCTCGTAGAAGAAGAGGCGCTCGTCCTGCGTGTTCCAGTCGCCAGGAACTTTCATGGTGGCAGCCTTGTCGAAGTCATATTCAATGAGTTCCTCAGGACGCCGTGGCTTGGCATTCTGGAAGAAGCCCCAGCGGGTGACGTTCATACGGTAGTCGTAGTATCCCTCCTCCTGCACATCGACGATGTAGTTCCAGTCGCCATTCAGCGACGTGACGTCACGTCCGCCGATGTTGCCTACAAGGGGAAGCCCCTCTGCCCGCACGCCCGTCAGCACCAGAATAAGGGCGACGGAAAAAAGGAAAAAACGCATTCTGTTCATTTTATTTCTATTTTTAGTTCAATCTTCAGCTTCAATCTTCAATTCTCAATCTTCAATCTATAATCTATACCGGCTGCGAAGATACGAAAAAAATCCAGACAGAACAAAACAAAACCTCCAAAAAGTTTCCTTTTCTTCCTCCCAACAGTTGCCTGCGCTGGCAAATTATTCCCCTGCGTTAAAAAATTATTCGCCTGCTCTGAGAATTTATTTGCCTGCGTTATTTTTCCATTCGCCTATTCTGTTTATAAACAGCGCCCGTGTTTATATAAACAGGGGGCGTGTTTATATAAACGCCGCCCCTGTTTATAAACGACATCAAACGTTGCGAAAACATTCGTTTCATACGTCCATTTTTTTGTTTATATGAACGGCAAAATATCCGAATGATACGAATAATTCTATAGTGCTTTTTTCTGCAAAATCACCAAAAACCGTGTAGATTGTGTAGATAGTGTAGATTAAAACGCCCCATCTACACGCTTCAAACAGCAATAATTCAACCCGATACCTCGTTCGTGTAGATTGTGTAGATGTTTTACAAACTTTTTTAGCTGTACCGCAATTTGTTTTATCCTAAACGAAGTTTTTGACAGGCTTCACTTCGTGTTTTATAAAAAAATTATGTTTTTCTTGCAAATTCGTTCGGCTATCACTATCTTTGTCCCGTTATGCATCGTAAGACCGCATGGCAGACATTTGGAAAAGGTGTTATTGAATTCATCTTCCTTTGATAGATTCTCGCAAAATTGATCCCGTGAAGATGGTGGTAATAGCACCACACGTTAGGTAATATCAACTTTGCCATTGGCAATCCGATATACCTGATTGGTGTGGGCTATTGCTTTACTCACGGGAAAGGGCAATGCGAGAAGCCTATCAAAGGAGTGAAGCAACAAGTTTCCACACCATATTATTATTTTTTAATGCCAAACGGAGGAAACAGTGAGGCAAAAAAGAACAATATGAAAGCACCAAGTAAATGCCCAATGTGTGGCAATGTTTCAAGTTGGAAAAAAATTGATCGGCAAAAAAAAGGATTTAGCCTCAAAAAAGCGGCTGTCGGTGGTGTCTTATTAGGTCCTGTTGGATTATTAGGAGGTGCCCTTGGAAAGACAAAATCATATTACTGTTGTGGCAAATGTGGGTTTGAACATGAATATGACGGATAACACATTGTTGTAAACCAAGGGAGGCTTCTTCCTGAAGTAATTATGATTTAATTGTTGTTCCGTCATAAGACAAGAGAGGGGGAAGAAAAGGTACATTTGGTCATTATAAGGAAGAAAAGACCAACTATTGCCCCCCCCAATTGTCTAAAGACCTTGACGAGAACGTTTCCCGTTTTTCCACCTCATCGCTTTTTCTGAGGTGGAGATAGTTTTTTTATCTTTCTTTTCTTCTCATTTTTTGTAAATAAAAGAAAAAGAAAAGACAAAGCAAAGAAAAAAGCCACTATTACTTTGCTTTTTCACTCAGTTCACTCTATTTTTTTATTCCCCATCAGGAGCCTTCAAATAGGTTACAGCTTGGAAATACTCAAATAAATTTGGTATTTCTCTCTTCTTGCACTATCTTTGCAATCGAAAAAACAATAATTATGAATGTTGGATTAAATAATAAGACTGTAAATATCTCATTGCCCGATGCAGATATGAGTTTTTTACGGACGATTTCCAAAAAAATGGGATGGAAAATTCGTCAAGAGCGTAAGAGCGGTATAGACAAAGGGCTGGAAGACATTCGTAAAGGAAATGTCTATCACGCAAAAAACTCAGAAGACTTGATTAAACAAATTCTGGGTTAATACCATGTACGAGGTAATTTATACTGGGCAGTTCAAACGCTCGTTAAGACGATGTGTCCGCCGAGGACTTGATGTGTCTGCTTTTGCAACGGTTTTGGATATTCTCCAAGAAAAAGGTGAACTCCCAGAATTATACCATCCTCACAAGTTGCAAGGAAAGTACAAGGGATGTTGGGAGTGCCATATTCAACCCGACTGGCTGTTAATATGGGAACAAGACAATTTTGAATTACGCTTGATATTAGTAGATACAGGTACCCATTCAGACTTGTTTTAATTAATCACAAACAATAGTTTGTTTGCCTCCAGAATCTTCGCGGCGGAAAAAAGTTTATGGCACGGATTATTACATTGACATCGCTTGAAGAGCCGAGCGTAAGGGTTTATGCAGGACTTGCAAACCCGCGGAAAGGCACGGAGGCTGAGGGGCTGTTCATCGTGGAGAGCCCGAAGGTGATACGTGTGGCGCTGGATGCAGGGTTTGAGCCTGTGTCGTTGCTGATGGAACAACGTCATGTGACGGGCGACGCAGCTGACATCGTGGCTCGTTGTGGCGACATCACCGTCTATACGGGGGAGCGCGAGTTGCTGGCACAACTGACAGGCTACACGCTGACGCGTGGGGTGCTCTGCGCCATGCGCCGCCCTGCTCCGAAGACGGCAGAAGGGGTGTTGCAAGGGGCGCGACGCGTATGCGTCATCGACGGAGTGTGCGACTCAACAAACATCGGCGCCATCTTCCGTAGTGCTGCGGCGCTGGGTATTGACGGGTTGCTGGTGACAGCCGACAGCTGCGACCCGCTGAACCGGCGTGCCGTACGCGTCAGTATGGGAGCGGTATTCCTGGTGCCTTGGACTGCAGTTTCTGCGGATGGGCTTTTTGACCTCCTTCACGACAAGGGTTTCAAAACCGTAGCAATGGCGCTGACAGACAAATCGGTACCCCTCGATGACAAGGCGCTTGGAAACGAGGAGCGGTTAGCCATCATCATGGGCACGGAAGGCGACGGCCTGCCGCACGACGTCATCCTTCGTGCCGATTACGTGGCTCGCATCCCTATGGCGCATGGCGTCGATTCGCTCAACGTGGCAGCAGCCTCAGCAGTAGCCTTTTGGGAGCTACGTAAGAAATAGAATGATTAGGAACTAGAAATCAGGAATTGGATGCTCGCAGTTGTAATCCACATTTTCCTTTTTAAAATTAATTCCTCATTCCTCATTCCTAATTCATATTTTTTCATTATCTTCGCGGCGTAATGAGGAAACTGCTCTATTTGCTGCTGTGGGCGGCTGTGCTGACGGGATGTCACCCGACAAGTCAGACAGACGTGCTGAACCGTGCAATAGATGCCATGCGCGTCTATCAGCGTACGGCCGATAATCGTGCGTTCTACGAGCAATGGCTCCGCGCCCGTCATGCCATAGACCGCATTGAGGAGGAGGAAGCGTCGCTCACCCCCGCCGAACGGGAACAATTCCAATGGGCAAGGGATGAATTCTACCTTATCTCCGTCACCTATCACTACACGATGGGGCACTACGATCAAGTGCAGGCGGATATGGATGCCATCGACGAGAAGGAGCTAGCGGCTCGCGACTCGGCCCAATGGAGGCACTACCACTTCATGCGCAGCCTTGCTGCCCATGTGGGCGACGAGGAACTAGCGCGACAAGCGTGGAAGCTTTCGCATTATGGCGACTCGGCCTATTGGGTTACGGAGTCCCGCATTCATCGTGCGGCAGCACTCAACAAAGCGGGGCTTTGGCTGGCGTCGCTCGATACGTTACAGCTGGCCTATGATTGTATTGCTGAGGACAACGTGCCTGAATGTCTGTGCCGTATCTCAGAGCAGGTGAGCGTGGCCTACGCCGGATTGGGCAAGAAGGATTCGTCGGATATCTACCGCAACATCTATTTAGACATGTTGGAGGTTATCCGCGAGAATAAAGAGCTTGAATACCGCACGGCAGAAGCAGAGCGGCGCACGGCAGAAGTGCGAAAGTTTTCGGGGGCGTTTCTGATATTCCTTGTGGCGTTTATCATCGGCTTTGCTGTACTGGCTATTCTGGCACGGACGCGCCACCGGCAGTTTACCAGACGTATGGGGGAACGGCACGACGAGCGCATGGAACAATTCTACGATGAACTGGCCCTACACCGCGGAGGACTGGCAGAGAACAAGCGAGCCTACGTCAGGCGCAAAGCATCGCTGGCTATTGTCACCAGCATTATCCCTTATATCGACCGCATGCGCCATGCGCTAAAGTCAACAAGCCAAAAAGACAGCAAGTCAACGAATTCTGTTGACCTTTCTTACGTCAGCGAGCTCGCAGGGCGGATTGAGGAGTTGAATGACATTCTAGCAGGTTGGATTCAGACTCGTCAAGGTATTGTGGGGCTGCATATTGAGACGTTTGCCGTCAGCGGGCTCTTCGACATCCTTGCGCGCCGCCGAAGCGCCTTCGAAAGGCAAGGGCTACAACTTGACGTAGCTGAGACTGATGCCTGGGTGAAAGCCGACAGGGCGCTCACGCTCTTCATGTTGAACACGTTGACGGACAATGCCCGCAAGTTCACGCCTGAAGGAGGACGCATCAGTCTCAGTACCGACGTAAAGGACGATTATGTGGAACTGAGCGTCGCTGACACAGGCGTGGGGCTTTCTGAAGAAGACATCAAGGAAATCCTTGGCCACAAGATTGTGGACGTGTCGCGCATCGGAGGTGAAGGATCCGAGCATGGCAGCGGTTTCGGATTGATGAACTGCAAGGGCATCATCGAAAAATATCAGAAGACCGATAGTTTCTTCTCCGTCTGCCAACTGGGCATCGATAGCACGCCAGGACAAGGCAGCCGCTTCTGGTTCCGTCTGCCAAAGGCCGTACGAAGGGCTATGGCGATAGTAATGGCCATAGCGACGACCCACATCAATGCCAATGCTGACGAACAAATGCTGAACCGAGCAGCGGCATTAGCCGACAGCGTCTATTATGCCAATCTGGAAGGCCGCTACGAAGATGCCATCTGCTACGGCGACTCCGCCCTAAGCTACCTCAATGCCGACCTGCGCCAACGCTCCGAAAGCGAGCTCGACACCCTTACCCTCACGGGCCGACGTGGTGGACTCACAGAAACACAATGGTGGATGAGTGACTTCGAAACAGACTACTACACCATCCTCGACGTGCGCAACGAACTTGCTATTGCCTACCTCGCCCTCCACCAATTGGACAACTACGGATTCAACAATCGTTCATACACCGAGCTCTATAAGCTGACCAGCGAGGACACTACGCTTGCCGACTATATCGCTCGGATGCAACAGACGCGACGCGACATCGTAACCATGCTGGTGGTAGGACTGGTAGTATTGTTGGCTTTCATTATCTTCTGGTGGACATTCATCGTCCGTCCAAGAAAGGCACACCGCCGCGAACTGGAAAGACGCGACAGGGAATTGGAACAAATGATGGACGAAGACAGCGAAATGCGCCGTGTCCGCTACGAAGAAAACCGCCTACACGTGCAGAACATGGTGCTCGACAACTGCCTATCAACCATCAAGCACGAGACCTCCTACTATCCGGGACGTATACGAAAGATGGCTGAACATTTGAGTTCTACCAGCGAACCCGACCGCAAGCAACTCCTCGACATGGCCGAGCTAACAGACTTCTACCGCGAAATCTTCGGTACTTTGACGTCCTGCGCTGCTCGACAACTGGAGGACAGCCCCTTCCGTCGTCAGGAAATCTCCTGTGAGGAATTGCTCAGTAATGCTGCGACATACCTGCAGGACAAAGCATCCTCCGCCGGTCTTCCTGGGCTATCGCTTCAGGTATCGCACGACGGCAGCTGCGTCAGCGGCGATGAGGTGATGTTAGGCTACCTTATGGAAAGTCTGATAAATGAGGCGCTATCCAGCTCATCACGAAAGATGCTTGAGAACTATGAAAAAATGCGTTCCCATAGGAAGGAAGACGACACCATAGTGCTTCCTCAGGTGCTCTCCGTTAATGCTTGTTGCGAGGACGGATTCGTTGTGTTCCGTTTCACAAATCGCGGTCTGACTCTTGCCCCTAATGAGCTGCAAGAACTTTTCTATCCCTCGGCTAATGACACAGGATATATCATCTGCCGTCAGATAGTACGTGAACACGATGAGTACTTTGGACACATCGGCTGTCGCATCAAAGCCGAGCAAGCTAATCCTGATGGCGGACTCACCATTCTTTTCACCCTACCTGCCAGCAAAAGAACAAGTAAATCGTAAATAGGAAATTGTCAATTAGAAAAAATAATTATGTCTTGGAAAGTAATCATTGTTGAAGACGTCCGACTGGAGCTGAAAGGGACAGAGGAGATATTCCGCAACGAAATTCCCGAAGCGGAAGTCATCGGTACGGCTATGACGGAGGAGGCCTTCTGGCCGCTGATGGAAAAGGAACTTCCCGATATGGTGTTGCTCGACCTTGGGTTGGGCGGCTCCACAACCATTGGTGTAGATATCTGTCGGAACATCCGCAAAAAATATCCTTCGGTAAAAGTACTCATCTTCACAGGCGAAGTGCTGAACGAAAAACTTTGGGTAGATGCTCTTGACGCTGGAGCCAATGGCATTGTACTGAAAACCGGCGAGTTGCTCACCCGGAGCGAGGTACAACGCGTCATGGAGGGCAAACAATGGGTCTTCAATCAGCCTATCCTGGAGAAGATTGTCGCCCGTTTCCGCCAATTCGTCAACGCAGAAACCCTGCGGCGAAAGGCCATCATCACTTACGACATCGATGAATACGATGAACGCTTCCTCCGCCATCTTGCCCTAGGTTACACGAAGGACATGATAGCCGGACTACGGACGATGCCTTTCAGCACCAAATCTCTGGAAAAACGCCAAGTGGATCTGGTTTCACGCCTTTTCCCCGACAACGACGGACGTTCCATCAATTCCACACGCCTCGTTGTCCGCGCTATTGAACTTCATATCATTAATGTGGACAACCTCACCCCAGATGACTAAAGGCTATAAAAGATGAAGCTCACGTTTCCCTTTACAACCTTGTATGTACTGCTATTATTGGTAGCAGTCCTTGCTTCGTGGTTAGTGGGGCTGTACGGCGTGGATAGTGTGAACAATCTGCTCTCAGGCGAGGGTGTCCGTTGGTGGATGCGCTCCGTGCTTCCTGCTTTTGCTGCATCTCCTGTAGGAGAGATTCTGCTAATATTGTTCATTTTGGGAACTATTAAATCAATCTGTCACCAAGGCAACAAATCTTCTAGTAAAAAGGCATGGGTCGTGGCTTTGTTGGTATTCGCGGTTTTGGCAAGCCTTGTGGCTTGGGGCATATTCAGCGGCAACCTCCTAAGCGTTACAGGACATTGGGCACACAGCCCCTTACAAGCTGGATGGCTGCCCATACTTGCCTTGTTGGTGGGGATTCCCTGTCTCTGCTTTGGATTGATAAACGGCACGCTAACCAGTAGCGCACAAGTACTGAAAGCTGTCAGTAGCGAGGTAACCCGTTGTGCGCCAACGCTTGTGACACTTTTCATTGCTTCGCAATTAGTTGCCGTATTGGATTATAGCCGTTTACCCGCAGCCTGCGGAATAGAAACAAATACATACAAAGGCATAGCTTTTGTCATTTACTGGCTTCCATTTTTAGTTGCATACCTTAGAAATACAAGAATATGAGAAACCTTCTATCTACCATTTTCTATCTTCAACTTTCATTTCTCAGCTGCCTCCTATTGATGGCAGCCTGCACATCCAGAATCGAAGAGACAGAAAGCGTTCGGCGTGTAGTCAATATCGACAACGATTGGTTATTCACCCTGACGGACTACGAAGCCATGCCCTACCCTTCTACGGGTATCGCCGATAGTGAAGAGCTGGCTGCCGTTGGAGCTGCCGACGGACAATGGCGTCATTTGAACGTCCCCCACGATTGGGCTATCGAAGGCGAATTCAGCGAAAAAAATCCTTCCGGAACAGGTGGAGGTGCATTGCCGGGTGGAATCGGATGGTATCGCAAGCACTTCACCCTCGCCGACCTCGGGCTAATCGACAAAGCCGATGGGCAGCTGCTCATCCGTTTCGACGGCGTCTATATGAACTCCACCGTCTGGCTCAATGGTCATAAACTCGGCAATCGCCCCTATGGTTACATCTCGTTTGAATACGACATGACCCCTTATATCAACAAGGAGGGTGACAACGTACTGGCTGTCCGTGTCGATAACAGCGACCAGCCCAACAGCCGTTGGTACAGCGGTTGTGGCATCTTCCGTAGCGTCTATGTTACTGCCGTCAACCCCATCCACATCATTCCATGGGACACCTACGTGCTGCCCCACGCTCCCATGGCCGAAGCTTATAAGTATGGAGAATCTGACAGCCTTGTCATCACCATTACCGAAGAGACAGGAACACGAAAAGACATGTCTCTACAGGCCCGAGTGACTATATATAATAAGGAAAAGAAGGCTGTCTTCACCACTGAGACTCCCGTCACAAGCACCACTATCGGCCTGCGGTTCCGCGTCCCAGGCGCCGAGCGTTGGAGCGTTGAGAATCCCTACCTCTACACCGCACAGATTGAGTTAAACCGCGAGGGAAAAGTCATTGATGACTACGCCTTTCGCTTTGGCATCCGTGACTTTGAGTTTAATCCCGAACAAGGCTTCCGCCTCAACGGACAACCTATGAAACTAAATGGTGTTTGCCTCCACCACGACCTCGGCTGCCTTGGCTCAGCTGTCAACCGCCGTGCCATCCAGCGTCAGTTAGAGATAATGCGCGGCATGGGTATCAACGCTATCCGTTGTAGCCATAACCCACCTTCAGTCGAATTATTGGAACTCTGCGATGAGATGGGATTCTTTGTTATGGACGAAGCCTTCGACATGTGGTACCGTCGTAAGACACAACGCGACTATGCCCGCTTCTTTACCGAATGGCATGAACGCGACCTCAGCGACCTCGTTCGTCGTGACCGCAATCACCCTTCTGTTGTCATGTGGAGCATCGGCAACGAGGTACTTGAGCAATGGGACGATGCCCGTGCCGACAACCTCTCGCTAGAAGAGGCGAATATGATTCTCAATGCCGGTCACGACTACTCTGAACCCCTCGACACGGGTTTCACTTTCAACCAGTTGCTGACCCGCCATCTGTGTGACATTGTCCGCCGTCTCGATCCCTCACGTCCCATCACTGCTGGCTGCAATGCCGCTGACCCACGCAATAATCTCTTCGTTGAGGGAGGCGTTGATATCATTGGCTTCAACTACCACGAACGGAACTTCCCCCTTGTACCCGAGTGGTTTCCCGGCCGTCCGTTCATCATCAGTGAGAGCGTTTCAGCCCTACAAACCCGTGGCTACTACCGCATGCCCAGCGACAGCATCTTCATCCAGCCATCACGCTGGGATCGTCCCTACTACGATCCTTCTTTCAAATGCAGCGCTTACGACAACAGCCATGCCCCCTGGAGTAGCACACACGAAGAGAACCTTCGTTACTATGTCGATCTTCCATATATTGCCGGACAGTTCATATGGAGCGGGTTCGACTACATTGGCGAGCCTACTCCTTATGGATGGCCCGCTCGCAGCAGCTACTTCGGTGTCGTCGACCTTGCCGGATTCCCCAAAGATGTCTATTACCTCTATCAAAGCGAATGGACGGACGAGACCGTGCTTCACGTCTTCCCCCATTGGAACTGGGAAGAAGGGCAGACGGTCGATATCTGGGCCTACTTCAATCATGCCGATGAAGCCGAGTTGTTCATCAACGGTCATTCACAAGGCATTCGCACCAAAGGCCGCGACTTTCACACACAGTGGCGTGTCGTCTATGAGCCGGGTGAAATCCGTGTAGTTACTCGCAAGAATGGACGTGTAGTGAAGTCCGAGACCATACGTACTGCAGGAGACCCCGCTGCCATACGTCTCACTCCAGACCGATGTCACCTTACCGCTGATGGCCGCGACCTCTCCTTTGTCACCGTCGATATCGTTGATAAAGACGGTAACCTCTGCCCCCATGCCGACAATCTTGTCAACTTCTCTGTCAATGGTCCTGCCTTCGTAGCAGGTGTCGATAATGGCTTGCAAACTTCTCTCGAAAGTTTCAAAGCCCCCTACCGCCGTGCGTTCAATGGTAAGTGCCTCGTCGTGCTTCAGAACGATGGCAATACCGGCCGAGCAACTCTCACCGCTACCGCCGACGGCCTCCCCACAGCAAAAACAACACTTCATTTTAAATAAATATGAAGAGTTAATTCTTAACTTTAATTGTTTTTTCATTTTTTTACTGTACCTTTGCCGCAAAATCAATGAATGTATCATGAAACGTTATCTCTTAGGATATGACATCGGCAGTTCGTCCGTCAAGGCGAGCCTCGTCGATTTGGAGTCGGGCGAACGAGCAGCCAGTGCGTTCTACCCAAAGTCGGAAGCCCCCATCAAGGCCGTGCAGACCGGGTGGGCCGAACAGAATCCTGCCGACTGGTGGAGTTATCTGAAAGCCGCCACAGCAGAAGTGCTAGAAATCGTCGGTAAAAGCGGCAGCCCTGTCGATGTGGCAGCCATCGGTATTGCCTACCAGATGCACGGATTGGTGTGTATCGATAAGGCAGGCGACGTGCTACGTCCCGCCATTATCTGGTGCGACAGCCGTGCCGTGCCCTACGGACAGCGGGCTTTGGAAGCATTAGGTACCGAGCAATGCCTCAGCCATCTGTTGAACAGCCCCGGTAACTTTACAGCTGCCAAGCTGGCTTGGGTGAAGGAGAACGAGCCGGACACTTATGCCCGCATTGACAAAATTATGCTCCCAGGCGACTACATCGCCCTTAAGTTGACAGGCGAGGCCGTTACCACCGTGCCTGGTCTTTCAGAAGGTATGTTTTGGGATTTCCGCGAAAACGACGTGGCGGGATTCCTCATGAACTACTACGGCTTCGATCGTAGCCTCATACCTCCCATCCTGCCCACATTTGCCGAGCAGGGACGAGTGACACCCGCAGCAGCTGCCGAGCTTGGACTGAAGGCCGGTATTCCTGTGACCTATCGTGCTGGCGACCAGCCCAACAATGCCCTGTCATTGGGTGTGCTTGAGCCTGGCGAAGTAGCGGCAACCGCTGGAACCTCCGGTGTCGTCTATGGCGTCATGGGTCGCGTAGCCTATGACCCTTTAAGCCGTGTGAACACCTTCGCCCACGTCAACCATCGAGCCGAGGCTGTCCGTCTGGGCGTGCTGCTTTGTATCAACGGCACGGGTATCCTCAATAGTTGGATGCGCCGCCACGTAGCTCCTGAGGGAATCTCCTATGCTGACATGAACGTGCTGGCTGACAGCGTACCCATTGGCAGCGATGGTCTTAGCATCCTGCCCTTCGGCAATGGTGCCGAACGCCTGCTCCAGAACCGCGAGGTGGGTTGCAGCATCCATGGCCTCAACTTTAATGTTCACAGCCGCGCTCATCTGCTGCGTGCTGCACAAGAGGGCATTGTATTTTCCTTCAAGAATGGTATGGAAGTCATGGAAGCCATGGGTATGCCCATCACTACAATCCACGCTGGCCATGCTAACATGTTCCTCAACCCAATGTTCCGCAACACGCTGGCAGGCATCACCGGTGCCACCATCCAACTCTACGACACCGACGGCTCCGTGGGTGCTGCTATCGGTGCAGGCATCGGCGCAGGCCTTTACGCCACTCCTGCCGAGGCATTGGCTACCCTCCGCCGCATAGCTGTCATCGAGCCTGACACCACCAACGCTAGTGCCTATTCCGCAGCCTACGAACGTTGGAAAACTTGCCTACAAAAAGAAGTTCAATAAATTGTAAATTGTCAAATTATAAATCAAATTGCCTTATGTCAAAACAGTACTTCCCTGAAATCGGGAAAATCAAGTTTGAAGGAAAAGAGAGTAAGAATCCGCTGGCTTATCACTACTATGACGCCGACCGTGTCGTGATGGGCAAGAAGATGAGCGAATGGCTTAAGTTTGCCATGTGCTGGTGGCACACGCTTTGCGCCGAGGGCGCCGACCAGTTCGGCCCTGGCACCAAGACCTTCCCTTGGAATGCTGCCAAAGATCCCGTCCAAGCAGCAAAGGACAAAGCCGACGCTGGCTTTGAAATCATGCAGAAACTCGGCATCGAGTACTACTGTTTCCACGATGTCGACCTCGTACAGGAAGCACCTACAGTCGACGAGTATGAAAAGAACCTTAAGGAGGTCGTTGCCTACCTGAAGCAGAAGCAGGCTGAGACCGGCATCAAGCTCCTCTGGGGTACCGCCAACGTGTTCGGCAACAAGCGCTACATGAACGGCGCTTCTACCAACCCTGACTTCGACGTCGTAGCTCGCGCCATCGTCCAGATTAAGAATGCCATCGACGCTACCATCGAACTCGGCGGCACCAACTACGTCTTCTGGGGTGGTCGTGAAGGCTACATGAGCCTGCTCAACACCGACCAACGCCGCGAGAAGGAGCACATGGCTACCATGCTTACCATGGCTCGCGACTATGCCCGCGCAAAGGGATTTAAGGGCACATTCCTCATCGAGCCCAAACCATGCGAACCCAGCAAGCACCAGTACGATGTCGATACCGAAACCGTCATCGGCTTCCTCCGTGCCCACGGACTTGACAAGGATTTCAAGGTTAACATTGAGGTCAACCATGCCACCTTGGCAGGACACACCTTTGAGCACGAACTCGCTTGTGCCGTCGATGCTGGCATGCTCGGCTCCATCGATGCCAACCGTGGCGACTACCAAAACGGCTGGGACACCGACCAGTTCCCCATCGACAACTTCGAACTCACCCAAGCCATGATGCAGATTATCCGCAACGGAGGATTCGGCAACGGTGGTACCAACTTCGATGCCAAGACTCGTCGCAACAGCACCGACCCCGAGGACATCTTCATCGCCCACATTGCCGGCATGGATGTCATGGCCCGCGCCCTGCTCTCCGCAGCAGCCATACTTGAGGAAAGCCCGCTGCCCAAGATGCTCAAGGAGCGCTACGCCAGCTTCGACAGCGGCCTCGGCAAGCAGTTCGAAGAGGGCAAGATGACCCTCGAAGATGCCTACGCCTACGGCAAGAAGGTCGGCGAGCCCAAGCAGACCTCCGGCAAGCAGGAGCTCTACGAGGCTATCGTCGCCATGTACTGCTAAGCAGTCAGATTCTTCATTCCCAATTATCATATTAGCGGTTAGATCTAACCGCTAATATTTTTTCATCATACGCAGAATTACCTACGTTTTATAAGACATCCACAGAGTTTAACTCTGAACTTACAACGTTTAACGCTACGCGAACAGCGTTAAACGTTGTCGGCATAACGTTAAACGCTATCCCCACATCTCAAAGAGCTGCGGGGATAGCATTTTTTTCTGAAAAACTTCAGGCTACGGCGAATAGTTTTTTATTTCTTTTCAAAAGCTTCGTTGATGCGGTTCTCAAGTTCTTCTGCCAGTTCGGGATTGTCTTCGATGACTTTTTTGCAGGCATCGCGTCCTTGAGCGAGATTGGTATCGCCATAGCTGAACCAACTGCCACTCTTCTTGATGACTCCCAAATCGATTGCCAAATCAAGGATTTCACCTGAACGACTGATACCTGTGCCAAACATGATGTCGAACTCAGCGCGACGGAAGGGAGGAGCAACCTTATTCTTGACGACTTTGACGCGCACTTGATTTCCAATAACATTGTCTCCATCCTTAATAGGAGAAACCTTACGGATGTCGAGTCGAACGCTGGAATAGAATTTCAAGGCGTTACCGCCAGTAGTTGTCTCGGGATTGCCGAACATGACACCAATTTTCTCGCGAAGCTGGTTGATGAAAATGCAGGTGGTTTTAGTACGGCTAATGGTGCTCGTAAGCTTGCGCATGGCTTGTGACATCAGTCGAGCCTGAAGGCCAACCTTGTTTTCACCCATGTCACCTTCAATTTCCGCCTTGGGCGTGAGTGCCGCGACAGAGTCAATAACGATGATATCAATAGCGCTGGAACGAATAAGCTGATCAGCAATATCAAGAGCCTGCTCGCCGTTATCGGGTTGAGACATGTAAAGGTTTTCGATATCAACGCCCAAGTTTGCGGCATAAAAACGGTCGAAGGCGTGCTCAGCATCAATAAATGCCGCAACACCACCCTGCTTTTGAGCCTCGGCAATGGCGTGGATAGCTAAGGTAGTCTTGCCTGATGATTCGGGTCCGAAGATTTCAATAATGCGTCCCTTAGGGTAACCACCTACGCCGAGGGCATGGTTTAGGGAAATGGAGCCCGTAGGGATGACATCGATATTTTCTATTTTCTCCTCACCCATTTTCATAATGGAGCCTTTGCCAAAATCCTTTTCGATTTTTGCAACAGCGGCCTGCAATGCTTTTAACTTCTCATTTCGAATGTCGCTGGTTATTTCTTCTTCGCTTTTCTTTGCCATAATATAATAAGGTATTGATGAATTTTGAGGGCAAAGATAATGCAAGCCGAGGGGAAAAACAAGAAAAACGTCTTTTTTTTGAAAACTAAAGAATGACAGACAAACTGACAAAAAAGGAGCGTTTGGCAGTTTTTTCGTGGCAGGAAACGGCACTATGCCCTCTGTCCATGACGTGGCACGAGCTTTGCACATCTTCGAACGGATTGCCGTGTTTATCCCGGCAGCCTGAACAAGATTATTAACAATTAAAAACATACAACTATGGGAAAGATTATTGGAATTGACTTAGGAACTACGAACTCGTGTGTTTCTGTTTTCGAAGGTAACGAACCGACTGTGATTGCCAACTCGGAAGGCAAGCGCACCACGCCGTCCATCGTGGCATTTGTCGATGGTGGCGAGCGTAAGGTGGGCGACCCTGCCAAGCGTCAGGCTATCACTAACCCGAAGCGAACGATATTCTCCATCAAGCGCTTCATGGGTGAGAACTGGGATCAGGTGCAGAAGGAAATTGCCCGTGTGCCTTATCCAGTCGTCCGTGGCGATAACAACATGCCGCGTGTTGACATCGACGGGCATCTCTACACGGCTCAGGAAATCAGCGCCATGATTCTTCAGAAGATGAAGAAGACGGCTGAGGACTATCTGGGCCAGGAGGTAACGGATGCCGTTATCACCGTGCCTGCTTACTTCAGCGACAGCCAACGTCAGGCTACGAAGGAAGCCGGGCAGATTGCCGGACTGAACGTGCGTCGTATCGTCAATGAGCCTACAGCTGCAGCTCTGGCTTATGGCGTCGACAAGGCTAATAAGGATATGAAGATTGCTGTCTTCGACCTTGGTGGTGGTACTTTTGATATCTCCATTCTGGAGTTCGGCGGAGGAGTTTTTGAGGTTTTGAGTACGAACGGCGATACACACCTCGGCGGCGACGACTTCGACCAGGCTATCATTGACTGGCTGGTGCAGGAGTTCAAAAACGATGAGGGTGCCGACCTGACTGCTGACCCGATGGCCCTGCAGCGTCTGAAGGAAGCTGCCGAAAAGGCAAAGATTGAGCTTTCCAGCTCCACAAGCACCGAAATCAACCTACCGTACATCATGCCCGTCGGCGGTGTACCCCGTCACCTAGTAAAGACGCTGACTCGTGCGAAGTTTGAAGGACTCTGCCACAACCTCATTCAGGCTTGCTTGGAGCCTTGCCGCAAGGCCATGGCTGACGCTAAGCTGAGCAACAGCGACATTGACGAGGTTATTCTCGTGGGTGGTTCCAGCCGTATCCCTGCTATTCAGCAGTTAGTGGAGAACTTCTTTGGCAAAACGCCGTCGAAGGGTGTTAATCCTGACGAGGTTGTTGCTGTAGGCGCCAGCATTCAGGGCGCTATCCTTAATCAGGAAATGGGACAGGACATCGTCCTCCTCGACGTCACCCCGCTTACGCTGGGTATCGAGACCCTCGGTGGTGTCATGACCAAGCTGATTGACGCTAACACCACCATCCCATGCAAGAAGAGTCAGATCTTCTCCACGGCTCAGGACAACCAGCCCGAGGTCACCATCCATGTCCTGCAGGGCGAACGTCCAATGGCAGCCCAGAATAAGAGTATCGGCCAGTTCAACCTCGCTGGCATTGCCCCCGCCCGTCGTGGCGTGCCGCAGATTGAGGTCACCTTCGATATTGATGCCAATGGTATCCTTAAGGTGAGCGCCAAGGATAAGGCTACTGGAAAGGAGCAGACCATCCGCATCGAGGCCAGTTCAGGTCTGAGTAAGGAGGAAATTGAGCGTATGAAGGCCGAGGCTCAGGCAAACGCCGCTGCCGATGCTAAAGAACGTGAGCGTGTAGACAAGCTGAATCAAGCCGACAGCATCATCTTCACCACCGAGCAGCAGCTTAGCGAGCTTGGTGACAAGATTCCTGCTGACAAGAAGGCCCCCATCGAGGCCGCTCTGCAAAAACTGAAAGACGCCCACAAGGCTCAGGACATCGCTGCCTGCGAAGCCGCTCAGAAGGAACTTGAGACTGCCTTCCAAACCGCCAGTGCCGACATGTACGCCCAAAGCGGTGCTCAGCAAGGCCCGCAGGGAGGTGCCGACTACAGCCAGCAGTCCTCCAACCAAAGCTCCGGCTCCTCCGACAGCAAGGACGAAAACATCCAGGATGCCGACTTCGAGGAGGTCAAATGAGACGCATAAGTAAAGACATAACAAAACACTATCAAATGGCGTGTAGCTCAATGAGTTACACGCCATTTGCTTTTTATGGGCTCATGTTTTCTATGTGCTTATTCCCCCTTTTTTTACGGCTTTTTTGTTACATGCTTGTAGCAAGACTTAATGGTAGATAAGGTTGGACATAAACATACTTAAACATACATATAGGACTTAGTAAAACTTAAAAGTAGAAAACATGGCAAATTTAGGAAT
>CAMYYY010000011.1 GCA_947303715.1 uncultured Bacteroidales bacterium | reverse complement strand
CTGGGATTTTATTCCCACAGGCTGGGATTTTTCCAGCGTTTGATGATTGCCGAACTGTCCCTGGGGATAATCTTACGGATAAGCCTAAAAAAAAAAGTCTTTTTTTTGTTTTTTAAAAGAAAGTCCGTATCTTTGTGCGCAAAATGTGATTTTTAAATTTTTAGTACTAATTTTATTCCAAATCTTATGAGAAGAACAAAGATTTACTCATTTCTGTTGGCAGCAGCCATGCTGTTGCCGAGTTTGGGAGCCAAGGCTGGCGAATGGGTTGACGAACTGACTGGCGTCTCCTATTCTGCCATCGACGGCCCTGTCGAAGGCGGTGAAGGCTCTGTCATGTTCTGCGATGGCGAGACGGCTACCAAGCTGGGTACCGGCTCACTGCCCACGTGGGTCATCATTCAGGCCTCAGAGCCCGTGTCGCTGATTGGCTACACCATCTACACGGCTAACGACAACTCCGTCTACAAAGGCCGTAACCCCCAGAACTGGCTGATTGAAGGTTCCAACGACTACGAGAACTGGACCGTCATCGATCATGTCTTCGATGATGCCGTGCTGCAGGACGTTGACTTCACGCCGTTCGAATTCGCCTGCCCTGCTTCGGAGAAGTTCGAGTATTTCCGCATCACTATCGAGAAAGTGTGGGGCGGTGGCTTCATGCAGGTCAGCGAGTTCCATCCCAATGGCCAGACTCATGAGCACGAATGGGGCAGCCCTATGGAGACTGAGCCTACATGCCGTCAGGATGGTTATATTACCTATTTCTGCTCCATCTGCGGTGGCTACAAGATTGAGCCCAGCGGCAAGGAAGCTACAGGCATCCACGAGTATGAGGATGGCTACTGCATCCACTGCGGTAAGGCTGAGAATGAGCCCCTCGTTGAGGATGGCTTCTGGCTCCTGGAGACCGGTAAGGACCTTGCTTATTTTGCCAGCCGCATCGAGGCTGACGGAGCATACGACCTTAATGCTCGTCTGATGAACGACATCGACATGGAGGGTATCGAATTCAGCGGTATCGCTTCCGGCGGTCGCTACAGAGGCGAATTCGACGGCGACGGACACTGGATCTACAATTTCTCGTATTCAAAAACCAGCCGCAGCAACCTCGGTCTCGTCAACTTGCTCGGCGCTGGTGGCTATGTTCACCACGTGGGTCTGATTAATGCCAACCTGAATGGCGACGCCAACGTGGCTGGTATCGTCGGACGTATCTATGGTGGTATTGTCGAGCAGTGCGCTGTTGTCGGTTCCTACATCGAGGGTCGTGACCACACGGCTGCCATTACGGGCGATGTCAACTGGGAGGTTGTTGGCGGTGATACCATTGCCGGTGAAGTCCGTGACTGCTTCTCCGATGCTGTAATCTACAGCCGCGAGTATCAGGCCAGCGGTATCTCCGGTGTTATCAACGGTGGTACGATTGAAAACTGCCTCTTCTCGGGTACGATTGATTGCGGTTACACCAACTCGGGTATCGCCAGTAGCTTGGTCGATAGCGAAGGTGTGCTCACCATCATCAAGAACAACGCTCTGTGGGCTTCCCACAACTATGGTGGCTCCAGTGGCTGCGAGTTCAACCGTGTTGCCAACCAGTATGGCCGTGTGGCTCTCCTGCAGAACAACTGGTCACTCATTACAACGGGTATCGGTGCTGCAAGTGCCGGCTATGGCTTTACCTCCGATTTGAGTGAATTCAACAACGATCCTAACGACCAGATGGGTGCCGATGCTTCTGACGAAGAGGCTCGTACCGCTGACTTCTATGAGAATGTCCTGGGCTGGGATGTTGGTGGTGTCTGGAGCTTCTATCCTGATACGGAAGGCAAGGCTTATCCCGTCCTGATTTGGATGATTGAGTCTGAAGTCAAGTTGCCCACACGCATCTATGATATTCCTACGAATGCTAAGCTCATCTGGGAGACGGGCGATGAATTCCTCAACCTGGGTGGCATCCACGGCTCCTTCGGCCAGAAGCTCAACATCTCCATTGCCAGCGGTGAGGAAATGGCTACCTATTATCCCGACCTTGGCGTCCTCTATGTGGGCGATGCTACTGGTGGCTTCGGCGGCACGGGTGACGTGATTATTGACGTTGCCTTCGACGAGGATATTCAGGAAGTCTTTGAGAATACCGATCCTGCCCAGTTCAGCGTCTATGTTGATCAGGCTGGTGACGTGGAAATCAAGACTGTCGACGACTTCAAGCGTCTGTTCCGCAGCTCTGTTGGTAACTACAAGCTGATGGCTAACCTCGACTTGTCGGATGTTGAATTCCCCGGCATCGGTAGTCCTACCGAACCCTTCACGGGCACCTTCGACGGTAATGGCCATACCCTTAGCGGCATTACCATCAATGACGACGGCAATAACAAGGTGGGTGTGTTCCGCTATACAAGGGGTGCTACCATCAAGAACCTCGGCGTCAGCAATGTTACCATCAACGCTCCCGACCGTAACCAGGTGGGTGGCCTTATCGGCGAGTGCGAGAACACCACAGTTGATCAAGTCGCTCTCAGCGGCTTCATCAATGGCCATGACCACGTCGGTGGACTCATCGGACGTACTAGCGGTGTCAGCCGCATCACCAACAGCTATGCTCATGTGAACGTCTATGCTTATAGTCAGGCTGGCGGTATCTCTGCTACTACGAACCAGGGCGACACCATTGTCTTCAAGAACGACTACTTCGCAGGTAGCGTCTATATCTGGCATCGTGGCTGGGCTGGCGGCTTCATCGGTCTTGTTGACAAAGCCGACACCAAGATCTGGATCACCAACTGCGTCTCCATCGGTGATGTTATCAGCCACTCCGACGGCGGTACCGACGGTAACGTCGCAGGTCCCTTCATCGGTGGTAACGGCCCGTCGTGGAACGAAGAGTTCTCCGGCAACGCTCGTCTTGACTTCTACGAGAATATCCGTAATGCTGATGCTACCATCGACGCTCTCAACAACGACAAATATGTATGGCCTATCATCGGCAACGATGTCGAGGATACCGATTATACTCCCGAAGTTGAGTTGCCTGCTGATGCTATGAAGAAGCAGGAGACTTACGAAGACATTGGTTGGGACTTCCGTCACATCTGGGAGATGGACAAGACCGGTTACGGCTATCCTGTTCTGCAGGTGCTGCAGGGCTTCGCCACGGGCATTGCACTTCCCGAGGCTGAGAAGGAAGTGGCTCCCGTCCAGAACGGTGCTGTCTATAATCTCCAGGGCCAGCGTGTTGCCGAAGGCTACAAGGGCCTTGTTATCAAGAACGGCAAGAAGTTCTTGGTAAAGTAAGATAACCACAGGTTCTAAAAAAAGGGAGACGCGATTCCGCGCCTCCCTTTTCTTTTTATCTTTTCTTATTTTTTTCTTTTCTCTTTAACCCTTAACCTTTAACCACTAACCACTAACCCTTCATCCCCTGCGGGCTTCGATGAGGGGCTTGTCCCAAAAGACTTCAGCAGAAGCTTCGGTTGCAAGGGCATCGATGTCGTCCCTCAGGGTTTGGAGGAGAGCTTCTTCGCGTTTGCGGGAGCGGCGTCCCTGAGCTTCGTAGAGCACGCGGCTGTAGTAGGCATCGTAGGAGAGCGCATAGTCATCGGGGGCGTTGTGGGGGAAGAAGGATACGGCAGCCTCGTAGCGGATGTTGCCGCAGTCGGAGTCGGAAATCAGGAATACAGCTGCAGCGTGGCGCTCGACACCATTGGCTGTGCAGCGGGCTTCGAAATACTGTTGGTAGACGTTAATTGTTGCCATATTTTTTCTCAATTTTCAATTTTCAATCTTCAATTTCAGTGCGAGGGCATCGGCAGTGCGGAGGTTGGCTGGGATGAAGACACGTGTGCGGCCTTCGGAAGTCACTTCGTAGCGAAGCGATTTGCCGCTGTCGACGAGGCGCAGCTTTGCTTTGCGGCGTGGGGTGTTGCCCTCCCATTCCACATATTCGGGCAGCGACGTGTTCTCATTGGAACGAACGATGATGGCATTGAGCGCCTGTGGATTACCCTTGGCGGCGGTAAACCAGACATTGCCCTCGGCATTGCGGTAGATGGGGGTGGTGACGGTGCCGTAGATGGCATCGCCGTTGCGGTTGAGCCAATGCCCTATTTGTTGGAGGCGTTCCACGGCGCCATCCTCAATCAGTCCTTCGGGGGTGGGGCCGACGCCAAGCAGCAGGCTGCCACCTTTGGCAACGATTTCAGCAAGCATGGCAATCACCGTGGCGGGTGATTTGAAGACGGGGTGATTCGTCCAGCCCCAGTCGTAGGTGAGGGTGATGCAGCTCTCCCACGGCGTATTGATTTGTCCGTCGGGAATCTTCTGCTCGGGTGTCTGATAATTCTCATGTTTGCCGGGGCAGGCACGTTCCACGACGATGAGGCCGGGCTGGTGACTGCGTGCCATATCGACAATGCTGTCGAGGCCGATATCCTCGCGGGGTGGGGTACACCAGCCGCCGTCGAGCCAGAGGATATCGATGGGGCCGTAGCCCGTCATCAGTTCCTCCACCTGGTTATAGACGAAGCTGCGGTAGCGCTGCCAGCGTTCGGGGTATTGGCTGATGGGGTAGTTGTGGAGGCGGTTGTACGTGGCTCGTGCAGGCCACCAGTAGTAGGGGCTGTGCCAGTCGGGCTTCGAGAAGTAACACCCCGTCATCATCCCCTCGGCCCGGAAGGCATCGAAGACGTAGCGTGCCACATCCACACGGGGGTCTCCGGCAAAGCCGCTGTGGGCCACGGTGTAGTCCGTCTGGTGGGAGTCGAAGAGGCAGAAGCCGTCGTGATGCTTGGTGGTGAAGACGACGTATTTCATCCCTGCCTCGCGGGCCACGCGTGCCCATTGTGCGGGGTCGAAGCGGGTGGGGTTGAAGTCGCGGCTCAAGCCCCAGTACCATTGCTTGTATTCCTCGTAGGTGCGGGTGGTGTCGGGGGTTATCCAGTCCTCGCTGGTGATGGTCCACGACTCGCAGATGCCGGGGACAGAATATACGCCCCAGTGGAGGATGATGCCGAACTTGAGGTCCTGCCATGCCTTCAGATGGCTGACGACGGCGGGGTCGTCGGGCCACTCGTAGCCAGTGCTCTGCTCGTGGATGTAGCTTTGGGCAGAAGAGGCGAGGGCGAGTAGTAAAAAGGGGATGAAAAGGAGCTTTTTCATTGGAGGTTTTTTTACTAGGAAGACTAGAAAGACTAGAAAAACTAGGAAGTCCTGTTTCCTTGGTTACAGATTTTTCTGGAAGAAGTCGATGAGGGTTTCGCGGAGGTGCTTGCTGGTGCCGCGTCCCTCGCTGATGCCGTGGGTGCGCATGGGGTAGCTCACCTGGTAGAAGCGCTTGCCGAGGCTGATGAGGCGGTTGGCGAGCATCTCGCAGTTCTGATAGTGGACGTTGTCGTCGCCCGTGCCGTGCAGCAGCAGCAGGCTGCCCTTGAGTCCCTCGGCATAGTTGATGGGGCTGCCGCGGAAGTAGCCGTCGGGGTTGGCCTGCGGGGTATTCATGTAGCGCTCCTGATAGATGGTGTCGTAGAGGCGCTGGTCGGACACGAAGGCCACGGCCACACCCGTTTTGAAAACCTCGGGGTAGCGGAACAAGCAGTTGAGCGTCTGCGAGCCGCCTCCGCTCCAGCCGGTGACGCCGATGCGGGTGGAATCCATCCACTCAAACTGGCGGCAGAGGCTGATGACGCCGCGTGCCTGATCCTCGCTGGCAGCCACGCCCACCTCGCCGTAGATGCACTTGCGCCATTCCCTGCCGCGGGGGGCAGCGGCGCCGCGGTTCTCCACGCTGACGATGATGTAGCCCTGATTGGCCAGATAGTACCAGAAGAGGCTACCGCGGTCGTTCTGCACGGTGGCCGATGCCGGCTCGCCATAGACGAAGTCGATGACGGGATATTTTTTCTTAGGATCAAAGTCGTATGGCTTGATGATCCAGGCGTCGAGCTCACGGTCGCCGCCCTGGCACTTCACGAACTCCTTGTGTCCGATGGCGAGGTTTTCCCACGCCTGCTGAGCCTCCGCGTTCTCTTCCAGCACGTGGTCGGCTGTCCAGCGTCCACGCTTGTCGCTTTTCACCAACGTGTAGCGGGGCACGCGGAGGGCAGACGAGTAGCTCTCGACGGCATAGTCGTAGTTGGGCGAGAAGTTATAGCTGTACTGCCCCGCCTCGGGCTTGCCGTCGTGGCATTGGGCGGTGATGTTCTCCACCTTGCCCTTGCCCATGACCTGTGTGCGGAAGAGGTAGCGGTTGGTGGCATCGTCGGGTGCAGCGGTGAAGTAGATGTAGCCGCGCTGTTCGTCGTAGGCCACTTCGCTGATGACGTCGTAGTTGCCCTCGGTGATGCACGTCCACTTCTTGCCGTCGGCGCTGACGCGGTAGAGATGGCGCCAGCCGTCGCGCTCGGAGGTGAAGATGAAGTATTTGTTGCCCTTCAGCCAGTGGATGTTGTCGTTCGTCTCCACCCAGGCCTCGTCGGTGTCGGTGCAGAGCAGGGTGAGAGGAGCCTCCACGTCGGCTGAGGTCGTCCAGACGTCGTTCCTGTTCTGTGCACGGTTCATCTGCTGAATCATCAGCGTGTTGGTGCCGGGGATGAACTCCATGCGGGGCAGGTAGTTCTCGCGCTGGTCGCCCGGGATGGGGAGCCAACGGATGGACTTGTCCGCTTGCCCGCTTGCCCGGTTGTTCACATCAATCACGCCGATGCGGACGGCTGAGTTGGTCGTGCCGGCCTTGGGATAGGGGAAACGGTTGACGGCGGGGTAGATGCTGTCCACGTTGTTGATGATGTCGAACCACCCTGTGCCCTCGGTGTCGCTCTGCCAGAAGGCGATGAAGCGGCTGTCGTTGCTCCAGCGGAATCCGTCGCGGCAGTCGAACTCCTCCTCATACACCCAGTCGAAGGTGCCGTTGACGATTGTCTCGCTGCCGTCGGTAGTCAGGGGGATGGGGGCGGTGGCGTCCATGGTGCAAGGCTCTAAGTAGATGTTGTTTTTCGAGACGTAGGCCACCTGCTTGCCGTCGGGCGAAATCTTGGCGAACATCAGGCTGGCCTTGGGCAGCGAGGCTCCCAGCTGGCGCTTCTTGCCCGTAGCGGTGTTGACGAGCCAGTAGTCGCCCCGTGTGGCATAGCGCCATACGCGCTGACGGTTGGTGAACTCGAGGGTGTAGGCGGCTTCGTCCTTGTCGGGCTTGAAGGTGCCCCCGTCGTCGTCGGCACGGGCAGCGTCGTAGGGCATGTCGGCGCCGCGGCTGTCGGTCTGCCAGCCTCCCTGCGGATAGCGCGGGCGGACAAGCTGCCAGCTGTTCATGGCTTCGTCGAGGGTGATGGCGCGCTTCCCGTCCTGCGCCGTGGTGGATAGGGCTGTCGCCAGCCCAAGGGCGAATAGTAGAATCTGCTTCATAATTATCATTATTATTTCCGGCAAAGGTAAGAAAAAAACTCGAAAACCACAGAAAAAACTGATAAAAATGAATGAAAAACCTACGAAAAGCGGAAAAAAAGATTGTCAGCAAAAACATACCTATTCCTATGTTCACAGGAGGGGGGCTATTGGGGGATTTGCGTTACAAAGATACAACATGCCGGTTGCCGTTTTTTCCACTTCGCCCCATGAGGTGTTCTCGTTGCGTTCTGTACTATTTCTCAGCGCAAGACCTCCTGTCTCCAATATTGCTCTTTTGCAGCCCAGTGGAATAATATGCCAGCCCAATGGAATAAAATTCCAGCCCAATGGACTGGGAACGCAGCCCATTGGAACAGCTGCGCCCTATGGTCGGCATGGATTCTGTATCCATCGTCCCAACCTTCAAGGGGAATTCTTGCGGATGATTATGTCGGACGATGAGTTTTTTAACGCTTTTTATTTGCATTTCTGTCCGATATCTCGTATCTTTGCAAAGAATTTAATAAATACGGAATATGAAACTTGGAATAAGACATCTCGTTCTCATCCTTTCGCTGCTGGCGCTACTTCCTGCTGCAGTGCAGTCGCAGACGACGGTGAACCTCGGCTACAAGGTGACAGATGACTACATCTGGCAGTACGACGGGTTCTATGTGACGGCTGACATGCGTGCGGGCGCTGCCATCCGTGTGACTAAGGAGATGTATGCGTCTTACATCGGCGCCACGGTGAAAAGCCTGCGCATCGGCTGGGGCGACCCGGGGAGTGCCGGCAAGGCCACCCTCTTTGCCCGTACCGTGCTTGCCGACCCTGGGACGAACTTCGCTACCTCGGCCGTCTGCACCATCAAGAACGACAATCGCGGTTCGTGGAACAAGTGCGACTTTGACGAGCCCTTCGTGCTGACCGACTCGCTGGGTGACTTCTACGTGGGCTACTATGCCGACTTGAAGGCAAACCAGTATGCCTTCTCCACCCTCTATCCCCACTATCAGCCGGGGGCAGCATTCCTGTGGCGCGACGAGGCGGGGTATAATTACGATGCCGAGGGACACGAAATCTGGGAGGACCAGAACGCCGCAGGCACGCTGGCCATACAGCTGGTGCTGACCGTGGACACCGAGGCAAACAAGAACAAGGCTGCCATCACCTCGCTGTTAATTGACCCCGTGCAGCAGAAGGGCACCCGCTCGGCAGGGCTCATGCTGATGGAGAATCGCGGCACCAACACCATTAGCACCATCGAGGTGACAACCTCAATGGGCGAGGAGAAATACAGCGAGACCACACGCCTCTCGTCCGCTCTGGCGGTTGGAAAGCAGGCAACCGTGGTCGTGCCCATCCAGGGCATCGGCACCGGCGACGTCACCGTCAGCATCACGAAGGTGAACGGCAAGGCCAACAACATGGAGTCCAAGGTCGCCCGCCCTGTGCTCTGCATCGATCCCCAAGTGGCTGCCGGCTATACCCGCCGCAGCTTGGCGGAGTTCTTCGAGAGTGAGTCGACGTATTATGTGCCCACTTATTACGACAAGTATTTCTATCCTGGCTATGCGAAGTATAAAGACCGCGTGTCACTCGTGGCCCATCACCTGAATGACCAGTTCATGACGGGCGACGACGAGGAGACCTCGATGATGCTGGCTTTGGCCAGAGGCGACAGCTCACAGGTCTCCCTGCCTGCGCAGATGATTGACCGAACGCCGCAGTTCCAGTACTCGGCCCTCGGATGCGATATCCCCTTCATGTCCATCGTTTTGCCCGACTTTTCCGGCGTGCTCTATGAGGAGGCGTTGGTACGGCCCACCTGCGTTAGTGCCAATGTGGAGGCTACCTACGATGCCCAGACAGCCGAAGGCATCGTCAACGTCAGCGGGCACATTGCCGAAGGGGCGATGGGCGATGAGCGGCTGAACGTCACCGTCTATCTGTTAGAGGACGACGTTTATACCGATTCTCAGGAGCAGAGCGACCTCGGCAAGGGCGAGTACATCCACAACAATGTGGTCCGCCTGCGCCTTACGCCCATGTTCGGTACACCGCTCGATGTGACGGAGGGCGACTATCGTATGGCGTTCGATTATTTCGTGGAGCCTGAATGGAAACTGGAGGACATGCGCGTTGTTGCCGTCGTCAGCCGCGACATAGCCAAGCATGGCTACCGCAATGCCAACGTGATGAACTGTGCGGAGATGTCGCTCGGTGTTTTCTCGGGCGTCCGGGCACTCACAGCAGAGGAGAGTGGGGAACTCTTTGACATGCTGGGCAGGCAGGTGAAAGTCTCCGGCAGCCTCCCGCGTGGTTTGTATATCCAAAACGGGAAGAAAGTCATGGTGAAATAATCAACGATTATCTGATAGCCCGCAGGGCTGACAATAGATGGAAAGAATACACAAATGAGACGACTGAAATACTTTTTGCTGATAATGCTGTTCGCCGTGGCAGATGCGCAGGGCGGTACGCGCTATTACGGCTCAGCCCCATCCCAGCCTGACACGGCGCTGGTTGGCGGCTACGGCACTGGAAAGAACAACTACATGGAGGTGGCCATCCGCCTCTCGATGGCCAACGACCCGCTGATGTCCATGGTAAGGGGGGGGCGTATCGTTGGCGTGCGCATCTATCTGCGCGAGGCTTATCGCCAGCGTGCAAAAGGGTGGAGTTGCATCACGGCACGTAAGGGACGTTTGACAGTCGAACCCGAGAAAAAAATAGTCGACTTCGAAGCCGGGTGGAACGAAGTGTTGTTCGACACACCTATCGAGATTGGCGACGAGGAGATTTTCATCGGGGCACAGGTCTATGAAACCAAGGGAACACCCTATCCGTTTGGGGTTTACACAGCAGCATCTGTGCCGTTCTACACCAATGCCGACAAAGCGGGGTGGAGCGAGGTGAGAGAGGGCGGATGCCTGCTCGTGCAAGCCATCGTGGAGACTGACGATGAGGAAGAGGGCTTCCCCTGGGCAGCCACGGTGAGTTTCTCCGGTTATCCGCAGGTGGTGAAACCGTCGGCACCCTTCGCCTGCACCCTCTATGTGCACAACCTCATGGCCGAGCCTCTGACGTCGGTGACCTTCACCTCGGGCGATGGTGCAGGCGAGGCAACATCCTACACCATCGACTTCGACGAAGCAATAGCTCCCTTCGATGGACGGGCAATGGACTATCAACTGACAAGCGGCAGCAAAGAGGGCACTTCTGTCCCGATGACGCTGAAGGTGACGGCGGTGAACGGCCACAAGGCTACGCCGACGGCAGACTATACACGCATGCTTTACGTGATGCGTGATGCCTTCGTCCGTGTGCCGCTGGTGGAGGAGTTCACCTCCCAACGCTGTGTCAACTGCCCCTTCATGATCTATTTCCTTGACAGAGCCATCCATGAGTGGCGCCAGCAGGGAGGTAATGTTATCTACGTGACGCACCACTCGGGCTTTGCCGAAGATGCCTTCACCCAGCCCGTTGACCGCGAACTTCTCTATCTCTTCGGAGGCCCCGACACGTATAACCCCGCCGTTATGTATGACCGCCGCGTCTTCTTCGGTGAGGATGTCCCCGTACATGCTGCCCGTGTGGCTGACACCACACCCTACAGCGAGGCTATCAGGGCTGTCGCATCTGTGGCAGCAATGGCAGAGGTGAATGTTGAGGCTATACCGAACGACGACGGGACAATGAACGTCCATGTCTATGGAGCCGTGAACAAGGGCTATGTCAACGAGGACATTCGCCTCTATCTCTCCACGTATATCATTGAGGACGGCATCTCGGCCGACGATTATATGCAGCAGGGGCTTGACGACGAGACGGCACCCAGCGACCTGAAAGAGACCTTCCGCCACAATGGCGTCATCCGTCAAAACCTCTGCACACGCGCTTCGGGTGACGAACTGGAGATTACCGTTGGCAACGACTGTACCTTCGACGTTACCTTCGGCTATGTCTATATCGACGACAGCTGGAGATGGGAGAACTGCGACATTATTGCCTTTGTCCACCGTATGGACAAAGTGGATTTGACGGCAAACTACGTACTCAATGCCGGCAGCATGCGCATAACGCAGAAGACGCTCGGCATTAGCCCCACCCCCTCCCTCTCATGTGAGGGCGGAGAACTCTTCGACCTTTGGGGACGGAGAATCGACGAGGACATTACGCCGCCTACAGGATTGTATGTAAAAAAAGGAAAGAAAATATGGATACATTAAATAAGAATACAAGTTGCTACATGAAACGTTGTTTTTTCATCCTCATGACAGCGATGCTGACACTCACGGCGAGTGCCCAGCGCCTGCCGAAAATCACGCTCACCGACATTCGAGGAAATAGCGTCGCGCTTGACACGCTGACTGCCGATGGACGCCCAGTCATTATTGATGTGTTTGCTACGTGGTGTCATCCCTGCCTGCGCGAACTAGCAGCTATCCACGAAGTGTGGGATGATTGGCAGGAGGAAGCGGACGTGCGGCTGATTGCCATCTCCATCGACGAAGGGCAGAACGCCAGCAAAGTGCGCCCCTTGGCCGATCGCAACGGCTGGAAATGGCAAGTGCTGCTTGACCCTAACAGCCAGCTAACACGTGCCCTGGGCATACAGTCCATTCCCTACGTGATGATATTGGATGGGAAGGGCAACATCGCTTACAAGCATCTGGGCTATACCGACGGCGCCGAGGAAGAACTGCTGGAAAAGGTGAAAGAACTTGGCAGCGCGAAGGAGAAAAAAAGTTGCAAGGCAAAGAAGAAATAGAGAGCTTGAGGTTAAGGGTTAAGGATTAAAGTTTAACGTTTAACGAGCAAGGTATGAGGATTGGACGTCGTGGCATTTTTGCTGTGGTAGCATTGCTGGGAGCGTTCCTTTCCATGCAAGCATGGGACGGAAGGCTGACAGGTGCGGTGCAGAGCGATGTGCTGGTACCGGCAAGCAGCATGGGCTGCGAATCGCCCCTGCTCACCAATACCTATGCAGACCTTTCGTTGCGCAGCACTTACTTCGAAGCAGGTACACGGCTGGAATTTCTGCAATATCCTCTCCCGGGGTTTGAAAATGACTTCCGTGGATGGGGTTTGCCGCACCTTCATCTGACGGGACGCTACGGCAAAGTGGAGTTGACTGTCGGCGATGTCTATGACCAGTTTGGCTCGGGACTTATCCTCCGCACTTACGAAAGCCGTCCGTTGGGTATCGACAATGCCTTGCGGGGTGGACGATTGGTGGTGGAGCCATTGCCCGGTGTGGCGCTGAAAGTGCTCGGCGGAGCACAGCGTCGCTATTGGCAACACAATAAAGGCTACGTCCTCGGTGGCGATGTCTCGCTGAGTATCGACAGCTGGATAAGCAGCATGAGTGCCCACGACTCGCAGCTGACGCTGGGCTTTTCGGGAGTAAACAAACACGAACCGGCAACAGGTGCCCCCACGATGCTCCGTACCGAAACGGATGGCGAGGGCTTTCCGCAGCTGAATCTCTACACCTTGCATGTGCCCGAAAATGTGCAGGCAGGAGACATGCGTGCCCAATTCCGACATGGCGGATGGAATGTGCTTGCCGAGTATGCGCTGAAGAGCCACGATCCCTCGGCTGACAACGGCTGGGTGTATCGTCACGGCCATGCGATGCTGCTGAGTACATCGTGGTCGAAGACAGGAATGAGCGCGCTGGTGCAGGTGAAGCGCAGCGAGGACATGGCTTTCCGCAGCCGCCGCAATATGGTGGGGTTGTCGTCGTTCATCAACCATCTGCCTGCCTTCACCATGCAGCACACCTATGCTCTGGCTGCTCTCTACCCCTATGCTACACAGTATGCCCCGGGGGAATGGGCATTTCAGACGGAATTGGCGTACACCCTGCCGAAGGGCTCGTGCCTTGGTGGACGATATGGAACGGCCCTCGCCCTACATGCTTCGCACATCCGCAGTCTCAGAAATCAACAAGTCAACGAGTCAGCAACTCAACAAATGATGGGGACAGCGGGTGAGCCGACGGCCTTCTGGCCGGGTGACATGGTGTATTATCAGGACATCAATCTGCAACTGTCAAAGCGCATCAACCGAGGGACGAAAATTAACCTCATGTATATGAACCAGCTCTACGACAAGACTATCGTTGAAGGTGAAGGTGGCATGATTCATAGCCATATTTTTGTGGCTGAAGGCCGTTTCACCCTGGCTGGCAGCATGGTGCTGCGTGGTGAAGGACAATATCTGCACACGCGTCAGGACCAGGGGGACTGGTGGTATGCGTTGGCAGAGCTGTCGTTGAAAAATGCTTGGATGCTGTCGGTGTCGGATATGTACAATCCGCAGGGAAAAGACCATTTTGCCCGTGTCGGAGTGACGTGGACGGGTGGATCTCATCGTGTGCAGGCTGCCTATGGCCGTACAAGAGCGGGCTTCAACTGTGCGGGCGGTGTTTGCCGTTACGTACCCGAAAGTAAGGGTTGGTCATTGTCGTACAACTATGTGTTCTAAGAGATGAAGAATAGCGTGTCTTTCAGATATATCCTTCCTTGCGCAGTCTTCTTGCTCTGCTCGTGCGGCGATGTGGCAGAGGAGGAGCGCTGGATAGGGCCTCAGGAGGTGGCAGCGACGAAAAATGTGCTTGTGGAGGACTTTACAGGGCAGCGCTGCGTGAACTGCCCCGATGCAACGGCAACTATTGACGAAATGCAGCAGCGTTTCACCGCCCGATACGGCCCTGGCCACGTAGTGGCTGTAGCCATTCATGGTGGTAGTATGGCTATCTCCGATGAATACCCCATGGGGCTGGCGACTGCCGAAGGGGAGGCTATGCATACTGCGCTGGGCATCGATGCCTGGCCTGCAGGTGTAGTGGATCGAACGGGAGGTATCTGCCGCTATTCCGAATGGACGGCGAGGGTTGTGAGCCGCATGGCCGTTCTACCTTCGGTGGCGATAGCTTGCGAGGCTTCGGTTGCTGATGAGCAAATCAACGTTACCGTTTCCGTGACACCCTCAGCTACAGCTGATATATCGCCTGAGCGTCGCCTGACGGTTTGGCTGACAGAGAGCGGTATCACGGCATTGCAATTTATGCCTGACGGCAGCCGCAATGCATCGTATGTCCACAACCATGTCTTCCGCGCTTCGTTGACGGAGTCCGAGGGACGTTTGTTGGGTACTGCTTCTGCTGCGGGAGGAACGGAAACCGTCAGCCTTTCGATACCCGTCAAGGCCACGTGGAATGTGGCGCAGATGGCTGTCGTTGCTTTTATTGCTGATGTTACTGGTGTTGAACAGGTGGTTGAAGTGGTTTTGAAAAATTGATAGTTAAGAAAAAGACATATAGAAATTTACGAATAGAATTTGAACGATATGAAAAGCAGATTTTTATTTTCGTTATTGATTATTCACCTTTCTCTTTTGTTTGTTGTCCCTGCTGCTTTCGGGCAGAGCCTCGGGTTCAAGTGGAACGGTGAGGCGCTGCAGGATGGTGCTGTCATCAGCGTGCCAGTCGTGGCTGAGGACTATGGAGGCGGCTTCTATATTGTTGAGGGAAGCACCAACACAGGCGGAAATAACCTGCAGATTGTCAATACAGGTTCGACGGCTGCCGACATTACCGTTGTCGGGAAAGTGGAGCACACCACTACGCCCTCTGCCGTTGCCATTCAGCTTTGTGCGGGCGGTGATTGTACCCGCGACACGCAGGGAAAGGGCATTATCGAGAAAAACACGCGGCTTGCCGCAGGAGCCTCCGTCCCAGCCCGTTGGGAAGTGGATTTCGGTGATGTGTCCAATTACGGCGAGGTGGAAACCACGCTGAGTCTCGCGTCAGGAAGCACAAGTGTCGCCATCAGCGTCAAGTTCGTCTACGAAACAACGGGCATCGGCACTACAACCTTTGTTGAAGGGGAAAGGGGTAATACGCCAGTTTATGATTTGCTTGGACGTCGCATTAGTTCAAAGCGTCCTCTTGCTCCTGGCCTCTATATCATCGGGGGGCGTAAAGTCGTGGTAAAGGCGAAGTAATCGTTTTTTTCGCTTTCAGGTGCCATACGACGGGGCGGCTCTCGTTGCCATAGCGGTCTATGGCTGTGAGGGCGTAGGTGACATCCTGTGTCCTTGTCAGACGGGGGACGGTAATCGTCGGTCCGCTCTGGTAAATGAGGTATAGGCCGCTTGCGTCGTCGATGTCAATAGCCCTTCCGACAGCACAATAGAGGTTGTAGTGAAACTCGCTTGCAGACTTGTTGACTTGTTGATTTGTTGGCTTGTTTGCTGCCCAGCTGATGTGGATGCTGTCGCCCACGAGGGTGAAGCTGACGGCTGAGGGGCTGTCGGGACGGCTGCTGGAGTGCCACGTCAAGGCAGGAACAAGGGCAGGGGAGGCGTTGAGGTAACGCAGTTCGTCGCGGATGCCCTTCGTGTTGTTCATGATGAAGCCCGCACGGAAGAGGGCATAGCCGCAGGCAGAGCTGGCATAGGTGCCGTTGCCGAAGTCGCGCACATAGTTCATCTGGCTTCGTATGGTGCGGAGGCTCCAGTTCAGCTCGCTTGAGGCAAGCTGGTAGATGCCCAGTCCGGCAGCAAAGTGGCGTCCGTAAGTGTGCGCTGCCCAGTCGTCCACAAAGGGGTAGAAGTTCCCTCCATCGTAGTACATCATGGGGAACAGGGCGTCGCAGATGCCTTTGCGCAGCCATTCCTGCGCCTCCTGATAGACGGTATTATAGGCATTCCAACCCTGCGATGAGGCACGTGCCGTGCTGCGGTATTTGCCCAGAGGTGCCGTGCTGACGCATACCCAGGGCTTCTCGGCTTTTACCGTACGATAGACGGCACGCAGGCAGGCCGTTACGTTGTCGCGCTTCGTCTGGGCATCGTTACCTGTCGGTTTGCTACCCCGTTGTTTTGTTGACTTTTTGACTTGTTGCCCCGTTGACTTCTCCGGATAGCGCAGATAGTCCAGATGGATGCCATCGACGTCGTACCCCCGTACCACCTCGCGCACCATGTCGCAGAGATGGCTGACAACGGCTGCCGACGCGGGATCGACGTATTGGTTGTCTTTCACCTGCAGGGCAACCATCCAGGCATGGCATTGCATGCCGCGCTTGTGACATTCGTCGATGGCAAAGCGCAGGGGGTCGTAGGTGGTAGTCTGATTCCCCTCCTTGCCCGTGATGAAGGCTGATGTGGGCTCGCGCAGCGAGGGGTAGATGACGTCACCCCTCAGGCGCGTCTGCAACAACACCGTGTTGATACCGACAGCCTGCAACGTGTCCAATATGGCGCAGAGCTCCGCCCGTTGCCGCTGCTCGCCGGCTGCTGTCGTTGCTGCAACGGAGGGCCAGTCGAGGTTCTTGATTGTCGTCAGCCATACCGCGCGGTACTCCCGCTTAGGCGTGGCGGCAGGCATCCATGCCTCCTGCGCTTGCAGGGGCACGCTGAGGGTCACTACCAGGAGCGACAGCAAAAGGGCTTTCAGGGTAACCAATCGTTTCACGCCGCGAAGATACGAAAAAAATCGCGGAAAAGAAGAGATTCCTTCAAAAAAGTACTCTTCGCACATTTTATTTGCCTGCGCTGCGTTTTTATTCCCCTACGCTAAATTTTTATTCCCCTGCTCTGCGGGAGAAGAGTTTTCCACAATGGGGCGAAAATGATGCGATTTTTCTTGGAAGGTTCAGCGTAAAGCGTTATCTTCGCAAGCCCATTTGTGTGAATGGGCATTTGAAGAACGGAAAAAGAATAGGGTAGTATGATTTCGTTTATTCTTTCGCTTGTAGCGCTTGTGATAGGCTATATGGTGTATGGGCGGATTGTGGAGCGCACGTTCGGGCCTGATGCGGGGCGCGCGACTCCCGCTGTAGCCAAGCAGGACGGGGTGGACTTCGTTCCCCTGCCGACGTGGAGGGTTTTTATGATTCAGTTCTTGAACATCGCGGGCACAGGGCCCATCTTCGGCGCCATCATGGGGGCAAAGTTCGGCCCGGCATCGTATCTGTGGATTGTCTTGGGATGCATTTTCGCCGGCGCCGTGCACGACTATATGACGGGCATGCTCTCGATGCGTCATGGAGGCGCTGGCCTGCCCGAGCTGGTGGGGCACTACCTGGGACGGGGCACTCGGACGCTGGTGCTGGTGTTCAGTATCGTGCTGCTGTTGCTGGTAGGCACGGTGTTCGTCTATAGCCCGGCACTCATACTGGGCGATATCGCGGGTTTCATGCCTACGGCGAAAGGGAGCATCATGGCATGGGTGCTGATTGTGTTTGTCTATTATATCATTGCCACGCTGTTGCCGGTTGACAAGCTTATCGGCAAGGTCTATCCTATATTTGCTTTTGCGCTGCTGTTTATGGCTGCTGCGCTGATGATAGGTCTTTTCGTGAAATGGCCCTCGCTGCCCGAGGTGTGGGACGGGCTGGGCAATCTGGGTGCCGCCAAGGGACTGAAGGGGCTGGATACGCAGCCCGTGTTCCCCTGCTTGTTCATCACTATCGCCTGTGGCGCCTTGAGCGGATTCCACGCTACGCAGAGCCCCATTATGGCGCGTTGCCTGAAGAACGAGCGGATGGGACGCCCTGTGTTCTATGGCGCGATGATAACGGAGGGTATCGTAGCCCTCATCTGGGCGGCAGTCTCGTCGTACTTCTTCTTCGACGGAGGTGCCGCAGAGGTGGGTGCTGAACTGACGGCGGCTGCCCCGACGGTAGTGACGAAGGTCTCTGAGGCCTGGCTGGGCATCGTAGGTGGAGTGCTGGCCATACTGGGCGTGGTTGCTGCCCCTATCACGAGCGGCGATACGGCATTCCGAAGCGCGCGCCTCATCATCGCCGACTTCTTCCGCCTGGAGCAGAAGAAGTATCGCAACCGACTGATTATCGCCCTGCCCGTATTTGTTGCTGCCTGCCTGCTGCTTTGGTATAATGTGGCGGACGAGAACGGCTTCAACGTCATCTGGCGCTACTTCGGCTGGGCCAACCAGACGCTGGCTTGCTTCGCGCTCTGGACGGCGACGGTATTCCTGGCCCAACGAGTCAAAAGCACAATAGGTCAACAGACAAGGAAGTTTGCAGGTGCTTATTGGATTACCCTTGTGCCGGCGCTGTTCATGACGTGCGTCTGCACCACCTATATCTGCATCGCCAAGGAGGGCTTCCGTCTGCCGCAAAACGTCAGCTATATCATCGGGCTTGTGGCGCTCATCGTCTCAGGCGCTTGGTTCTTTATCTGGAAGTATAGAGTTAAGAAATAGAATCGTTCCGTATGCAGCCATTCGTTCATCTTCACGTTCATACGCAGTACTCCATCCTCGACGGGCAGGCGGCTATCCCCAAGCTCGTTGACAAAGCCATTGCCGACGGTATGCCAGGTATGGCTGTGACGGATCATGGTAACATGATGGGCATCAAGGAATTCCTGAACTACGTGAATAAGGTGAACGGAAAACGTAAGGAAAAGGAACTCCCACTTTTTAAGCCCATCGTCGGCTGTGAGATGTACGTTGCTCCCCATCGCCTTACCGACAAGGATAAGTCCGCAGGTGATGGCGCAAACTACCACTTATTGGTGCTTGCCAAGAACCTGAAGGGCTACCACAACCTTGTGAAACTTGTCTCGAAGGCTTGGACGGAGGGCTTCTACAGCCATCCGCGTACAGACCGCTTTGAGTTGGAGAAGTACCACGAGGGGCTGATAGTCTGCTCGGCGTGTCTGGGCGGCGAAGTGCCTCGAAAGATTTCGGCAGGCCGATATGACGAAGCCGAGGAAGCCATCCAATGGTATCATCGTATTTTCGGAGATGACTATTACCTAGAGCTCCAACTCCATAAGGCTACTGTGCCGCGTGCCAATCACGAGACCTATCGCTTGCAGCAGGAAGTCAACGCCAAGCTGAAAGAGTACAGTCTTCAGTTCGGTATCCCCCTCATTTGTACCAACGACGTCCACTTCGTCGATGAAGAGAACGCCGAGGCGCACGATAGGCTCATCTGCCTGAGCACGAGCAAGGATCTGGATGACCCGACTCGTATGCTCTACTCGAAGCAGGAGTGGTTCAAGACAACCGAGGAGATGAATGCCATCTTTGGCGATGTGCCCGAGGCGCTGAGTAACACGGTTGCTATATTAGATAAGGTAGAGATGTATAGCATCGATCATGCTCCCATCATGCCTAACTTCGAGATTCCTGCTGACTTCGGTACCGAAGAGGAATATCGGCAAAAATACACCGAGGAAGACCTTTTCAACGAGTTTACTCGAAACGAGAAGGGCGAAGTGGTGATGAGCGAAGCGGATGCAAAGAAGAAAATTGACAAGTTGGGCGGCTACGACAAGCTCTACCGCATCAAGCTGGAAGCCGACTACCTGCGAAAGCTTACCTTCGATGGCGCCAAGAAGGTCTATCCCGATATGACGCCCGAGATAGAGGAACAGCTGAACTTCGAGCTTCACATCATGAAGACGATGGGCTTCCCGGGCTACTTCCTTATCGTGCAGGACTTCATCCGTGCTGCCCGCGAGGAATTGGGCGTTTGGGTAGGTCCTGGACGTGGCTCGGCTGCCGGTAGCGCCGTGGCCTATTGCCTGCAGATTACCCGCATCGACCCCATCAAATATGACTTGCTGTTTGAGCGATTCCTGAATCCCGACCGTATCTCGCTGCCCGATATCGACGTCGATTTCGACGACGACGGGCGAGGACGTGTGCTCCAATGGGTGACGGATAAGTACGGACAGGAGAAGGTGGCTCATATCATCACTTACGGTACGATGGCTACTAAGTTGGCCATCAAGGATGTGGCACGTGTGCAGAAGGTTCCGCTTGATGTGGCCAACCGTCTCTGCAAGGCTATACCAGACCGTTTGCCTGACGTAAATGGCAAGACACCGAAGATGAACCTCACCAACGCCATAGCTGCGGTGCCTGAGCTTCAGGAGGCAGCTATATCGCCTGATCCGCTGCTGCGCGACACGATTAAATACGCCAAAATGCTCGAGGGCAACGTCCGAAATACGGGCGTCCATGCCTGCGGCACCATCATCTGCCGTGATGATATAACCGACTGGGTGCCAGTATCAACAGCCGAGGACAAGGAATCGAAGGAAAAGCTAATCGTCACCCAGTACGAGGGTAGCGTCATCGAGGATACGGGTCTGATCAAGATGGACTTCCTTGGGTTGAAGACGCTTTCCATCCTGAAGGAAGCGGTACAGAATGTCAAAGAGTCGTTGGGCATTGATGTCGATATTGATTCCATTCCCATCGACGACCCGCTCACTTACCAGCTCTATTGCGAGGGACGCACTATCGGAACCTTCCAATTTGAATCACCCGGTATGCAGAAATATCTGCGCGAACTCCAGCCCAGCACCTTCGAGGACCTGATTGCTATGAATGCTCTCTATCGTCCAGGCCCAATGGATTATATCCCTGACTTCATCGACCGAAAGCATGGACGTAAGCCCATTACCTATGACATTCCCGTCATGGAAAAGTACCTGAAGGACACGTATGGCATCACGGTTTATCAGGAACAAGTCATGCTTCTCAGCCGTTTGCTTGGAGGATTCACCCGAGGCGAGAGCGACACGCTCCGCAAAGCGATGGGAAAGAAAATCAGGCAGAAGCTGGATGAACTGAAGCCGAAGTTCATTGCAGGAGGAAAGGCAAACGGGCATGATGAGAAGGTGCTGGAGAAGATTTGGGCCGACTGGGAGAAATTCGCTTCCTACGCCTTCAATAAGTCCCATGCAACCTGCTATTCGTGGGTGGCGTATCAGACGGCTTACATGAAGGCTCACTATCCCTCGCAATACATGGCTGCCAACCTCAGTCGGAACCTGGATAAAATGGATGAAATCACCAAGCTGCAGGCTGAATGCAAGGCGATGGGCATCAAGGTGCTGGGTCCCGACGTGAACGAAAGTCGTCGGAAGTTCAGCTCCAATGCTGCAGGCAACATCCGTTTCGGTTTGGCTGGTATCAAAGGAGTGGGAGAGAATGCTGTCGAAGTTATTATAGCCGAGCGCGAAAAGAACGGTCCTTACAAGGATATCTACAATTTTCTGGAGCGCGTCAACCTGCAGGCCTGCAATCGTAAGTCTATTGAGAATATGGCGCTTGCCGGCGTGTTTGACAGCTTCGGTACTATTACCCGCGAGCATTTCTTTGCTCCAACAGGACGTGGCGAGGAGATCTATCTTGATCAGCTGATGCGCTACGGCGCCTTGTGCCAGGCCGACAAGGCAGAGTCGCAGTTCTCGCTCTTCGGCGAAAGCGATATGAGCGAACGTGTGCATCCTTCACTTCCCGAGGTGGCTCCTTGGACGGATCTTGAACGTCTTGACCGTGAGCGCGAACTGGTGGGTATGTATTTGTCGGCTCATCCGCTGGACGAATACCGCATTATCCTTGACCATGTCTGCAACACCCACATGGCTGATCTCGGCGACCTCCAGTCCCTACAGGGACGTACGCTCACTATGGGCGGTATTGTCGTTGAGCAGAAAGAACTGCGTACGAAACGCGATATGCCTTACGGCAAAGTAGTGCTGGAGGACTTCACGGGCACTCACGAGCTTACCTTCTTCGGTAACGACTGGATGAACAACAAGGGCAAATGCAGCGTGGGCTATTTCCTTTATATAGAAGCGGAAGTCAGACCGCGAAAGTACAAGGAAACCGAATTGGAGCTGGGCATACTCTCTATCCGTTTGTTGCCCGAAGTCAAGGATACGCTCATTCATCAGTTGACGGTTATCATCGAGCTTTCGGCTCTCAGCGAGTCGCTCATCCTTGATTTGTCGGATATGATGAAGGCAAATCCCGGCAAAGTTGCGCTGAATTTTGAAGTACACACCTCAGGGCAGTCCATGAAGGCGAAGCTCGGTTCCCGTTCTAGTCGGGTGAATGTGACGGACGATATGATCAGTTACATCAATAATCAGCCTGGCCTCGATTTCCGCCTAAATTAATATCGGTAAACAGATTATAAGAAAGACAAATAGTAAATAGTTAAATTAATCGTTATGTTACAGATTACAGACAGCAATTTTGATCAGGTTCTTGCCGAGGGCAAGCCTGTTGTGGTAGATTTCTGGGCTACGTGGTGCGGCCCTTGTCGTGCACTTGCTCCCACCATCGAGGCGCTTGCCGCTGAGTATGAAGGACGCGTCACCATCGGCAAATGCGATGTCGATGAGGCTGTTGACCTTCCCATCAAGTACGGCATCCGCAACATCCCAACCGTCATGTTCTTCAAGGACGGACAGCTGGTTGACAAACAAGTCGGCGCTGCTCCCAAGCAGGTCTACGTCGATAAAATCAACGCCTTACTCTAATCTTTAATCTTTAACCCTTAATCCTATGGCTGACGAATTTATGCTTGAAGACCTCGATGACGACAAGACCATCGAGTTCATCCGTAATTATATTTCTGCAGATTTGAAGGAGAAGCTCACGGATGATGATCTGGAGTTTTTCCTCGACACCATCAGCGACTACTACTGCGACAACGGCGTCTTCGACCAGGAACCTGATGCTGACGGCTGTGTCGATGTCGATGTAGAAGCCGTTGCCCAGTATCTGGTAAAGGAAGCCAAGAAACACAATGTCGGCACTTTCGACCTCGACGAGATGATACAGATTGTGGCAGGCGAACTGGAGTTCGGCGAGCAGCTTGACGGCCCCGACGAAGTGTAGTTCTTCCGCATTATCCCCCTCTCTATGGAGAAAGAACGCGTTGTCTTTGCCGATTACATGCGCATCGTGGCCTGCTTCCTGGTGATGCTGGTACATGCCGCTGAGAACTTCTATGGCGCCGATTCATCGGGCTTGGCTGGGAATATGTCCATGCTCATGAATGAGTCTAACCGTCTGTTCGTGGCGCTCTACGATGGCTGCTCGCGTATAGCGGTACCGATGTTTATGGTTATTTCGGCCTACCTCCTTGTTCCCATGAAGGAAGGGGAGACGATGGGCAGCTTCTATCGGAAGCGTTTCCTGCGTGTCGTGCCGCCTATGGTGGCTTTCATGCTCATCTATACCTTCCTGCCTCTGTTGTGGGGAGGTATGACTTGGCAGCAGTCCATCTCTGACCTCAAGCTTCTTCCGTGGAACTTTCCCTCTATGGCTGGGCATCTGTGGTTCATGTATCCTTTGTTGGGACTCTACCTCTTCATCCCCATCATCTCCCCTTGGCTTGAGCGTGCTACGGCAAAGGAGGAGCGCGTCTTCATCGGGCTCTTCATCGTGGCCTGCTTCATGCGCTATATCCATCGCTTCGTTGCTCCTGAACTATGGGGCGAGTGCTTCTGGAATCAGTATCATCTGCTTTGGTACTTTGCAGGTTATCTTGGCTATCTGGTGCTGGCTCACTATGTGCGCTTCCACCTCGATTGGAGCACCTCGTTGCGTCGTGGGGTAGGGGCAGCATGCCTTATCGTGGGTGCTGCCTTTACCGCTTGGTCGTTCTGGCTGAAGGGTGTCCCAGGGCAGCTGATTGAGACGCCCGAGCTGGAGTGGGGCTGGGAGTTCTGTACGCCTAACGTCGTGCTGGCAACCTTCGGTGTCTTGTTGCTCTTCACGAGTATGCGCCGTGAGCGTGCGCCACGCCTTGTCGTATCGCTTTCGAAGCTCTCCTTCGGCATGTACCTGATGCATCTGCTGTGGCTCCACCTCTTCGTGGTGCTGTTTGTTGGCTCGGGTGGAGCTGCATCGCCCGTCGTACCCGTTTGGGCAGCCATTCCCCTCATAGCCATTTGCACTTTCATCTGCTGCGCCCTTACCACTAAGGTGCTTTCTTACCTCCCTGGTAGCAAATGGGTTATCGGCGTCTGATTTTTCCAAGCAAATAAAATTTTAGAATAGGCGAATAATTTTTTAACGCAGGCAAATAAAAAATTAGAGTAGGCTTTTATTTGTTTTAGATAGGCTGCGCTTCAGAAAAGCTAAAATAAATTTTGCTTTTCGTTCAGCTTGACCTTCGGTCTAAAATGCTCACGCTCGGCAAAAAGAAAAATTTTTTCTCTTTGCTCTCGCTTAATCGCATTTTTGCACTATCTTTAATCCCCTTCGGGGCTTTTAGATAGGCTGCGGCTCGGGCAAAGCAAAAAAACACGTGTTTTCTTGCTTTTCCTCTCGCCTTGCACTATCTTTGCAGCGTCGTTGGTTCCAGAGGGTAAGGCAACCCGAAGGATAATTTGGAATCCGGTGTGAATCCGGAACAGTACCTGCTGCTGTAAGTCCCGCCAACAACGTCTCCAGCACGCTTTTGCCACTGCCCGCAAGGGTGGGAAGGCGCTGGAAGACGGGGATAAGTCAGAAGACCGGCCAGCGACAACAACCATCCGCGCACCTGCAGGACTACGGGTAGGGAAGACATGAGAAAGGAACAGAAACATCAGTTAGTTGCTATCCTCTTACTATTTGCCATAATAGTACAAATGGGATGCAGTCAGGAAGGGACGGACCCTCCCGACGGCCCCGACGTTCCTGATGTCCCCTCCGTATCCGCAGGTCGCGTGTTGGAATTCCTTCCAGCCCCCGGCCAGTTCGTGAACGAGGGGTACGAATGTCGCACGATGGACGAGGCGTGTCGCTATGCCGAGGAGCGTCTGGCTCAAGGCGCTTACGTCAGTCTTGGCGGCTTTGGCGGTTACATCATCGTTGCCTTCGACCATCACGTCGTGAATGACGGAGGATATAACATCGCCATCACGGGTAACTCTGTCACCAATTCCTCTGAACCTGGCATTGTCTGGGTGATGCGTGACGAGAACGGCAACGGATTGGCTGACGACACCTGGTATGAACTGCGCGGCTCGGAATATGGCAAGGAGGAGACGTGGCAGGGGTATGCCGTCACCTACTACCGCCCTGCCGATTCGGGGCAGCCCGTGCGCTGGACTGATAACTATGGTCAGGAGGGCGAAGTGGATTACCTGAAAGCCTATCACCGGCAGGATTCCTATTACCCTCTTTGGGTGGAGGCTGACAGCTATACGCTTACGGGCACGCGCCTTGCGGCACGGAATGTGGATGTCAGCGGCAAGGGGACGTCGTGGTATAATCAGGACTTTCCTTGGGGCTATGCCGACAACTTCAGCCCTACCGACATGCTTCGTGAGGGGAGCCGCGACAATCATTTCCGCATCAGCGATGCCGTTGGCGTCGACGGTAAGGAAGCTAACCTCCCGTACATTGACTTTGTGAAAATCCAGACTGCCGTTAATGCCAAAAGCGGTTGGTTGGGCGAGCAATCGACGGAGGTTATTGCCGTCAAGGACTATAATATGATGAAGGATGGAGAGAAAGAATAAAAAGTGCCGAATATCCTTCTATAAAGATGCGACACGTCACATCTCCTATTTCGATGTTTGTCTGAGACGCAATATGTCGCGTCTCTACAGGAGAATAATTTGTTTTTCTTTTTTATTCTTTTCTTCTTCATTTTTGTTGCGGGCAGAGGTGACGGATTCGCTGACGAAGGCTCTCGATGAGGTAGTGGTGACGGCGTCACGCATGGAAAAGGAGACCATTCCCGTACAGGAACTATCTGGCGAAGGACTGAAGAGGCTCTCCGTCTATAGCGTAGCCGACGCTTTACGTTATTTCGCTGGATTGCAAATTAAGGATTACGGGGGTATTGGAGGATTGAAGACGGTGAATGTGCGCAGTCTCGGCAGCCAGCATGTAGGTGTGTTCTACGACGGCATCCAGTTGGGTAATGCGCAGAACGGCGTCATCGACCTCGGACGCTTTTCGTTGGACAACATGGAGGCTGTCACGCTCTACAACGGGCAGAAGAGTGCCATCTTCCAGTCTGCCAAAGACTATGCTAGTGCCAGCGCCCTCTATCTCCAGACCCGCCGTCCACGACGCAGCGGACTAAACATCGGCTTCAAGGGTGGCTCGTTTGATACCTATAACCCTTCGCTGCTGTGGGAACAACGCCTCGACTCTGCGTGGGCTTTAAGCGTTAGTGCCGAGTACATGCAGACCAGCGGCCGTTATCCTTTCCGCATCGTTAAGAAGGACGGTTACGACACTACGATGGTGCGCCAAAACGGCGATGTGCGTGCTTTGCGTGCCGAGGTGGCTCTCTTTGGCGACAAGGGACGTGATCATTGGATGGCCAAGGCCTATCTCTACGACTCAGGGCGGGGCTATCCGGGTGCAGCCGTACGCGAGGCGCCTGGGACGTTTACCCATCAGGATCGTCAGTGGGATACGAATACCTTCGTGCAGGCCAGTTGGCGCCGTGCTGTCAGCTGGCGTTACACCTTACAGGCTCAGGCTAAGTATGCCTACGACTATCTGCACTATCGTTCCGATCCCCGTCTGGATGTCTCAACGATGTACATCGACAATACTTTCCGACAGCAGGAAGTCTATGCTTCCACCTCCCACCTTGTAGCTCTCACTCCTTGGTGGAATGCTTCCGCGGCTGCTGATATCCAGATGAATACGCTTGATGCTGACCTCACAGGCTTTGTCTATCCTACACGCTATACCTTGCTTGCCGCTGCCTCTACACAAATGGAGTGGGGCGGACTGAAGGTGCAAGGCTCGGCGCTTTTTACCCATGTTGATGATCACGTCCGCAACGGGAATGGGGCAGGGCAGAGAGAACGGCTGACTCCCGCCTTGGTAGCCTCGTGGCGTCCCTTCCATACGACTGACTGGCATTTGCGGGCATTCTATAAACGTATCTTCCGTATGCCTACGCTGAACGACCTCTATTACACCTTCATTGGTAATGCCAATCTGAAGCCCGAAAATACAATACAGTATAATATCGGCACCACGTTGAGCCTGCCTCTTGATGGCTTTTGTTTGGACGTGCAAGCCGATGCCTATTACAACGAGGTGGAGAACAAAATCGTTGCCATGCCTGCCAGCAACCAGTTCCGCTGGACGATGATAAACCTTGGTTATGTGGAAATCCGTGGACTTGACGTTGCTGTGCAGGGCAGCTTCGTCACGTCTGCCGTTGAACATGCCTTGCGCCTTACCTATACTTTCCAGCACGCGCAGGATAAGACCGACGCCACCAGCCCTTGGTATGGCGGACAGATTCCCTATATTCCTTGCCATAGTGGCTCGGTTATCTACAGCGGCGACTATGGATTGTGGAACTGGAACTATAGTTTCATCTATACTGGCGAGCGTTACGAAGCCATCGCCAACATCCCTGAAAACTATGCCCAGCCTTGGTACACCCACGATGTCAGTCTTTCACGTCTCATTCCGCTCCGCCTGACTGCGCAGAGTGAACTTCGTCTGTCGCTGGAAGTGAATAATCTGTTGAATCAGGCTTACGAGGTGGTACAGTGCTATCCCATGCCTGGAAGGAATTGGAAACTTAAAGCCAATCTACTGTTGTGAAATGAAAAACGAAATGTTTTGTAAATCCTGTAGAGACTTTGGCATTCGCATCTTTCCCTTTGAGCTTTGCACATCGTCCTTCGCGATTCGGAAGAGCGAGCTGGCTCGCTTTGCTCTCGCTGCTTTGTTTGTTGTTCTTCTTTTATTATCGTCTTGTCGGGGAGAGGTGGAGATTGTTCCTTCTACCGGAACGCAGACGGGTGGGGCAGAGCTGTTGAAGTCTGTCAGCGGTTTCTATGTTCTCAACGAGGGCAACATGGGCTCCAATAAATGCACACTCGACTGGTTCGACTATGCCACGGGCATCTATTCGAAGAATATCTACCCCGAGCGCAATCCGGGCGTTGTGCAGGAGTTGGGCGATGTGGGCAACGACATCGGTGTCTATGGCTCGAAACTCTATGCCGTCATCAATTGCAGCCATTTTGTGGAAGTCATGGACGTCCGTGTAGCTCGCCATCAAGCGCAGATCCCTATTCCCAATTGTCGCTATCTGGCTTTCGGTGGACGCTATGCCTATGTCACCAGCTATGCCGGTCCTGTGCAGATAGACCCGAATGCGCGACTCGGCTATGTGGCTCGCGTGGATACGGCCACGTTGCAGATTGTCGATACCTGTACCGTGGGCTTTCAGCCTGAACAGATGGCTATCTTCGGGGGAAAACTCTATGTTGCCAATTCGGGTGGCTACCGTGTTCCTGACTACGATAGGACAGTCAGCGTCATTGACCTTGCCACGTTCCGTGTCGTCAGGACTATCGACGTGGCACCCAACCTCCAGTGCATGGCGGTTGATAAGCATCGTGGACTCATCTATTTCAGCAGCCGAGGTAATTATGCCGATGTTGGCTCAGCCATTCACGTCATCGACAGCCATACCGACGAGGTCGTCCGCACCATTGATCTTCCCTGCAGCGCCATGACCTTGCAGGGTGATTCGCTTTACGTTATTAGCCGCAGCCTGAGCTGGCAAGCCGACGATGAGGCTTTGGCTAGATATGTCATTTACGACCTCCGTCGCGAGGAAATCGTCACTCTTGGCTTCATCACCGATGGCACCGATGCCGACATCACAGTCCCCTACGGACTTGCCGTTAATCCTGAAAACGGCGACATCCTCGTCACTGATGCCAAGGACTACGTCACCCCTGGCCGTCTGCATTGCTACAACCGTGCCGGCGTCCGCCGCTGGTCCGTTACTACGGGCGATATCCCAGGGCACATCACATTTGTGGGAAAGTAGTTTATGTTTAACCTTATAAAAATAGTAATCAAAATGAAAAAGCATTTCATGTATCTGATGGCCCTCGCGGCCGTGTTCGCATTTGTAGCTTGTACTCCCGACGACGAGGACAGCTACACCGTCAAAACCCTTACCTTCGAAGGCTCCACTTGGGATGCCCTCATCGACACTCCCCAGTATGGTGGCAAGTTGCTCTACACTGAGTCGGGCGAGGGCGCTGCCACAAACTACTACAGCTGGAGCGATGCTACTACCCAACTTCAGTCATCCGGCTTGGTCAATGCTTGGGGAAGCTACTGCTACTGGAATGGCGGTCAGGCTATTTCCAACTACACGATGACTGACCCTGAGGCAGCCAGCTATCAGACACAGCTCGCTGTCTGCACCAAGGGGGGCCACGGCGGCTCCAAGAATTTCTGCGTCCATTTCGGCACCGGTGAGCCGGGAAGCCTTCCCGCCCTTATCTTTGCCGACGGTGTGGCACGCGTTATCGAGAGCATGTACGTCGTCAATACAGCCTACATGCAGTTTACGGTGAAGCATGGCGATGGATGGAGTTTCGACGGAGTCAAGGAAGGCCAGTATGCCGATGTGGTGGCCTACGGCTATGATGCCGAGGGTAAGCAGTCCACAAAGGCAACCTTCCGTCTTGTCGATGGCCCCAGCAAGGTCGTTTCCGATTGGACTATCTGGGACCTCACCGCGCTGGGCGAGGTAACGAAGGTCGAGTTTGCCGTTACGGGCAATGTCATCAACGACTACGGCTTTGCCCTTCCGGCCTACTTCGCCTACGATGACGTTGCCGTCCGCTTCCCGAAGAAGTAATCTGTTTAATTCCCAACTGCCTCTTCCAGACAGCCAGTAATCTGTTCACTGCTCACTTTGTCGGTGGAGCAGATACCAGAGCAGCCTACCAAAACTTCCCGTAAGTTCAAGGTAGGCTGCTTTCATTTCTGCCCGATGCTTTTGCTCGCTTGCTCGTACCTTTCAGGCCGAAGCACAGAGTTCTTTATCCAGATGCCATTGTAACGGTTCGTTGGACACGATGAGGCGTTTCGTTGAATACTGTGAAACGTTTCATCGTCTGGTAGAAGGCCTTTCCCGCATGTTTTCCCCTTTGTTTTCTTCCCAGCAAAAAACATGTGTTTTCTATGTCAAAAGGTGGAGGGGTGGAGGGGTGTGGAGGGGTTTTTTAAAGAGATTCCATAAAAAAATAGAAAAATACACCTTTCACATGCAACACCTCATGTGGGGATTTTTGTATTTTTTTTCTGTACTTCTAATAAAAACCCCTCCACACCCCTCCACCCTTCCACCCTTCCACCCTTTCTGCCATCTCTCCCATGGCCCAATTCGCAGTAATAAACTGCTCCGCCAATGTTTGACGCTAAAATCCCAAATATAATTTGGATTTTCGCTCGCTTACTCGTATCTTTAATCCCCTTCGGGGCTTTTAGATAGGCTGCGGCTCGGAAAAGCCAAAATAAATTTTGCTTTTCGCTCGCCTTGCACTATCTTTGCCTGCGAAAAGCAGTAGATAGTCGTTTGTGTTTAAGAAATCGCATCGTCAGAGTGGGAGCGTGAGGCTCCTCGCTGGAGGGCTGGCATTGGTTGGCCTTGTGGCGTTGTTCGTTTTCTTCCAGTTCTTCTATCGAAATCATCTATGTCATCGGGAGCAGTTCTCGCTGTTCCTGTGGGCAGCAGAGCCGCTTCGGGCATATTGGTCGGCTCCAGCTCCAGTCGCGCGACTTTTGGGCGATGTGCTGACACAGTTTCTGGGGCTGAACGTGGTGGGTCCGCTCATTATGGCGTTGACGCTGATGGCTTTGGGCGTGCTGACGTATAAGTTGATGGCACGTTACGTCGGGCTTTGGGCGCTGATTCCTGCGGCGCTAATTGTCGCCTTGGAGACAGGGCGGCAGTGTGGCCTGACCTATCCGCTGAGCAGCACGCTGCAGTTGGTGGGAATCGAAGCGACGGCATTAGTCGTTCTTCGGATTGACGCGTCAATCAATAAAAAGGTACGCAAGTGGATTGTCGGGATGGTTGATTTCACCATCCTTGCTGTGGGGCTGTGGCTCTTCGGTTGGGGCGATTGGGAGAAACGCGACGTCAGCCGTCCGAACATGCGAGTAGAGCACATGCTGGCTTTGGACAATGACTGGTATCACGGCCGAGACGCGAGCCTGCAACGACGCCTCGACCGTCATGCCGACCAGAACAGCCGCTTTGACGCGTATTATCAGAATTTACTATGGGCAGATAAATATCGTCTGGGCGACAAGTTGATGCAGCACTATCAGCCTTTCCAGCTCGGCTTGTTCCTGCCTGTGGAGGCTACGGCATCCTATCAGCTTGCCTATATGTCGGGCGAGCTGTGGTTTCTGGTAGGCGACATGACGAATGCCGAGCATTCGGCTTTGCTGGGGATGGTGTTCTCGCCGAACAGCGTGGGCAGCCGCCCCCTGATGCGACTGGCAGAAATCAACCTGATACGAGGCGACGAGGCCGCAGCGATGAAGTACCTGCGTGTGCTTGACAAGACGCTCCTCTATCACCGCTGGGCACGGTCGCGTATGCCTCTGGATCGTCCGAAGACGCTGGAACATTGGCTGGAGATGAAGCGCACATTACTCTGTACGACGGACACCGTCCGTGACCCTATGGATATCGGCTGTGCCTTGCGCCATCTGGTGGAGGACAATCCCGACAACGTGTTTGCACGGGACTATCTCTTCAGCTTCGACCTTCTGGCTAAGGACATTGACGCGTTCCGTGACGACTATCTCCGTTATCAGCCGCATGGGCTTCCTCCCCAACGTACATGGGCCGAGGCGCTGCTGCTGTGGATGGCTGCGCATGAGCGTGGCGAAAGGGAGATGGCTGAGCTCAACATTCCGTCCGATGTGGCAAATGCCTTCGTGAACTACATGGAAGAATATGGCAAGCTTGGGACGAGTCTGTTGCCTGCTGACAGGCAAATTGCACAACTTGCGCAGCAATACGGCAAGACGTATTGGTTTTTCTATCACTTTGCACAGATGAACAACAATAACTAAGGCATGAAACTAAAGCTCTGTTTTCTGATGTTGCTGGTGGTAGGTTGCACAGGCAGACCCACCCCCAACCCCTCCCGTGAGGGAGGGGAGGCCGGCGTGCAGCTTTCGCCCAACTATGCCGAGGCTGTTGTACCTTATAATATAGCCCCGCTTAACTTCTGCATCGATGGCAAGGAATTTGCTCGTGCAAAGGTGGAGGTGAGAGGCGCATCATCTTCCCTTACCGTCAGAGCCAAAGGAGGACGCGTCATGTTTCCTGAGCGTCAATGGCATCGCCTCCTCGAAGCCGAGAAAGGCAACGTACTTTCTTTTATAATTGATAATGCTGAATTTAAGCTCCAAGTTAGTGCAGACCCCATTGATCCTTATGTGACCTACCGTATCATCGACCCCTCATTCGAGGTTTGGCATAGGGTGGAGATTCGGGAGCGTGATGTCACGAGCTTTCGTGAGCGCACCCTTTCTGATTGGCGACACACGAAAAACAGCTGCATGAATTGTCACATCCACGGCTCGGGAAGGGGCAACCTCAGTTTCTTCCACTTGCGTGGGCCGAAGGGGGGGACCATTCTCAATCGTAACGGAGTGCTTCGCAAACTTACGCTCAAGAACGATAGCATGCCTGTAGCAGCTACCTACGGGGACTTTCATCCTTCAGGGCGCTATGCTGTATATACGTGGAACAATGTCATTCCGGCCTTGCGCGCCCTTGATAGTCATCGCATGGAGGTTTATGATACCGCCAGCGATATGCTTGTGACGGATTTCGATACGAACAGCATGCTCTTTTCTCCGTTGACCTCCAACACGGATGCCTACGAAACCTTCCCCACGTTTTCACCTGATGGGCGTTACATCTACTTCTGCCGGGCGCCCTATCATTCGTTGCCAGATTCCGTCAGGCAGACGCGTTATAGCTTAGTGCGAATACCGTTTAATGAGCAAACAGGAGCACAGGGCGATAGCATTGAGATGGTATGGGACGCTGAGCAGCAAGGCGGTTCTGCCTCTTTTCCGAAATTTTCTCCTGATGGGCGCTTCCTGATGTTCTGTCGTTCTGACTATGGCACATTCCCTATCTGGCATCGCGAAACGCAACTGATGATGATGGATATGCAGACGGGCAAGGTGGATTCGCTTTCGGTTCTGCGTGCTGATGATGCTTCATCGACCTACCACAGCTGGTCCACTAACGGGCGTTGGATAGCCTTTGCCTCGAAGCGTGGCGACGGCATGTTCGGGCGAGTGTGGCTGGCTCACGTCGATGCTGAAGGAAAAGTTTCCAATCCCTTCTGTCTGCCACAGCGAGATCCTGAGCATGATCGTCTCTTTCTCCGCTCGTACAATATCCCTGACCTTGGCGATGCCCCTGTGCCTTTCGATGCGCGTACCATCAAGCACATTCGCAAGCACCTTTCTGCCGAACAATTCCAATAAAACTATAAACCTTTAAACAAAAATCACTATGGACAACAACAAAGGATTTTACAAACTCTCGTGGCTTCAGCGCATCGGCTTCGGCTCTGGCGACATGGCCCAAAACCTCATTTATCAGACCATCAGCATTTGGCTGCTGTTCTATTACACCAATGTCTTCGGCCTCGATCCTGGTGCTGCGGCTTTGATGTTCCTCATCGTACGTCTACTCGATGTACTGTGGGATCCCCTCGTAGGCACATTCGTTGACAAAGGCAATCCCCGTTGGGGCAAATATCGCTCATGGCTTATTCTCGGCGGTATCCCGCTTGTCGGTTTGGCAATCCTTTGCTTCTGGAATGGCTTCAGCGGCTCGTTGCTTTATGCCTATATTACCTACGTGGGGATGAGCATGTGCTATACGTTAGTGAACGTTCCCTACGGCGCTTTGAACGCCAGCCTGACGCGTGACACCAACGAGATTACCATCCTCACCTCTACCCGTATGTTCATGGCTAATCTCGGTGCCTTGTGTGTGAAATCACTTCCAATCATTATTGCCATTTTTGCCCCCAAGGCATTGAATAACGAGACGGGCAAAATGGAGGCCGTAATCAATACTCCTGAGGCAGCACCCGCATGGTTCATCACGATGACCATTTTTGCTCTTGCTGGTTTGCTGTTGCTCGTGTTCTGCTTCTCACAGACGAAGGAACGCGTGGTGATGGATCAGAAGGAGGCTGCCAACGTGAAGGTGAGCGACCTGTGGATGGAGTTCGGGCGCAACAAACCTCTTCGCGTACTCGCATTCTTCTTCATTACGGCTTTTGCCATGATGAGTGTGGGTAATGCTGCCGATGCCTATTTCATGACCTATAACATAGGTGCTACACCCTTCATGACTACCGTCTTCATGTGGCTGGGTACCATCCCTGCCTTTATCTTCATGCCCCTTGTGCCTGCTATCAAGCGCAAAATTGGCAAGAAGGGAATGTTCTATCTCTTCCTGGGTACTGCCATCGTAGGCATGGCGCTGATGTATCTGTTCGTAAGCATCCCTGCCATCAAGCAGCATTTCTGGCTGCTTTGCGTGGCTCAGTTCGTCAAGAGCACGGGTATTATTGTGGCAACGGGTTACATGTGGGCTCTCGTGCCTGAGGTGGTGGCCTACGGCGAATTTACTACAGGACGTCGTATTGCTGGCATCGTCAACGCTTTGACGGGCATTTTCTTCAAGGCTGGTATGGCTCTCGGTGGAGTAGTGCCCGGCCTCGTGCTGGCATGGGTGGGCTTCAATGCCGAATTGCCCAAGCAGACACCCCTTGCCGAGCAGGGTATCCTGTGGCTGGTATGCGTGATTCCCGCCTTGCTGCTCCTCCTTGCTATTTGGATTATCAGCAAGTATGAGCTCAGCGACGAGAAGATGGACGAGATCAACAAGGCTATCGAAGCCCGTGCAAAAGAATAGGATTTTATTCCTAAGGTCTAAATTTTTATTCCCTTATTCTAATTTTTTATTCCCTTATTCTAATTCGATAATCCCTAATTCTAAAATATCATGGCAAAGAAAGTTCAAAAGCGTTACCTGTGGCCAGACGACTTCATGGCCGACCCTTCCGTCCACGTGTGGGACGGTAAACTCTACATCTATCCCTCGCACGACTGGGAATCCGCCGCACCTGACGATGACTTCGGCAGCGAATACGACATGAAGGATTACCACGTACTCACCCTTGAAGGCAACGACCCGCTGACCTCGCCCGTCAAGGACCACGGCGTCATCCTTGATATCAAGGATGTCCCCTGGGCACGTCGCCAGCTCTGGGACAACGAGGTCGTGAAAGGACCTGATGGCCGCTACTACATGTATTTCCCTGCCAAGGACAAGACGGACATCTTCCGTTGCGGCGTAGCTATCTCCGATTCGCCCACGGGTCCCTTCATCCCGCAGCCTGATCCCATTCGCGGCAGCTACTCCATCGACTATGCCATTCTGCACGATGATGCCGACGGCGAATACTATATGTACTTCGGTGGCATCTGGGGCGGACAGCTCCAGCGCTACGAGGACAATCTGGCCAAGGACTGTGGAACCTCCTATCCTGCCGACGGGCAGCCGGCTGTCCCAGGCCGCGTGGTGAGGCTTGCCAAGGATATGCTGCAGTTTGCCGAGGAACCCAGACCGGTGGTTCTGCTCGATGAGAGTGGTGCACCTATCAAGGTCGAGGACAACGAGCGCCGCTTCTTCGAAGCCAGCTGGATGCACAAATACAAAGGCAAATACTACTTCAGCTACTCCACCGGCGATACCCACAAGCTCTGCTATGCCATCGGTGACAACCCCTATGGTCCCTTCACCTACAAGGGCGTTATCCTTACCCCGGTGTTCGGCTGGACCACTCACCACTCTATCGTGGAGTTCGGCGGCAAGTGGTGGCTCTTCCACCACGATAGCGGCATCTCCAAGGGCATCAACCGCCTCCGCAGCCTTAAGGTTTGTGAGTTGACCTACCGCGACGATGGCACTATCGAGACCATCGAAGGATTAGACTGATTGTTTTCTAATGAAAAATGAAGATTGAAAAATGAAGAATAAAGTGTCCTGCCGATTTCTGTCCTCGTTCCCATCTGCAAGTTCGTCTATTTGCAGCGCTATTTATTTTTCATTTTTCATTTTTCATTTTTCATTATTATTGTCTTGTACGGGGAGAGCTGTTCCGCCTGATGAAGACGGCCATGCCTTGTGGCTTAGAGAAGGTCAACAAGTCAACGAGTCAACGAGTCAGAGATTCTCAGATTCTTCCTCTCTCGTCCTTCTCAACCATTGGGATAATCCCGACGGCACCATAGAGCGCGGCTATGCTGGACACTCTATTTGGCGTTGGGACGAATTGCCCGATTCCGTTTCGCCCCGCTATGCCGAGTATGCCCGTGCGTGTGCCTCGATAGGCATTAATGGAACGGTACTCAATAACGTGAATGCCAAGCCTATCATGCTTACTTCGGCTATGCTGACTAAAGCAGCTGTCATAGCCAGCGAATTACGTCCGTATGGCATTCGTGTGTTTCTTTCTGTGAACTTTGCCACGCCTCAGGCTTTGGGCGAATTACCTACGGCCGACCCGCTTGATAGTCGGGTAGGGGAATGGTGGAGACAGAAGGTGTCCGAAATCTACTCTCTTATTCCTGATTTTGGCGGATTTCTTGTGAAAGCGAATAGCGAGGGAGAGCCTGGACCTATGGATTTCGGACGCACGCACGCGGATGGAGCGAATCTGTTGGCTGATGCATTAGCACCCTACGGAGGAATTGTCATGTGGCGCGCTTTTGTCTATGCTCCCAATAGCCCAGATCGTGCCTGCCAGGCTTACGATGAATTCATGCCTCTTGACGGACAGTTCCGCGACAACGTCATCTTGCAAGTGAAGAATGGCCCTGTCGATTTTCAGCCTCGCGAGCCGCTCAGTCCTCTGCTCTTCTCGATGAAGCATACGCGCGTCATGCCTGAGCTGCAGATTACGCAGGAGTATTTGGGGCAGAGCATTCACACGGTCTTCCTCGCTGTACAATGGAGTGAGTTTTTCAAAAGCCTACAAGCCTCACCTAAATCCTCTCCTGAAGGAGAGTACTTTAAGCCACCCCTCCTTCAGGAGGGGAAGGGGGAGGCCATTGCTGGCGTAGCCAATATAGGCGACGACACGAACTGGTGCGGAAGCGATATGGCGCAGGCTAACTGGTATGCCTTTGGGCGATTGGCGCAGGATCCGACACTCCCTCCTGCGCAGATTGCTCGCGAGTGGCTGACAAAGACGTTTACCGCAGACCCTCGTTTTGTCGAACCCATGACGGATGTCCTGCTTCGTTCTTACGAGGCAGCGGTTGATTACATGATGCCGATGGGGCTTCACCATCTCTTCGCCTGGGGGCATCATTATGGCCCTGAGCCTTGGTGCAGCCCACGTGGGGCACGTCCTGACTGGACACCTCCTTATTACCATCGTGCGGATTCCTTGGGTATAGGTTTCGATCGTACTTTGCAAGGAAGCGGAGCCGTAGCGCAGTATGGCGATTCCCTTTGCGCCCTTTACAATGATCCGCTTACTTGTCCTGAGGAGTATATCCTTTGGTTCCATCATCTTCCTTGGACGTTCACCCGTCCTGATTGGAAAGACGCTGAAGGGCACTCGCAGAATCTTTGGCAGCGCCTTTGCTGGCATTACGACCGAGGCGTACGTGAGGCTGAATATGCTCTTGGCGTATGGCAAAAGATGAAGCCCTACGTCGATAACCTTCGCTACGAACGTCAGTTGGAACGCTTCCGTCAGCAGGCTATGGATGCTCGTTGGTGGCGCGATGCCTGCTTGCTCTATTTCGCCACATTCAGCCGTCAACCCCTCCCTGCTGATAGCCCTGCGCCTACGCATACGCTCGACAGCCTCATGCGCTTCCACCTCCCCATCTCCAACTACGAGCCCGCTCCTTTCGGCCAACGATAATTCAATTGAAGTCAACAAGTCTTTCGGATATGAAAAGAACCCTTATCCTATTCCTCACACTTCTCACATTCCTCTCTGCCCGTGGCCAGACAGATGCCGGGCAGCCGAAAGGATTTTCTATGAACCGATATTACTTGGGTGCTGAGGCTGACGTGGGCGAAGTGATAGCTGCCTGTATTGTGGGCGGTGCTTATTTTTCCGAAGTCAATGTCGAATTGCGTTTACGCTATCCTTTCGGCGAGAAGGAGATTGCTTACTATAATCTGCCTGTACGGTACGGCCGTTCCCGCGAGATTGAAATGCATTCTGGGTATGGATTGGAGGCTTTCGCCGGCTACGATATGCCACTTTCGGGCAGGTTCCGCTTAACCCCCTCTGCGGGGCTACGCTATACGCCCATTAAAGGATGGGGGACTGACTGGTCGTTGATGGAACAACGCTCCTATGTCTTCTCCGGCGTTGCGGCTTTGAAGGCAGAATACTCCTTGTCGCCTTCCATCTCGTTGGTGGCGACGCCAGCCTACGCTGTCCCCCTCGGTAGGGATGCGTTTGTCCGTTCGTTCGAAACAGTTTGCCCCGCCATCAAGTCATGCTACGGCGGGTTGTCTGTTCACATAGGTATTCACTTCAATTTTTAATTCCATGAAACGGGTAAACAACGCTTGCCGCCGGCTTCTTCTCCCTGCCTGTCTGCTCATCGTTTCCTCCTGCTCGAAGCAGGTGAGCCTGGATTGGTCGCAGGTGCCCACATTCCGTTCTCCCCACAATCTGGAGCTGTCCTCGTCCTCTTTCTTTTTCGGTGATGGTCTGGGAGGAACGAAGACGCTGACGATATACGCCAATACCTCGTGGGAGGTGACCAATCTTCCCGATTGGCTGACGGCTGACACGCTGAAGGGGACGGGCGATGCCTCCGTCTCGCTTACCTGTAAGGCCAACCTGTCGTTTACGAATGCGCGCTACGCGACGTTTGAAGTCCGTTCAGCAGAGGATGATTGGGATTATGCTGTTCCCGTCACCGCATCGCAGGTGAAGGGAGTGCGGATAATCGTTCCCGATACTTCGGAGGTCACATTCAAGTATCTGGAAGGACGGCAGGTCCTGCCCGTCACAACCAATGTGGAGGACTGGACCATCACAGTGTCTCCGGCTGGGTGGGGGATGCCGACAGACTGGCTCTCTGCAACGAAGAGCGACGACAACAAGACCCTTCAGCTAAGCGTTGACCTTAACTCGGGGGACCAGAGATTGGCATACGTCGTACTAAGGACAACGGATACCAAGGCGACGATAGCCGTTACCCAGAAATCCCTGTTGGAGGTCACTCCGACAAACGTGTTTATAACCTACAAAGGCGGGACGTCCGGCATAATAGACATTGATACAGACGCCCCGTTTGAACTGACTAATGATGCCGACTGGCTGACGGTAAATACTGTCGATGAACGGCGCCTGACCCTCACCGCACCCCCGAACATGAATGATGAGCGTACGGCCATCATCAGCGTTTCAGCGACTGGGCAGCATTCGGTTCATATCACGCGGGAATTGAACGTCCGTCAACAAGACCCGTTTGTCGGTCACGCCTACGTTGACCTCGCCCTGCCCTCCGGCCTCCTCTGGGCTACCTGCAATGTGGGCGCCAATTCTCCTAAGGACTATGGCGATTACTATGCCTGGGGCGAGACGAGTACGAAGGAAAAGTTTTCATGGAAGACGTATGATTTCAATAAAAGCGGAGATGCCAACGTAAAGTTTTCCAAGTATTACTTTGATGATAAAAAATACGTTCTCGATCCAGAGGACGATGTCGCCTGTATGGACTGGGGCGGCATCTGGCGCATGCCTACTAAAGAGGAGTGGGATGAGCTCCGTGACAACTGCGACTTTACTTGGATAGTAAAGGGCGGTCATGCGGGCGTCAACGTGTCGAGTTCTGTGAACAAAAAATCCATCTTCCTGCCCGCCGCAGGGTATTGTACCGATACACTATTCTTCGATGTGGGTTCCTACGGCGCCTATTGGTCGAGCACGCTCAGCACGTCTAGTAAGTACGAAGCGGAGGGTTTCGGCTTTATTTCTATGTATCCCTACAAATGGGCGGGCGGCGGCGGCAACCGTTATGTCGGTCAGTCTGTCCGGCCCGTTTGCCCGTAGGTTTTTTTACACGATATCTAAATAGAACGAAATACAATCCACTTCAATTTTTAATTCCATGAAACGGGTAAACAACGCTTGCTGCCGGCTTCTTCTCCCTGCCTGTCTGCTCATCGTTTCCTCCTGCTCGAAGCAGGTGAGCCTGGATTGGTCGCAGGTGCCCACATTCCGTTCTCCTCACAATCTTGAGCTGTCCTCGTCCTCTTTCTATTTCGGTGATGGTCAGGGGGGAACGAAGACGCTGACAATCTATGCCAATACCTCGTGGGAGGTAACCAACCTTCCCGACTGGCTGACGGCTGACACGCTGAAAGGGACGGGCGATGCCTCCGTCTCGCTTACCTGCAAGGCCAACCCGTCGTTTACGAGTGCGCGCTACGCGACGTTTGAAATCCGTTCAGTAGAGGAAGACTGGGATTATGCTGTTTCCGTCATTGTGTCGCAGGCGAAGTCTTTGCAAATTATTTCTTCCGATACTTCGGAGGTCACGTTCAAGTATATGGAAGGACGGCAGGTCCTGCCCGTCACAAGCAATACGGAGGATTGGACCATCTCGGTGTCGCCGGTTGAAAAGGGAGAACCGACAGACTGGCTTTCTGTAGCGAAGAGCGACGACAACAAGGCGGTTGAACTATCTGTCCCTCTGAATATGGAAGGCAGGAGAATGGCATATGTGGTGCTGAAGACAAAAGATTCGGAAGCGAAAATAACCGTTACCCAGAAATCCCCGTTGGACATTATCCCGACTGAAGTATCCTTTTCTTATGAAGAAGGAATATACAGGACGATACGCGTTGATACAGAAATCCCGTTTGAAATAATCAACGTGTTCGACTGGCTGACGGCAACTAATGTCAGCGAAAAAGGTTTTACGCTCACAGCATCTCAGAATCTGTCCGTTGAGCGTACGGCCATAATCAGCGTTCGGGCGACGGAACAGTCGCCCGTCCGTATCAGCCGGGAGTTAACCGTTTATCAGGAGAATCCATATAATGGCCATGCTTTCGTTGACCTTGGCTTGCCCTCCGGTCTCCTCTGGGCTACCTGCAATGTGGGCGCTGATTCTCCCGGGGATTATGGCAATTACTATGCCTGGGGTGAGACGAGAACGAAGGAAGAGTATTCATGGGAGACGTATATATTCCATAGAAGCGGAGATTCGCGTGACAACCTGAAGTTTTCCAAATACAACTACGATGACAACATATGCGTTCTCGACCCTGAGGACGATATTGCCCATGTGGACTGGGGCGGTATCTGGCGCATGCCCACTAAAGAGGAGTGGGACGAACTCATGTACTATTGCTCCTGGACGTGGACGGCCCAGGGCGATCACTATGGATACAAGGTGACAAGGGGCCGCAACTCCATCTTCCTGCCTGCTGCGGGTATTCGTTCCGATACACTTCTCTACATTGTCGATTCCTTTGGCTATATCTACGGCCACTATTGGGCGAGTACGATCCCCCCGGCCACCTATAAGGATCAGGCAGATAGCTTCAACTTTTTTTCAGCCGTTCCTCCTTCCATGTGTTTGCGGACTGACCGCTGTGCCGGTCGGTCTGTCCGGCCCGTTTGCCCGTAGAATTTCTGTTTCTTAAATTATAGTTGAGTTTTTCTTTAATCACAGCTGTGATTTAACCCAAATCGGTCATAAGATTTGGGGTGAAACGGGAGGCCATTTTTCCATATGAAGAATGGCTTTTTCTGTCGTACATAAAAGGCTCGTTTTCTGTGCGGAATCAAAGGATAGAATTTTTTCATCGCAATGGTTAAATGTTTTCATTGCAATGAAAGATTGTTTTCACTGCAATGATTAAATTTTTTCACTGCAATGAAAGATCCTTTTCACTGCAATGAAAGATTCTTTTCATCGCGATGAAAAAACGGTATTCTTTGATGTTGTCATTCTTTCATCAAGGCTTTTTTCTTTTCTGGGGGAAAAATGACATTGTGGTATCGCAAAAGAAAGACATTTCTGAGGAGAATTGAAAAAAAAGTATTATATTTGCAGCAAAATAGAGATAAAAGAAAATAACATGAAAAAGATTGCTATTTGTTTGACAATGATAGGGGCTGTGCTGCTGACGGCGTGCGGCCCGAAAAAGAGTGAGCCTGCACGTAGTGAGGAGGCTCAGGCAATGCTTGCTAAGATGAAGGCTATTGCCGATGGACACAAGGTGATGTTTGGCCATCAGGACGATACGGTTTATGGCCATGCATGGCAGGGCATCAAGGATGCTGATGCTTCGTCGGAGGGGCGTTCAGACACGAAGGAGGTTTGTGGTGACTATCCCGCAGTCATCGGTTTCGACTTGGGACATTTGGAGTTGGGACACCCCAAGAACCTCGACGGTGTGCCCTTCGACAAGATGCGTCGAGAAATTCTTGCCCAGTATGAGCGAGGGGGTATCGTGACGTTGTCTTGGCACCTCGACAATCCTCTTACGGGTGGTGATGCGTGGGACTTCCACGACAAGGGTACGGCAGCATCTATATTACCCGATGGTAAGCTGCATGAGGAATTCCTCACTCGTCTGGGACGTGTGGCAGACTTCCTTGCATCCCTCAAAACTGCTGACGGCACACTTGTTCCCGTGTTGTTCCGTCCTTGGCACGAGCACACGGGCAGCTGGTTCTGGTGGGGACAGGAGATATGCACCACCGAGCAGTACAAGGCCTTGTGGCGTATGACCTACGATTTTATGCAGAAGCGTGGGCTGACAAATCTGCTGTGGGCCTATAGTCCAGGTTCCGAGCCAAAGAATCAGGATGAGTATTTCGAGCGCTATCCGGGCGATGATATCGTGGATGTGCTGGGCTTCGACACCTATCAGGGACGCAACCGCGATGGCTATATGGAAACGATGAAGCGCAGCCTGGACGTCCTCGTGGAGGCAGCTAAATCGCATGATAAGGTGGCAGCCGTCACGGAAACAGGCTTCGAGGGGACCCCTGACCCCACTTGGTGGACGGGCACGCTACTTCCCGCCTTGGGCGATGCTCCCGTAGCCTACGTGCTTGTTTGGCGTAATGCTTGGGATAGGGAGACGCACCACTACGGCATCTATCCTGGGCATGAGTCCGAAGCCGACTTCATGGAGTTCTACAACAATCCCCGTACCGTGTTTGCAAAAGATATTAGGAAATGAAATCTTTCAACGAACGAGTGGCAGAGTTGTTTGCTGCACACGAAGCTTTGATTTGTCGTCCGAACGAGCCTGTGGAGGGTGGAAACGGCATCGTCACACGATATAAACACCCCATTTTGACGGCAGAGCATACCCCTGTCTTCTGGCGCTACGACTTGGATGAACGAACGAACCCCCTGCTGCTGGAGCGAATCGGCATGAATGCAGCCTTCAATAGCGGAGCCATCAAATGGAAAGGCAAATACCTGCTCGTCGTTCGCGTGGAAGGTGCTGACCGTAAGTCGTTTTTCGCTGTGGCAGAGAGCCCTAACGGCATCGACAACTTTCGCTTTTGGGACTATCCTGTCACCATGCCCGAGGACGTCGTCCCTGCTACCAACATCTACGACATGCGCTTGACGGCACACGAGGATGGCTGGGTGTATGGCATCTTCTGTGCGGAACGTCACGACGACACGGCTCCTGCTGGGGACTTGTCGTCAGCTACTGCAACAGCTGCCATCTGCCGCACAAAGGATTTCAAGACCTGGGAGCGTCTGCCCGACTTGAAAACCCGCACTCAGCAGCGGAACGTGGTGTTGCACCCTGAGTTTGTGAACGGCAAGTATGCCCTCTACACCCGTCCTCAGGATGGCTTTATTGACGCAGGCGAAGGCGGAGGTATCGGCTGGGCTTTGATAGATGACATCACGCACGCAGAAATCAAGGAGGAGATGATCATCGACCCGCGCCATTATCACACCATCAAGGAGGTGAAAAACGGCGAAGGGCCTCACCCCATCAAGACTCCGCAGGGCTGGCTCCATCTGGCACATGGTGTGCGTGGTTGTGCGGCAGGCCTGCGCTATGTGCTCTACATGTACATGACGGCACTCGACGACCCCACACGGGTGATTGCTTCGCCTGCCGGGTATTTCATGGCGCCAGTAGGTGATGAGCGTATAGGCGATGTCTCTAACGTCTTGTTTACCAATGGCTGGATTGCCGATGAGGACGGCAAGGTGTTCATCTATTATGCCTCCAGCGATACGCGGATGCACGTGGCAACATCAACGGTTGAAAAACTCGTCGATTACTGTATGAATACCCCTGCGGATGGCTTAACTACAGCTTCATCTGTAGAAACGCTGAAGGCGCTGATAGATAAGAATATGAAAATAATGCACAGGTCATAATCAAAAACTATATCGATGGCAACACTTAGAGAGAAAATCGGCTATGGCTTTGGCGATATGGCATCATCGTCGTTCTGGAAAGTCTTTTCTTATTACCTCCCGTTCTTCTATGCTAACATCTTTGGACTCAGTTTAGTAGATGCAGGTTTGCTTATGTTGATTACTCGCGTCTGGGATGCTGTTTCTGATCCGATGATGGGCATTATCGCAGATCGTACACACACGCGCTGGGGCAAGTATCGTCCTTACCTGTTGTGGATTGCAGCTCCATTCAGTATTTGCGGCATTTTGCTTTTCACTACTCCCGACTGGGGCTATGCTGCCAAACTTGTGTGGGCATATGTCACCTATATCCTGATGATGACGATTTATACGGCTATCAACGTACCGTATGGCTCGATGCTTGGTGTTATGACGGACAACTCGAAGGAGAAGACGGTGTTCTCGTCTTTCCGTATGTTCTTTGCCTACACGGGCTCCTTCATCAGTTTGCTCATCTGGGAGCCGCTCTGTGGCGCGCTGGGCGGCTATGACACGGCTAAGGGATGGCAGGGGGCTATGATATGCATTTCATGTGGCGTGTTTGTGCTCTTCATTCTCTGCTTCCTCCTCACAAAGGAACACCTCCATACCGTGTCGAAAGTGTCTGTAGGCAGCGACCTGAAGATGTTGGTGCACAACAAACCATGGTGGCTGATGATTGGCGCCGCCCTTTGCAGCAACCTGTTCAATACCGTCAGAGGCTCTACGGTTGCCTTCTTCTTTGCTGATGTACTGGGCACAAAATATGCCTTATCCATCCCCGCCCTCGGCATCAGTTTCCTGCTCTTTGCCGGATTATTCCTTACTATTGGAGAAATCAGCAACATGGTGGGTGTGGCACTTGCTGTTCCTATTACCAATAAGCTGGGTAAGAAGTCAACGTTCATCATGGTTAACATCTGTCTTATTGTGTTGAGCGTGATGTTCTTCTTTATCCCCGTAACCAATGGCGGAGTGTGGGCGATGCTCGTCCTTCAGGTGATTATCAGCATCTTTACGGGCATCCAAAGCCCACTTGTCTGGAGCATGTATGCCGATGTGAGCGACTATGCAGAACTCAAGTACAAGACGGCATCGACAGGTCTTATTTTCTCGTCGGCCTCTATGGCACAGAAGTTTGGCGGTGCTGTAGGTGGTGCCGCTGTAACTTGGCTTCTGGCTGCCTGCGGCTATGTTGCCAATGCCGAGGCGGGTTTCACTCAACCCGATAGCGCTATTACTTGTCTGAAGATGCTTATGAGCTTTATTCCCGCTCTCGTTTCTGTGCTTGCAGTTGTTGTCACCTATTTCTATCCGCTTACAACAAAACGTATCGCAGAAATCAACGAACAACTGAAGCTTGTACGTAGTGAAGAATAGTAAAAAAACTATAGAATGATTAGAAGATTTTTTCATCCTTCTTTGGCGTGCTTTTTTGTAGGAGCTTATGTAATCTTTCTATTAATAGCATGTAGTGAATCTGAGCCTTTAAACTTTGGCTGTGACGGAGATAGCATAACCTCTGGTGACCAATGGTCAGCAACGTTTGTTGCGGACCTTGGTTGTGCCACACACCATAATGTAGGTGTAGGTACGGCAACGTGGGCGTCGCATGACGACACTCAGGAATATGGCTCGGCAGATTTCCTTGGTATCTCTTGGGGGTGGCTGCCGACAACGGATTCGATAGAACTGCGTAAGCGCCACAACAACTGCGCCCCAGTCCATATTCAGAGATTCATTGCCGAAGTGGATGCAGGAGAATATCCCGCACCCGACCTTTTCGGCTTCGCTATGGGAACCAACGATACGGACCTCGATGCTATGGTGGAGGGGGCTGTGTACTCCATAAAGGCCATTAAGAAACGCTTTCCGAAATGTAAGGTTTTCGTCTGCACACCTATCCAAACGGGTAATCCTGAACATAATGCCATAAATCGTAAGAAAATAGAACGTCTGCAGGAAGTCTGCAGTCAGTTTAAGGTCCCCCTCATTGATTGCTACAATGGGGTGGGCATTCGTGAAGAAGATGAACGTCCCTTCGCCCCAGGAAAGTATCTGCGTGATGGCCTTCATCCCGATAAACCTGGACAGGAACTGATGGGGCATTATATCGCTGCCGAGGTGAAAAGGATTTTCAAATTAAAATAGGAGGTTGTTTCACTTTTTGAGGTTTGAGGATAGAAAACACACGTTTTTTCTTGTAGGAAAAATAAAAAAAAACATTTTTGTTTTGTTCTTCCTTAATTTTGCGCTATCTTTGCCGCGCAAACAAATCTCGGGGTTGGCTATGCCTTCCCCTTGTTCGCTCGGCAAACGGAAACAAGTTTCCTTTGCGCTCATCGGGGTTGGCTTCACCTTCCCCTTGTTCGCTCGGCAAACGGAAACAAGTTTCCTTTGCGCTCACTCACATCGGAGGTGGCTTCACCTTCCCTTTGTTCGGGGTTGACCGGTTTTGACAGCGGGCAGAAGAGGTATGTAAGCATGCAGTGCGTTGACAGGTAGCACTTAAATATCATCGGTCGACAATTAATTGGCGAAAACAACTACGCTCTCGCTGCTTGATTGAAGTATAGTAGATCACTGGCTTAATCTCGGCACAAGGTGCTGAGACGAGACATCACCCGGAAGCTCTCGTCCCGAAGCTCGTCGACAAGGTGGTGCAGGAAAATCGGGAATCGCCTGCGGAGGCCTCGCTCCAACGGTTAAACTTTTTCGAGGATAAGGCATCGGTTGGCTGCCCTGCGCCTGCCACTGCTCGAAAACCAATGCAGGGATAAGCATGTAGAAAGCATATGGCTTCCTCGTTTGGACGAGGGTTCGACTCCCTCCAGCTCCACCCCGAAGACAACCAGGCCCGGCAAACACCGGGCCTGACGTCATTAAGAAAAAAAGTACCCTTTGTTTTGGTTTTCAAAAATAATGCCTTACCTTTGCGGGCAGAAAAGCATACTACTATGACACAGATTGTTTTGAAAATCTCAGACCGTAGCATCGTGTCCGACCTGCGCAAGGTGCTTAGCCGGATAGGAGGAGTAGAGGACGTAAAAGTCATCCACGAAACGAAAGCACCCTCTTCGAAGCGCCAGAAGTTTCTCGGAGAATTCCGTCATGCAGCCCAGCAGGCAAAAGACTTCAAGGAGGGCAAAGTATCCTTTGGCTCATGGGAGGACATGATGAATGAACTTTGAGTTTCGCCCATCACCTGATTTCGTCAAGAGCGTCAAGGCTCTGTCGAAACGCTATCCTTCGTTGAAGGATGATTTGTTGGCACTGCGCCAGAGCCTTGAGCAAGACCCATATCAGGGAGTTGACTTGGGTGGTGGCCTGCGTAAAATACGCATGAACATCAGAAGTAAAGGACGCGGTAAGGCTGGCGGTGCAAGAGTTATCACCTGCAACGTCATCATTTCGATGAACGATATGGTGATAGCCCTTGTCTATATCTATGATAAAGCTGACGCGTCAAGCGTAAAGGATGAGGCTATGAAAGCCATTGTCAAGGAAATGGGACTACTCTGACGCCGTACTTCCATATTGCATAGCAAAGGCTGTTTTATCTCTGGGAGGCTTCGGTCTTCCTTTTTTTTGCTTTTCTCTCTCTTTTCTTGAAGCCTATGATGTAAAAGAAGCCGTAGTGATTACTCCTGACAATTATCTGGATTGGCTACATTGAATCAAATACTACTCTAATAGCGTCAGACGCTGTGCTGACAGAATCAAACGCTGTACCGATAGAATCAAACGCTACGCTAATAGAATCAGACGTTGTGCCGCTAGCGTCAAACGCGGCATTCTCGACCTCGCCGAAGCCTCCGTTCCATCCATTGTGACATGAACTGAGTTTTTTTGCACAAACACCCCAAACACTTACCTTTCCCGTTGCAAATGGTTTTCTATTAATGTGTTAGGATAGGTAGGTGTTTGTGAAACACTTACCTAACACCTACCTAACACATTGTGTAGCACCCTAAAAGTTGGACACAAAGAATGGTTTTTACTCCTAATTGTGCTCCTACCGCGAAAAGTTCTGCTCTATAATCTACAAAAATGAGGTAGGTGTTAGGTAGGTGATAGGTAGGTGTTGCTTGAACACCTACCATCTTTAATACGCTATTTCCCTGTGTGTTAATAACAAAAAGGTAAGTGTTGGCCTGTTTTCGCGAAAAAACATCAAAAATCATCACAAAACACGAAATTCGCGAAAAGAACTCCCTTTCCGATAAAAGTACTGCTTTCTTTAAAAAATTGGCAAAAGGTTCTTTTCTTTCCAAACTTATTGTTACTTTTGCACTCGGATTCCTATAGAAAACGTTACACGCCATGCCACAAGAGACTCAAAATAAAGCTGAATATATTGTCATTTTCATCAGCGAATTTGCTCGCCGCTTTGGTTTGTCAGCGCTACAGGCTTATCGCTACCTGAACCGTTACAAGGCCATTGATTTCTTGGATGATCAGTATAACGTCGCTCATACACAAAGTTTTGAGGATATGGTGCAGAATATGGCGGGTTACTGCCAACGTCATGGAGGGGCGCTCGTATGATACTCGATTTCTTCGGAAGCGAGAAAGCCATTCAAATGCTGAAGCGCTTATGAGTATGATAGACTATATGAACGAATGTACCGTACGCGACCTCGTACTCATGCTGATGGAAGAGCGTGGTTTAACGCTTCACGAAGCACTTGACTCGGTCTATAACTCCGAGACCTATGCCAAATTAATGAATCCCGCAACGGGTCTCTATTTCCAAAGCCCTGTTTACATCTTCAGCTATCTTGACCGAGAACTTGCCACAGGCAAGCTGTAGACGTATTGAGTGGACTGGAACTCTGATTCAGCGTATTAATCGACCTGTCCCTCGTGATTCAATTGCAGGTCACCATCCATCATACGTCTTCGCGACAGGTACAACCATGAACCCTGAACCAGAAAAGTAGGCCACAAGGAATGGATCTTACTCCAAATTGTGCTCCTTTCGCGAAAAACTTCAGTTCAAAACATTTTTCTCTATAATCTTCGAAATGAGGTGCTGGGTAGGTGTTAGGTAGGTGATAGGTAAGTGTTCAAGCAATACCTGCCTCATTTAACGCGCTATTATCCTGCATGTTAAGAGCAAAAAGGTAAGTGTTGGCCTTTTTTCACGAAAAACGTAAAAAAACGCGCTTTCAGGACGACGGCAAAGCCCAGCGCATCCGTTCAGGCACCGACAAGGGCCGCTACCGCAAGACAGCCTAAGGAGTGCAAAATTACAAAGTGCAAACACTTTTTGCCACCTTGCCTCCTTGCAAAAAGAAATGCACCTACTCCAAAAGCGGGTGCATTTTTCTTTTTTACCAAACATCTTTTACGGGCGGCAGACGGGACGCACCGTTAAACCCAAGCAGCGGCCGCTTATGTTAACTGCGCCCTTTGCCGTTTGCAAAAATGCCCACACACAGGACACTTCGGCCGAAGTGTCCTGACGGGTTAATGACGAGGTGTGGGGGATTGGGCAGGTGACAGGGATGGGAGAAACTTAATCCATGTTCTAACTACGGATGACAGACAGGACGGACACTATGACCGTAGAAGCGGAAGTCGCAGTAGCTACCATACACGTCGCCCGAGTAGTTGCTCAAGTACCAAGCGTAGCTCGGGATGCTCTCGTTGAGTGACGACGACCAGTAGTAGCCGTACGAGCAATTATAGCGAAGATACGTACCGGTGCGGTAGCCCGCAGCGGGGAGGAAGATAAACTTATCGTTCACCTTGCTCGTCACCTTGTAACCATTTACTCCGTTGAGAGTAGCTCCTTCCCACGTGCAGTTGCTGGTATTGGTCAGTTCATTCCAATCAGCACGGGTCGGCATACGCCAACTTCCACCCCAGTTCACGGCTGCGGCATCGTCCTCGGAGTCCAGGACGGTCTTGTTATCCACGATACCGGTGCAACCTGTGACGTTGGCTCCTTCTGGCCAGTACTTGGTGAAGGTCTTGGTAGTAGTCTCGACTGCGTTTTCCCAATCAAATGAGGTGACAATGCTGATCCATTTGTAAGTCTCCTCGCTGTAATCGTCTGCCTTGCCCTGTTCAATCTTTGTCTTGGTTTCGCCCCAGGCGTAGTAGTTTCCGTAGCCTTCGGGACTTGTTGCACCTACGTTCATCGTTGCCCAAAGGGTGCCCGTGGGTAGTCCGAGGTCAACGTATTCATGACCGTCAATTACAAGTTCTTCGCCCCATCCTATGTCTTCGCCTGTACCACCTGTGCCAGATCCCTTAAGAGTGCCCTTCAACTGGTATGCCTTGCCCGTAAGATAATTCTTTCCTGCAAGTTCCACCGTATAGGTGTTAGATTCAGATGTCGTCAACGTCGCCGTTAGTGTCTTTCCGTTTGCGTCCGTTGGAGCGATTAACAACCACGCATAGAGAGCACCACCCGATTCAACGGCAATATCATCCAGGTCAAGCGTTATTGCCTTTGCAATAGCAACAGTCGTTAGTGTAGCATCCGAAATATTTAGCGTCGCCTCCGTGGTGAAAATAGGTGCCTCTGCAGACAACGTCAGCTTGGTAAACGTTGCAGCATCGGGCGAGGTCAGCTGGAGATAGAGCACGCTACCAATGTGCTGGAAGTTGAACGTGACGTTACCCGACTCGGGCGTAGAGGCTGTGGCAACCATATAATCGTATGCACCTAAGCCTGCCGTGGAGTTGTTCGCCGACTGCGTTTGTCCTTTGTAGGAGATGGGCAGCGCCGTGTAGGAACGGCCATAGGTGGTGTTATCCACACTATATGGATAGTAGGCAGCATAGGTGTAGTTGCCTCTGAGCGCCCAGCCGCCTCCGTCGAAGTTGGCAGTCTTGGTGCCTGCTCCTTTTGTCATGGGGAAGCTCACTTGGTCCCCTGCATTAGGATAGATACCCACCACGTCGCTCTCTGCCCAAGTAAAGCTAAGACCCGACGAGGTCAGTTCAAGCGAAGTTCGTGTGGCGGCATCCATTTCAAAGTCAGAGGCCGTGATGGTCACGTGGGATACGAACTCGTTGTCCAAAGACTCTGTGTTGAAGTTTTCGGACGTGCAGCCTGCCAGCAAGGCAAGCAAAACAATAGGAAGGAAATAACGTTTCATGGATATTAATGTTTAAGGTTAAAAACTCGGTTGAAAGGGATTCTTTCCTGGGGCACCCCATGGGATGTCCTCACCTGTTCCGCCAGGACTTCCGCCAAGAATAACATACTTCATTTCCAATACCGTTGCCTCCATGGAGGGCTTTGCATACTGCTTTTTCATTGTCTTATGTCTTAAGTTAAACAAATGTTCTCCTACAAAAAGGCATACAAGAAAGTGTGAGCCTGATTTAGACTTACCTTTTCATGTAGGCTCTGGACTGACTGAAACTGAAGATAAATAAAAAACTGCTCACACGTTGGCGTATCGTGTGAGCAAAGCCCATACATTTACAACCAACACGGAGCGCTTGGCATTCCTTCAGTTTCGTGAATTGTCCAGATTCACATGAAAAGAAAAAGCTAAACGCTTCCTTTTTAATATGTCGTGCGAAGCTGTCCGGTCCGTAGGATGGACGAACTTCGCAGCAAAGGTAGTACATGTCAAACGAAAATGCAAATATTTTCAGTGTTTTTCCTAAATCGGCATAAAAGAGCGTTCTTTTATTATGGTGTTGCTCCGATTGGCAAAGAATGAAGCCTTCTTTTTTCAGAGAAAAACGAACAAAGGCACGAACAAGTTACGTCCGCGCCTTTGCTTTTGTTGTTATTGATGATTGATAGGCTTATCCCTTAGTACCACGTGGAGACTTGGGGCTGGACGGAGACGTAGCGGGGGATGCACATGCCGATGTCGGAGCCGATGTAGGTGGGGTCGCAGATGTACCACGTGCGGCCTTGATAGGTGATGGACGTGGCTGAGCCGGTGAGTGGCTCGGGGAAGGCAACAGCCGTACATTCGTGGCCGGGATACTCAAGCAGCACCACGTCGAAGCCGAGAAGGTTGTGGACGAGGTAGGAGTAGAGAACGGCACGGTCCTCGCAGTCGCAGAAGGGATAGTAGAACATCTCCTCGCAGAAGAATGTCTTCTCAATGCCTGTGCCAAACTGCTCGGCATCGGTCTTATACTGGAAGGCTTTCTGCACGAAGTGGAGCAGCTCGTTGGCGGCGGTGAGGGGGTCCATCTCCTCAATCTGCGGGCGCAGCTGCTCAAGGATGTTGTGACGGACGTCCTCGTCAGGGTTGGAGGAGGCGTAACAGGGAATGAGCGTCATGGGGTAGTCCTTCATCAGATTGATGAGGTTCCTGTTGATGCTTCCCTCCAGGCGCAGCTCGTCGTGACTGACGGAGTAGGGCAGGGGGTCGGCGGGCAGGCGATAACCGGGATTGATGACGAGGTCGAAGGTGCTGCCGAGGTCCTTGTCGCTGGGGATGGAGCACGTCTGGACACCTACGCTCTGTGGGATGGCATCAGCGGGATACATGTAGTAGAGCTTCCCGTTGATGTTGAAGTAGGGCGTGGCATAGACGGTTTCGTCGAAGGGTACAAGCAGGGCGACGGCATTACCACCCGAAGCGATGCGGACATCGTATCCAAGACTGACCATGAGGAAGTGGGTGAGGGTGCGCTGGGCAGCAATATCTCCTGGCTGGACGCACTTGGACGCAAACGTTTCGACGGCCTTTAACGTACACCAACTTCCGAGACTATACGATTTGGAGGCTTGCGATAGGGCTTCAACGCTTTTCTGGGTGTCGGCTTTGAGGAGCATTTTCCAATATTTTGCAATCTTGGCTCTGTCGGCAGAACCGAGGTTTCCTTCTACTTTGACTTTCGGGACGGAGAAAGGAATGCCGTAGAGGGAGAATTCTACTGGAGGTTGGGGCTTTTTAAGAAGAAGTGGATCAGGTGCTGGCTCAGCCTTTGGAGTGGGCTTAGGCTCAGCCTTGGGCTTTGGTTCAGCCTTGGGTTTTTCAACTTTAGGTTTTGGTTCAGCCTTGGGTTTAGGTTCCTTTTTTGGTTTTTCAGCCTTGGGTTTAGGTTCAGCCTTGGGCTTTTCAACTTTAGGTTTGGGTTCCTTCTTTGACTTCTCTGCTTTAGGCTTTGGCTCTTTCTTTGGTTTGGGCTCAGCCTTGGTTTTAGGTTCCTTTTTGGGCTTGGGTTCAACCACAGGTTCCTCTTTTTTCGGTTCTTCTATAACAGGCTCCTTTTCGGGTTCCTTTTTCGGTTCTTCTATTACGGGTTCCTTTTCAGGCTCCTTCTTGGGTTCCTCGATAACGGGTTCCTTTTCGGGTTCCTTCTTGGGCTCTTCTATGACGGGTTCTTTTTTCGGCTCGGGTTGTGGCTCGGGCTTCACCACAGGTTTGGGTTGTGGCTTGGGCTTAGGCTTAGGCATGGGCTTGAAGGTAGGCTTTTTCGTAACGGGGTCAGCCACAGGCGGCTTGTCGAGCTTTGGCTCGCTTTTCTTCTCGAATTTCTTGAATTCCTCCAGGTTTGTCCAGGCTTGATCGAGGAAGTCGGCATATTCGTCAAGAAGTCCTTTGCGAAAATCGTTGTAGTTTCCTAACATTTTTTCGCGGAAGGCCTTGAAGTCGTCGTTTTGTGCCTTTGCGGGAAGAATGAAGAGTACACAAAGGAGGATGGTAGTCAGTAGGGATTTCAGTTTCATATTAATTATCAAAAACACCTAATGTAGGCAAATATGTTATTGTTCATAGTCGAAACCTTCCTTGATATATTCGGAAACTTTCTCAGCATACTTCTGTGCGGCTTCTGATTCCTTGGCAGCTGCTTCCAGTGCACGTATGCGAGCTTTGGACGCTCCTTGAGGATCGACGAAGTAGTAGGTTTGCATTTCATAGACATCGCCTCGCTGGCCGTTGACGTTTCCTTTGATGGTGCGGATGATGGAGTAGCTTTCCTTCAGTTCGCCCTTGATTTCCTGTTGGACCTTGGTTTCATAGATGGAGCAGAAATGGGAGTACGATTGCGAGGGGTCTTCCTCGAAGTTCTGGTCATCGCGAATAGCACGTCCCTGGATGTCGCTGCTCGCTTGTTGGGCGTAGCGCAAACCTGCATCCGTTTGGGCTTGGATTCGAAGAACGCGCTTGATGGGCGACGTTGCTGTACCCATGATGATAACGGCGTCAGGACCTAGCTCGTTGATTTTCTGGTAATGGTTCATCAGTACGACGTCAGCTGTGCGGTCGCTGCCATAGATTTCCCAGCCGCCTTTCTTTAGTTCTTTCTTCTTGGCCTTGAATTCCTTTTTTAGGGTTCGGGGTAACGATTTGCTCTCGGCGCTTGACGTCAGAGGGCATACGGCTATCATCATCAATAGGAAGGTAAACTTCACGAACAGGTTTTTCATAACGATTCTTTTACGGTTGTGATTAATGGATGGTATTATAGTTTTGGGTGCAAAGGTAGACTTTTTTTCTACAATTACAAAGGTGAGGCTTTATTTTAACGTTCAACGGAAGAAGAGGATAATCGCCACAATGGCGAGGAGAAGGCCAAAGTACTGCACGGGGCGAATCTTTTCCTTAAACAGCAGAATGCCAGCCAATGTGCCCAGGATGACGATGCCGATGTTGTAGAGGGGGAAGAAGGTGGCGGCGGGCAGGATGGTGAGGCTCCGCAGGATGCAGGTGGTGCAGGCGAGATTGGCCAAACCAAGGAGGGCACCTGCTGCTGCTGAACGCCAACTAAAGGGGCTTTTCTGACTCTTGGGGCGGAAGAGTACGACGAACAAACTCAGCAAGGCTGCCATCAGGAATATGGTGCCGGTGAGGGCTGTGAGTTGTCGGCTGACGAGAGTGCTGTCGTCGCCACAATGGAGCGATACGGTGTTTTGGACATACTTTAGTGAGAAGTCAGCGATGCCGTAGAAGAGGAAAACGAAAAAGAACAGCATGTAGGCTTTCCACTCGGTAGTCTTTCCCGTAGCTTTCTCCGTGCTTTTCCCGAAGGCGATGATGATGAGGGCCGCAATGACCAGCGTGACGGGTATCCACTGGGGCGCAGGACCTGCAAGGATAATCCAGCTGAGGATGACGGGGACGATGAGGCTTGCGCGGGCAGCGACAGTAGTGAGGGCGACGCCGCAATGGCGGGTGCTGAGTGCCATGACGATGAAGCCGCTCATGAAGAAGAAGCCTTGCAGGAGTGCCAGCCAGATCCAGTTCTGCGCAAAGGGATTAACAACGGCAGGGCCGCCTGTCAGTTGTTTGACAAACAAAGGAATCCATGCTACAAGTATGCCCGTGACGTAGTTGAACAGGATGGCTTGCATAGTGTCGATTCCCCGTCGCTGGCACACCTTGAAGACGATGGAGAACAGCGTGCCGCAAACGGCAGCGATAAGGAGGTAGATCATTTGGCGTTCACTTCCAGCGTGACGATGGATTTGGCGGGCAGGGTGACGGTAATGAGCGACTTGTCCTTCTTGTCAATCTTTGTGCCGGTGAAGGGGGCATCGTGCACGACTGAAGGGCTGGCGAAGGTGTTGTGATCGGCAATGTTCGTCGAGGTGAGGATGGTGCCTGTGACCGAGGTCGCCTTCACGTCGTCCAGCGAGATGGTGACGGTTTGTTTCTGCTTGAGGTCAACGTTGGCCAGCGAGATGTGGATAAGTCCGTCGGTACTACGCGAAGCGGTGGCCGAGAGCATGGGAAGATGGCGGTAGGGTTCCTCGTCGCCGTTATTACGTCCGGGGTTGAAGCGTTCGTTGCGCACATCCATCTGGTCGCAGGTGAGGTCGAAGGGCAGGAAGGTGGCGTCCTGATGGGGAACGTACATCTTGAAGACGTAGTAGGTGGGGGTGAGCACCATTTTGTCGTCCTTCGTAAGAATCATCGACTGCAATACGTTGGCTATCTGGGCGATGTTGGTCATCTGGATGCGGTCAGTATATTTGTGGAAGACGTTGAGTGAGAGGGCAGCCACGAAGGCGTCGCGCATGGTGTTCTGCTGGAAGAGGTGGCCGGGGATGGTACCCTCTTCTTCGTCCCACCAGGTGCCCCATTCGTCGACCATGAGGCCGATGTGTTTTTTCGGATCGTAGCGATCCATGATGCCGATGTGCCGCTGGATGACGGGTTCTATTCCCAGACATTTGCCGAGTGCCCAGTAGTAGTCGTCGTCGGTGAAACGGGTGGCCTTGCCCTTGCTGCCGTTCCAGCCGAGCACGGTGTAGTAGTGCAGCGAGAGGCCGTTGGCTCGGTTGCCCACGTTCTTCATCAGTGTCTCTGTCCATTGGTAGTCGTAGTCGCTGGCGCCGCTGGCAATCTTGAAGAGGTGGTTGCCGCTAAAGTCGTGGCAGTAAGTGGCGTAGCGCTTGTACTCATCGCCATAGTAGTCGGGCGTCATGTTGCCGCCACAACCCCATGCTTCGTTGCCGATGCCGATGAATTTGACCTTCCAGGGGTCTTTTCGTCCGTTGCGGGCACGGCGTTCGGCCTGAGGGCCATTGTCGGCGGTCATGTATTCCACCCAATCGGCCGTCTCACGCACGGTGCCGCTGCCGATGTTCATCGAGACGTAGGGCTCACATTCAAGCAATTCGCAGAGGTTGAGGAACTCGTGGGTGCCGAACGAATTGTCCTCCACCGTTCCTCCCCACGTCGAGTTGACTTTCTTGGGGCGCTCTGAGCGAGGGCCGATGCCGTCTTCCCAGTGGTAGTCGTCTGCAAAGCAACCTCCCGGCCAGCGAAGTACGGGGATGTGTAGCTCCTTCAGGGCATTGACCACATCGTTGCGGTAGCCGCGGGTGTTGGGGATTGTGGAGCCTTCACCCACCCAAAGGCCGCCGTAGATGCAGGTGCCGAGGTGCTCGGCGAACTGGCCGTAGATGTTACGGTTGATGGTGTACTCGCCCTTTGAGGGGTGGATGGTCAACGTGGCTTCGCGCTGGGCAAAGGCCGTGAGGGTCATCAGTGCAAAGACTGACATGACGGTGAGGGTTCGTTTCATTGTCTTCTGTTTTTTTAAGGTGATTGTGGGGACAAAGATACGAGTAAGTGCGAGAATTTCCAAATTTATTTTCGATTTTCGAGCGTGAGTATCTGAAACGGGGTGCCGCTCCGTAAAAGTAGGTGCTTTCTGCCCGATCATGCAAAAAAAGCTTCATTCCTCGTTCCTAATTCTGCAATTAGTATTACTTTTGCGGCGGATATGAAGAAGACAGGTAAAATTATTCTCATTGCTGCCATAGTTGCGGTGGTTTTGGCAGGCGCTGTGGGTGCCGTGGGTTGGTATTACGTGATGAGCCCGCTGGTGAAATCCAGCGAGGAACGCACGCTGCAGATTCGTCCCGACGAGGGGACAGAGGCAGTGGTGGAGAAGGTCAGGGAAGCCGCACAATGCGATGTGCGGGGGCTCCGTTGGCTCACCCGCCGCTCGTCGGCCTTCCGTGCGGGGAATTATTCCGTGCGTCAGGGCGATTCGATGCGGGATATCTGGAATCGGCTGCTCTCTGGCAATCAGACGCCTGTGCGCATCGTAGTGCCGGCGGCACGAACCTTCGGCCCTGTGGCTGGAGCGCTGGGGCAGCGGCTCATGGCTGATTCGGCGCAGTTTGCTGCCGTGCTTACTCGTCCTGAGCAGATGGCGCGTCTCATCCCCAACACATACGAGGTGTGGTGGACACTTTCGCCCGACGAGTTCCTGCAGCGGATGGAGAAGGAGTATGCCCGCTATTGGAACGACGAACGGCGGAAAAAGGCTCAAGCCGTTGGTCTTACGCCTGATGAAGTAGCCACGCTTGCCTCCATTGTCGATGAAGAGACGGCTCAGAGGGACGAGAAACCCCTCGTGGCAGGGCTCTATCTGAATCGTCTCCGCAAGGGGATGTTGCTTCAAGCTGACCCTACGGTGAAGTACGCCGTGGGCGACCCTACGCTCCGCCGCATCCTCTTCGAGCACCTGAAGACGGAGTCGCCCTACAACACTTATCTCCATGCCGGTCTTCCTCCCACGCCCATCCGCATCCCCACGGTGCAGGCGCTGGAGGCGGTGCTCAATCCTGCCCAACATAATTATATCTATATGTGCGCACGGGAGGATTTCAGCGGCTATCACAACTTTGCTACCACTCTGGCTGAGCATAACGCCAATGCGCGCCGCTATCAGGCAGCGCTGAATGCACGGGGAATCCGTTAAGACGAAAGGTGACTCCGACGGGGGAATCACCTTACGCTAACTTTCTGATTTCGTACTTGATATTACTCTTTTTTCTCCATCATTTCCTGCTCTTCCTTCATGTCGATTTCGTTGTGGCGGCTGTCGTAGAAGGTGTACTGTAGCAAGCCCAGCGATTGGTTGGGGACGATGCGGAAGCCAAGGCCGTACTTCATCCTCCAGCGGATGGCGAGTGAGGGAAGGCCCTGATTGACGTAAGCAGCTACGTAGGGATGGATGTGAAGGTCGAAACGCTTGACCTTCAGTTTGCGCACGAGATAGTCGATTTTGCTTTCGAGTGTGTCGGTGAAGAGGATGGACGACTTGATGACGCCTGTGCCGAAGCACGTGGGGCACGTCTCCTCGACCTGGACGTCCATGGCTGGACGTACGCGTTGGCGGGTAATCTGCATCAATCCGAATTTGCTCAGAGGCAGAATGTTGTGCTTGGCGCGGTCGCGCTTCATGTTCTCGCACATCCGTTCGTAGAGCCTCTGGCGGTTCTCGGCCGTGTCCATGTCGATGAAGTCGACGATGATGATGCCGCCCATATCGCGCAGGCGTAGCTGGCGTGCCAGCTCGTCGGCGGCTCCCAGGTTAACCTCGATGGCGTTGACCTCCTGATCGGAGCGCCCGTGTGAGCGGTGTCCGCTGTTCACATCCACGGCATGCAGTGCCTCCGTATGGTCGATGACGAGATAGGCGCCGCCCTTGTAGGGCACGATGCGGCCGAAGGACGACTTGATTTGCTTGGTGATGCCGAAATTGTCGAAGATGGGCAAGTTGCCCGTATAGTGCTTGACGACCTCTTCGCGCTCGGGGGCGATGAGCGACACGTAGTCGCGTATCTGGTAGAAGACGTCCTTGTCGTTGACATAAACCGACTCGTAGGAGGGGTTGAAGAGGTCGCGCAGCATGGCCACGGCGCGGCTTGTCTCCTCGAAGACGAGCTGGGGAGCCTTGCCGCCTGCCTGAATCTTGCTGACGACGTCCTGCCAGCGGTTGACGAGCACGTTGAGCTCTGCATCGAGTTCGGCCACGCGCTTGCCTTCGCAGGCGGTGCGGACGATGACGCCGAAGTTCTTGGGTTTGATGCTTTGCAGCAGCTGTTTGAGTCGTGCGCGTTCCTCGTTCGACTTGATTTTCGAGGATACCGACACGCGGTCGGAGAAGGGCTCAAGCACAAGGAATCGTCCGGCGAAGGAGATGTCGCACGTGATGCGCGGCCCCTTGGTGTTGATGGGTTCCTTGGTCACCTGGACGAGGATTTCCTGTCCCTGCGTGAGGTAGTCGCTGATGCTTCCCTCCTTGGGCAGCTCGGGCAGTATGGGAGCCTTGGCGTAGGAGGGTGTTTTCTTCTTGTCGCTGGTGACTTGCTTGAAGTATTTGTCGTAGGAATTGAAGCGGAGCCCCAGGTCATAGTAGTGGAGGAAGGCCTCCTTCTCGGTGCCGACGTCGACAAAGCAGGCATTAAGGGCGGGCATGATTTTCTTCACGCGCCCCAGGTACATGTTGCCCACGGTACACGATGCCTCACGACCCTCGCGCTGGTACTCCACCAGCTGCTTGTCCTCGGTCAGGGCGATGTGTATCTCTTTGGGTTGTACGTCTAAATATAGTTCGCTTGTCACGGGGTGGTAGATGGTTTATTACAAAAAAAGACAAAGAACAAACCCCTGAAGAGCATTTATCCCCGAAGTTCGTTCTTTGTTCTGCTGCTCACAAGAGCTTACTTGCTCTTATGACGATTCTTGCGTAAGCGTTTTTTGCGCTTATGCGTTGACATTTTATGTCTTTTTTTCTTTTTTCCGCTTGGCATAGGTGATGAAAAGTTTACGGTTTACTATTATTCCTTAACACCCTGCATGAAAACCTTAGCGGGCTTGAAGGCGGGGATGTTATGCTCGGGGACAACCAGAGTGGTGTTCTTGGAGATGTTGCGGGCGGTCTTCTGAGCTCTCTTCTTCAGGATAAAGCTACCAAAACCACGCAGGTAAACGTTCTCTCCGCTAACGAGTGAACCTTTCACTACTTCCATAAAGGCTTCTACACACTTCAGGGCATCCTGCTTGTCAACACCAGTCTTCATTGCGATTTCGCTTACAACTTCTTGCTTTGTCATTTTTTTGGTTAATTTATTTGGTTATACGATGGTAAATGCTTTTTTCGGAGTGCAAATATACACCTTTTCCCTTTCATCAAAAAAAAATTACACTTTTTTTTATCATTTTTTTTTATTTCTTGGTGATTATGGGCTATTTTTGCCCCCGATTAAGGCGCAAAATGCTTTTTTGTGTGTAAAAATGGATGCGATTGCTGAGACATTGATTTGCTGGTACGACGCCCATCATCGCGAGCTCCCCTGGCGCGAGACGAGCGACCCTTACGCCGTGTGGATTTCCGAAATCATCCTCCAGCAGACGCGCGTTGCGCAGGGTTACGATTACTACGTCCGCTTCCTCCGCGCGTTCCCCACGGTGGAGGCCTTGGCGGCTGCCGACGAGGATCGCGTGCTCCGTCTCTGGCAGGGATTGGGGTACTACAGCCGTGCCCGCAACCTCCATGCCGCCGCCCGTCAGATTGTCGCTCAGGGAGGCTTCCCCACCACCTACGAAGGGCTGCTGCGCCTGCGCGGGGTGGGCGAGTACACCGCTGCCGCCATCGGGTCGTTTGCCTACGGGCTTCCGGTGGCTGTGGTCGACGGCAATGTCTATCGCGTCCTCGCGCGCTTGTTTGCCGTGACGGAGCCCATCGACACCACGTCGGGCAAGAAGCTCTTCGCCCAGTTGGCTGCTCAGCTGCTCCCCGGCGAGGCATCGGCGCACTACAATCAGGCTGTCATGGAATTCGGTGCCCTGCAGTGCGTGCCCCGTTCGCCCCGTTGCGACGTCTGTCCCATGGCGGGTAAGTGCCTTGCTCTGGCGCGCGGGATGGTGGACGAACTCCCCGTGAAGAGCCATCGCACGAAGGTCACCGAGCGCTGGTTCCACTACTTCTACGTCCATAACGCCACCCACATGTACCTCCACCGCCGCACCGCCGACGACATCTGGCGTGGCCTCTACGACCTTCCCCTCCTGGAAACCCCATCCGACGTTAAGGACTTCAAATACCCTGAGGAGCTTAACGATCTTAATTCCCCCGCCCTCCGCCTCTGCGCCACGCGCCGCCATGTGCTCTCGCATCAGGTCATCCACGCCACGCTCTATGAGGCTGAGGTTCAGGGCGACCTTCCCGCTTCGCCTAATTATAATATAATAAGGATAGAAGACCTCGACGACTACGCCCTCCCGCGCCTTGTCACCCTGCTGCTCGGCGACAGGGAATGAACGCTCTTTCAGCCAGTCTCCCTGCCTCACCATCTTCTCCTTGGCAGACCGGAGGGTGTGTGGGCGTGTGGTATCAGGTATCAAGGTATCAGGGTATCACGCAGACATCCATGATACTTTTTTAACCCCTTTTTGCTTTCTTTTTTCTCTTTGTATTTCTCTTTTTATAATATATAATAACAAACAACCATATAAAGGTGCGGCGAATGGGTGGTATCAGAAAAAACCGGTGATACCGTGATACCTGATATTTTTTCCCGCACCCCGCCTAATAATAACAAACAACCCTATATAGGTGCGGCGAGGGGTGGTATCAGAAAAAACCG
>CAMYYY010000010.1 GCA_947303715.1 uncultured Bacteroidales bacterium | reverse complement strand
TGATTACCTCCGCTCGCCGCTCCCTTCCCTTTAGGGGAGGGTTGGGGTGAGGCTTCAAAGTACCACCCTGGGTCTTCGATTAAGCCCTTCAGCTCTGATGAAAGCAGCATATAGGTGCGGATGTCGTCGCGGTAGGCGGTGCCGTAATCGGCAGCATCGCGCACAGCAAGAGAGAAGGTAAAGGGCTTGTAGACTTGTTGACTCGTTGACTCGTTGACATTTAAATTCAGTCGGATTTCGTCGAAGGGATGAATGTCAGCATGGTCGGTAGTGACGGAGAGGGTCTGGGTGGGGATTTCACCATCGACGAAGAAGAGGCGCTGGGCATAGATGTCGCCCGCAGGATTGTAGAGCGTAAACTGACAGACGCCTACGGGAAGAGCGTCGGCGGGGATGATGATGTGGGGAATGCTGACAACGGTGTAGCCGAGTACAGGCTCTGGCGGACAGGCGATGTGAAGGGTGTCGAAGGCGCAGAGCTGCCCGTGATTGGTGATGGTGTAGGCCAGCACGCTGTCGGCATCAAGGGCGCGGGCAGAAACGGAAATGGAGATGTCTCCCGTTGCGGAGGAATTGATTTGCAGCGCGCAGCCCTTGCGCTCGGCGATAGGGAGGGGGAAGGTGTAGTTCTTTCCTCCATAGCGCACGCGTATGTTTTCACCTCTCTTCTCATCGGTGGTCAGGAAGAGGAAACTGCCCATGCCGTTGTGCTGGAGGGGGATGGTGAGCGTATTTCCTTCGGCATCCGTTATGCCTTCGATATCGACGCCGTGCCCGTGCTCGTCGGTAGCCTTGAAGGCGATACGGCACTCGACGCCGGCAATCAGATGTCCGCCCTCGGGGAAGAACTGGACGTTCAGCGCTTTCGGACGGTCGGCTTTTGCCAGTTCGGGGCGATTAGTCTCCTTGCCATTATACTGACGCATGACGGGATTGTCGTATTCGCCCTCCTTTTCGGGAGCCTTATAGACGGGAATGACGCGCGAGAAGATGGCAGCATCATCAAAATTGAGCATGGCGCGGGTGTAGGCGCGGATTTGGTAGTAGCCGCTTGGGTAGCCGATGGCTCCGCGCAGGGCGACGGCTTCTTCGACGGAGGTGTCGATGAGGGGGAACGAGCCGTGACAACGCCCGTCAACCACCTTCAGCTTCTGCTGTCTAAGCACCACGCCCGTCGGCGAAAGCAACTCCACATAGAGCACCTTGCTGGCAGCCTCGCCTCCCGTAGTGGCATCCACCACGTTGGCGGCATACCAAATGGTCTCGCCTTGGAAGTACGCTGTGTTGTCGAGGTGCAGATAGACTTTTTCCTGCTGGCAATGCTGGTTGAAGTAGTTGATGAGCGAAGCCCTTTTCAGCAGGTCAACCAGCAAGCCGGTGGGCTTGTCGTTGCTCTCCATCAAAGGGGCGTAGATGCGCTTGGAATTTTTCGGCGCGACGGGTGCCGCTACCCCTTTTTCCTTGATGCTGCGAGGGGTGTAGATTTCGATTTCGCCGTTGCGGAGGGCTTTCGATTCGTCTTCTTCTGCGTCCTGCTGCTCAGCATCGCTCTCGTTCCACTCGGTTATGGCAACAATTTTGTCAACAACAAAGGTGAATCGGTATTTATATACATCTGTGCCCACTTGGACGGGGAAAAGCATTCGGAATGTTTTTCCGATGAACTTGCGGCCCTCCCGGTCGGCACGTTTACGGGTGGAGAAAGTGTTGGGCAGCAAAGGCTTGTCGGGATAGTTGTCCAGAGGGATAAGGAATCCGCTTGCCACCGTCCCTGAAGGGACTGACCAGACGGCTGGAGACCAAGGCCTTTCCAGCGAGTAGCCGAAGCTCGTCGGGTGGTTGTCCCAGTCGCGGGCAAAGATACGGCTGGTGTGGATGGACATAGCGGAATTTGTCTTGTTGATGATGTTGTAGTCGAAGGCGTTGTCGGACGCATGCCAGGTGATGTTTATCACATCATCGGCATAGCGATAGCGGACGTAGGGCACGCCTTCTGTGTCGTGGAATTTGTCCCCAACAATCTTTTGCTGAAAACCGCAATCCCTGTCGCACGTTACCCCCGCCAGCTTGATGGCGTAGTGGACAATGTACTTCTCATTTCTTGCCGAAACGGTAAGAAAAGAGAGCAACAGGAGCGCGATGAGCAGGCGTTTCATTTTTTTCTTGATTTCTCCGCAAAGATAGGGCGAGCCGAGCGAAATACCAAATTTATTTGGATATTTAACTGCGTTTTCGTTCGTCACGACTCGGCAGAGCAAACAGGTTTGCTTTGCTCTCGCTGTTCCGTCCGTTCCGAGGCGACCCCTATCTAAAAGGGCTGGAATCTCTTAAAGATAGGGTGAGCCGAGCGAAAAAGCAAAATAATTTTTGTTTTTTATGAGGCGAAGCCCTTAAAGATTATAAGAAAGATACTTTCTTTTTTGCAAAAGAAGGGAAAAAGCCGTACCTTCGCGGTATGAAGCAACTGACAAATAAAATCAGTATGGCGCTGGACGGGCTATACGCTGACGATGAACTCCGTACGGTGATTCGCGCGCTTTGTGTGGAGGGGCTGGGCATAGGCGAAACCTCGTTCTTGTTGGGTGAAAGCGTGTCGCTGAGTGAAGAGCAGAAGGCATGGCTCGACGAGGCTGTCGGGCGTTTGCAGAAGGGCGAGCCGCTGCAATATGTGCTGGGCACGGCTCCGTTTGCGGGATTGGAGCTGAAGGTTGACAAGCGGGTGCTTATTCCCCGCCCTGAAACCGCAGAGTTGGTAGAGGAGACGCGACGTGTCGCCTCTTTACATTTGGCGGGCGGACGAGCCGTTCGTATCTTGGACGTTGGCACAGGGAGCGGATGTATTGCGATTGCGCTGGCGAAAGCGTTGAAGGAGGCCGAGGTGACGGCTCTTGACGTGTCGGAGGAGGCGTTGGAAGTGGCGCGTGAAAACGCGGAGAGGGCAGGAGTGAAGGTGCAGTTCCTTCGGGCAGATGTGCTTGAAATAGTCGAAAAGTCAATGGGTCAACGAGTCAACAATATAATGGAGATACTGCCCAAAGGGTGTGCGTGCATTGTCTCTAATCCTCCCTACGTCAGGGAGTGTGAGCGGATGGCGATGGAGGAGCGCGTGACGGCGTGGGAGCCGTCGCAAGCCCTGTTCGTGCCCGATGACGACCCCCTCATCTTCTATCGTGCGCTGGCACGCCTGGGGCAGACGGAGGTGCTGGCCGACGGGGGGTGGATAGCTGTGGAAATCAACAGCGCCTTTGGCCGGGAGACAGCCACGTTGTTCCGTCTTTGGGGATACCGGGATGTCGCGCTGAAGGAGGATATGTACGGCAAGTCCCGTATCGTGACTTGTAGAAAATGAGGATTAATCGTTTTGCGCAGCGGCAAGGGTGAAGATGCTGATGCGAATGTCGGGGACAGCGTTTGAAAGCGTTTCGGCGCACGACATCAGGGTCGCACCCGTAGTGATGACATCATCAACAATTAGCACATGACGTCCTGCTAGACGCTCGGGATGACGAACGGCAAAGATGCCCTGAACATTCTTCCAACGCTCGTCGCGAGTCATGTGAGTCTGCGTTTCGTTGTGCTTGAAGCGTATGAGACTACCTGTCGTAAGGGGTAGCCGGGCAACCTCGGCAAGTCCACGTGCAATCCATTCGCTCTGGTTGTAGCCTCGCTTCCATCGCCTCCATCGTGAAAGCGGGACGGGAATCAGGCAGTCGATACCCTCAAAGAAACCGCTTTTCTCCAGTTCCGAGGCTGCTAAACGTCCCAAATACTGCCCGATTTCTGGCTTGTCGGAGTATTTGGATTGGGTAATCAACGAGGTGTATTTGTTGCCGTGGGTATAGAAATAGAAAGCCGAAGCATGCTGTACGGTGGGAAATCCCACAAAATGCTGCATGACGGGATTCAGCGCTATGGGGTCGTAGTGCGTCATCGGCAGCTGTCGCAGACATACGGTGCAGATATGATCTTCGCTTTTGCCCAGCTTGCTCCCGCATACTTTGCAGAAACGGGGAAACAACAGCATCCTGATGTCAGTCCCAATCGCTGCCATTCCCTTTTATTTCTTTCAGAATGACTGCCATTTCGTAGCCTCGGCTTTGGGCGAAACGGATAAGCTTGGCGTTCGTTTCGTAGTCCGATGCCCCTCGAAGCGTGCGGCGTTTCGCTGTTATAGCATCGCGTAGGGCAAAACAATAGTCTTCTTCGTCAATCTCCTTCAGGGCTTCCTGAATATCGGCAGAGGAAATCTGCTTGGCGCGCAAACCTTGGGCAATCTTCACCCTTCCCCATCCGCTGAAGCGGAACTTGTCGCGAACGAAAGCACGAGCATAACGTGCTTCGTCTACATAGCCCTCATCGAGCAGACGACGGATGATGCGCTCCTTTTCTTCGTCCGAGAGTTCCGTCGCATCCAGCTTCTTTTGGATGTCAGACAAGCAAAGCTCGGTAATAGAGCAGCGGGCGGAGAGACGATGGAAGACGTCGTCGAAGGAAGGCATGATTCAATATTATAATGTAGGACGAAACAATCAAAGGTTCTGGATGGCGGCAACGAGGCGGTCAACGGCCTCATCCTTTGTAGCCCAGCTGGTACAATAGCGGACGCAGCAATGGTTTTCGTCGAGACGGCACCAGAAGTCGGACACGAAATCACGGTCAAGGGCCTCGCGTTGGCTTTCCGTAAGGATGGGGAATTGCTGGTTCGTGGGACTATTGACGTGGAAGGGGATACCCTTGGCGGCAAAGGCATCGTGAATGCGCTGTGCCAGACGGATGGCGCGGGAAGCCATGTCGAAGTAGAGGTTGTCGGTGAAGAGCGTTTCGAACTGAATGCCCAGCAGACGTCCCTTGGCCAGCATGCCGCCGTTCTGCTTAATGTGGTAGCGGAAGTCGCGCTTCAAGGAATCGGCGGTGATGACGACGGCTTCGCCAAAAAGGGCGCCCTGTTTTGTGCCGCCAATGTAAAAGACGTCAGCTAAACGAGCAAGGTCTGTGAGGGTGACATTGCAACGGGGCGACATCAGGCCGTAGCCGAGTCGGGCTCCATCCACAAACAAGGGAACATTCCATTTCCTGCAAACATCGCTGATGGCTGTGAGTTCAGCCAGCGAGTAGACGGTGCCAAATTCTGTCGGGAGGGAGATATAGACCATGCCCGGCTGAACCATGTGCTCGAAATTCACGTCGTCGTGATGTCCCTGCAGGGCTTCAGCTACTTGGGTAGCGGTGATTTTTCCGTCAGTAGCGGGCAGGGCAAGCACTTTGTGGCCAGTATGTTCGACAGCTCCTGTTTCGTGGACGTTGATATGCCCCGTCTCGGCGCAGAGCACGCCCTGATGGGGGCGGAGGGCAGAGGCGATGACGGTGGCATTGGTCTGTGTGCCTCCTACGAGGAAGTGGACATCGGCTTCAGGGGCTTTGCAGGCACCACGAATGAGTTCGCGGGCATGGGCACAAAACTCGTCCTCACCATAGCCGGGGGTTTGGACGTAGTTGGTTTCGGCAAGCCGCTGAAGGATGAGAGGGTGCGCTCCCTCGTTATAGTCGCATTGGAATTGAATCTTATTCCCCATTCCTAATTCTAAAATATTATACTGGTTTGCTTTCGCCTCGTTCGAGGACTTCAACTGCACGGAGCACGACGGGGTCGGTGCTGTTGAGGAACTGGATATACTCGTCCATGCCGAGCATGTTGTAGATGATGTTGCCATAGACGACGGTTTCAACATTCTTGTTAGCTTCCGCGCGCTCAGCTGCCGAGGGGGTACGGACGCCCTTGCTGGTGGCGGCGTTGTAGAATCCTTCCAGGACAGAGGAGGATTTCAGGTAGCCGAGCAGCGAGGGATAGTCGGTGTACTTCGAGAGGGTAGAGCGGTTCTTGTCGGTATAGTTGAACGTGTAGGAACGGAATAAGCCGCTTCGGGAGAGGGCGGTGTAGTAGTTGTTGAATCCCGTGGTGTCCTGCGGTACGAAAATGTCGGGCATGATGCCTCCGCCGCCGTAGACGGTACGTCCGCCGAGGGTACGGAAGGTTTCGGTGGTGTCCTGACGAATGCTGTCGGAGGAGAAGAACTCGCCATGCTCGTAGCGGGTGAGGATGTCGAGTTGGTAGTCCTCGTCATCGCCGCTGCTGTAGGGTTTCTGGATGCAGCGTCCGCTGGGGGTGTGGTAGCGGGCCACGGTCAGGCGGACAGCAGAGCCGTCGGAGAATTCAAACGGCTGCTGGACAAGTCCCTTGCCAAATGTGCGGCGTCCGACGATGGTGCCGCGGTCGTTGTCCTGAATGCCTCCGGCGAAGATTTCGCTGGCTGAAGCGCTGCTCTCGTCGGTGAGGACGACGATGGGCAACTCCTTGCATGAGCCTGAACCATCGGCTTTGTAGTCGTGACGTGGCGAGTGCTCGCCCTCGGTATAGACGATAGTCTGCCCCTTGGGGAGGAATTCGTTGAGCATCTGCATGGCGGCACCCATATAGCCCCCGTTGTTGTCGCGAAGGTCGATGATGATGCCCTCCATGCCCTTTTGGAGCAGGGTGACGATGGCGAGAAGAGTCTCGGCATAGGTGGTTTCACCGAATTTGGTGATATAGAGCAGTCCCCATTTGTCGTTGATAAGGTAGGCTGCCTCGACACTTTTGACGGGGATGTTGCCGCGGACGATGGAGAAGGGGATGAGCTCCGTTTCGCTTCCGCGCTTGACGCCGACGTTGACTGTGGTGCCGCTGGGGCCTTTGAGGTGCTTCATGGCGCTTTCGTTGGTGAGTTTCTTCCCGACGAAGAGGCTGTCGTCGATGGTGACGATACGGTCGCCGGGGAAGAGACCGACTTTCTCAGCGGGGCCTCCGTGGATGATGTTGCTTACATAGATGGTGTCACTCTGTATCGTGAACTGTATGCCGATGCCGCTGAAACTGCCTGCCAGCTCGCTGTTAGTTTGCTCGAGGTCTTCAGCAGGGATATAGACAGAGTGTGGGTCGAGTTCAGCCAGTACCCGCGGCATAGCCTTCTCGATGAGCGCATCGATGTTGACGGTGTCGACATAGTTTTTCTCCACAAGCTTCAGCAGACCTTCGATTTTGCCGGTGCGCTGGAGGTTAATGACACGCGGCGTGAAGTTGCGGGTGAGCAGGACGGCGATATAGATGCACAGTGCGCTGAGGACGATAGCCAGCGCTTTGGGCCAAAATGATTTCATAGCGATGGTAAGTGGTAAATCGTAAAATGATTATTGGCATTCTTCGAGGGGCAGATGGACGACCTCAATGCCGGCACGCTTGAGCAGGTCAATGCCGTCGGTAAGACGGTATTGCTCACCATAGACCACGCGCTGGATGCCCGACTGGATGATGAGCTTGGCACATTCGATACAGGGCGAGGCGGTCACGTAGAGCGTGGCGCCGTCGCTGCTGTTGTGCGAGCGGGCTATCTTGGTGATGGCATTGGCCTCGGCATGGAGCACGTAGGGCTTCGAGACGTTGTTTTCGTCCTCGCAGATATTTTCAAATCCCGTGGGCGTGCCGTTGTAGCCGTCCGAGATGATCATTTTGTTCTTGACGATGAGAGCACCCACCTTGCGTCGCTGGCAGTAACTGTTGCCAGCCCAGATGGAGGCCATGAGCATGTAGCGTTTGTCGAATTTTTCCATAATTGCAGTCGATACTATCTATCGAGTGTGCAAAGATAGTGCAAGGCGAGCGATAATGCAAATTTATTTGCAATTATCCGAGCCGCCGCCTATCTAAAAGCCCTGCAGGGGATTAAAGATACGTTTTTTTCAAGTAATTATTAATATCTAGCGATTGTTCTACAAGCAGCAAACGAAGTAGTAAAAACGCCTGACGCTGTAAAAATTCCAGCCTGTGGAATTTAAATTCCATTTGATGGAATTTTTTTTCCAGCCTATGGAACTTTTTTTCCATTTGATGGAATTCTGGGGGAAGTTTAATCGTCGCTTCAGCTTTCCTGTTTGCTGATACCGTCGCGGCGCAGCAGGGCATCGATGGTGGGCTCCTGGCCACGGAAGGCTTTATAGAGTGTCATGGGATGGTCGCTGTCGCCGCGGCTGAGTATCTCGCTCCGAAAACGCGCAGCCACGCGGGGGCTGATGATACCATCGGCCGCAAAGAGGCTGAAGGCGTCGGCATCGAGCACCTCGGCCCATTTGTAGCTATAGTAACCCGCTGCATAGCCCCCTGACATGATGTGGCCGAACTGCACGCTCATGCAGGTGCCGGGAACGTCGGGCAGCAGTCGGGTGGGGGCGAAGGCTTCCTTCTCGAAGCAAATGACATCGCCATCGAATGGCTCAGTACGGGTGTGCCAGGCGAAATCGAGCAGTCCGAAACTCACCTGGCGGATGCAGGCATAGCCACACCCGAAATTTTTGGCACGAATAAGGCTGTCGATAAGCTCGTCGGGGATCAATTCGCCGGTCTCGTAATGGCGGGCAAAGGTGTGGAGGAACGCTCGCTCCCTGCCGAAGTTTTCCATCAGCTGCGAGGGCAGTTCCACGAAATCCCACGCCACGTCAGGGCTGCATTGCGAGGGGTAGTGCGTGGCAGAGAAGATGCCGTGCAGGGCATGCCCGAATTCATGGAGGAATGTCTCCACCTCGTCGTAGGTGAGCAGGGCGGGCTTATCGGCTGTGGGCTTGGTGAAGTTGGTTGTGATGGAGACGTGGGGGCGGTGATCCGTGCCGTCAGCATCCTTCCACTGGTCCTTGTAGCTGGTCATCCACGCACCGGCGCTCTTGCCCTCGCGAGGGAAGAAGTCTGCATAGAGGATGGCGAGGAAAGTGCCGTCAGCGTCAAGGACCTCGTAGGCCTTAACGTCGGGATGATAAACGGGTATGGCCTTGTTCTCGCGGAAGGTGATGCCATAGAGACGGACGGCAAGCCCAAATACACCCTCAATGACATTTTCTAGCTTGAAATAGGGGCGCAGTTTCTCTTCATCGAAGTCATACAAGGCCTTGCGCAGACGTTCGGCATAGAAGGCATAGTCCCACGGCATCAGCTCGAAGGCCTCGCCCTCTTCGTCGCGGGCTTTCTGGCGCACAGCTTCCACATCGCGCCGTGCAGCGGGAAGATAGGCTTCCAACAGCTTTTCGTACAGGGTCCTGACATGCCCGATATCCTCAGCCATCCGCTCTTCAAGAATGTAGTCGGCATAGTTCCTGTACCCCAGTAGCTGCGCCAGTTGCAGTCGCAGATTGACGATTTGCCGCACAATCTCCACATTGCTCGTCTTGCCTTGTATGGCCTGTGTGTTATAGGCAATGTAGAGTTCGCGGCGCAAATCGCGGTCCTGGCAGTAGGTCATGAAGGGGTCGTAGCTGGGGGCATGAAGCGTGAACGTCCAACCTGCCTCCTTGCGGTGCCTGGCCTCCTCAGCCGCCTGGGTGAGCGCCGTTACGGGGATGCCCTCCAGACGGCTCTTGTCGGCGACGTTCAGGCGGAATGCATTTGTGGCCTTCAGGTGATTCTGGTCGAAGCGTACGGTGGCCTTTGCCAGTACTGCGGTGAGCCGGCGATACGTCTGCTTATCCTTGTCGCTGAGCCCCGCCCCGCTACGGATAAACGAACGGTAGGTGTCATCCAAAAGGCGCTGTTGCTCGATGCTGAGCTTGCTTCTGTCGGCCGTTTCATAGACACACTTCACCCGTTCGAACAGGGCTGGATTGAGCGAAATGTCGTTGTCGTGTTCGGTGAGGACGGGCGTCATGCGCAGTACCAGTTCCTGCATTTCGTCGCTGGTATCTGCTTCGTCGAGGTTACCCAATACGGTGCTGACTTCATCGAGCAGTTCGCCTGAGTAGTCAAGTGCCGCAATAGTGTTGTCGAACGTAGGTGCTTCCGTTGTGTCGGTGATGGAGCGGATATCTTCATTGTCCTGTCGGATGCCCTCCATCAGGGCAGGCTCGAAGTGTTCAAGCCGTATGTCCTCGAAAGGCACGGCACCGAAGGGCGTGGGGTATGGCGAGAGGAAAGGGTTGTTGGTTTCAGGTGTCTGGTTCATGACTTCATTCTTTGGGGGACATGGTGATTTCTCCAGCGAGTGAACGGGCCATCTGTCGACGGATTTCGTTGGGAGTAAGATGCTGCCCAAAAAGGTACATGAGCTTGGTAAGTGCAGCCTCGACGGTACTGTCTTGTCCGCTGACTACACCGGCATCGATGAGCTGAAGCCCAGTCTCGTAGCGGCGCATCATGACGCTGCCGCCCGTACACTGGGTGATGTTGACGATGACCTTGCCTGCACGGGTAGCCTCGGCAAGCTGCTCCACGAGCCATGGCTGCTGGGGCGCGTTGCCGGAGCCGAAGGTACGGAATATGATGCCCTTCAGGGTGGGGGAGGAGAGCACCTCGCGGACGATGTCGGGGCGTATGCCGGGGAAAAGGGAGAAGATGATGAGGTTGGTGTCGAGAGTATAGTGAGGCGTAAGTCCCTTGTCCTTGTCTCTGTGGAGGATTTGCTTGTCGTTGTAGGTGATGTCCACGCCCGCTGTAGCAAGGTGGGGGTAGTTGAACGACTCGAATGCATCAAATTCATCGGCACTTGACTTGGTGACGCGATTGCCGCGCATCAGTTTTTCGTGGAAGAAAACGCAGACCTCCGGCACACGGGGTGTGCCATCGGGACGTGTGGCAGCCGCAATCTCAATGGAAGTGATGAGGTTCTCCTTACCGTCGGTGCGCAGCATGCCGATAGGAAGCTGGCTGCCAGTGAGGATGACGGGCTTTGCCAATCCCTCGAGCATGAAACTGAGCGCCGAGGCTGTAAAGGCCATGGTATCTGTGCCGTGCAGTACGACAAAGCCATCAAATCTGTCGTAGTTTTCATCAATGATGCGCACCAACTCAGCCCACCTGGAGGGATTCATGTCGCTAGAGTCGATGGGCGGTTCGAAGGTGCGTGTGGAAATCTGGACGGGCAGTTGGCGTAGTTCGGGCACGTGGCTGAGCAGTTGGGCAAAATCGAAATTCTCAAGGGCACCCGACTGGGGATTCTGAATCATACCAATGGTGCCGCCCGTATAAATAAGGAGTACTTTCTTCATGTGAAGCTCTTTTTTCTGGCGCAAAGATAGCACAAATAAAAATAGGAATTAGAAATTAGAAAAAAGTAATTTCGAGGAAAGGAGGATGTGAGTGCTTTTTTAACGCTTTTTGTTGGCTTATTGCGGAAAAATGTGTACCTTCGCGGCGAATTTTGTCTGAGAATAAACTAAAAAACTATAGTTCAATGGAAAAGAATATTCAAGAGCTTACCGACAAGATGTTCCGCGACGGTGTGGAGAAGGGCCAGCAAGAGGCTCAGCGTATCGTTGAGGAAGCCCGCCGTCAAGCTGAGTCCATCGTGACCGAAGCCCGCCGTGAGGCTGAAACTTCCAAACTTGCTGCCAAGAAGGCAAACGAAGAATTGGCTGCCCACACACAAGCTGAGTTGAAACTGTTTGCAGGTCAGGCTGTCAATGCCTTGAAGTCCGAGGTTGCAACGCTGATTTCCGATACCGTTGTCAAGGAATCCGTGAAGAGTGCTATCAATGATAAGGACGTGATGGGTAAGTTCATCGTGGCGATGGCTGAGCAATTCGGCGAGAAAGGTGCTACCATCAGTACCGCTGATGCCGCTTCGCTGAAAGCATATTTCGCCAAACATGCCAAGGCGCTGCTGGACAAGGGCGTTACCATCAACGAGGTCAATGGACAAAAGACGCTGTTCACGATAGCTCCTGCCGACGGTTCATACAAGATGAACTTCGGTGAAGAAGAATTCGAGAACTTCTTCAAGTCATTCCTCCGTCCACAGCTAGTGGAGATGTTGTTTTAAGCAATGGGCAAAAACTACTATTATCTGATAGCTGGCTTGCCCAGTGTCAGCATGGACGACACGAAGCCTGCTTGCACGTCGGAGGTGTTCCGCACGGAGTACTACCCTGAGCTGACGGTCGAGGACCGTACGCTTGTTGACCTCATCTGGCTGGAACAGGACAACTGCAATCTGCTTACGTTGCTGGCCAAAAAGGATGTTGATCTTGAGATGGAAGGTCTTTATACGGCCGAAGAGCTGCACGAGGTCATCCGTATGACGCGCGAGGATGAGAAGTGGAAAAACCGCTATCCTGCCTATTTCCGCGACTTCATCAAGGCATACGATTCTGAGAATGCTGAGAGTGGCCTTCCGATTGACCTCCTTTCCTCTTATTATTATACCTATGCTATGAAGGCCGACAACACTTTTGTGAGCCGTTGGTTCGCCTTCAATCTCGATATGAACAACATACTCTCGGCTATGACAGCCCGCAAGCACCATCTGCCCGTCAATTCTGTAGTGGTTGGCGAAGGCGAGGTGGCAGAAGCCCTGCGTACCAATAGTAGCCGCGACTTCGGGTTGGGGGGTAACTTCGACCGCCTGGAGCGTATTCAGCAAATCCACGAAACGCAGAATCTGGTGGAGCGCGAACACCGCATAGACGCAATGCGCTGGGATTGGCTCGACGAGGAGTCGTTCTTCGATTACTTCGGCATCGAACGGCTTTTCGGCTTTGTGGTAAAAAACCGCATTGTCGAGCGTTGGGCAAAGCTAAACAAGGAGGCTGGAAGTGCTGTGCTCCGTTCCATGATTGCCGGTATGAAGGAAGTGAACGTACCGGCTGAATTCAAAGTCAAATAAGAAAAACCGCATAATCAGAATGACAAAAGGAAAAGTTAGTGGCATTATTGCCAACATGGTGACGCTTGCTGTCGATGGTCCTGTGGCGCAGAATGAGATTTGCTACATTCTGTTGAACGGCGTCCGGCTGATGGCAGAGGTCATCAAGGTGACGGGAAACAATGTCTATGTCCAGGTGTTCGAGAGTACGCGTGGATTGAAGGTAGGCGCTGAGGCTGAGTTCACGGGTCATATGCTGGAAGTCCAATTGGGCCCTGGCATGTTGTCGAAGAACTACGATGGCCTTCAGAACGACCTTGATAAGATGGAGGGCGTGTTCCTGCATCGCGGAGAATACACGCAACCGTTGGACGAGGAGCGCCTATGGCACTTCAAACCCATTGTCAAAGTGGGCGATAAAGTGCGTGCCGGCGACTGGCTGGGCGAGGTGGAGGAGAACTTCCAACCCTTAAAAATGATGGCTCCTTTCCGCCAGAAGGGTGTAAGCACCATCAAAAAGATTGCCGAAGAAGGCGATTATACCATCCACCACATTATTGCCGTACTCACTGACGAGCAGGGTAACGACGTTGAAGTTGATATGGTGCAGCGTTGGCCCGTCAAATTAGCTTTGACGGCTTATGCCGAGAAACTCCGTCCCTACAAGCTGTTGGAAACCGGTGTCCGCACCATCGATACGTTCAATCCCATCGTCGAAGGTGGCACTGGCTTCATCCCCGGTCCCTTTGGTACGGGTAAGACGGTGCTTCAGCACGCTATCTCCAAGCAGGCAGCTGCCGATATCGTCATCATGGCAGCCTGCGGCGAACGAGCCAACGAGGTGGTGGAAATCTTCACCGAATATCCTGAGCTGAACGACCCCCACACGGGCCGCAAGCTCATGGAGCGTACCATCATCATCGCCAACACCTCCAACATGCCTGTGGCTGCCCGCGAGGCCTCCGTCTATACCGCCATGACGATGGCCGAGTACTATCGCGCCATGGGCCTGCGCGTCATGCTGATGGCCGACTCCACGAGCCGCTGGGCACAGGCGCTGCGCGAAATGTCCAACCGCATGGAGGAACTTCCTGGTCCTGATGCTTTCCCGATGGATATCTCCTCCATCATCGCCAACTTCTATGGACGTGCCGGCATGGTCATCCTCAACAACGGCCAAAAGGGCTCCATCACCTTCATCGGCACCGTGTCGCCCGCTGGTGGTAACTTGAAGGAGCCTGTCACCGAGAATACCAAGAAGGTTGCCCGTTGCTTCTATGCCCTTGAGCAGGAGCGCGCTGATAAGAAGCGTTATCCAGCCGTCAATCCCATTGACTCCTATTCGAAATATCTCGAATATCCCGAGTTTGAAGAGTACATCACCGAGCGTATCAACGGCGACTGGATTGGCAAGGTTAACGAGATGAAGACCCGCATGCTGCGTGGCAAGGAGATTGCTGAGCAAATCAATATCCTCGGTGACGATGGCGTGCCTGTCGACTACCACGTTGTCTTCTGGAAGTCTGAGCTCATCGACTATGTCGTCCTTCAGCAGGATGCCTTCGACGAAATCGATGCCATCACGCCCCTCGAGCGTCAGGAGGAGATTGTCGATATGGTCATTGACATCTGCCATGCCGAGCTGGAGTTCGACACCTTCCTCGAGGTCATGGACTTCTTCAAGAAGGTCATCAACATCTGCAAGCAGGTGAACTACAGCGAGTATAAGTCCGACGATTACTACCGCTACCGCAAAGAACTTGACGAGTTCATGGCAACGAAAACCAAATAATTGAAAGTGGATATGGCTACAACTGCATTTCAAAAGATATACACTAAAATCAATCAGATAACGAAGGCCACTTGCTCGCTTAAGGCAACCGATGTGGGCTACGACGAGTTGGCAACCATTGACGGCAAGCTGGCACAGGTGGTGAAGATTGCAGGTGACAACGTGACGCTGCAGGTCTTCGAGGGTACGAACGGCATCCCCACCAACGCCGAGGTTGTTTTCCTTGGCAAGGCTCCCTCGCTGAAGGTGAGCGACCAGTTGGCAGGGCGTTTCTTTGATGCCTATGGCAACCCCATCGACGGTGGCCCGCAGATTGAGGGCAAGGATGTGGAGATTGGCGGTCCCTCCGTCAACCCCGTTCGCCGCAAGCAGCCCTCCGAGCTCATCGCCACCGGTATTGCTGGTATCGACCTCAACAACACACTCGTTTCCGGCCAGAAGATACCCTTCTTTGCCGACCCTGACCAACCCTTCAATCAGGTGATGGCCAACGTGGCTATGCGTGCCAAAACGGATAAGATTATCCTTGGTGGCATGGGTATGACAAACGACGATTACCTTTATTTCAAGAATGTTTTCTCCAATGCCGGTGCACTCGACCGCATCATCAGCTTTGTCAATACAACGGAAGACCCCGCCGTGGAGCGTCTGCTGGTGCCTGATATGGCGCTGACGGCTGCTGAGTACTTTGCCGTGGAGAAGAACGAGAAGGTGCTTGTCCTCCTTACCGATATGACCAGCTATGCTGATGCCCTTTCTATTGTCAGTAACCGTATGGACCAGATTCCTTCGAAGGACTCCATGCCCGGTTCGCTCTACAGCGACTTGGCTAAGATTTATGAGAAGGCCGTGCAGTTCCCCGCTGGAGGTTCCATCACCATCATAGCCGTCACAACGCTTTCTGGAGGTGACATTACTCATGCTGTGCCCGACAATACGGGTTACATCACTGAGGGACAGCTCTTCCTCCGCCGCGACAGCGACATCGGTAAAGTCATCGTTGACCCGTTCCGCTCGCTCTCTCGTCTGAAACAGCTTGTCAGCGGTAAGAAGACCCGCCGCGACCATCCGCAGGTGATGAATGCTGCCGTGCGTCTCTATGCCGATGCTGCCAACGCCAAGACGAAGTTGGAGAATGGCTTCGACCTCACCGACTACGATGAGCGTGCACTTGCCTTTGCAAAGGCATACTCTGACCAGCTTCTGGCTATCGATGTCAACGTCGATACCACCGAGATGCTCGATGTCACTTGGGGTTTGTTTGGCAAATACTTCAAGCCCGACGAAGTCAACATCAAGAAAGAACTTGTCGAGACCTACTGGCCGAAGAACTAATCCCTGCCGACAATGGCTATCAAATATCAATATAACAAGACCTCGTTGCAGCATCTTGAGAAACAACTCAAGGTACGCCAGCGTACGCTCCCTATCATTAAAAATAAGGAGAGTGCCCTGCGCATGGAGGTGAAGCGCTGCAAGGGGGAGGTACAGAAGCTGCAGAGTGACCTCGAGGCGCAAATCCAGAGCTACGAATATATGTTTGCCCTCTGGAACGAATTTGATGCGTCGCTCGTCAGTGTGCGCGATGTGCATCTTGATGTGAAGAAGATTGCCGGTGTCCGTGTGCCCGTATTGGGTGATGTGGATTTCGACATCAAGCCCTTTAGTCTGTTCAATAGCCCCAAGTGGTACTACGACGGCATCGCCCTCCTTCAGGGGCTTGCCCGCAATGCCATTGAGTGTGAGTTCACGCAGGCTAAGTTGGGTTTGCTGGAACATGCCCGCAAGAAGACCACACAGAAGGTGAATCTTTTTGAGAAGGTGCAGATTCCCGGCTATGCCGATGCCATCCGCAAAATCAAGCGTTTCATGGAAGACGAGGAGAACCTCTCCAAGTCGTCACAAAAGATTCTGAAGGACATTATCGCAACCAGAGAAGAAGAGGAAGAGGCATGATTACAAAGATGAAAAAGCTCACCTTCTTGGTGTTCTATAAGGAGTACGAGGAGTTCCTTCAGCGTTTGCATGATATGGGTGTCATCCATGTCCAGCAGCGTGAGCAGGGACAGATTTCTAATCCGGAATTGGCGGAAGATGTTCGCCAACTCAGTAGACTGAACACGGCCCTTGCCGCCCTGGAGCCCCTTGTTCCCACCACCGACGTCAAGGACCCTAAGGTTTTTAAGAACCTTAATGACCTTAATCCTGCCCTCGATGCCTACGATGCCTTGTTGGCTGACAAGGCTGCTACCGAGCAGACGCTTGCTTCCCTCCGCAAGGAGGAGGCCTTGCTGCTGCCATGGGGTGACTTCGACCCTGCCAGCGTCCGTCGTCTGACGCAAGCTGGCTATGAGATGCACTTCTTCGCCTGCCCCACAAGGGCTTACAACGAGGAGTGGGAAGAGAAATACCATGCGATAGTCATCAATACCGACAAGCAGAAGACCTATTTCATCACCGTCACCTTGCCAGGCATTATGCCCGATGTGGATGCTGAGATGTGCCATCTTCCCGATGCGAAACTATCGTTCCTGCAAGAGCGCATTGCGTCTGAAGAGCAGAGGCTTGCCTCGTTTGATGAGCGCCTTGCCTCTTTCGCCCAAAGCCATGTGCCAACGCTTCTGGCTGCTCGTGAGGAGTTGGACGACCGTATCGACTTTGCCAAAGTGCGCCTAACGGGTGAACCTGTGGCAGCCGATAAGCTCATTCTGCTGCAGGGCTGGGCACCGGCAAAGAGCATCGATGCCATCCGTGCCAGCCTCGACGAGAGCGGGCAGTTCTATGAAGTCGACGACCCCACGGCCGATGACGAGATACCCATCCAGCTTTCGAACAACAAGTTCGCCAAGCTCTTCGAGCCGCTCACGAAGCTTTATATGCTGCCGCAGTACAGCGAACTCGACCTAACCCTCTTCTTTGCCCCCTTCTTCATGCTGTTCTTCGGCCTCTGTCTGGGCGACATCGGGTATGGCCTGCTGATGATTGTGGCGCTGCCCATATTCACCAAGCTCTTCAAGCTCATCAACCCCGATTTCTCCAAGTGGCTGGTCGTGCTGTTTGGTGCCAGTACCATGCTGTGCGGCTTGCTTTCCGGCTCGTTCTTCGGCTTCAGCCTCTACAACCTCGACATCCCCTTCGTGCAGAAGATGAAGGAGTTCCTCTTCGTGGATAACTCCACGATGTTCACCGTCTCGCTCGGCATCGGTGTGGTGCAGATACTGTTCGGCATGGTGCTGAAGGCCGTCAACCTCACTATCCAGCTGGGCATCAAGCATGCGCTGAGCACCATCGGGTGGTTCCTGCTGCTGGTCACCATCGGCGTGGCTGTGCTGACGAAGACGCCCTTCTCCAACCCCGTCGTCATCGCCCTGCTCTGCCTGGCAGCCGTCGGCATCCTCTTCTTCCAGAGCCCGGGCAAGAATATCTTCATGAATGTGGGCCTGGCGCTGTGGGACGCCTACAACATGGCCACCGGCCTGCTGGGCGATGTGCTGTCGTACGTCCGCCTGTTTGCCCTCGGCCTCTCGGGCGGCATTCTGGCAAACGTGTTCAACAGCATGGCCGTGGGCATGAGCCCAAAGACACCCGTCATCGGGTTCCTGGTCACGGCGCTCATCTTCTGCGTGGGCCATGCACTCAACATCTTCATGAACATCCTCGGCGCCGTCGTCCATCCCATGCGACTCACCTTCGTGGAGTTCTTCAAGAATGCCGGCTACACAGGCGGCGGCGAGGAGTACAAGCCCTTCGGTGTGGTTAAGAGTTAAGAATAAAGAATTAAGAGTTAAGAAAAAAAGTAAACATTTTAAATACATTACCACTATGACACTCAATTTAGTATTAGCTTATCTGGGCGTAGCCCTGATGATTGGACTTTCGGGAATCGGCAGCGCCTTCGGCGTCACCATCACGGGCAACGCCGCCGTCGGCGCCCTCAAGAAGGTCAACAAGTTCGGTAACTTCATCGTCCTCACCGCCCTCCCGGGCACGCAGGGCCTGTACGGCTTCGCCGGCTACTTCATCTTTGCCAACATGACCGGCCTGCTCAGCCCCGACATCACCACCTTCCAGGCAGCCACCGTGCTGGGCGGCGGCCTCGCCCTCGGCCTCGTGGGCCTCTTCTCGGCCATCCGTCAGGGTCAGGTCTGTGCCAACGGTATCGCCGGCATTGCCCAGGGCCACGACGTCTTCAGCAAGACCCTCATCCTCGCCGTGTTCCCCGAGCTCTACGCCATCGTAGCCCTCGCCGGCGTCTTCCTCATGGGTCAGGCCGCAGCGTAACGGCGGACACGTTCCCGTTGCAAAACGATAGGGGAGAGAGCCCATGCCCTCTCCCCCTTTTCTTTTTCGCGTAGCGAAGCCTTACGCGAGCAGTTCGCTCGGCACGCGCTTCAGCTGGCGGTTCATGCGGACGTACTTCAGCAGGTCGGCCTCGGGGCGGAAGCGGATGCCCACGCCCTTGATGTAGCTCGACGGGTCGAACGCGTCCAGCGGGATGACGCTCTGCGCAAAGCACTTCGAGTTGATGTTCGCCTGGAGGGCGCCTATCTCGTTGAGCACGATGCGCTGGCCCTGGAGCAGGTGCGTCTTGATGAACTCCTTGGCGGCGGTCAGCACGGCCACGATGTCGGCCTTCGTCGCGGTGGTGGCAAACTGAATGTCCTCGGTGAGCGACTTGAAGTCGTAGTCACCGGTCTTGACGGCGCGGTTACAGGCGTAGTCAACGCCCTCGGCGCCACGCGGGTTGCTGCAACCCACAATCTGATAAGTAATTGGCATAGTAGTAAAAGTTTTGTGTGTTAATACTCAGATTTCCTATGTCCTAACCTTCTCCGCCTCGGCCTCGGCAGCGATGCGGCGCTGGAGGCGTGCGTCGGGGGTGAACTGTACCTTGTAGAGCCGGATGGCATCGTCCACCGAGAAGCTGCGGCGCTCGGTCTCCTCGCGCGTGCAAAGGCGCGATTTCACCGTGATGCGGAACCGCCCAAGCCCCTCCAGTTCAACGGTGTAGCCGTTCAGCAAGGCCTGGCGGGCGAAGTGGAGCATGCTCCGCATGGCACCCACCACATCGCCCTCCGTGAGTGAGGTGGACCGGCAGATATCCTCCGCCATCTGGTCAAAGCCATACGTTCCGCGGCTGACGGTGCGGACGGTGACGCCCCCTTCCGCCTCCGGCTGGCGCGGGTCGATGGCTCGGACAAGCTTGCAAAGGATTGCCATGGTCGTACTCCTCTCCTTTTAAGGTTATTACATAGTTTATGTTCTCTCTCGTTGAAAGGCGTGTGGGACGGGACGTTTTGTTACCGACGGTGGAACGTTTCGCTGGGCCCGGTGGAACGTTTCGCCCATCGGCGAAAGGCCTTTCCCGCGTCGCGGTCCCCTACGCTTTTCACCTACAAAGATACAACATATTTCTCAATCCTACAAACTTTTACCCACTTTTTTTGAACTGTTTTCAAACTTTTTTCTCCCGCCGCCAGGGCAGGGGAGAGGTGCCGGTGGAAGGGTGGAAGTAGTGGAGGGTAAAAGTTACGAATAGATGCGTGAAAAAATAAAAAACAGATGTGCCTACTGTTTTGCTCTCTATAGGCACATCTGATTTTTCCTGTATAAAGTCCCCGTTTTTTGCCTCCACTCCCTCCACTCCTCCACCTATGGCGGCTATAGGCCGAGGAGGGCGGTGTCAGCGGACGGCTCGGGATGCTGCTCGACGTACATGCGGTGACCTTCATTGACGGCCTCCATGCCGTTCTCTCCATCGGGTTTTTCTATCACGTACCACCTGTTGCATTTATTCGTCTTTCGGGAGTTGAATCCCAGATTCTTTAGGGCACGGCTTACGTTGCGGGTGTTGATTTCGTTGGAGTAGTTCTTTTCATGAAGCTTTTTGATGATGTCGGCCAGCGCCATGGCTTCCCCCTGCTCGTCAGGACCTGGTACGCGGAAGAGGGTGAGAATGAGCTGCTCGCACAGGTCGGGCTCGGTGAAGTTCTCGTTGTGTTCCTCGATACGGCGCGAGTCATCGATAGTGAGGCGGTAGTCGTCGGCGTTGCCTTTGCTGACCGTATGCCATGCCTGGGCATAGGCTTTGTCAAGGGGCAGGGTGTCGTCGGTGAACCACTGCGTGCTTGTCATGTGCACGGACAGGTAGCGGCGGTCGCCCACAGGGTCGGTGATGTACTGGAGGTCGTTGCACGTGCCCACGAACGAGGCCAGGCGGGAGCGCTGTTCGCTGTAACGGCCAAAGGGGGCACGGACGTTGGAGCTCGTGCTGGTGATGATGGCGCGCAGCGTGTTTGATGTGCGGCGGCTCAGCTCGAACTCGTCCAAGGTCACCAGGCAGTTCTCGGAGATGGAGATGAGGCAGTCTTTGTCGTATTTTTCGCCCGGATAGATAGTCTTGGTGTACTCGCGCAGCTCGGGCGGCACCAGGTGGTTACACAGGTAGGTCTTGCCGGCGTGGGGAGGACCCACGAAGACGGGCATCAGCTGGTTGTCTTCGGCATAACCCGCCCACAGGGCGACGTTGCCGATGAACCATTTCCTTAGGTATTGCAGACAGAACTCGCGAAACTCGTCGCCGCCCCCGAATTGGATAAGGTTGAAGATTTCCGTGATGTAGTCGCGCTCTCCGTCCCACGGGGCGAGGTTGGTGAGGTACTCGCGCAAAGGGTGGTAGTCTTCGCTAAAGTCCTTGTCGTTGATGATGGAGCGTAGATCTTCCTTCGGGATACTGATGCGCTCGTTGCGAACGTTGACATAGAGGTTGTCGAAGGTGCGGTCGTCGAGCCTGATCCATGCGTTGTCCTCGTCGGTCTCCTTGACAAGTCGGGGCAGTATCTCGATACAGTGTCTTACGACGTTGTAGCGGAACGAAGCCAACTCGTTCAGTTTTTCCTTTGCCAGCTGGAAGGAAGTCAGTTTGTCCTCCGTCTCGTCGCCACTGTTCTCCGAACTCTTGCGAGGCCGTCCGCGGTGCGGGCGCAGCTCTTCCGGCAGGCTGATGTCCACACCCGCCTGCTCGGCTATATGGAAGAAGGTGCCGAGGCTTACCGCATTGCGGCTTGTCCTCATGCAGTTGGAAAACTTGGCATCGCAGTCCTCCATGGAGTATCCGGGGTGCAGGCAGCTGATGCGGTGGAACAGTGGGCGCCCCTCTTCGCCCTGCGAGGCGAATGCAAAGCCCAGCTCCACCCACTGGTCGTAGTCGGCCGTGAGGTCAATGCCTTGGTTAATCACTCGCTCCACCACCGCAGCGGCATGGAGCCTGTCTTTCTCGGCGTCGTTACTCTTCTTCGCGGCTGCCGACGTATAGTTTTTGTCGTTACTCATAATATTAAAATTATGTGTTTTTACTTCTTTCTGAAAGATAGTCGGGATTGATGTAGCAGTCGGGGTCGTAGCTGAGGTAGCAGGCGCGCGCGACGTCCTTGCCGCTCTCGTCAATGACGATGCCGTACTCAAACTGTATATAGCGCGACACGCGGCGGAAGTAGTCTTTTAACGCCATGCCGCCCATGTCGCCCACGCGGATGAGCCATTTCAGGCCGTGTCCCCGCGGCGAGGTGAACAGCAGTTCTGTCACGTAGCGAGGGTCGTTGATGAGTGCCTCGCGCAATGCTGTCAGCTTCGCCTCGTCGTCCACGTCGTCGATGTCGATGACCATCATGCCGCTGGGCTTCACCAGCCCCTTCTCGTTGCGGTAGCTGAACGTGCCGGACGCTGTGCAATACTTCAACGTCTCCAGTTTCATCAGGCGCTGTTTCTCTTCGTCCGTTTCTGCCCTGAGCACCTCCGTCTGTCTTTGCGCCTCCGGACCGCGGATATAGTCGTAGATTTCCGTCAGCAAGGCATCCTTGTAAGGGCGGCACTGCATGACGGTCTGGCCTGTTTTTCTTGTGATATATCCCGGGTTGAAAACCGAGATTTGGGGGATGTTTATTTGTTTCATTTTGTTTTTGTTTTAGATATTATTTACGATGCAAAGATACTACATATTTTTTGAATATCAACAACGATTTACTGCTTTTTTTGAATGATTCCATTTAATAAGGAAACATAGTTTCCTTAAGTGTATATTTGTTTCCAAATGGCATGAAATAGCAAATGAATATTATTCTCCATAACGTAATCCCTTTTTACTATATACGTTCGGCCTCTTTTCTGTCCATTTTCATCTTGTTTGGAAATAATTCTTCGCATCGTTTGTTTTTTTACTGCCATTTTTGTTCCCATTGATTTTTTCTCTATCTTTGTGCCCACTTAGTTCTTCGATAAACAAAAAAATATGGCAACATCAATCAAGCTATCGAAAATCACAAAAGTTGACCTTCGTGATTGTTGGGATAATGAGGCAAGTGATTTTACACCTTGGCTGGCATCTGAGGAGAATATCGCTCTACTGGCTGATGCTTTGGGCATGAACGAGTTAGAGGTTAAATCGCAAGAAGAACATGTTGGCCCTTTTAGAGCCGACATCCTTTGTGTTGATCCGGGGACAGATAAAATTGTACTGATAGAAAATCAACTGGAAAAAACCGACCATAACCATTTAGGGCAGATTTTAACTTATGCCGCCGGATTGGATGCCGTCACTATTATTTGGATTTCCAAACAGTTTACAGAAGAGCATCGTGCTTCAATAGATTGGCTTAACAGAATTACAGACAAGGAATTTAATTTCTTTGGAGTTGAGATTGAACTTATTAAGATTGGGGATAGCCCTGCTGCGCCCATGTTCAAAGTTATTGCTAAACCTAATGGATGGAGCAAGGATGTCCGCAGTTCCCAGTCTTCCAGCGAAGGACGTTCTGAAGGAAGAGTCTTTAATTATGAATACTGGTGTTCCTTTATAGAGTATATGAATAACCATCCTTCTAAATTGTTCCGGACACGTAGTGCCTCCTATAGCCATTGGATGAGTATAGCTATAGGTAAGAGCCGCATTCATATCGATTTACTCCTTAACAAAAAAGAGCAGAAAGCAACCATTCAGCTCTACATGTGGGACGATGCTGAAAAGAAGATATTTGATACGCTTGTAAAGTATAAAGACGAGGCGGAAGAGAAGATAGGCATACCACTTATCTGGCGTAGACTTGACGGTAAGAAAGCTTCGTCAATAGACATATATAAGACGTGCAATCTTAGTGACCCTGTTGAACAGGAAGGTGTTTTCGGTTGGTACAGGGAATATACCGAAAGATTTATTACATTCTTTAAGCCACTACTCAAAAACGTATAGTGTTTTTTTCTAAACCGCCTTCGGAACCATCTGCTTTCGAATTCGCAACAAAGAGTCTTTTATTCAATACCCACCAATGACTATAAACTCTTTTTTTCGGATAGTCGTGTTCGTGGCGGCACTCCTTGCCTGTGGTGGTAGGGCGGTGGCGCAACTGCCGAATGAGAAGTTCGGCAAGCCGTCGAAGATGGAATGGGAATTCGTCGGCTGGGGCGACGCTACGCAGGCGGATGCCATCGTGCTGTGCAAGACGATGAAGGCGACGTATGAGCTGACGGACCGGCTGACCAACAGCAATCAGTCGTATTCCGAGATAACCTTTGACAACCTGCCCGACTTCGGCAAGAACGAGCTTGACGAGAGCAGCATGCTGGTGAAGTACGAAGTGCGCCTGCGCACGAAGATACTGACGTCCGAGGGCGCCCGTCACGCCAACGTGGACATCACCTACTACGATGCCGACGATGACGTGACCATCGACATGGACAACCTGACGGGGCTGAAGGTGACGGTGTTCACCCGTGACGCGAAGGGGAAGGTGGCGAAACGGACAGTCAGCACCGATGGCTTTGTCAAGGAGCGCGTAGACAGCAACTACGTGGTGGTGCATGTGGTGGTGCCCGACGTGGAGGCCGGAAGCATCATTGAATACCAGTACAACATCACCAGCACGCGGCCGGCGTTCCTCTACGACTGGGTGTTCCAGGAGTGCATCCCCACCATTCGCTCGAAGTGCGACTTCGACATCCCGGCGTTCCTGCAGTTCAACATGAACGCGCCCATCGACAGGCACATCAAGTCAACCGTGACGGCAGGGCGCCTGGCCTACGACCTCAACCGACCCGACATGAAGAAACCCAAATCGTGCCCCACCAACCACTACGTCATCGTGGGCGACTACATCCTCCCCGATGACGAGACTGTGGCTACGTTCACAAGCCGGATTGTCAAGCCCGTCGTCACCCCTCCGGCCTATTTGCCCAAGGGTCACACGCACCTGAAGATTCAATAGAGCCCCCTGTTCATCTGTTCGTCGGGGCAGAGGGGAAGTGGCTACTCGCCGAAGGCGGGGAGCTCGTCGCGCGTGATGACGTAGGGGGAGTTCATCTGACGGACGAAGAAGTCGGCCGTGTTGTAGGCGTCGGTCATATAGACGTCGTTCCACGGCATGAACCAGCTCCAGACGTCGCCACCGGCGAACGTGTTTCCGATTTCGGGAATCTGTCCGCACTCGCTGAGGGTGAGCATCTTGCGTCCCTTGGTGATAGCGAGCAGCTGATCCCATTTGTCGCGGCGCGACGCGTGGTTCTCCGTGTCGTAGAGGTCGCAGCCGACGATATCGACATATTCCGCTCCCGGGTACCAGTTGGCATCGTCGCCCTGGCTCGTCCAGACCCAGATGAGGTTGTTCACGCCAGCTTCCTTCATGTAGTTATAGACGTACTGCCACAGCTTCTTGTACTGCGCAGCGCCGTCGGTGCCCCACCAGAACCATTTGCCGGAAGCTTCGTGGAGGGGGCGGAACAGCACGGTGATGCCCTTGTCCTGCAAACCGCGGAGATGCGAGGCCATGACGGCGAGGTCCTCGTTGATCTGCTCGTTTTCCCAACGCCCTGCGCGGAGGGCGTTGCGGGCACCGAAGGTGTTGCCATCGACATAGAAGGCGTAGTTGTCGAGGTTGTTGCGGTCTGCCTCGGTCTTGGGCACGTTCCAGTGCCATCCGACGGAGACGAGGCCTCCCGCTGCTGCCCATTGCTCAACGGGGGTGGTGTCGGTGTAGTCAATCCAGTTGGCGTTGCCCATGGGGCGGCTCCAGCGCAGGAAAATGTAGTCGTAGGTGTGGATGGCGGGATAGCGGCCAGTGGTGTTGAACACCTGCTCGGCCAGCGTGTTGTCCCACGCGGGGTCGGACATGGTGGCCGAGAGTGTGGCCTTGCCGAACTGCGAGAGCAGGTAAGCGTAGACGGCCTTGGTCTTCGGGGTGGCGTCGGGGTTGGTCAGCTCGGTGTCGAGCGTGAAAGGCGACGGGTCGAAGTTGTTGTAGATGCGCGTGGTGAACGAGAACTGGTAGTCACGTGCAAAGGCATAGGTGGCGTTGCGCACGGTGGGCGACTTGATGGTGACGTTGTACGTGGTGTTGCCCACGGTGTGCACCACGGCCACCATCTTGTTGCCGTCCTCGACGTAGGCCGAGTCGGCATAGACCTCGTTGATCTTCACGGAGTGGACGGGAGCTACGTAGATGGGCATGTCGTAGGTGACCACGATGCGGCTGACGGTGTCGATGTCGGCACTGCCCCCTCGGTAGTGTCGGTCTTCCCCGAGCTCTACGCCATCGTAGCCCTCGCCGGCGTCTTCCTCATGGGTCAGGCTGCCGCGTAGACACTGAAAAAAGAGCAAGCCGCCTAGGGAAGGGGCGCGGTCTTGGAATAATGAAAAAGGTGTCGCTTTGACATTTCTTAAACATTCTTGCGGTACTGACTGGGAATAGTCTTCACGTTTTGTGAAACTTTTCTGGGTACAGGGTTGGCCCGATAAATCGGACAGCCCGCGGGATAAATCCCATAGCCCGGTGGTAAAAAGCGTTAAGCGTCGAAACGTCTACTTTTTCATCTTCCCCCCTCATTGGCTAGAGTTTTTATTCCCCCATATTAAAATATGTGGGGGAAATCGGTTCTGCCAGGAAAAAACAAGTGGGGCATTTCTGCCCCCTTGATTCTATCAGATAGTATCACTTTTTCCCCAGTGTCTCTACTATTCTCGCCATCTGGTTCGGAATTCGTATCTGCTGTGGGCATTTCTTGAGGCATATCTCACAATCGGCACATTGGGTGGCCCACTTTGCTGCATCGGGCAACGCCTTCTTCAGACCATCGGCGAACTGCTGCTTTCGGGTCATGTAGTCGGCTGCCTGCTTCTCGGGCAGCGGCAGTATCTGCTTTTCGACAGCCTCGTTGTAGTACGCGAAGTTGCCCGGGATATCGACGCCGAAGGGGCAGGGCAAGCAGTAGCCGCAGGCGGTACACGGTATCACGGGGAATCCGGCCATCACGTCGGCTATTTCCTCGAGTACGCGATTCTCGGCCTCGGTGCAGGGGTCGAGCGGGGAGAATGTGCGCACGTTTTCCTCCAGATGCTCCATCTGGTTCATGCCGCTCAGCGTAGTAAGGATGTTGGGATGCGTGCCCACCCAGCGGAAAGCCCACGTGGCGGGTGTGTCCTTGGGGCGCAGGGCCGTGAGCCGCTGCGCAAGGTTGTCGCGGAGCTTCGAGAGCGAACCACCGCGTAGGGGTTCCATCACCACGACCTGCACGCCTTTTTTCTCCAACTTTTCGTAGAGGTATTCCGCATCGGCATCTTTTTTCCAGCCACCTCCTTGCAGCGAGGCGTGCCGCCAATCGAGGTAGTTCATCTGTATCTGTACGAAATCCCAATGGTATTCGTCCTGATGGTCGAGCAGCCAGTCGAATACGCTGACGTCACCGTGATAGGAGAAACCGAGGTGGCGAATACGTCCTGCTTCGCGCTCTTTCAATAGGAAGTCAAGCAGTCCGTTGTCAAGAAATCGCCCTTTGAGGGTTTCCATTCCGCCGTTGCCTACGCTGTGGAGCAGGTAGTAGTCTATGTAATCGACCTGAAGATCCTGGAAGGAGCGTTCGTACATCTTCTTCGCTTCGCTCATACGCCACAGCCGTTTGTTCTGATTCGACATCTTGGTGGCGATGTAGTATTTCTCACGAGGATAACGGCTCAGGGCGCGCCCTGTCTGTACCTCGTTCCGCCCTCCCTTGTACATGGGTGCCGTATCGAAGTAGTTTACGCCATGGGCGATGGCGTAGTCTACCAGACGGTTCACATCCTCCTGGTCGTCAGGCAATCTCATCATGCCGAAACCTAACAGAGAGATATTCTCGCCTGTACCGTGCTGCACTCTATAAGTCATTTGCCCCGTCGTTCTGCCTCCGTCGTTCTGCTGCGGCGCGTCCGCTTCTGCCGCCAGTATGCTAAGTGGTGCCATAGCCTTCATGGCCAATGCTGAGCCTGCGCCCAGACCTATTTTCTGCAGGAACTCTCTGCGATTCATGTCCTTCTTTCTGTCCATAGTTTTTGAAGAGTTAATGATTTTTTCTTGCATTTTCTGGCAAAGATATGAAAAAAATACCAAAGCAATATATTTTTGCCCTGTTTTTTTGAAAAAACGGAAATTATGCCATAAGACGATTATCACAAAGCATATACAAGTGTTATAACAAGTATAATGCTATGCGACATTTGAAATATTCGTGGGGTAGGGGAAAATATCTCCTTATCATTTGTGTAATTCGGAGATTAGCCCTACTTTTGCAGGCTAGAAAGGTGTTACCAATGAAAAAGCTGTTCACTGATCACTGTTCACTGATCACTATTATTAGTTGGATTATAGCTCTCGCTGCCATAGCCTGTGGGCTGCTGGTGTTTGAAAGCCATTATTTATGGAAGGTACAGGAGTTGAACCTGTTTCTCGGTACTCCTCTTTTCCTGAAACAGCAGATGGTGGTGCCGGCAGGCATGTTGACCTATGTGGGAACATGGCTGACGCAGCTGTTGTACTATCCGTGGCTGGGTGTGACAGTGCTGTGTGGATGGTGGCTGTTGCTCCTGTTTCTGATGAAGCGGACCTTCGCCGTCCCCGCTCGATGGGCTCCGTTGCTGCTCATCCCTGTCGGCCTGCTCCTGATAACCAACGTCGATTTGGGCTACTGGATTTATATTCTGAAACTTCGTGGCCACTTCTTCTTGACAACCATTGGGACGACTGCCGTGGTGGCTCTGTTGTGGGGATTTCGTTCCCTGCCTGACAAGTATTTTCTGCGTGCCGTCTGGATGGTACTGACGTGTGTCGTAGGCTATCCCCTCATGGGCATCTACGGCTTGGCTGCCACACTGCTAATGGGGCTGTGGGCATGGCGGCTTATGTCCCGTGGACGTGCTGCCGTATATAGTGTGATTGCCACTGTGACTGCGGTAGCCGTTCCGCTGCTGTGTTACCGTTACGTCTATCACGAAACTAATCTGGCTAACATCTATTATGCCGGCCTGCCGCTTTTCTATGTCACCGAACGATATGCCCAGTATTACATACCCTACATCTTGTTGGCACTCTTCATGATATGCATGGTATGCTTGCCCAGGGTCAAACAAACAAGTCAAAAAGTCAACCAGTCAACAGGTCAACAAGCAAGTAAGCGGAAAAGTCAAAAAGTGGGCAAGTGGATTCCTTGGGTGGAACAGGCTGCGGTGGTGGCTGTGGTAACATGGGGCGTAGTGCACTTCTGGTATAAGGATGAGAACTTTCATCACGAAGTCAAGATGCAGCACCTGATAGATCAGACCGATTGGAAAGGCGTCTTGAAGGAAGCTGCAGCACAACAGGATGAGCCGACACGCGCTATCGTCATGATGAGGAATCTGGCCTTGTCGCGTCTGGGTCGGCAGGGTGATGTGATGTACCAATACCGGAACGGCTCGAAACGCTACAACGCTCCCTTCGACATGCGACTGATGATGGTGGTCGGCACGCTGGTCTATTATCAATATGGTATGCTGAACTATTGCAACCGTCTTTGTACAGAACTGGGCGTAGAATTTGGCTGGCGGGCCGAGCACTATCAATACATGATTCGGTGCGCCCTGCTGAACGGTGAAAAGGAAGTGGCACGGAAGTACATTAACATTCTGAAGCAAACGATGTTCTATGACGACTGGGCTGCAAAGGCAGAGAGCTTATTGGATAAACCTCGGCTGATAGCCAAAGACCACGAGATGGAGCCAATCACTCACATGCTACACTATTCTGACGTGGCAAGTGGCGACCAGGGCTATGTGGAGCGTTTCCTGATGAACCAGTTGGCAAAAAACAGCTATTCCAAAGACCCCATCTTTCAGGAACAGTCGCTGCTGGCCTCGCTGTGGGTAAAGGATCCGAAACTCTTCTGGCATCATTTCTCCATCTACGTTAGTCTGCATCCCAATGAACCCATCCCTGAAGCCTATCAGGAAGCTGCCTATCTATTCGGCAAGATGGAGGGCCGTCCTAATCTGGACCAACTGCCCTTCAGCCAAGGCGTCAAGGACCGTTTCAACAGATTCTACCAGGTTATCTCTCAATGTGAAGGAATGAATATTGAAGATGTCCGCAAAAGGATGGAACGACTTCATAGCAATACCTTCTACTATGATTATGAACTGATGTCGAAACTGCCTGAGTATTAAGGTCAATAAGTCGAAGGGATATGAAAAGCAAAGCCTTTACATTTTTCATTATTATATTGTTTCTGATGGCTTGTGGCAGTCCGTCAGTACCAACGGCATATTCACAGAAGGATCAGTTGCCAGCCATCTATCCTGACTATGCCCAGGTGACGGTTCCAGTGAATATCGCTCCGCTGAGCTTTGAATACGACGGTCAGGCTGATGAGATGGTGGCCCGCTATTCCGTGGAGGACGAAGATATTGTATGCAATGGTCAGCCACCCATCGGCAAATGGCGCTCGTTGGCACAGAAAGCCAAGGGCGGCGCTATCACCGTAGAGGTTTACACACGTAATGGCAGGGGGTGGACACGCTTCAAGCCCTTTAGCATCTTTGTTTCGCCAGACTCCATCGACCCCTATATCAGCTACCGCCTCATAGCTCCTTCGTTTATTTCCTACGAATCACTGACCATCAACCAGCGGTGTCTGGAGAATTACGATGAGTGCGTCATCTACGACAATATGCTCTGCGGTTTTGAGGCAAAAGGGCAATGCATCAACTGCCATCATTACCAGCAGTACAACCCCCAGCGCCTTCAGTTCCATGCCCGGCAGTATCAGGGCGGTACCGTTATTGCTTACGACGGCAAGTTGAAGAAGGTGAACATGCGCAATGATTCCATCCTCTCTGCCGGCGTCTATCCAGCCTGGCACCCATGGCTCAACCTCATTGTCTATGCTACCGACAAGACTTTCCAGCTCTTCCATACCGTCGACCCTAACAAGGTGGAAGTGTATGACGAGGAGAGTGACATCATTGCCTATGATGTAGAGACCGACGAGGTGACGAACCTCGAGAACAGCAAGAAGGAGTTTGAGGTGTTTCCTGCTTGGGCCCCGGACGGTAAGACACTATATTATTGTAGCGCCCATTTTGAGCAGCACGACTCGGCCTTGGAGAAAAACAGCGAGGTGAAGATGCGCTTTAAGGAACTGAAGTACAACATCTATCGCAAGTCCTTCAATCCCGATACCCGTCAATTCGGCCCTCGCGAACTGGTATTCGACGCTGCTGCCCGCGACAGCAGCGCCACCTTCCCTCGCATCTCCCCTGACGGACGCTATCTCCTGTTTACGATGGGACACTATGGCTACTTCCACATCTGGCATCACGATGCCGACTTGTGGTTGATGGACTTGGCGAGTGGCATCGCTCGCCCATTCACAGAGGTGAACAGCCCCGATACCGAGAGCTATCATTCGTGGTCAAGCAATGGCCGTTGGATTATCTTCAGCAGCCGCCGCGGCGATGGCAATTTCACGCGACCGTTCATTGCCCATGTGGCAGAGGATGGACAGGCTTCGAAACCGTTTGAATTGCCCAGCCGCAATCCCGACTACCATCGCCAGTTCATGCGCTGCTATAACATACCTGAGTTCATGAAAGGGCCAGTCACCATCCGTCCTGAGCGCTTTGCCCGTGTACTCAAGGGTGATGCCGTGGATGTCAAATACGTGTCGGGAGGTTTATGAGGCGAGTTCTGGTGATCGTTGCAGCCGTCTTGATGGCTACATTGCGTATGGGGGCGCAGCTACAGCGCACGCCTGACTTCCATGAGAAATATACGCTGTCGCAAGTGGTGGTGCTGAGCCGTCACAATATCCGTTCGCCGCTATCGGGGCCTGATTCGTTTCTGGGCAGCATTACGCCCCACAAGTGGCACGTCTGGTCGTCGGCACCCGGTGAACTTTCTTTGCGCGGCGGTATGTTGGAGACCATGATGGGCCAGTATTTCCGTCAGTGGCTGGAAGGGGAGGGGCTGATAGGGGAGAACTACCAGCCCTCTGAAGGCGCAGTCCGCTTCTATGCCAACTCCCTGCAGCGTACCATCGCCACGGCCCGTTGTTTCAGTAGCGGCATGCTGCCAATGGCTGACATCGCCATAGAGCACCATTATGATATGGGGACGATGGATCCCATATTCACCCCAAAGTTGAATGCCGTAAGTGATTCCTTCCGCCAGCATGCGCTCCACCAGATGGCCGACCGTTTTGGCGATGGCACGATAGAGGGTATCGGGCATAGGATGAAGGCATACCTCGCACTTATCGAGGATGTTATTGACCTTAAAGAAACTCCCGTCTATCAGCAAGGTCTTTTCACCGGTTTTAGCTCCGATGATACGCAGATTACATGGGATGAAAACGACTTCCCCAGTCTGACGGGCGGACTGGCGATGGGCGCTGTAGTGTCGGATGCACTCGTGCTGCAATACTACGAGGAACCCGACGACGCGAAGGCAGCCTTCGGCCACAAGTTGACAATGGATGACTGGACAAGCATTTCGGCTGTGAAAGACTGGTATGGTGACGTGCTCTATACGGCGCCGGTGGTAGCAGCGAATGTGGCACGCCCTCTCTTGGGGGAGATGTTCGCCGAGCTGAAGAAGGAGGGCAGGTTGTTCTCGTTCCTTTGCGGCCACGATGCCAATATCGGCAGCGTGCTTGCTGCCTTGGGTGTCGAGGACTATACGCTGCCCAATTCCATTGAGGCTAAGACACCCATCGGCAGCAAGGTTGTTATTGAGAAATGGCACGGAAAAGACGGCCAAGAGTACATTGCCCTGAACTTCTGCTATCTGAGTGCCGACCAACTACGTTGTACACCGATTACTGATCACTGTTCACTTATCTGTTCACTGTTCACCGATCACTGTTCACTTCATGCGCCGATGGTCATTCCTTTCCACATCAAAGGACTGAAAGCTAACCCTGACGGTCTCTATTTGTTCACGGACTTCGAACGTCGCGCAGCTATGTCCATAGCACCAAGAGTTCAGGCATTTGTTACCCGTCAGTTGCAGGCCTATCCCCGTTCCCGCCTGCTCGACCTCTATAAATCCCTCTTTCAGGATTATCTGGGAGCAGAACACTTGGTTTCAGACAGGCAGAGTGTCAAGGCGTATCTGGATGAAGAGTTGCAGACAACTAACCTTGCCGACCTGCCCACTTGGTACTACGAGCCTTGCGGAATGGATAGCTGCTATTACCGGGTAAGCTTGAGAGCTGTCAAGGAAGGGCTTGTCGCAGAAGACCTGTTGCTCGATGCATTCATCCGCAGCGCCAGTGAGGGGCGTCCGTCCGTCGCCTCCTGGGGCAATCGGTGGCGTGAGATCGAGGGGGCCGTGGAGGAGATGAACCTGAATCTGCCGTACTATCAAGAGGACAAAAACGTCATCGACAGTGTTCTTTCTTTAGGACGATACGCCATTAGCCACTCCCCTCAATACCGCGAAGCATACCGCCCACACTATCGCATCGTTGAACGTCACATCTTCGAGAAGGAATTAAAGCCCATCATTGACAAGGCAGAAGGGGGAACCCGATAACCCGAAAAGGAAAAAAGAGGGGGCTTTTTTTCTTTCAAAAATAAAGCCCTCCTCTTTTAGCCAGCGGATAATCCGTTCTGGCTGTTATTTCTTGAAGAGCTTCGGCACGAACTCACGCAGGCTGCGGCGCCAGGTCAGCCACTCGTGGTCGAGGCCCGTGGCCTCGTAGTACTGGGCGGGGATGCCCATGGCGTTCAGGGATTCGACGGTGCGACTGGCGTTAATCATCGCATCCAGACCCTGCGTGCCGCAGGTCATGAAGAGCAGGTGGATTTTTTTGTTGAACTCGTCGGGACGGGTGAAGATGCCGTCGTAGGCAGTATTCAGATCAAGTCCGAAAATGGCGCCGCTGAAGGTGCCCATCCAGGCAAACTTGTCAATGTTGTTCAGCACCACGTCGAAGGTCTGATGTCCGCCCCACGACAAGCCTGCCATAGCACGGTGCTCGCGGTCGGCGATGGTGCGGAAGTGCGAGTCGATGTAGGGGATGAGGTCGCCCGTCATCACCTTATAGAACGAGTTGCCGTACTCGCTGCGTCCCTGGCGGTTGTCGCCTCCGCCGAAAGGAGCCTTGATGTCGCCACTCTCCATCACTACAATCATGGGCACTGCCTCGCCGCGGGCAATCAGATTGTCCATGATGTGCTGCATTCGCCCTTGGCGGCTCCAGCCCGTTTCGTCTTCGCCCATGCCATGCTGCAGATAGAGGACGGGGTATTTCTTCTTGCCCTTCTCATAGTCGGCAGGGGTATAAACCATGGCGTGACGCCACTCGCTGGTGCTCTGGGCATAGTAATAGAGGCTGCGCACTTGTCCCGCGGGCACACCCAGCTGGGGACGGTAGTAGTCGCCCTCGGGGCCTTCGGGAATCTCTATGCCGCCAGCCTCGCGGTTGCATCCGAAGAAAGTTTCCGTTGCGGGGTCGATGAAGCGGACGCCGTCGATCTCCATGAAGTAGTAGTGGAAGCCGGGCACCAGCGGGTCGGTGACGGCCATGAAACCGCCCTTGCCGTCAGGCTGCATGTCGTATTTCTTGTTGCAGACATCTACTATCACTTTGCGGGCTTGGGGAGCCTCGATGCGGAAGTAGGCCCTGTGCTCCTTGTCCACCTTCGGGAACTCGTTACCCGGCACGGTGGTCTCGCAGGTCACGGCATCGGCAGGAACTTCAATCAGCTTGGGCATATCGATATGGGGGCGCTTCGGCTCGTAGCCCAGGAAACGTGCGACAGCCTCGCCATAGCGGCAGCCCAGCTCGCGATAGCCGGCAGCATCGAAGTGCAGACGGTCGGGGCCGTTCGTACAGTCGTCGGACGAAATTACCTGAGCCGTGTGTAGCGTCAGGGGAAGCTCGTCAATCTGCTTCTTGCACCCGATGCAGACACCCTGTCCGCCAGCCTGGACGATATTTCCCGCGTAGAGATTCACTTCCTCGGGCTTTAGGTTCAAGTCGCCACAGAGGTTGTCATAAACCTGCTTGACCATGCCTGCCCATTTGGGATCGCCTGTGTTCGTCTCGCCTTGGTGCATCAGGATGCCCTTGATGACGCCGTCCTTTTGAGCTTTTTTTGCCAGCGTCACCAGACGTTCGTAGGGATTGTAGTCGTATGCCTCCAGCATTCCCTTCATCCACGTCGGGGCCTTCTTCAGGTAGGCGGGGATGCTGTCGGGCAGGAATCCCTTGATGTCGATACCCCCAATGGCCACATGGATGACACCAATCTTGATATTCTCGGGTAGCGAAGCCACCAGTGTCCGTCCGAACCAGTCGGCAGGCGTCAGTCCTGTGCCCGGACGGCAGAGAGGAGCCGAAGCCTCGCACCATTCGCCCATCTTACGGCCCTTCTCTGGGAAATCCACAGCGGGCATCAGCAGAAATCGTGGGCCGGGACTCTGAAGATCCTGCGCCTCAGGACGAGCGTTACCCTCCATATTCGATTGTCCAAAACACAAGAAGATGTAGAAGTTGGGATCTACTTCAGCATGCAATTGCATCATGGGTAATACCATGAGCAGAAAAATAAGAAGCTTTTTCATATTGGTTATAATTTTTTATTGTTAATGTTTTTGTTGTTTTCTCCGATTTTCTTTGATGATTGGTGCCTGATGTCAGGTTTATTTCCATGCAACCACTTCAATCTCCACCAAAGCGCCCTTCGGCAAAGTCTTTACTGCAACGGCAGAACGGGCAGGGTAGGGCTCCGTGAAGAACTCAGCATAGACCGCATTCATGTCCGCAAAGTCGTTCATGTCCGCCATGAATACTGTGCTCTTGACGACATCACTCATCGTCAGACCGGCTTCTTCAAGGACAGCTTTTACGTTAAGAAGAGACTGGCGAGTCTGCTCCTTAATACCGCCCTCCACAAACGATCCGGAAAGCGGATTGACAGGAATCTGACCGGAGGTATATACAAGATTTCCAACTTGAATGGCTTGGCTATAAGGGCCAATGGCGGCAGGCGCCTTTGACGTAGAAATTACCTTTTTCATAGTCTATTCAGATATTAATTTCAGTCGTTTTTCTAAATGTGGGTACAAATGTAATGATATATCTTCTATTTTTCGTACTTTTGCCCAATGATTTAAAAAAGTTTTTTTGAAACAATATCCAGAAAGGGTAGTCAAGACGATTAAAAATCTATTATAAGATATGAGAAAGTCGGTTCTTTTTACAATTGTTATAGCGTTTTATCTGGGAGCGGAGGCGCAGGTTGTCAATGCCGTTCCTGATAGTACGGAGTTGCGGCGTTCTTTTGGAGAATGGGACAAGGAGATGTTCCTGCATCCTACAAAAAACTACTATCCAGAAACTTGGTTTCATTTCCTAAACGGAAGTGTAGGCAGTAAGGGCATCACAGCCGATTTGAAGGCAATTGCCGAGGCGGGCTTTGCTGGCGTGCAGTTTTTTCATGGCCAGCAAGGAGATCCTGCCGATTGGCCGGGGACAGAGGAACACATTGAGTGCCTTAGTCCCAAATGGGAGGCGTTGGTGAGGCAGACGGCCGAGGAAGCCAATCGGCTGGGGCTGAGGTTTACTATACAGACGTGTCCTGGTTGGGCTATGAGTGGTGGCCCTTGGATTAAACCAGAGCAGGCCATGCGGCATTTGTGCTATACGTGTTTGGATATAGTGGGAGGAAAACAAGTCAATGTCAATCTTCCTGCAAAATACACGGAGTCTTGGCGCGATTATCAGGACTTGATGGTGCTGGCTTTTCCTACGCCAGAAGGCGACACAGGAACTTTCCTGCATGCTGAAGAAGTAAGAGCCAGCGATCATCAAGAGCAATGGGAGCAATGCCTCAATGGAAAATTACAAGGAAGTTTCTTACTTAGGCCCACGACGGATGGTCATCCGCACACCATCGACATTACTCTTCCAGACGAGACGACGGTAAGGAGTCTGGAATTCAACCCTATCGACAATTTCAATCACGACTTTGGCGTAGATCCTGCCATTCACGTCAGGGTAGAAGCCTCGACCGACAATGGGTGGATTACCGTTCTGGATACCGACATGCCCATGAGCAATTGGCAGGATAACGAGGCCACCATGACTTTTGCGCTGGATGAATGTAGGGTTCGACATTTCCGTGTGGAGATAAGCAACCGGAACGACATGCACGTCTCCTCGATGAAGCTCTATTCTGCCGCCCGCAAAAACAACTGGGAAGGTGAAGCCGGATGGACTTCTCGTAGCATTGATCGTGGAGGAGAGCATCCAAAGCAGAGTAAAGCTGCTTTTGTCCGCTATGCTGACATACGCGATATCACCAATCAGCTGTCTGCCGATGGCTCTCTCGTTTGGGATGCGCCTGCCGGTAAGTGGACTATTCTGAGGATTGGACATGTCAACACCGGGCAGCGCAATGGCCCCGCCCCTGCCGAGGCTACCGGATGGGAGGTTAATAAGTTTGACCCTGATTGCGTCGATTTTCAGTTTAACAGCTATGTGGGTCGTCTGAATTCAGGGCCGCTTAAGGGATTGCTCCATAATATGCTGATGGACAGCTGGGAATGCAAGTCTCAGACTTGGACTCGTCGGATGTCCGAGGAGTTTCAGCGTGTTTGCGGATATGAGCTAAAGACGTGGATACCTGCCTTATTCGGCTATGTCATCGATGACCATGAGCGTACCGGTGAATTCCTCTGTGATTGGCGCATGACTCAGAATGACCTCTTTGTGAACAACTTCTATGGTCGCATGGCTGAAAACGCCCGGCGCGTGGGGCTTACTTCTTCCTACGAGACGGCAGCTGGTGATATCTTCCCGGCTGATTGCATGGAATATTACAAGCATGCCGATGTGCCCATGTGTGAGTTCTGGCAGCCTTTCCATCATTTTCTGGCAAACCACAATTATAAGCCTATCTATCCCACGGCTTCCGCTGCCCATCTTTATGGCAAGCCTCGTGTGTCGGCAGAGGCTTTCACGAGCTTTGCCCTCACGTGGGACGAGCATCTCTCTATGCTGCGCGAAGTTGCGAACCAGAATCTCGTGGAAGGTGTTTCGCATTTGATATTCCATACTTACACCCATAATCCTGATCCTGACAACTATTGTCCTGGCACCACGTTTGGCGGGGGTATCGGAACGCCCTTCTTGCGTAAACAGACTTGGTGGAAACACATGCCTGTCTTTACCACTTTTTTAGCTCGTTGTACGTATATGCTTGAGCGAGGATTGCCTGTGAATAGTGTTCTTTGGTTCCTTGGTGATGAGATACAGCAAAAGCCAGATCAGCTCCAGCCATTCCCTGACGGATATCGTTTTGACTATTGCAACACCGATGCCCTGCTGACTCGAATTAGCGTGCGTGATGGCAAATGGGTTACTCCTGACGGTATCGAGTACGATGTGATGTACCTTAGGAATTGCGAGCGTATGCTGCCTCAGACGGCCGAACGGCTTCTTGCCTTGGTTTGTGCGGGGGGTATACTTGTGGGCGATGCACCAAAGTATCCAGCCACCTTAGCTACTGGTGAGGGGCAGCAGCAGCGTTTCAACGAAGCCGTTTCTGCGCTATGGGGTGGCCAGACGGGTAAGGGAAAAGTCGTCTCTGGAAAGACTTTGGATGAGGCTTTTGCGGAGCTTGGTGTGCCTCGCGATGTGGAGGCGACGGATGCACGGTGGTTACATCGCAAGACAGATGGAGCCGACTGGTACTTTGTCTGCCCGGGTGAAGAGAGGGATTTTCATGGTGACCTTTCATTTCACCAAGTGGGGCGCGTGGAGGTGTGGAATCCCATCGTTGGTATGGCAGAAGCTGTTCGGACAATGGAAACTGACGGGCGTACTCGCATACATCTCGATTTGGAACGTGGTGAGTGTGTGTTCGTCGTCTTCCATCACGATGATAGGGAGCAAAAGGTACGCGACTGGGTTGTACAAGAGGAGCGTGAATTGACGGAGCCTTGGCAGCTGACCTTCCCTGACGGGTGGGGGATAGAGGAGCCTATAGAATTGCAGGATCTAAAGCCTTGGAAAGAACTTCATCTTTCTGAGGAGGGACGAGCTTTCAGCGGTACTGCAACCTATACAACCCATCTCCATCTGGATAAGAAGACGCGTCGGGGTCGCTATACGCTTTCGTTGGGTAATGTGGAAGAGATTGCCGTAGTTTATGTCAATGATCAGGAGATAGCAACCTTGTGGGCTCAACCATACGAGTGCGACATCACAGATGCTTTGCAGAAGGGCGACAACCGGTTGACCATCGAGGTTACAAGCACCTGGTACAACCGTCTGGTGTATGATGCCCGTCAGCCTGAGAAGGAACGTAAAACATGGGTGTTGGCCGGGCCCGATGCTCGTGCTCCACTTCGCGACAGCGGGCTATTGGGCCCAGTCCGTCTGGTGGTGGAGAAGCAAAATAGAGCACTACGTTAATCATTTATTGCACTGCGTTATAAAATTAGCGCACTATTTCCGCAGAATAACGCAGTACTCTGCATTAATAGTGATAGTTTATATACCCCTATTAGTCTTCGGAAAAAAGAATTATTTTCATTTTTCTTGCTTTTTCGCTCGGCTTGCACTATCTTTAATCCCTTTTGGAGGCTTTTAGATAGGCTGGCCTCGGAAAAATCAAAAAGTATTTTGCTTTTTCGCTCGGCTTGCACTATCTTTGCGGCGTGTAAACATTTTATTCACCTAAAATTATTCCGTATGAAGAAAAAGTATTATGTATTCCTTTTATTGTGCCTGGCATTTGGGGCGTTCACTTTCACCGCCTGCAACGAGGAAGAGGAGCTTGATGCCATCACTATTGACGATCTGATTGGCACATGGACGACCAACAGCACTGATAACAACTATGTGGTTGTTTTCACCAAAGATCAGGTGACTTTCAAGGTGGATGGTGCCGTAGATTATCAGGGAAGCTACACGTTCAATAACAACGTTGTATCCATTTCTGGCGAGAACGGAAACGAGATAAAGTCGGTGCCGGGTCTGCTCTATGACAAGTCCGTTTTGGTACTTAAGTATATCTACAAGAACGACAATGGCAACGAGGAAAATCTTGCCTTTGTACTCTTCAAGCAAGGTAAGACTGTTACGGCCACTGTGGATGACATTCAAGGCTTTTGGTGCTGGTATAGCGACTTCGGCGATGATGAAATCATCCGTACAGCCATCAAGATTGATAAAAACAAATTTGAACTTACTATCACTCCTTGGGGTCAGCGTTACACGGGTACTTTTACTTATAAGAACGGCTTCATCCATCTCAACACCACCAATGGCTATACTTCGCGCGAGGAGGGTACGGGCTATGGCGAACTGTGGGGCAGAATGGATCCCAAAACGCTTGAGTGTAGCGACTGGCGTACGCTTGACAAGGAATATTGGACGGTGGATGCCGTATCCGACAATCCGTTCATTGCCAATGGCGATGAAGCCTACGGCTTTGTGGCGAACATCCCTTCCATTATGAAGAAAAAGAAGTAGGCAGGGTTTGCAAACATGCTGATGAGGATGAGGCGTAACTCGTTTACACCTCATCTTTATTTATCAGGCCTGGGGGGGAGTGACTTGACAACTATGATCTCATGAAAAATACATTCCCGGCTTTGGGGATTCCGAGGCGTAGCTATCCGACTTGGGTTTAGGGAGAATGTTATTTTTTATCAGTAGCAAATATTTCTTGTCCGATAGTGAGTTTATTTTGAAGAAAAAAATGTATTTTTGCAGAAAGTTTGTAGTTGACGATATGAAAATGAACAGGGCAATCATCTCCTTTATGACATTAGTGCTGACGTGCAGCATGATCGTTACCTCTTGCAAGGACATCGGGCGTCAGGTCACGGATAACACACTGCATCTTCCCTTGTCTTTTGGTGATGACACACTAGGCATCCGTCAGGATAAGATGACCCGCGTCTACATCGCCCCCAGGAAAATACTCTGGTCGCAAGGCTTGGTGCACAACCTCGGGAACCTGCTGGACATCGATAACGGCCAGGCCGATCTGGTGAATGCAAGCTCCAGTTTCATGCAGAGCACAGAGAAGGAGAGCGCTTCCCTTATCCTCGACTACGGACGCGAACTGCACGGCGGGCTGAAACTGGTTGTCGGCTCGGGCTCGGCGGCCAGTTTCAGAATGCGCATACGGCTGGGCGAATCCGTGGCTGAGACGTGCAGTGAGATTGAAGGCGGTACCGCTACCAACGACCACGCTACACGTGATATGGTGGTGAGCGTCCCACGCTATGGACAGATAGAGATAGGTAACTCAGGATTCCGCTTCGCCCGTATCGACTTGCTGGATGAGGCGTCGCTCTACCTAAAGGAGGTTACAGCCGTCTTCCGCTATCGAAACATGCCGTATCTGGGCTCGTTCCGTTGCTCTGACGACCGTTTGAACGACATCTGGGTCACCGGTGCCTATACCGTTCAGTTGAACATGCAGGAGTACATCTGGGACGGTATCAAGCGCGACCGACTGATATGGCTCGGCGACATGCATCCTGAGACAAACACCATCAGCACCGTCTTCGGCGACGAGGAAAGTTTCTACGCCAGCCTTGACCTCGCCGTGGAACAGTATCCTCTGCCCAACTGGTTCAATGGCATGAGTGCCTACTCCATGTGGTATCTCATTATTCAGTACGACTGGTATCGTCACTTCGGCAATCTGGACTTCCTGAAAAAACATGCCGACTATATTCTGGGGCTCATCGACCTCATCGACTCGCGTGTTGAAGAGGACGGTTCAGAACATCTGGCCGACGGACGTTTCCTGGATTGGCCATCGAGTCCGAACAAGGAAGGGGTGGAGGCTGGCTATCGGGCTCTGCTCTGTTGGGCGTTGCAGGACGGGGCGCAGTTGTGCTCTTTTCTTGGCGATGAAAACAAGGCACTAAAATGCGTTGAGATTGAAAACCGTCTTAGGAAGAAGGTGCTGCCTCCCAACGACCTGAAGCAGGCAGTTGCCCTGATGGCCATTGCCGGCCTTATGGAGCCTGAAACTGCCGCTAAGGATTTCCTTCTGCCAGGCGGACCAAGAGGTTTCTCCACCTTCTACGGCTACTATATGCTGGAGGCCTTGGCTATGGCTGGGCATTACGAGGATGCGATGGATATCATCAGCCAGTTCTGGGGCGGAATGCTTGATGTGGGAGCCACTACCTTCTGGGAGGACTTCGACCTAGACTGGACAAAGAATGCCGGCCGCATTGATGAGTTCGTAACCGAAGGTAAGGATGACATCCACGGTGATTTCGGCGGCTACTGCTATGTGGGCTATCGTCACAGCTTCTGTCACGGTTGGGCCAGCGGTCCTACGGCCTGGCTCAGCAACCATGTGCTAGGGGTGGAAATCCTGGAACCCGGCTGCAGGCGGGTACGCATCACACCACATCTAGGGTACCTCAGGTGGGCTGAAGGTACCTATCCCACACCCTACGGGGTAATCCACATCCGGCACGAGAAACGGGCTGACGGTACGGTGAAGTCAACCGTCAAAGCACCTAAGGGAGTTAAAGTGGTGAAATGAATGTCATTCGTTAATATCGTATAATGATGGAAAAGATCAGTAAAATGACGCGTAGGCAATTCCTTGTGGCGGGGACTATGACCGCGGTAGGAATGGCTCTGCCAACAGAGATTTGTGGGGCAGAGAAGAACCCGATGAGAACGAGGGGCTCAGCATTCACCGTATGGCAGATTCCCTCGCACAGCAACACCATCGGCAACTCCTACGTCTTCCAGACGAAAACGGGAAAGGTCATTGTCATGGACGGTGGATTCCCCGAGGAGGCCTACACGCTACGCGGCTTCATCGGTGCCTTGGGCAACGAGGTGGAGGCATGGTTTATCTCTCATCCGCACGACGACCACATGGGAGCTCTTTGGGAAATTCTGAAGCAGGGTACACAAGACCTTCGCATTAAGGCCATCTATCATTCCAGCATCGTTGACAAAGTCATCGATGCAGAGCCCACCGAGGCAGAAAAGACACGTGATTTCTACGACCGACTCAGTAAATCCTCAGCAACGGTGGTGGATATTCAGCAAGCTGGACAGGTGTTCGACTTCGACGGAATGAAGCTGAAAATCGTGAGCGTCGCCACCCAGCTCACGACGAATCCCTATAACAACAACTCCATGATCATGCGAGTCTGGGACAAGAAGAAATCTTTGGTATTCTTGGGCGATGCTGGCGTAGAATGCGGTGACCTTGCCTTAAAGGGCCCGTATGCCGAGGATCTGAATTGCGACTACCTGCAGATGGCACACCATGGGCAGAACGGTTGTTCGGAGGAGTTCTACCGTTCTATTAAGTTCCGGGCCTGCCTTTGGCCAACCCCGATGTGGGTTTGGAATAACGATACTGGCGGAGGCTTTGACACAGCCAATCTGACTACGGTGCGAACCCGTGAATGGATGGACAAGATAGGCATTAAAGAACACCACGTCTCCGTTCGTGATGGACTTTGGAGGCTGGACTGATAATACAAAACTCACAAAAAGATTGTCCGCTGGTGGTCTTTTGCTGTGCCAGAATTACCTTCCAAACAACTATCTCTCACTCATCCCACTCTTTTTCCCCATCGGACTTTTTCACCCCAGTTAATCCGATGCCTCTAATATTTCCTTTTTATTTCCCGACGCAGAATGTTTACTTTCCCACGCAGAAGTGGGAGAAGATGTTGGAGAGGGTTTCCTGGGAGGTGATAAGGCCGCCGGTGATTTCGGAAAGGTCGGAAAGGACAAGACGGAGGTCTTCGGAGATGAGATCGCCTGAGAGATTGCTATGGAGGCCTTCGAGAACTCGTTGGAGATTGCCTTGGGCATGGGTGAGGGCCTCGAAGTGGCGGACGTTGGTAACGATGACGTCATTCGCGGAGATTTCAGGGATGTCTGCGGCGGCAAGGATGGCGGATTCAAGTGCCTGGAAACCTTGGCCGGTTTTGGCAGAGATGGGGATGACGGGGAGGGATGCAATGTTACTGCAACAGACGGAACGGATATCGGCTTTGTTCCAGACGGGTATGATTGTGCGGCCCTCGCAGCGAGAAGTGATGTCCATAATCTCGACTTCTGTGGGCATCTCGTCAATAACCCAGACGACAATACGCGCCTTGTCGATAGCGGAGTAGGTGCGGTTGATGCCCATTTGCTCCACTTCATCGGAGGTCTGACGGATGCCTGCTGTATCAATGAAGCGAAAGGTGATGCCACGAAGGTCGATGGTATCCTCGATGGTATCGCGGGTGGTGCCGTGAATGTCGCTGACGATAGCACGGTCATCGCGCAGCAAACGGTTGAGGAGGGTACTCTTTCCCACGTTAGTCTTACCGACGATAGCAACGGGGATGCCTTGCTTGAGTGCTTGGCCGATTTCAAAAGAGCGAGCTAACTGGGTAATATGTGCATAGATGGTTTGAGCCAAAGAAAGCAGTTCCGAGCGGTCGGCAAACTCCAGATCCTCGTGGTCGGAGAAATCCAGCTCGAGCTCGAGTAGGGTGGTGAGGTGGAGAAGCTGTTCGCGCAGGGTGACAAGTTCCGACGAGAATTGTCCTCGCAATTGGGAGAGGGCCAACTGATGAGTGGCGCGGTTGCTGCTGGCGATTAGATCGGCAACGGCTTCGGCTTGGCTGAGATCCATCTTGCCATTCAAAAAGGCACGTTCGGTGAATTCTCCGGCTCGAGCCATACGGCATCCGCAACGTACCAATTCCTCTAATACCTTATTTATAATATAGCGCGAGCCATGACAGGTGATTTCGATGCTGTCCTCGCCGGTATATGAACGTGGGGCACGGAAGAGTGAGACGACCACATCGTCAATCGTCTCGCCCTCGTCCGTCTGGAGGGTGCCATAGGAAAGGCTGTAACCCGCTCGTGATGCAAGAGGTTGACCATTTACAGCACGGAACAGGGCATCAACAGCAGGAATAGCGCCCGAACCTGAAACGCGGATAATGCCAAGAGCTCCTCCGGCAGGTGTAGCTGGGGCACAAATGGTATCGTTGTTCATTTAGATACGGTCAAGAACAATGCGGATAAGAGTGTCGATGGAGTTCTTATAATCGGTATTCATTTCTTTGGCGTAGCGATTGGCGATAACCATACAACACGTCATTGCTCGATGACCGAGCAGAGCTGCAAGCCCTGCAAGGGCCGAGCCCTCCATCTCGAAATTGGTGATGCGGCGACCCTCATACTCGAACGACATGATTTTCTCGTTTTGGCTAGGGTCAGCAAGGGGGATACGAAGGACGCGTCCTTGTGGCCCATAGAAGCCACCGCAGGCAATTGTAACGCCATGAACCATAGTATCTCCGCCAATACGCGAGGTGAGCTCAGTGCTGTTGTCGATGACATAGGGGGCGCCTTTCTGAGGGTTCCAATCCATGTGGCGTTTGAAAGCTTCCTCGAAGGCGAGGTCGCAGACGCGATCACGTCCGGCATAATAGTTTAGCAGGCCATCAAAGCCGATGGACTTGTCAGAGCAGATGAACGTACCTACGGGCGTGAAGGGCTGCAAGCCACCGCAGGTACCGATACGAACCACCTCCAACGATGTCAGCGAGGGCTTCTCCGTACGGGTTTCGAAGTCGATGTTCACCAGAGCGTCAAGTTCGTTCATGACGATATCGATATTGTCGCAGCCAATACCTGTCGAGAGAACGGAGATGCGCTTGCCGTTATAAGTGCCCGTCACAGTACGGAACTCACGACTCTGGATTTCGCATTCACGATTTTCGAAGTGCGAGGCAACAAGGTCGACACGACCTGGGTCGCCAACAAGAATAATCTTATGAGCTATCTGCTCAGGACGGACATGCAGATGGAAAGCCGATCCGTCTTCGTTGATAATCAATTCTGATGGTGCAAAATGCTTCATAGCTTTCTTGGGTATTAGTTTTATTTCGAAAGGAATGTCTTCTCGGTATTGCGGGCACGTTTTTCCAGCGTGGCGACCTTCTCGACTAGGGCGTCATAGTCGGCTTCCAGGATGGTGAGCTCGGCAGCAAGGTCTTCGCGCTTGCGAACTGAGGCGATAGCATAGGCATCACGCTTGCTTTCGAGTTTGGCCTCTAACACGGCGAGTTCTTCCTTGGCTTTCAGGTAATTCTCATAGAGTTTACGCGCATCAGCACTATGGAAATCCGAGAGGTGATGGTAGTCCTTCAAATCGTCAAGAACGAAGATGAAGTCGACATTGGGCGACGACTTGCCTGACAGCAAGTTCTGTTCGCCCAGCATAAGTCGGAAAAGGCTTTGTTTAGCCTTGCGGACGGCTTCTTCATCGGTTTGTGTCTCGGCAATAGAGACGATGTTCGATGCCCGCCAGATGGTAGCTGCTCCGTCGGTTTCCGCATCGTAGTAATTCCTCTTTCCTTCGTTCCAGATGAAGGTATAGACGCAGACGAATCCCTCGGGTTGGCGTCTGTCGGTAGCGAACCATCCAAGGCCGTTTAGCTCGTCAATCACCATCATGTAGTCGTTGTCCGCCGAATTGAAGGGCATGCCGAGGTTTTCAGAACGGAGGAAACGGTCGGCATCGGGGTTGTAGCGGGTGATGAAGAGGTCGTAGCCTCCCATGCTCTCGGGGCCGTTATTGGCAAAGTAGAATGTGGTGCCGTCGGAGAGCATGAAGGGGTAGTTGTTGTCGCCCTCGTCGGGGAGGCCTTCGACAATCTGTGGCGCGCTCCATGAGTCGTTCATGCGATAGCTGGTGCTGAGGGCGATACGTCCGCTGTCAGTCGTGCAGGCTTGCCACCTGCGATTGCCCATCTGCGAGAGAAATAGTGTGCCGTCAAGGGCGTTTTCGTCACCAGAATACTCGCTGAGAGTATAGACGGCACCAGCGTCGCTGCCTGGGTGATAGGCCTGCAGGAAGGAGGATTTCTCCAAAACAAGGCTGTCGATAAACGTGACTTTTTCCACGCGATGCATAAATTTCTGCCTTAGACGGATGTCCTGCAGGAATTGTGTCTGCTGAACGTAGAGTGTATCGTTCGGGTCGGCGGCGCTCAGGAACGTCTCAAGGTTTTCGGCAGCATCAGCATAGTTTCCTTTAAGATAATAGTAGCGTGCCAGATAACGATAGGCATTCTGCACCTTCTTGCTGGCAGCAAATTCGAGGTAGGGGAGAGCTTCGTCGATTTCTCCTGTCTCGATGCAACACGCGCCGTACCAATAGTTGATGCGCGAGTCACGCGGAGCCGTCTTCAGGCAACGCTTCAGTTGTGGCAGAGCTTCGGCATATTTTCCATCGAGGAAATTCTGCCGCGCCAACTGCTCCAGCGTCTGCGCATCGACATTCCCACAAAAGAGCAGCAGCGCTGTAAGGAGGGAGAAAGCCAGTTTTATTCGGTTGGGTATCATCGTCATTTTTTCATTAAATCTTTTGAATTGGCAAAGTTAATATAAAAAAACGAATAAGCGCGACAAAAGTCGATTTTTTTCTTTTGGAATTACTTTGCAAAGATACAACATTTCTTTTAACCTAGTTCCCACTTAAATCGAGAGGGCTCCGTGAGGCCGATTTTATGCCCTCCTCCCAGCGCAGGCAACTAATTTCCTAGAGCAGGCTTCTGAGCGCTCAGAGCAGGCAAATAATTTCTCAACGCAGGCAACTATTCGTACCTTGATTTGAGTAAGGGAGATGATGACCTATTTTATACTTCCACACGAAAAAAATAAAAACCCAAAATATTGCTGCAACCGCTCAAATGTATTAATTTTGCAGCCGTTTTTTGCCGAGCGGTATGCTGGCAATCATTCAACGAAGGCTTAAAGTAGAAGTTTAAGAAACGTATAATAACAGATTGTATGATTGGATTTTGGACTATCGTATTATTGGTTTTCTCCAACATCTTCATGACGTTGGCGTGGTATGGTAACCTGAAGCTTCAGGAGATGAATATCATCACCAATTGGCCGTTGATTCTCATAATTTTAGCCTCGTGGGGCGTAGCGTTGGTGGAGTATTTTTTCATGATTCCCGCCAACCGCATGGGGTCGAACATCAACGGAGGCCCTTTCACGCTCTTTCAGTTGAAGGTTATTCAGGAGGTTATCTCGCTGACGGTCTTTACGATAATGATTACCTTCATGTTCAAAGGCGAGCATTTGCAATGGAACCACATCGTGTCGTTCATCTGCATGATTGCTGCCGTCTATTTCATGTTCCGGAAGTAAGTTTCTACCTGCCGTCCAAGCAGGAAACGGTCGATATATGCCTGAACCTCGGGCCATTGGCTCTCAGGTAATTGGCAATGCCCGTGACCTCCTTGGATACTCCATCCCATACGGTCGGCGATGTCAAAGCGCTCCCACACCTTACAAGCAGCCTTTGCCGACACCAGCATCGATTCGTCCGCCAGCCACTCATAGTCGGGATTGCCCAGTAGCAACAAAGCTCGCGGGCAAATCATGGCGCAAAGTTCATGTTGGTCGTAGGGAAGTCGGTAAACGCTATCCCCGTGAAAATATTCCTTCTGACTCTCCAGAAACCAATGGTAGTCGGTTTTGTCTAGGTCTTCCACATTTTTCGTTGATTCGTGCGAAGCTCGCCAGGCAGCAGCTCCACCACCTCCTGGCTCTTGAGCAATGGTCAGCGCTACTCGTTCGTCGAAAGCGCCACAATAGAGAGCCATCTTTCCAGCATAGGAGCAACCTGTTACGCCGATATGACGGGTGTCAATCTTTGTCACTTCCGCTCCCAGCTGCTGCAATCCGTCGATAAGACGACTCAACCCCCAAGCCCATTCGCTGTAGGCGCCGTTATCCTTCAGGTGAGGGTAGAGGCGGTCGAAGTGATGTTCCCCACGCTCATGATGCTTACCCCATTGTCCATAGTCGTTCACCTGCTTCTCGTGATAGGTCATTATGGCGATGGGACGATCGGCAAACAGTTGATAGGGAAGAGACATCATGCTGGTGCCAATCATCAGGGCATAAGGCGCAGAACCCGTTTGGGGATAGTGGATGGTGGATCGGAGCGTCAGCGTCTGACCGTTTACAGTTACATCAACAATTAGCGTGTCGCCCACCATGCGAGCCTTCACTTGCTCCGATGTAACATCCGGCTTTATTCCAATTCCATAGTGCTGAATTTGAGCAGAAATCACGTTTCGTCGGCGCTCCCAGTCGCCGAAGTCATTTACCCCTTCCAGAGGGTCAGGCAATTCGCGGATGATGGGCAGCTCATCGGCAGGAGGAAGAAGAGGTTTTTCGATGTGACTTCCCGTGTTTTCCTGTTCATAAACAAGAGGAGGCTGTGCCGTAGCTATGGCAGCCAAAAAGAATAAGAATGCTGATAATAAATACTTTTTCATCATGAGTTTTATAGGCTATTATTCATGCCCACAAAGGTAGAAAGAGTTGAGCGAAAAAGCAAATATTTTTTAATTTTTCCCGATGGAAAGGGGTTTTTTGGCTTATTTAAGAAATAAAAACTTGTTGTATGAAAAAAAATGCCTAACTTTGCACGCATTTATAGAAATGGAGGCTTAAATGGGTATTTTTTCTATTTTCTCAAGATCCAAAAAGAACACAAGCCTGAGTAACGAGGAAGCTGCTCAATTGGCTGAATCAAAGGCTGTTTATGATAAGGGGCTCGCACGCTCGAAGGAAAGCGTACTGGGTAAGCTTGCCCGTGCCGTTGCCGGCAAGTCGAAAGTCGATGACGAAGTGCTGGACAACCTTGAAGAAGCCCTCATCACCAGCGATGTAGGCATTGAGACCACGCTGAAAATCATCAAACGAATTGAAACACGCGTGGCACGCGATAAATATTTGAACACCAACGAACTTAACCATATACTGAAAGAAGAGATTGCAGCCTTGCTCACGGAAAACAAATCCGGCGAAGCCGAGGAGTTTGTCATTGAAACGGACAAGCGGCCTTACGTTATCATGGTTGTGGGCGTGAACGGTGTGGGCAAAACTACCACAATCGGTAAATTGGCTAACATGTTCAAGTCAGCAGGGCTGAAAGTCTATCTCGGAGCTGCCGACACTTTCCGTGCGGCTGCTGTAGAGCAGCTTGTGGAGTGGGGAAGAAGGGCTAATGTACCTGTCATCAAGCAGAACATGGGTGCCGACCCTGCTTCAGTAGCGTTCGATACGGTGAAATCGGCTGTTGCTAACGATGCCGACGTCGTCATCATCGATACCGCAGGACGCCTGCACAACAAGATTGGCTTGATGAACGAACTCACCAAGATTAAAAACGTTATGAAAAAGGTCGTTGACCACGCGCCTGACGAAGTGCTGTTGGTTCTTGACGGCAGTACTGGGCAGAATGCCTTTGAGCAAGCCAAGCAATTCACTAAAGCAACGGAAGTCACAGCGTTGGCTATTACCAAATTGGATGGTACAGCCAAAGGTGGTGTCGTCATTGGTGTGAGCGACCAGTTCCAAATTCCTGTCAAGTACGTCGGTTTAGGCGAAGGAATTAACGACTTACAATTGTTCGATAAGGAAGAATTCGTAGATTCTCTCTTCAAAGATTAAAAGATAAAAAATGATTAAGAACCGCATTGACGTCATTACGCTGGGATGCTCGAAGAATCTGGTGGATTCGGAGAAGCTGATGAAACAGTTGGAAGCGTTGGGATATGCGGTCGTACATAATCCGGATAAAGTCAGAGGCGAGATTGTTGTCATCAACACCTGCGGATTCATCGGCGATGCCAAGGAGGAATCTGTGAACATGATTCTTGAAGTGTGTGAGCAAAAAGCTTTACGTCACGTTAAGAAGGTCTATGTTATGGGTTGTCTGTCAGAACGATTCTTCAAGGAGTTGAACGAAGAGATTCCTGAGGTTGACCGCTATTTCGGCAAGTTTAACTGGACGGAATTGGTGGATGAGCTTCGCAAGGACAACAATTCTGCAGTTCAACAAGAGGGAATCGAGCGGGTTCTGACGACGCCCTCGCACTATGCTTATGTGAAAATCGGCGAAGGGTGCAATCGCATGTGTGCCTACTGTGCCATCCCGCTTATTACGGGTCACCACATTTCGCGTCCGATGGAGGAGATTCTCGACGAAGTGCGCTGGTTGGTAGGGAAGGGAGTTAAAGAGGTGCAGCTTATTGCACAAGACCTGACCTACTACGGACGAGACCTCTATCACAACCCGAGCATTGCCGAACTGACGGAACGGATTGCTGATATTCCTGGTGTGGAGTGGCTTAGATTGCATTATGCCTATCCTACAGATTTTCCCTTCGATCTACTGAAGGTAATTCGCGAACGCCCCAACGTTTGCAACTATCTCGACATAGCGTTGCAGCACATCAGCAATCCCGTGCTGACTCGTATGCGTCGGCACATTACCGCTGAGGAAACGTACGATTTGCTGGCTGCCATCCGATGCGAAGTGCCTGGCATTTTCCTCCGTTCTACGATGATGGTGGGATTTCCTGGCGAGACAGAGGAGGATTTTGAACAGCTGAAGGAGTTTGTGCGAAAAGCCCGCTTTGAGCGTATGGGCGCGTTTGCCTATAGCGAGGAGGAGGGGACTTACGCCGCTGAACATTATACAGATGATGTCCCCGATGACATTAAGCAGAATCGTTTGGATGAGCTGATGGCAATCCAGCAGGAGATAGCCGAGGGAATCAGCCTCTCGATGGTTGGCAAGAAGGAGCGCATCATTGTGGATCGTGGAGAAGGAGATTACTACATCGGACGTACACAGTATGACTCACCCGAAGTGGATCCTGAAGTGTTGATACTGAAAGAAGATAAGATGTTGAAAACAGGACAATTCTACGACGTTGTAATTACCGACGCCGATGAATTCGACCTCTATGCAAAGACTATCTGACATGAATAATAAAGAGTTTGTAGCAGAATTGGCAAAACGGACGAACCGTACAGTGTCCGATACAACAAAAACCATTTATGACTTTGAGACTTTATTAAAGAGTCATCTCGAAGAAAACGATTCAATTGCCGCCACAGGATTCGGCACTTTTGAGGTGAAAAAGAAGATGGAGCGCGTATCCGTCAATCCTACAACGGGCAAACGCTATCTCATTCCACCGAAATTGACGCTGGCTTTCAAACAGAGCGTTTCGTTAAAAGAGCGTTTTAATGAAGCGGGAGTAGTAGTTCCTGATGAAAATGAGGAAGAAAACGTCGATCAATAAGAGGCAGAGGCTATGGAAAAGAAGATTTCAGTATTAAACCTAACAGAAGAGCTGGCTCAGGCGAGCAGCATTTCTACAGCCGTTGCCGACACGTTTATCCGCACGTTCTTCGATGTTATCTCCGAAGGCCTTGCCCAAGATGGCATCGTCAAGATAAAAGGGTGGGGAACTTTTAAACTTTCAGCCGTCAAGGATAGGGAGAGCGTGGATGTAACTACAGGCGAGAGAATCGTTATACGCGGCTATCGCAAAGTGTCATTCCTTCCCGATGCTGCGTTGAAAGAGTACATCAACAAACCATTTGCCCAGTTCGAGACAACAGAGCTGAACGATGATTTCCCGTTGGACGACGAATCCGTTGAAGGTATGGAGGAACCGAAAGAAGAAGCCTTTGACACTCAAAAACCCACGCACGAAGCAATAGCAGAATCCCCTGAGATAACCTCATCTGCTGACGTTGTAGAATCTTCGGAATCCATCGAGGAAAAGGCAAAAGAAGTTGTAAAAGAGGAAATCATTAAGGAAGAAACGGCTGTAGCTGAGGAAACCATAACCGCAAAAGAAGAGACTGTTTCAGAAGAGGTTTTAGCTGTAAAACAGGAGACTCCAGTAACACCAGCCGCTTTAGTGGAACCGAAAAACATAGAAAAACAGAGGCAACCAGAAACACAAGGAAAGAAATCTCGTAAATCGTGGAAATACTGGTTGCCCATCATTCTGCTGATTCTGCTCTCGCTTTGTCTTTATCTTTATATTGCACTTGGAAACGGTTTCATTAAGCCTAAGAACTCCCTTTTTAAGAATGGAAAGAAAGAAGATATAAAGGTTGCTTCCATTGATTTTAAGGATACTCCAAACCCCTCTGTTGTTGTTTCCTTCCCAGAAGAAAAGAAAAAGCCACAAGCTCAAGAGGTGGAAATAATAGATACTGCGCCTCAAGAAAATGAAGAAAGGGTTGAACTTCAAGAAGAAAAGGAAGACATTACGCATCAAAAGGAAATTAAGCCAGCTGTCACTCAAGAATCAATAGTTGAAGCAAAGTCTGTTGAATCCGTAAAAGAGGCAACAAAAGCCGAAGCTGAAAAAGTTGCTGTGCAGGAAACAAAACCAGCGTCCCAAAAGGAAGATAAGACGGTGTCCAAACAGGAGGAAATACAGGTGCCCGCTCAAAGCCTCAAAGATACTTCGGACAAGAGTCTCAAAGACATCACAATGGAGGATACAACGGCTTTTACCATTCAGGGCACACTCGCAACGCATACTTTACAGGAAGGCGAAACCATCGTCCGATTGGCACAGAAATACTATGGTGACAAACGTCTTTGGCCCTATATTGTCCTACATAATGGCATGCAGAATCCCAATAACGTTGTCGTAGGAAATGCCATCAGTATCCCCAAACTGAAAGCAAATAAAGGAATAAATCAATGAACTAAATAAAAGAAAAATGACCACTACAATTGACATTCGTGAACTAAACGAAAAAATTGAGAAACAAAGTGCATTCGTGACCAATCTGGTGGCAGGAATGGATCAGGTGATTGTGGGGCAGAAACATCTTGTTGAGTCCCTCCTTATCGGGCTTTTGTCCGACGGCCATGTGCTGCTTGAAGGTGTTCCTGGTTTGGCAAAAACCCTTGCCATCAAAACGTTGGCTTCGCTTATCGATGCCAAGTACAGCCGCATTCAGTTCACCCCTGACCTGCTGCCTGCCGATGTCACGGGTACTATGATTTACAGCCAGAAGGATGAAACGTTCATCCCCAATAAAGGCCCCGTTTTCGCCAACTTCGTGCTGGCCGATGAAATCAACCGTGCTCCCGCCAAAGTGCAGAGCGCCCTGCTCGAAGCCATGCAGGAGCGTCAGGTCACCATCGGCAAAGAGACTTACAAATTGCCCGAGCCTTTCCTCGTGATGGCTACGCAGAACCCCATCGAGCAGGAGGGCACCTATCCGCTGCCTGAGGCACAAGTAGATCGTTTTATGATGAAGGTTGTCATTGACTACCCAAAGCTTGATGAAGAAAAGAAAATCATCCGCCAAAATATCAGCGGCGAAACGATGGACGTCAAGCCTATCATGAAGGCAGAGGAAATCCTTGCAGCACGTAAAATCGTCCGTGAGGTCTATATTGATGAAAAGATTGAGCAATATATTGCTGACATCGTTTTTGCAACCCGTTATCCGGACAAGTACGAACTGAAGGAGCTCAAGAATATGATTTCTTTCGGAGGTTCGCCACGTGCTTCCATCAATCTGGCTCTGGCTGCCCGTGCATACGCTTTCATCAAGCGGCGTGGGTATGTCGTGCCTGAGGATGTTCGTGCTGTGGCTCACGACGTTCTGCGTCACCGTATCGGATTGACCTACGAAGCCGAGGCCAGCAACATCACTTCGGAGGAAATTGTCAGCAAGATTCTCAACAAGGTAGAGGTGCCCTGATGACATGGATGCAAACGAACTGATAGAAAAAGTACGCAAAATAGAGATAAAGGCTCGCGGTTTGTCCAACAATCTGTTTGCCGGACAATACCACACCGCTTTCAAGGGACGCGGTATGGCCTTCTCTGAGGTGCGTGAATATCAGTACGGCGACGATGTCCGCGATATTGACTGGAATGTCACGGCCCGCTTCAATCACCCTTATGTGAAAGTTTACGAGGAAGAACGCGAGCTGACAGTAATGCTTCTCGTCGATATGTCGCAGAGTCTTGATTTCGGTACGGCTGTTCAGTTCAAGAAGGATATGGTGGCGGAGATAGCGGCCACGTTGGCATTCTCTGCTATCCAGAATAACGACAAAATCGGTGTCATCTTCTTTTCGGATAAAGTGGAGCGTTTCATCCCCCCCCAGAAGGGTCGTAAGCATATCCTTTTTATTATTCGCGAACTGCTTGACTTCCATCCTGAAAGTAACCTGACGGACATCAGCGTGCCCCTCCAATACCTGACGAATGCCATCAAGAAACGCTGCACGTGCTTCCTGATGAGTGACTTCATTGACAACCACGATCTAAAGGATGCGCTAACGATTGCCAACCGTAAACACGATGTGGTTGCCATTCAGGTGTACGACCGCAGGGTAGAAGAACTACCGAACGTGGGACTAATGAAGGTACGCGACGCAGAAACGGGTGCTACACAGTACATCGACACTGGCTCAGCACGTGTGCGTAATCTGCATCATGCTTGGTGGATGGAACGTCAGCAGAAACTCAATGAGACGCTCCTGAAATGCAATGTGGACAGTATTTCCGTTCGTACTGATGAAGACTATGTAAAAGCCCTCATGGCTCTATTTGCTAAGAGAGGCGTATAGCGAATTATGATGAGAGATGTATTATGAAATTCTTGTTTCACAATAAAGAACGACTGATTTTTGGTTTGTTCCTTCTAAGTTGCATAGGAATGATTCCGATTTGGGGACAGTCAAACATCAAGGTGGAAGCCACTATCGACAGCTTAAATCTGCTGATAGGTGAACAGACGGCCATCCATCTGAATGTCACCTGCGACAGGAATCAAGTGGTTACGATGCCTGAGATTAGCGATACCCTTTCGTTTTTGCTAGAGGAGGCGCTGATGCCACAAATCCGTGACTCCCTTTCGGCAGACATCGAAGTGGTGGAGAAGTCTGTTGTTGACACCACGTTACTGAACGACGGAAAGCGCATGACGCTGCATCAGGACATCATCATCACATCATTCAATCCAGGCCTTTATCATATCAACAGTTTCGAGGTGATGTCCGACAGTAACGTCTATTGCTCGAATACGCTTGCTCTGAAGGTGTGGATGTTTGAAGAAGTTATGCCTGAGAATAACACTATCGACGACAAATACCTCTACACTTTCTGTGGCATTAAGGGTATCCGTAAGGCACCTCTGCTATTCAGCGAAGTGAAACCCTTGCTGTTGTTGCTAATTGGCGTTGTTGTGCTGGTGCTGTTGTTCATCTACCTGCTTCGCCACTACATTAAGAATCAACCCATCTTACGACGTGTGACATTGGAACCAAAGATTCCTGCACACATTCGAGCCGGACAATCGCTGGATGAAATCCACGAGAACAAGGGTTGGATGAAGGAAGATGCAAAGGAATATTACACAGAGCTTACCGATGCCCTGCGTATCTATATTCAAAACCGATTTGGCATTAATGCTACGGAAATGACATCAAGCGAAGTGATGGAAAAACTTCAGGCAATTGTCACTCCAGAGCAATACGATGAGTTGCAAAACCTTTTGACTACATCTGATTTCGCTAAGTTTGCAAAATTCAAACCCTACGAAAACGAAAAGATGCACCATTATGGTGTGGTCACGGACTTTGTTGAAAAGACGAAACCCGAAGAGGTTGAAGGACAGGAGCAAGTCATTGAATACATAGAGGTTGTCAAAGGTATGTCAATTATGCAGAAACGCTGGCTCCTTGCAGGCCTCATTGTGGTGGGCATTTCAGGCGTACTATTGCTTGCCTGGATTCTAACGAATTTCGTCTTTTTATTCATTTAAGAGGAGGAAAGAGCTATGACATTTGCAAATCCAGGATACTTTCTTCTATTGCTTCCCGTTGCTGCTTATATCGTTTGGTATCTGCTGCGCAACGACCAAAGTGAGCCATCCATGCAGGTCTCCACTACCTCCATGTATGCGCAATTGCCCAAGAGCCCTCTGACGTGGCTTCGTCACGTTCCCTTCTTGTTGAGGGTTGCTGGATTAGTTTTGTTGATTATCGTCCTTGCACGTCCGCAATCTACACATAGCTGGCAAAGAAGTGAGGTGGAAGGTATTGATATTATGATGGCTGTTGATATTTCCACCAGTATGTTGGCTGAGGATCTTAAGCCCAACCGTCTGGAGGCAGCCAAACAGGTCGCTGCAGACTTCATCAACGGACGTCCGAACGACAACATTGGTCTTACCATCTTTGCTGGACAAAGTTTCACACAATCTCCCTTGACAACCGACCATACCGTGTTGTTGAATATCTTCAACAGCGTATCGTGCAAGATGGTGCAGGAGGGTATTATCATGGATGGAACGGCAATCGGCGATGGCATCGCAAACGCCGTTACCCGTCTGAAGGACAGCAAGGCAAAATCGAAAGTTATCATTCTGCTCACTGACGGTTCGAATAACCGAGGCGAGATTTCCCCGCTGACAGCTGCTGAGATTGCCAAGACCTTCGGCATCCGTGTCTATACTATCGGTGTGGGTACAAACGGAACGGCTCCTTACCCCATTACTTACGGCGGCACTATCATGTACCAGAATATTCCTGTGGAAATTGACGAGAACACGTTGCAGCAGATTGCCCAGACGGCGGACGGACAATATTACCGTGCCACCAGCAACAGCAAGCTAAAAGAGGTGTATGAGGAAATTGACAAATTGGAAAAGACGAAATTGAACGTGAAAGACTTCAGCCGAAAAAACGAGGAGTTCATGCCCTTCGCCCTTGCTGCTGTGTTATGTATTCTGTTGGAACTGCTCCTGCGCCTCACCCTTCTTCGTCGTATTCCATGATAATGTTGATTACTAAATGAGAAATGAGTCATGTTTAGATTTGAACAACCCACATACCTCTTCCTGCTGATAGCCCTTCCCGTAATGGTTATCCTTTTCATCGCATCAAACGTGCGGCGGAAACGTAACCTTAGGACGTATGGCGACCCGCAGTTGTTGAAGGAGATGATGCCTGATGCCTCCCCGGCACGCTACAATTTGAAGTTCTGGCTAACGTTTGCAGCGCTGTTCTTCCTCATTCTGGTTGCAGCACGTCCCCAATTTGGTACGAAGATGGAAACTATCAAGCGGCAAGGAATTGAGACGGTGATAGCCCTTGATATCTCTAACTCCATGCTGGCACAGGATGTTGCCCCCAGCCGATTGGAGAAATCGAAAAAAATCATTGCCAAGTTGGTTGACGAGATGCAAGATGACAAAATTGGACTTATCGTCTTTGCAGGGGAGGCTTTCATTCAACTGCCTATTACCAGCGACTTCATCTCTGCCAAGATGTTTCTGGAAACCATACAGCCGGACCTTATTTCTACGCAGGGTACTGACATCCGTGCTGCCATCAATATGGCCACCCGCAGCTTTACGCCGCGAGAGGATGTCGGACGCGCCATCATCATCATCACCGATGGAGAAAACCACGAGGGTGGGGCAGAGGAGGCTGCAAAGGCTGCTGCTGAAAATGGGATGTTGGTTTATGTGCTGGGCGTTGGCTCACCCGAAGGTTCACCTATCCCTGGCACAAAAGCCAATGACTACCGTAAGGACAAGGATGGCAATGTCATCGTAACTCGTTTGAATGAGCAGATGTGTCAGGAAATAGCCAAAGCAGGTGGAGGTGCCTATATTCGTGTAGACAATACCAATGCTGCACAAAAGCTCCTGCAGAAGGAGATTGACAAGTTGGCAAAGGCTGATTTGGAAACCACCGTTTTTTCCGACTATAATGAACAGTTTCAAGTTTTGGCATGGATAGCCTTTATCCTCCTTGCGCTGGAGATGCTTATCCTGCTGAGGAAGAATCCTTTGTTAAAGAACATTAAACTATTCCGCGATGAAAAAGCATAGCATTATCACTCATACTCCGCTTCATGTTTTAGCATGCTTCTGCTTATTGCTCGCTTTTGCCGTGCAGCCTGCAATGGCTCAACGTCGTACCGACCGAAGCTATGTGCGTAGCGGCAACCGTGCTTACAACGACAGCCTTTGGCACAAAGCTGAAATCAAATACCGCAAGGCTGCCGACATGAATCCAGCTAACATCGATGCGAAGTACAACTTGGCCAATACACTCTACAGCCATTTGGTTACTGACAGCGTCCCCTCAGAACAATTCAGCGAAATCTGTCAGGAAATCATTGAGCTTTATACCGCTGCTGGAGCTAACGAAACTGACCCTATGACGAAAGCTGCCATTAGTCATAACATCGGTAACACACTTTATTTGCGCGGATTATTTGAGATGAATGCCCGCAAGGAGGGAGTCAAGCAGACGTATGCTGCCTGCATCGATGCTTATAAAGATGCTCTGCGTGCCAATCCCGCTGACCATGAGACGCGCTACAATCTGGCAAAGGCAAAGGCTATCTACAATGCTGTTCCTCCTGGACAAAATCAGAATCAGCAAGATCAGCAGCAACAAGAGCAACAGAGCAGCGAGAATCAACAGCAACAGCAGCAGGAACAGCAGGAGCAGCAACAGCAGCAACAAGAGCAGGAGCGCGACATCTCCAAAGAGAATGCCGAACAGATACTGCAGGCTCTGATGCAGGATGAAAAAGACTTGCAGGAAAAGGCTCAGAAGATTGAGAATCAGAAGAACCGCAAGTTGGAGAAAGACTGGTAAAATAGAAGTGAGAGAAAAAAAGGAATGAGGAATTAGAATCAAGGAATTTGAATATATAGACATGAAGAATAAGAACCTTTTGTTCATCGCCCTTTTCCTGCTGACGGCAGGAGGGGCTTATGCCGACGACGTGAGCTTCACCGTCCAGGCACCCAATGCGGTGGTACAGGGCAATCAATTTCAGTTAGCCTATACCATCAACACCCAAAAGGTAAAGGATTTCCGCATTGGCAACATTACTGACTTCGATGTGCTGATGGGGCCGAGCCGTTCCTCGCAGTTCTCCATGGTCAATGGCAAGACGAGCTCTTCCATCACCTACACTTATGTGCTGCGAGGCCGGAAAGAGGGCACCTATACCATCCCTCCAGCTTCCATTGAGGTGGGAGGAAAGACGTACGAGTCGAAGAGCGTCACCATCAAAGTGCTTCCCCCTGATAACACCTCAGCAGGGCAGGGGAGCAGCGGTTCCTCTTCCTCCGGCTCCTCCAATTCCGGGCGTACGCAGGGCGGTGCTTCCACCTCTTCTTCCAGCAATGGGCAAATCAGCGACAGCGACATCTTCCTCATTGCTTCGGCAAACAAGACGAAAGTCTATGAGCAGGAGGCTATTCTGCTTACCTATAAAGTGTACACCACCGTTGACCTCCGTGAGCTTGACGGCAAGATGCCGGATCTCAAGGGATTTCACATGCAGGAAGTGGATTTACCCGCTAACAAGCAGTTTACGCTTGAGCATTACCGTGGACGCAACTACAAGACGCTTGTCTGGCGGCAGTTTGTGCTCTTTCCTCAGCAATCGGGCACGCTGGAGATTCCCTCTGTCACCTATGAGGGTAGCATCTACCAACAAGTGCGTAATGCCGATCCCTTTGATATCTTCTTTAATGGGGGCAGCAGCTATACGAAAGTCCAGAAGTCGCTCCGCACACCAAAGGTGACCATCGAGGTTAGTCCGCTCCCAGCCGGACGTCCAGCGTCGTACTATGGTGGAGTGGGCGAATTCAGCATTTCGTCCGACATCAGCACCCAGGAGCTGAAGGAGAATGAGGCTGTTACCGTTCGTCTTGTCATCTCTGGCACAGGTAACATGAAGCTGCTGAAGACTCCCGAGCTGAATTTCCCTGCTGATTTTGAGGTGTATGACCCGAAGGTGGAGAACAACTTCAAGCTGAAGACGGGAGGATTATCGGGCAACAAGGTGATTGAGTATCTGGCTATTCCGCGCCATGCCGGAGAGTATGAGATTCCCGGCTTTGAGTTCTCGTACTTCGATACGAAGGCCAAGGCCTACAAGACGCTCACCACCACGCCCTATGCGTTGAAGGTCAATCGCGGCAGTGGTTCGACAACGGCTGTCACCTCGGGCTATGTGAACAAGGAGGACCTCCGTCTGCTGGGCGAAGACATCCGCTACATCAAGCTGAAGGAGGCTCCGCTTCAGAAGTCAGGGGAGTACTTTTTCGGTTCCACACGCTACTGGCTCTGCTATCTTGTTCCTGCGCTGCTGTTGCTGGCAGCAGTCCTTGTCTGGCGGAAGAAGGCGGTGGAGAATGCTAACATTGCCAAGGTGAAGACGAAGAAAGCCAACAAGGTGGCTTCGAAACGACTGAATGCTGCCAAGAAGCTGATGGCCAGCGGCAACGAGGCTGCGTTCTACGACGAGGTGCTGAAGGCCCTGTGGGGCTACACAAGCGACAAGCTGGGCATCCCCGTTGCCAGCCTTTCGAAAGACAACATCGCTTCGGAGCTTGCTGCCCGGGATGTCCCTGAGACGACTGTCAACGAATTCACCACACTGCTGAGCGACTGCGAGTTTGCTCGCTATGCACCTGCCATCTCCGGCATCAAGGTGCAGGATATCTACGACCGCACCGTCAACTTGATGGACAAGTTGGAGAACAGCATTAAAATTAAGAATTAGGAATTAGAAATTAGGAATTAAAATTTGAGAATTATGAGAAGCAAGACATTCTATTCTTCATTTTTCATATTTCATTTTTCATTATTCTTTTTCGCATTCACTACGTTTGCTCAGGAGGGTGACACGCTGACGTCGCAGTCGTTCAGCTTTGCGGCTGACAGCACCCAGACGGAGCTCACCAAGGCTCTGGGCGACAGTGCCTATTCGGCTGGCGACTATGCCACGGCTGTGGATGTCTACGAACGTCTGCTGACTGATGGCGAGTCGGCCACGCTTTACTATAACCTCGGCAATGCCTATTATAAAGAGGATGACATGGCACGTGCCATCCTCAACTACGAGCGCGCCCTGCGCCTTGCCCCTGCCGACAAGGACATCCGCTTCAACCTTGAGCTGGCACGGAGCAAGACCATCGACCGCACCTCTGAGCGGGTGGAAATCTTCTTCGTGCGCTGGTTCCGCAACTTTGCCAGCCTGCTGTCCCTCGACGGCTGGGCTCAGTTGGGCATTGTGCTGTTTGTGCTCTTCTTAGCGATGGTAGCTATGTGTGTGTTCGGCAAGAAGCGCAGTCTGCGCAAGACGTCGCTGGTGCTTGCGCTGGTGCTGCTAGTGTTGACGCTGTGTGCCAACGCCATCGGCCACAGCCAGAAGCGGCGTCTCACCGTCAGGACAGAGGCCATCGTCATGCAGCCTAGCGTGGTGGTACGCAGCACGCCCAGTGCCAGCGGCACCGAGCTGTTCGTCATCCACGAAGGGCGCAAGGTGACCATCACCGACGGCTCCATGCAAGCTTGGAAGGAGATTGCCCTCGAGGACGGTAACGTTGGCTGGATTGAAACCAAAGCCTTGGAAATTATATAAATTAACTACCTTAAACATATAGTGATAGATGTTTAGCGACCTGACAGCCTTTGACCAGCGCCTGATGCTTGCCCTCAATGGGAGCGACTCGCTCTACATGGACGGTGTCATGCGGTTATTCACGGGGACGTGGATCTGGATGCCGCTTGCCTTTGTGGCCCTGATTGTATTGCTGAAGAACAATTCGCTGCGTCAGTTCCTGCTGCTGGCGCTGATGATTGCCGCAACGGTGTATATTTGCGACCGTGTGACGTCGGGCTTCATCAAACCGTGGGTGGGCCGTCTGCGCCCCTGCCAGGATCCTGCGCTGCTGGACCAGATTGATATTGTGGGCGGTGCCCGCTCGGGGCAGTTCGGCTTCGTGTCGTCGCATGCTGCCAACAGCTTCGGCATCTTCATGTTCCTGGCGCTGCTCATCCGCAACAGCGGCTTCACTGTCACCATGCTGGTGTGGGCACTCGTCAACTGCTTCTCGCGCATCTACCTGGGACTACACTATCCCGGCGACGTGCTGTGCGGAGCTTTGTTTGGCATGCTGGTGGGAGGGCTGATGTATGTGCTCTACCGCCTGCTGAACAACCGCATGCGCCATTCGCCGCAGAAGATTACCGACTTCTACACCTCGTCGGGCTATCTGCGTGACGACATCATCTCCATCCGCGTCACCGTGTACCTGACATACCTCTTCATTGCCCTCTACGCCTACGTCTACATCAACCGCGTGCTCCTGTGAACACACTATAAACTTGAAGTAAATTTTTTGAAAATATGAGCAAGATAATGACATTCAACGAACTCCGTTCCATCAAGGACTCACTTCCCGAAGGCAGCATGCACCGTATTGCCGACGAGCTCGGTATGACTGTTGAGACTGTCCGCAACTTCTTCGGCGGCCAGAACTTCAGTCTTGGCGAGAGCGTCGGCATCCACCTTGAGCCGGGCCCCGACGGAGGTCTTGTCTGCATCGACGATACGACGGTCCTTGACAAGGCCCTCGCCATCCTCGCCGAGCAGAAGCCCAATTGACAGCGGCTGACGGGTAGGGGAGAGCCCGCCGTCTTACGTCATATAGAGATACGTCTCATCGTGTCTCTATATGTTGGTTTCATTATTGTATTATCTGACATCAGAATGACAATATCAAAGAATACCGTTTTTTCATCGCAGTGAAAAGAATTAATCATCGCAGTGAAAAGAATTAATCATTGCAGTGAAAAGAATCTTTCATTGCAGTGAAAACAATCTTTCATTGCGATGAAAACTTTCTATCCTTTGATTCTGTACAGAAAACGAGCCATTTACGCATGGAAGAAAAAACTTTTTTCAGATGGGAGAATGACCTTTATTCATCACCTTTTTCCTCGCTTTGAATCGCTGACATTATTCGTTGGAAAAGGGTAGTTCAAGTTGATAGGATGACTCTTTCTTTTTCGGGGGAAAGAAATCATCCAACCAGCCTTTTTGCCAGGAGGCAATATAAGCGCCATTGGATTTTTGTCTGAATTCATGACAACTCTTTGTTTTTAGGGCAATCTCACGACAAACATCATACGTCCACTTTATTTTCTTTGAAGCTTTTATTGCTCTGCTTAACACATCATTTTACTGCTACTTTGTATGCACCATGCGCTTTTGTACCAAATTCTTTTCTTGTCTTATACTTTTTTGCTTCTTCGAGTACTGTATCGTAATCCCACTTTTTATTCCAAGCAATCTTTTCTACTTCATTAAACCATACATAATAATTTTGCCAGCCTCTTTTTCTCGATTGAGCCCAAGCTGCTCCATATTTTTTTATGAACTCTGTTTTCGTCTTACACTCTTTGGCTGCATTGTAACAATTATCGTAATCCTCCCAGTATCCGGAAGGTTTTTGCATTTCTTCAAACCAAGTGTAATCGTTAAGCCAACCATTGCGTCTTGCAACATCGTATGCACTTCCATTGAATTTAGCGAAATCTCCTCTTGTCTTATATTTCATAGCTTCATTATGGCAGGTTTTCTTTGTCCATTTGACAACAAAAATGTTGCCAAGAGAACCTGTTTTTGTTCTATTTAATATTGTCCAGCCTTCATTTCGATACTTTTCGACATAATACCCTTCTTTTTTCTTTCCTTCCTTTAATGTGAGGCCATTCTCTAGTATTTTCATTGAAGGAACACGGATATTATTTTCCTTCGCAAACAAA
>CAMYYY010000009.1 GCA_947303715.1 uncultured Bacteroidales bacterium | reverse complement strand
CATTTTCGGTTTTGTATTCCGAAAGGGGAGGGGGATTGTTTCAGTTTTTCAGTTTCAGTTTTCTCATGAGCACATACATTCCCGCGTGAGTTCCACCCAACAAGAGAAGGGGGGGTGGGGCTATCGCTTGTCGACGATGGTGATGCCGGGGAAGTCGTCGGCGTTGAAGGTGACTTGCTTGTCGGTGACGCCGAAGTGGATGTCCTGCATGGTGATGGTGAGGCCTGACATCTTGGTGGTGAGGCTGATGGGGAGGTAGGTGCCCTTGGAGACGGTGATGGTGATCTTCTTGGGGGCGTCCTTGTCCTTGTTGGCCTTGTTTTTCTTGCAGAGGAGTTCCCACGCCTTGTCGGTCTCTGAGGCAATGGTGACGTCGTAGCCTTCGGTGAGGCCGTCGAACATCTCCATGTCGTCATCAGCCTCGCGCTTCTTGGAATCGGCCTTCTTGATTTCCACTTCGTTGTTTTTGGAGTTGTAGGTCCATTCGTTTTCGTTGTCCATCCAGACGATGACCTTCACGCCTTTTACTTCGGAGTCCATGCGCATCTTGTCGCCAAGGGTATAGGCGGTGCTCTTGATGGTGCCTATGACGGGTACTTTCACGATGTTGAGCATGGAGACTCCGTCGTTTTCGTACTTGTCTATCTCCGTTTCCATGCGCGAGACAATTTCCTCAGGGGTCTGGGCAAGTGCTATGACAGCCAGCGCGAGGGCTGCAAAGAGGGATAAAATCTTTTTCATTGGAAACATTCTTTTTGTGCCGCTTTGTGTCGGAAGTTATTAAAAATCAGAATTTTTGTTGGCTTATTGCATCTCCTTTACGTAGTCAAGCAGATTATTGAGTATGGCCTTGCTGACGGGGAAGGCGGTGCCGTGGCGGATGTCGCGGGGGAAGGTGGCAAGGCTGTCGACGGACTGCCAGGTGTAGCCATTGTCGGTGCTGCGGCTGACGCCATAGCGGTGGTTCATGTAGCAGTCGTAATAGACGTAGAGGGTGTCGTGGACAAAGAGCGGCGCAGGTCCTTCGGCCCAGAACTTCCCGTGGATGGGGGCGCTGACGGGGGACCAAGAAGACCCACCCCCAGAAAGACCCTCTCCCCGCTCCCCCGTGAGGGGGAGAGCCTCGCTATTGCTCGTGTGCTGCGCGCCAGCGCCTCCCCTCCCTTCACGGGAGGGGTTGGGGGTGGGTCTGAAGCGAGATATTCTTATGTTCTTCTCGGGGGGATTGGGGTTCTCGTTCTTGATGGTCATGATGAGGCTGCCGTCGATGGGGCTGCGGACGATGGCGGCATCGATGGCGCTGAAGGACTGGTCGAAGAAGAGACGGGTGGGTGAAAACTGGTGGAAGTCGCGCGTGGTGGTGTAGTAGATGCGGTGGTTGAGCCCCTTCTCACGCTCGCTCTCGGCAACCTCGCTGTGGCGCCCGGGGATGGTGGTAGCCCAAAAGATGTAGAACAGGCCCGAGGGTTCGTCGTAGAAGAGTTCCGGTGCCCAGCTGTTGCGGGCGTCGGGCTCGTGCATCATTACGGGGATGGCCTGCTGCTCGCTCCAGTGGATGAGGTCGGGCGAGGAGGCATAGCCAATGATGCGGTCCCACCACGAGGAGGTCCACACCATGTGGAACGTGCCGTCAGGGCCCTGACAGATGGAGGGGTCGCGCATCAGACGGTCGTTGCCGATGACGGGGGTGAGGAACGATGTGCCGTCAGGCTTCTCAAGGGCAGTCCAGGTGAGGCCGTCGTAGCTGTAGGCCAGACGAAGGCCCGAGTTCTGGTCGGTGAAATACGAGAAGAGGTAGGCCGTATCGTCGGCGGTCTTCGTCTGGTTGCACGCGAGCAGCGCCACCCCGCAGAACAGGGCACAGGCAAGGAGGAATGGCGTATGTTTCATAGAAATATCGCTTTTTGCGGGCAAAGGTAGTGAAAAATGAAGAATGAAGAATGAAAAATGAAAAATAAATCCGTATCTTTAACCCCCTTCGGGGCTTTAAGATAGGCTGCGGCTCGGAAAAGCCAAAATAAACTTGCATTTTCGCTCGCCTTGCACTATCTTTGCCGGAAAAATAAGAATAATAAAGATAGCAGACTATGGAACTCACATGGCGTTGGTTCGGAAAGAAGGACAAGATTACGCTGCAGATGCTGCGGCAGATAGGTGTGGAGGGTATTGTGACGGCGTTGCACGATGTGCCGCTGGGCGAGGTGTGGACGCGTGAGGCCATACGCGACTTGCGGGAGTACATCGAGTCGAACGGCCTGCGCTGGAGCGTGGTGGAGAGCCTGCCCGTCACGGAGACCATCAAATATGGCGGCCCTGACCGTGACCAGCAGATAGAGACCTACAAGCAGAGCCTGCGCAACCTGGCTGCCGAGGGCATCTACACTGTCTGCTACAACTTCATGCCCGTGCTGGACTGGGCACGTACTGACCTCTATCACCCAAATGCCGACGGCACGTCGAACCTCTATTTCTCCTATGCCGAGTTTGCCTACTTCGACATCTACATATTAAAAAGGAAAGGAGCCCGCGAGGAGTGGGCGGCATTCCATCTCTTCCCCGGGCGCGACGTGCTGGCAGAGGTGGAGGAACTGCGGCGCACGATGACACCCGAGGGGGAGCATAGGCTGGTGGACAACATCATCGTGAAGACACAGGGCTTCGTCAGCGGCAACATCCGCGAGGACGATGAACACCCCCTCGAAATCTTCCGCAGCCTGCTGGCCCGCTACGAGGGCATAGGGCGTGATGAACTGCGCGAGAACATGCGCTACTTCCTCTCTGCTGTCATCCCCGTCTGCGACGAGTGTGGCGTCAACCTCTGTGTCCATCCTGACGACCCTCCCATCCCCGTCCTGGGTCTGCCGCGCATTGTCCGTACGGACGAGGATATCGACTGGTTCCTGCATGCTGTTGACAACCCCCATAACGGACTGACCTTCTGTGCGGGAAGCCTTTCTGCCGGATTGCAGAACGACGTCACGGCGCTAGCCCGCAAGTATGCTTCGCGCACCCATTTCGTCCATCTGCGCTCGTGCCACATCTTCCCCAATGGTGACTTCACCGAAGCCAGCCACCTTGGCGGACGTGCCGACCTTGTGGAGCTCTGCCGCATCTTCGAGAGCACCAATCCCCGACTGCCCATGCGCGTCGACCACGGTAAGACGATGCTCGGCGACGAAGCCCGCGGCTACAATGCCGGCTATTCGTTCCTCGGCCGTATGTTCGCCCTTGCCCAGATGCAGGGCGTGCTGGCAGCGATAAAGAAGACCCACCCCCAAATGAAGAGTTAAGAATTAAGAGTTAAGAGTTAAGAAAAAAAGCCTTGAAAGCAGCGTGCAGTATGATGATCTTTTTCTCTTAATCCTTAGTTCGTATTTTTTTTTAGTATTAATACTTAATTTTCAACTGATATGAGACCCAATCTTTTTGACATTACAGGCCATGTGGTGGTGATTACGGGAGGTACAGGCGTGCTGGGACGCGCTATTGCCAAATACCTTGCTGCCGAGGGTGCCAAGGTGGTTATCCTGGGCCGTAAGGCTGAAGTAGGCGAGGCTATCGTCAGCGACATCCACGCGGCAGGGGGCGAGGCCCTGTTCCTTACTACCGATGTCCTCGACGTGGCTCGTGTGCAGCAGAACTGCGACGACATTCTGGCGCGCTATGGGCGTGTTGATGCCCTGCTGAATGCTGCGGGTGGCAATATGCCTGGTGCTACCATCAGCCCTACGGGCACCTTCTTCGACTTGGACCCTGCCCAGTTCCGCACCGTCCTCGACCTTAATCTGACGGGCACCGTCATCCCCACGCAAGTGTTCCTCCGTCCGATGGTTGATGCAGGACATGGCGCCATTGTCAACTTCTCGTCGATGGCTGCATTCCGTCCGATGACGCGTGTCTGTGGCTATGCTGCTGCCAAAGCGGGCATCAGCAACTTCACAGCTTATATGGCTACGGAGTGCGCAAAGAAGTTCGGCGAGGGCATCCGCGTCAATGCCATTGCCCCCGGCTTCTTCCTCACGGAGCAGAACCGCACCCTCCTCACCAACCCCGACGGCTCGTACACCCAGCGCGGGCTCGATGTCATCCGCCAGACCCCCTTTGGCCGTATGGGGGAGCCTGATGAGCTTTGCGGCACCATCCACTACCTCATCGCCCCAGCCTCGCGCTTCGTCACGGGTACTGTGGCTGTCGTAGATGGTGGCTTCAATGCCTTTGCGATGTAGCGCCGTTTTTGCGGTAGGCACGCATCTTCTCAGCAAACAGTTCGCCGTTGGTGGGCGGGGTGTAGGTGATGGCATTTGCCCCTGCTGCAATGGTGGCGCGGATGGTGTCGTCAGTAGGGCCTCCTGTGGCGATGATGGGGATGTCAGGATAGCGACTGCGGATGTTGCTGACTACGGCAGGCGTTTCGGCTGCGACAGCCACATTGAGGATGTCAGCTCCGGCTGCGATGCGTTCCGCCACATCCTGCTGTGCGCTGGCAATGGTGGCGATGACGGGGATGTCCACCGTCTCCTTGATTTGGGTGATGACGTCGGGCGCAATGGGAGCATTCACCACCACACCGTGAGCCCCCAGATGCTCAGCCTCAATAGCCAGCAGCACCGAGCGACGGCCTGAGGTGATGCCTCCACCCACACCGACAAACACGGGGACATCGGCAATCTCGATGATGGCTTTGGCAATCTGCGACTGCGGCGTGAAGGGATAAACGGCGATGACGGCATCGGTGTTGATATTCTTGATGATAGCCACGTCGGTGGAGAAGACCAGCGACTTGATGCGCTTGCCGAAAATCAGGATGCCGCTGCACGTGTAGATGCACTTCGGGACATTCAGGAAGTGGCTGCGCAGGGTGCCGTTGTAGGAGGGAAGAGGTTTCATAGAGATTTACTGTTTTACAATTTACTATTTACTATTTATTTAGCAATTTGGCAATTTGATGATTTACATATCCTTCAGCCCCTAAATAATTAAATAATAAAATCGTCAATAAAACGTAAATCGTCAATCGTCAAATCGTAAATAACATGGGCAAATATAGCGGGTGGCGGGGGAACGTGCAAGAGAAACAACAAACATTATCTTTTTTGAAGAATTGTTAAGGTTTTTCAGCGTCATGTGGAAATTATCAGAAGAATGTATATCTTTGTCCCAAAAAATAAGCAATATGAAAAGAAATCGTGTGACTTTTTCCGCAGCTGCGTGGCTGCTTCTGATGCTGCTGACGACTGTTGCTCCGCTGACGACGTTGGCTCAGCGGGGATTTAACGTGCGGCAGAATGTGCCCACAGACTCCATCCGGCTCAGTGACCCTGCCGTACTGGCAGATAAGGCAACGGGGATGTACTATATGACGGGCACGGGTGGCATGATGTGGCGCAGCCAAGACCTCAAGCTATGGGAAGGACCTTTCCGGGTGACCGAGTTTGCCGAAGACTCGTGGATGGGGCCTCGCCCGATGATATGGGCTGCCGAACTCCACCGGACAGGCGACGACTGGTACTACTACTTCGCCACCTTCACCAACCAGACCGTGAAGATTGATACTGTGCGGGGCAACGTTATTGAGCGGCGTGCCTGTCAGGTGTTGCGTGCCGATAACCCTATGGGACCCTATCGCGCCTTTGGCGATGCCACCTATCTGCCTGCAGACCGCCCAACACTCGACGGCACCTTCTGGCGCGACACCGACGGCAAACCCTACATGGTGTTCTGTGGGGAATGGCTGCAGAACTGGAACGGCACTGTGGAGAAGATTGAGCTGAAACCCGACTTCAGCGGTACCATTGGCGAACCGCGTGTGCTCTTCCGCGCCAGCGATTCCCCTTGGAGCCGTGAGCGTGACGAAGAGGGTAAAATCATCTGGAACAAGGTCACGGACGGCCCGTGGCTCTTCCGCACGGGCACAGGCCGGCTGGGCATGCTCTGGACGTCGTGGGTGTTCGGCGATTATACACAGGGTGTGGCCTATAGCGAGAGCGGTACTCTCGACGGCCCCTGGGTGCACGAGCCCGAGCCCATCACGCCGCCCAACTACGGCCACAGCATGCTCTTCCAGCGCTTCGACGGCCAGTGGATGATGTCCGTCCACAGCCACGCCAAGGACGCCCGAGGACGCACCGTCCGCATCCCCCATTTCTTCAAGGTGGACCTCAGCGGGGATAAGCTCGTCGTAGAAACGGAAGAACGTTAAATTGCAAATAAGTTTTGCTTTTCGCTCGCTTTGCACTATCTTTAACCTTCGGTTTTAGGTACTCACGCTCGGGAATACTCAAATAAATTTGGTATTCCGCTCGTTTACTCGTACCTTTGTACCCCAGAAAAAAAAAGACAAAACGATGACACGTGATATTTATTTGGCTGCGGGGTGCTTTTGGGGCGCCGAGCATTATCTGAAGAAGATTGCCGGAGTGACGATGACTGAGGTGGGCTTTGCCAACGGGCGGACGGAGAACCCCACATACAAGGAGGTCTATACGGACACAACGGGGTATGCGGAGTGTGTGCATGTGCAGTATGACGACACGCGTCTGGGGCTTCCCTTCCTGCTGAGGCTCTACCTCCGTGCCATCGACCCTACGAGCCTGAATCGTCAGGGCGAGGACGAGGGTACGCGCTATCGCACGGGCATCTACTACACCGATGCAGCCGACGAGCCTGTAGCCCGCGCCATATTGGATGAGGCACAGAAGGACTACGATGCGCCCCTTTGCGTGGAGCTGCTGCCGCTGCACAACTTCTATCGTGCTGAGGAATATCATCAGGATTATCTGGATAAGAACCCCGATGGCTACTGCCATCTGCCGCATGAGCTCTTTGCCTTTGCAGAGAGAGCCAACAGGACTGCGCTGGATCTTTCGCAGGCGACGTATGGCGAGGTGAAGGGTACGGCGTACGATGTGGCGGTGCTGCCATGGGGAGCAACAGAGCCGCATAACGGACATCTGCCTTATCTGACGGACTGCATCCTGAGCCACGACGTGGCTGTCGAGGCCGCACAGCTGGCATGGGAGCGGGCTGGGGTGCGGACGATGGTGCTGCCTCCTGTGGGGCTTGGGGCACAGAACCCAGGACAGCGCGAGCTACCCTTCTGCCTCCACTTCCGTCAGCAAACACAGCAGGCGGTACTGACGGATATCGTCAGCTCGTTGTACTGTCAGGGAATGCGAAGGCTGCTCATCGTGAACGGACATGGGGGCAACACCTTCAAGGGCTTTGTCCGTGATTTGGCAGCAGACTATCCCGACACGTTCATTGCTGTGAGCAACTGGTATGCCGTGCTGCCTGCGAAGGACTATCTTGACAATCCGGGCGACCATGCTGACGAGTTGGAGACGTCGGCCATGCTGCATTATCACCCCGAACTGGTGCGAATGGAGCTGGCAGGCGAGGGGAAGGCACATGCTTTCCATCCGTCGGGCCTGCGTGACGGGACGGCATGGATGCCGCGCCATTGGAACCTCGTCACCTCCGACACGGGCATCGGCAATCCCCGTGCTGCAACGGCAGAGAAGGGGCGCCGCCTGACCCACGATGTGGCTGAACGTTATGCCACCCTGCTCACGGAACTGGCGCATGTTAACTCCGCAGAAGAACTCTATGAAAAGGATTATTGAGTGTGTGCCGAACTTCAGCGAGGGGCGTGACAAGAAGGTTATCAATGCCATTGTCGGCGCCATTCGGGAAGTGGAGGAAGTACAGGTGCTGAATGTCGATGCCGGCGAGGCTGCCAACCGTACGGTGGTGACCTTCATGGGTGAGGCGGAAGCTGTCTGCGAGGCTGCCTTCAGGGCTGTACGCACGGCGGGCGAGCTCATCGACATGCGCCAGCAGCATGGCACGCATCCCCGCATAGGGGCCACGGACGTCCTGCCCCTGGTACCCTTGAGCGGCATCACGCTGGAGGAGTGTGCTTCTCTGGCGCGGACGTTGGCCGAACGCATCTACCGCGAGCTGGGCATCCCGTGCTACTGCTACGAGGCGGCAGCCTTCACGCCCGAACGGCGCAACCTGGCCGTGTGCAGGGCGGGAGAGTACGAGTCGCTGCCGGAGAAGATGGAAGACCCGTTGCGCCGCCCGGACTTCGGCCCCGCGCACTACGACGAGCGTACTGCCCACACGGGGGCTTCTGTCATCGGGGCAAGGAATTTCCTTATTGCCGTCAATTTCAATCTTAATACAACATCGGTTCCGCTTGCTCATGAAATAGCATGTGACGTCCGTGAGAAGGGACGAAAGGTCGATGGACAATGGGTGCGGGGGACGCTGAGGGGCTGCAAAGCCATTGGCTGGTACATTGAGGAGTATGGCATTGCTCAGGTGTCTATGAACATTACCGACATCCATGCCACGCCCCTCCACAAAGCCTACGAGGAGGTGTGCCGCGCTGCTGCTGCCCGCGGGGCGAAGGTGACGGGGACGGAAATCATCGGTCTCGTGCCGCGTAGCGTGCTGAAGGAGGCAGAACGGTATTTCGGCTGTAACGCCATTGAAGCTATGCATCTGGACGACCTTCGTCCGTTTAACATAGAAGAAAAAACATTGCCGATATGAAGATACTTTGTGTGGGAATGAACTATGCCGAGCACAATAAAGAGCTCGAAAATACGTTAGTATTACCGGAGAGTCCTGTGATATTCATGAAGCCTGACTCGGCTATCCTGAAGAACGGCAAGCCGTTTTTCCTACCGGATTTCGCCGAAAGGTTTGACTATGAAACGGAACTGGTGGTCCGCATCCACCGCATGGGCAAGTCCATTCCTGAACGGTTTGCGCACCGTTATTACGATGCTGTAACCATAGGGATTGACGTGACGGCACGCGACCTGCAACGCCACCTGAGGGACAAGGGCCTGCCGTGGGAGATGAGCAAGGCGTTCGACGGGTCGGCAATCTTGGGCGAGTTCATCCCTATGGAAGAAGCGGGCGAGGTGCAGAGCCTGACGTTTCATTCGGAGATTGACGGGCGAACGGTTCAGACGGGATTCACCGGAGATATGATTTTCAGCGTCGATAAGCTGATTGCCTACGTCAGTCAGTTCCACACGCTGAAGACGGGCGACCTCCTCTTCACGGGCACACCGGCAGGCGTCGGGCCGCTGCACGTAGGGGAGCACTTGAATGGGTATTTGGGAGAAAGGAAAGTCCTTTCGTTCAATATAAAATGAGTGGAATGAAATATAATACGCTGCTGATAACCCTGCTGCTGATAACGCTTGGGATGCGGGCGCAGGGTGAGATTACGGTCGATTGGAATGCCATCGGGCAAGATAGCGTCGTGCCGGTATTTAGCCATAGCATCCCGCTGGGGAACGACTATGCCCAGTCGTACGATGTCCGCATCGAATATCCTGAGCTGGAGCCTGTTCCTGTCAACGCTCCCTATTATGAGGCTCTGCAGGCTGCTGCCATCGGCAATTGGCCTGAAGTGACTACCTATGTGGGCGTTTCCCGCAAGCAGGGGCAGCTCGACATCAGTTTTATTCCCATCTTGCTGCGCGACGGAAAGTACCAGCGAATAAAGACGTTTGAATTAAAGGTCAACAAGTCAACGAGTCAACAGATTAACAGGTCAACAGGTCAACAAGTCAACGAGTCAACAGGTCATCGAGCCGCTTCTTCTTTGGCCCATTCTGTCCTTTCAGTCGGACGATGGATGAAGGTCGATGTGGCGAAGGACGGGCTCTATCTGCTGACACCCAAGAGCCTTTCGTCCATGGGCTTCAAGGAGCTGGACAAGGTACGCGTGTTTGGCTACGGCGGCCATCTGCTGCCTGAATACGACCTCAATAAGTTGCCTGAGGACTTACCGCAGGTTCCTGTCTTCCGTAACGAAGACGGGGGTATCCTCTTTTGGGGTAACGGCACCGTCAGCTACTCCCGCAAGACCGATGGTACCTATAATCACGTGCAGAACTACTATGCCACCACAGGCAGCTATTTCTTGACTGAAACTTCCGACAGCATCCGTTGGGATGACCTTGTCGTCTCTGCTGCAGAAGAGCTGGTACCAGCGGAGTTCCGTTCGGCGGGTACACTTTGTGTGGTGGAGGAGAAAGATGCCTATGCCTTCCATCCTTCAGGGCGAAAGCTGTTCGACAGCTACGACTTTGCTAATGGCGCATCCCATACCTGGAACATCGATCTGCCTTGTTTCAAAGAGGGTGGTGAGGCTACGGTTACTATTGCCTTTGCTCACGACGGCTCGGCGTCTACCGCCCTTACGGTAAAAGCTGGAGAGACCACTCTGGGCACAATGACGATTTCGGGCAAGAGTGCTTATTGCGACGGAAGCGTGGCAGAGGCTACCTATAAGACGACGGCATTGGCACCAACAACCCGCTTCACACTCACCCACGACCGCCCGTCAGGAGTTAGCGGACGACTGGATTACATCCGCATCAGCTATCCTTCGACAGCGGGCTATTATACGACGGAGGAGATAAAAGGCGGTACGCTCGTAGCTAATCAGGACCTCCGCGCTACGCCGCCTACAGATTATATCATCGTCGTACCTTCCAGCGGAGCGTTGACGGCTCAGGCCGAGCGTCTTGCTGAAGCTCACAGAAAACGCGACGGCCTCTCCGTGCTGGTAGTTTCGGCTGACCAAATCTATAACGAATTCTCCTCAGGAACCCGCGATGCTACCGCCATCCGTCGTTTCTTGAAGATGCTCTATGACCGAGCTACGAGTGACAGCGAGATGCCTCGCTACCTTTTGCTCTTCGGCGACGGGGCGTGGGATAACCGTATGCTCAGCGACAACTGGCGGGGCAGCTCGCCTGATGACTATCTGCCCTGTTTCGAATCTGTGGAGTCCTTCAGCGCTACCCGCTCGTTCGTTATGGAGGATTACTTCGGCTTGCTCGACGATGGCGAGGGACACGACCTGTTGCGTGATAAACCCGATGTGGGCGTGGGCCGATTCCCCGTCGTGACGGTGCAGCAAGCCCGTGAGGCAGTCGACAAGACCATCGCCTACATGGAGAATGTGGCAGCCGGCGCCTGGAAGAACACCATCCTCATGCTGGGCGACGACGGCGACAACAACCAGCACATGCGCGATGCCGAATACGTGGTGCGTATGCTGGAGGGGCTCTATCCCAAATATATGTACAAACGTATCTATTGGGATACCTTCCCCATGGAGATTACTGCCACAGGCAACAGCTATCCGGCCGTTCACAAGCGCATCCTCGAGCTGCTCGACGAGGGTGCCCTGATGGTCAACTACAGCGGTCATGGCCGTGCCGACGTGCTTTCGCACGAGCTGGTATTGGATCAGGGCGACATGGCGGCGCTCACTTCTCCTCGTTTGCCGGTGTGGGTGACAGCCTCGTGCGACATCTCGCCTTTCGACCATACAGGATCGTCCTTTGGCGAATACGCGTTCCTGAATCCAAAAGGAGGTGCTATCGCCTTGTTTACCACGACGCGCACGGTATTCTCAAGCTACAACCGGCGTATCAATTACCTCTTCTCGAAGTATGTCTTCGGTCGTGATGCATCAGGTCGTCCGCTGCGTTTGGGCGATGCCGTCCGCATAGCCAAGACGGAGGTGGTCTCGACTACCGACTCTTCCCTTCAGGATGTCAGCGAAAACAAGCTCCACTACATCCTGCTGGGTGACCCCGCTTTGCGTATTGCCTGCGCTGACTACGAGGCTGTTATCGACAAACTCAATGGCTCGCCCTTTATGGATAACGGTAACCTCACCTTGAGTGCCGGAGCTGTTGTTACCGCCGAGGGGTATATTGTGGACGGGGCTGGCAACAAAGCCACGAATTTCTCGGGCACAGTTCATCCTACGGTACTTGATAACCGCGAGACGGTCTATGGCCGCAACAACAACGGTAGTGCCTCCGAGCCCTTCAGCTACACCGAGCGTTCCAGCGTGCTTTTCTCTGGCAGCGACTCCGTCCGTAACGGTTCGTTCCGCTTTACCTTCCGCGTGCCGATGGACATCAACTATTCAGGCGAAAGTGGCGAACTGAACGTCTATGCCATCAACGACGCCAAGAATGCCGAGGCACAGGGCTATACCGAAGCCTTCCTGCTGGGCGGCACTCACGAGGGTCTTGTGAACGATTCCACAGGTCCTTCCTTGTCGCTATACCTCAACACACCCTCGTTCGTCTCGGGCGATAAAGTCAACGAGACGCCCTTGCTGGTAGCTACGCTCGAAGATGCCGACGGAATCAATACCGTTGGCGGAGGCATCGGGCACGACATCGTGGCAGTTATCGATGGCTCGGCAGCACTTACCTACAAACTCAACAACTATTATGTCAGCGACTTCGGCGACTACACACGTGGTACGTTGGCCTACAGCCTCCCCACGCTGCCCGAGGGGCATCATTCGCTCATGCTCCGTGCCTGGGACATGATGAACAACTCCTCTACAGCTACCCTTGACTTCGAGGTGGTGGCGGGTCTGAAACCTTCGCTGACGGACGTGACGGTAACGGATAATCCTGCCCGCACGACAACCACCTTTGTCGTCACCCACGACCGTCCTGAAACGGTTGTCACCTTCCGTATTGACGTGTTTGATTTCTCTGGCCGCATCCTTTGGAGCAACGAGGAAACGACAGCCACCTCGTCGAACCTCTATACTTGTTCTTGGGATCTCTGCAGTTCCTCCGGCACACCCCTCTCCACGGGCGTCTATCTCTATCGGGTGACGGCTTCGTCGGCTACAGGCAGCAGCACTTCGCAAAGCCGCAAATTGCTCATCAAGCATTAACAAATCATAATTAACGGTTCGTAATTATACTAATTGCCCCTTTATTATCGTTATATTGGCATAAGAAACAAATTTGCTCGAAACAGATGAAACGAAAAATAGGTATGCTGGCACTCCTGCTCGTGGCGACGACCATCGTGGCTACGGCGCAGAATAAGAGTCTCTTCAATCCCGTCTATACGGGTGTCACCTCCCTTACCATTGCTCCCGACAGCCGTGCGGGTGCCTTGGGCGACGTGGGCGTGGCTACCGAGGCTGACGTCAATTCGCAGTACTGGAATCCTGCCAAGTATCCCTTCACCATCAGTCCCGCGGGTGTCTCGCTGGCCTACACGCCTTGGTTGCGCCAGTTGGTGAGCGACATCGACCTCGCCAATCTCACGGGCTATTACCGCATCGGCGACTATCAGGCCGTCAGCGGCTCGCTCACCTATTTCTCCTTGGGCGACGTGATTGATGTTGCCAACAACTACACCATCCGTCCCTATGAGATGGCTGTCGATTTTGCCTACAGCCGCATGCTTTCCGAGACGTTCTCCGCTTCCGTCGGCCTGCGCTTCATCTACAGCGACTTGCAGTACAACTATGATGACGAGGTTACGCCCGGCTCGGCCTTTGCAGCCGACATTTCCCTGTTCCATAGTGGCTATGTTTTCCTGGGGCAACGCGAGTGTATGTTCAACTGGGGATTAAACGCCAGCAACATCGGTTCGAAAATCTCGTTCGACGGCGGCAACACCAACCAGTTCATTCCCACGAACCTCCGTCTGGGTGCTGCCCTGAAGGTGCCCGTTGATGAGTACAACTCCTTCACCCTCACGGCTGATGCCAACAAGCTGATGGTGCCCACGAAGCCTACCTATCGTCAGTTCCTTGATGAAGAGTTTGGCACCGACTTCGAGGATGCCAGCTACAGTTACGCTTCGGAGTATCAGAGTTGGCTCGATGCCAAGGGCTACAACGATATCTCACCTATTGCCGGTATCTTCAAGTCGTTCCACGATGCCCCAGGCGGCATGGAAGAGGAGCTGCGCGAAATCTATTGGGGTGCTGGTTTGGAGTATGGTTACAACGACCAGTTCTTCCTCCGCGCAGGCTATCATTACGAGAACGAGTACAAGGGCAACCGCAAGTACGTCACCGTGGGTGCGGGCTTTAAGATGAGTGTCTTCTCGCTCGATGCCGCCTACCTCGTCTCCACCTCGCAGAGCAATCCTCTTGACCAGACGCTCCGCTTTACCCTCTCGTTCGACATGGATGGCATCCGCGAAATGTTCGGCAGACGATGAGAGTTGGCTTTGGTTTTGATGTTCACCGTTTGGTGGAGGGACGCGAGCTGTGGCTTGGAGGTGTCCGCATAGACTATTCGCTGGGCTTGTTGGGTCATAGCGATGCCGATGTGCTCATCCACGCCATTTGTGATGCCCTGTTGGGTGCTGCAGGCTTGCGTGATATCGGCTATCACTTCCCCGATACATCGGGCGAATATAAGGACATCCGCAGCACCATTCTCCTTGAACGAACCGTCGCCTTGCTGCGCGGAAAAGGCTATCGTGTGGGCAACATCGATGCTACCGTTTGTGCCGAGCAGCCCAAACTCAACCCCCATATCCCCGCCATGCAACGTGTGCTGGCTGACGTGATGGGCATCCCCGAGGGCGATATTTCCATTAAGGCTACCACTACCGAACGTCTTGGCTTTACCGGCCGTCAGGAGGGCATCTCCGCCTATGCCGTGTGCCTGATTGAAGGAGTGTAAAAACCATGAACTATAAATTCTTAACCTCTTCCACTCCTTTCCTTCATGTAAGGAGGTGGGGGTGGATTTTCTTACTTTTCCTCCTCACCTCCTGTACTTCCCTGCGTTATGCGGGGGTGGAGCGGATTGCGCGGTATGATATGAAGTCGGCCGATGTGCCGCAGGCTTTGGATGGGTATCGCATCGCCTTTGCTACGGACTTCCATCTGGCTTCGAAGTTCAAGGAACGTCAGTTGCAGGGCACGGTGAAGGCGCTCAAAGCGTTAAATCCCGACGTTATCCTGCTTGGCGGCGACTATCAGGAGGGCTGCGAGTACGTCGAGCCGCTCTTTGCTGCGCTTGGAAGCCTCACCCCGCCTGACGGCATCTATGCTGTGCTGGGCAACAACGACTTCGAGCGTTGTACCGACGAAATCATGCTCTCCATGCAACGTCACGGCATTCGTCTGCTCGACTACACCTCCGATACCCTCCATGCGGGGCTTGTCGTCGTGGGCGCTCCCTATTGCACCCATCCCCCTCTCGTGCAGCCGCTAGCGGAAAGGCAGCATCCTGACGACTACGTCATCTTCCTCACCCACAGCCCCGATATCGTAGAGTCAGCCGCCCTCAGCCCAGAGCGTATTGACCTGGCGCTGGCTGGACATACGCACGGAGGGCAGATAACCTTCTTCTACATCATTGCTCCTGAGACGGGTAGTCGTTATGGCCGCCGTTTCCTCTATGGCCGCCGGCGCACTTCGCGTGGCGTTCCTGTCATCGTCTCTCGCGGGCTCGGCACCTCGCGCGTCCCCATCCGCTTCTGCGCCCCTACGGACATCACCCTCGTCACCCTTCGGGCGCTTGCAGAGCCGTCTTCAGACCATCGAAAATGATGATTTTTTGCCGAAAATTGCACTTTTTTGGTTTTTCTTTGTATCTTCGCAGCGAAAATCAACCCATAAAACATCATAGCGAATGAAGAAAACGGTGTTAATCATGGCGGCATTACTGGTTGTAAGCCTTAGTGCCTGCTCATTAGGAAACAAATCAAAGGAAAACAAGGAAATGAAGAAAGTATTGGTAGCCTATTTCTCGGCATCGGGCGTCACGAAGGGCGTGGCCCAGCAGCTGGCCGAGGTTGCAGGGGCAGACCTGCACGAAATCAAGCCCGCAGTACCCTACACAGAGGCCGACCTCGACTGGCGCGACAAGCAGAGCCGCTCGACGTTGGAGATGCAGGACAAGTCCTCACGTCCCGCCATCACCGCCAAGTTGAAGAATATGAAGGACTACGACGTGATTTACGTCGGCTTCCCCATCTGGTGGTACACCTGCCCGACCATCATCAACACCTTCATGGAATCCTACGACCTGAAGGGCAAGATTGTCATCCCCTTCGCCACTTCAGGCGGCAGCACCATCACGAAGGCCTGCGACGACCTGCGTGCGGCCTATCCCGACGTCAATTGGAAGGAGGGAAAGCTGCTGAATCGTGTCAAGAAAGAGGATTTGGCAGCTTGGGTGAAGACGTTTCAGCCGCAGTAAGGCTACAGTCTTCCGTTTCTTTTTCACAGACACTACCTTAATAATGGCGAATTGCGTGAGTAAAATCACGCTTTTCGCCATCGTTTGTTGCGAAAACAGCGTAGTGGAATAATCTTTCAGCGCAGGCGAATAAAATAATAACGCAGGCAAATAAAATTTTATTCCAAGGGAATAACGGCTTAGCGCAGGCAAAACTCGCTAGCGATTGCGCGCCCATTCATGCATGTTTCCGATGCCTTATAAAAGAAGTTATCTTGGGAGTGGAATATGGCATTTGTTTTTAACTGAGATTTGAGACTTGAGACTACCAAGTTGTTTTTTCTTTCTACAAAGCCTTTAGAAAAAAGCAGGTACTCTTAGAATGCGAATTTGCGATAAAATAATGTTTTTTTTGACCATAAATTTTTATTATATAAAATAAAGATTTACCTTTGTAGTCAAATAATGCACCGATAATATGGAAAAATTTATGAAACGGGTGAATATCCTTATCTTAATGGCGTTTGCGCTGTTTGCCGGAACTGCGCCCCTGCGTGCAGCCGACGAGGCACGCCTACTGCGCTTCCCTACCGTGGGTGGCGGACGGATTGTGTTCAGCTATGCCGGCAACCTCTATAGCGTGGCCGAAACAGGCGGCACAGCCGTGAAGCTTACCAGCCATGTGGGCTACGAGTGTTTCCCGAAAATCTCGCCCGACGGGCAGACCATCGCCTTTACCGGCCAGTACGATGGCAATACCGAGGTCTACACCATCCCTGTGACTGGCGGCGAGCCGAAGCGCATCACCTATACCGCCCTTGTGGAGCGTGATAACGTGGGCGAGCGAATGGGCCCCAACAATATCGTCATGGGCTGGACACCCGATGGAAAAAGCATCATCTTCCGCAACAAGCAATGGTGCTTCAGCGGTCTGCGCGCCCAGCTCAGCCTCGTCCCAGCCGAGGGCGGTCTGCCGGAGGAGATTCCCTCCTCGGAGGGCGGCTTCTGCTCCTTCTCGCCTGACGGTAAGCAGCTGGCCATGAACCGCATGTTCCGCGAGTTCCGCACGTGGAAGTACTATCGTGGCGGACAGGCCGACGATATTTGGATTCATACCGTGGGCACTACGAAAGTAGAGCGCATCCCTGGTTGCGACGACGTGGCGCAGGATATCTTCCCCATGTGGGTGGGCACGGAAATCTATTACCTCTCCGACCGCGACAGGACGATGAACCTCTTCGCCTATGACACAAAGACACGCCAGACGCGCAAGGTGACCGAGTTCACGGAATACGACTGCAAATTCCCTGCCGCCTCGCAGCAGAGCATCGTTTTCGAGAACGGCGGCTATATCTGGAAGTACGACGTGGCAACGAAAGCCCTGAACAAGGTGACCATCAACCTTGCTGATGACGACCTCTACAGCCGTACGGAGCTGAACCGCTCGGTACGTGTCAGCGAGGCCACGCTCTCGCCCGACGGCAAGCGCATCGTGGCCATAGGACGTGGCGACCTTTTCCTGCTGCCCGCTTCGCAAGGCCCCGTGTTCCATGTGGCAGCCACGCCTGAATCGCACGAGCGTGGCGTCTGCTGGAGCCCCGACGGGAAGAACGTGGCATGGCTCTCCGATGCCTCGGGCGAATACCAGGTGTGGATGGCTCCGGCCGACGACCTGACGAATGCCCGCCAGCTGACCAACTTCACGAATGGCTACCCCGACCGCCTGCAATGGAGCCTCGACAGCAAGAAACTCTACTTCAATACTGAAAAGCGTGACGTCTATGAACTCTCCATCAGCGGCGGCAATCCCGAGCGCATCTTGGTGAGTGAAACCTCGGGCATCCGCTCGTTCACCCTCTCGCCTGACGGAACGTGGGCAGCCTATACCTCGACTCCCGTCAGCCGCGGTACCGATGCCCTCTACCTTTTTGACGTAGCCAAGCGCAAGTCCTATCAGGTGACCGACCGCTGGTATCCCGCTTCGCAGCCACTCTTCTCGCAGGATGGCAAGTACCTCTTCTTCACCTCTTCGCGTGACCTCCGTGCTCAGTACTCAAGCGTGGAATGGAATACTTCGTACAACGTGCAGGACTATCTGTTCGTCCTGCCCCTTGCTGCCGATACCGAGAACCCCACCGCCCTGCATACGGATTATGACAAAGCCCCGGCTGCCGATGCTGCCAAACCAGAAGACCCTGATAAATCCGGAAAGCCTGGAAAACCTGGAAAATCCGCAGACTCCGGCAAATCCGGGGAATCCGCCAAACCTACTCCCATGAAGGTTGACCTCGACGGCATTGGCCAGCGTATCACCTCGCTGCCTGTGGATCCGGGCCGCTTCCGCCTCATTGCTGCCGTGAACGGCAAGCTCTACTACTCATCAGGAGCAGGCGTGAAGGAGCTTGACCTGAAGACGATGAAGGCCTCCGACTCGCCCATGAAGATGCCGATGGACATCACGGCTGACTTCAAAAAAGCTCTTGTGCGAGGTGATGGTGGAAAGTTGTTTGTCTGCAACTTTGGCGGCCCCGCAGGAAACAATGCCGTGCCCACCGACGATATGGAGATGGACATCAACCACGAAGCCGAATGGCAGCAGATTTTCGACGAGAGCTGGCGCATCACTCGCGACGGGTTCTATGTGGAGAACATGCATGGCGTCGACTGGAATCACATCCACGAAAAGTATGGCCAGATGGTGCCCTATGCAAAGCATCGTGACGACCTCACCTACCTCATCGGCGAGATGATCAGCGAGCTTAACATCGGCCACGCCTATATCACCAGCGGCGAGAAGCCCGCAATCCCCCGTGTCGCTACTGGCCTGCTGGGTGCCAAGTTCAGCAAGGACAAGAAGACGGGTGCCTTCCGTATAGAGAAAATCTTCCAGGGTGCCAACTGGGACAAGAAACTTCGCTCGCCCCTCACCGAGCCAGGCGTCGATGTCAAGGAGGGCGACTACATTGTGAAGGTCAACGGCGTGCCTGCCGAAGGACTTACATCGCCCCTCCAGCCACTCGTTGGCAAGGTGGGGAAGACGGTTGCTCTTGAGGTAGCTTCCAGCGCTTCCGGCAAGTCTCACACGGTCTATGTGAAGCCCATTGCCAGCGAGGCTGACCTCGCCTACTACGAATGGGTGCAGCGCAACATCGCCATCGTCGATAAACTCTCCGGCGGCGAAATCGGTTACATCCACATCCCCGACATGGGCATGGAGGGACTCGACATGTTCACCAAGATGTTCTACACGCAGCTGGATAAGCGCGCCCTCATTATCGACGACCGTATGAACGGCGGCGGCAACGTGTCGCCCATCATCCTGGAGCGTCTGCAGCGCGAGGTCTATCGCATCAGCATGTACCGTAACGGCGACAACGAGCCCGTGCCCAATCAGGCATTCTACGGCCCGAAGGTCTGCCTCATTGACAAGTACTCCTCCTCCGACGGCGACCTCTTCCCCTACAGCTTCCGCAAGCTGGGGCAGGGCAAACTCATCGGTAAGCGCTCGTGGGGAGGTATAGTCGGCATCAGCGGCTCGAAGCCCTTCGTTGACGGGCAAGATATGCGTACCCCCTTCTTCACCTCCTATAGTACCGAAGGCGAATGGATTGTGGAAGGCCACGGCGTAGATCCCGACATCGACATCGACATCAACCCCTTCGAGGACTACAAGGGCAAGGATGCGCAGTTGGAGAAGGCCGTCGAAGTGCTGAAGGAAGAACTCAAGAACTGGAAACCTCTCCCCGACACTCCCGCTGCTCCTGACAAAAGCAAGTAATCCTCTCTCAAACCTCCAACCACTAACCGCTAACCCGAATGAGAAAGTCTCTCACCCTCCCTGTCCTGCTGCTCGTCCTCCTTTTGGCGACGGGCTGCACCACCACGCGCTGGGTGAACACGGGCGGCTATTGGCTGGAGAGCGTCGATACTCCCGACCACATTGCCAACCCCTTCCTCACCGAAAAGGGTGTCTATGTCGATGACAGCCTTACCGTCAAGTTGGAGATGTGGGACGACGGCTTCGATATCCACATCAAGAACCTCGGCAAGGAGCCGCTGCTCGTCCGCTGGGAAGATTGTCGCTACACCGACGAGATGGGCACGACGCACAAGGTTATGCACATGAAGAACCGTTACCTGTTGTTCGGCGCGACCGTGAAGGGAGGAGCTGTTCTCGATGACTTTCTGGCCCCGGCCGACGCGCAGAATAACAGCGGATACGACGAACTGACTCCCCTCTGGCGCATCCATTCCTATAAGAGCCAGGCGGAGGCAGAGGCCGCACGTCCCGACAGTTCATCGGTCAGCGTCACCTTGGCTCTCCAAAGGGCCGGCGTAACGGATGACTACATCTTCACCTTTGCCGGAGAGGACTATCAGACATCCAAAGTTGAGTTCCTCGATGAAGAAAAGGCTCTGAATGCCTATAATATATCCCTTATGTTGTTACTCTTATCGTATATAATCCCTGCATTAATACTTTCCCTCTAAAAATATACATTATGACCTTCGGAGAATCTATTAAAACCTGCTTCCGCAAATATGCGGAGTTCAAGGGACGCGCCTGTCGTTCCGAGTTCTGGTGGTTTGTACTGCTCATCCTGCTCATAGAAGTTGGGCTATACTTCATTTATGGCCTATCCATGATTCCGCTCCTCGTCAAGGGGCAGTTCAATGCATCCTCCATAACCGGCATGTCCCTGCCTTTCACCATCGTGATGTTGGTCTTTGAACTGGCATTCCTGTTGCCCTCGTTGGCTGTGACGACACGTCGTTTGCACGACAGGAACAAGAGCGGCTGGTGGTTAGTCATTTATTATGTTCTTACACTAATCTGTCTGTTGCCGATGTTCCTTTTCTACACCATGGCTGATCATTCGGAGCAATTCAACGACACAATTACCTATGTCTTGGCGTTTGTGTTTTTCATCTTGGCGATTCTGTTGTTCGCCTTTGCAATTGTCCTTTTGGTATGGTTTTGCCAGCGCGGCACGATAGGCCCCAACAAGTATGGCCCCGACCCTCTGGAGGATACCTATGTTGACGTAACTCTTCAACCCGAAGCATAAAAGCAATTCGTAAACCTAAATAGTTCATGGTTATGAAAAAATATCTGATTCCTATGACAGCCTGTCTGCTCCTGATGGCCTCTTGTGTGAAGCCTGCGCCGGAGCAGAACGAGAACCTCGCTCCTACCATGGGCTGGAGCTCGTGGAACACCTATGGCATCAACATCAACGAGCAGCTCATCCGTGAGCAGGCTGATGCAATGGCTAAAAGCGGCTTGCGGGATGCTGGCTACCAATACATCAATATCGATGACGGCTACTTCGGCGGACGTGATAGCGTGGACGGTCATCTGCTGCTCCATCCCGAGAAATTCCCAGGCGGCCTGCGTCCTCTGGTGGACTACATCCATGGCTTGGGCCTCAAGGCCGGTATCTATACCGATGCAGGTGACAACACCTGCGCCTCCGGCCAAGGTGCCGAATGGGGCGACAGATGGGGCATTGGCTCCGGCATTTGGGGCCATGACCAGCAGGACATGGACTTCTGGTTCGTCGATTGTGGCTTTGACTTCATCAAAATCGACTACTGCGGTGGCGCACGCCTGCAGGGGTTGGGCTATATCACCAACGAGCAGCAACGTTATACCGAAATCAGCGAGGCCATGGATTGTGCTGCCGAGAAGGCTGGACGCGACGACCTCCGTCTGAACATCTGCCGTTGGGCTTTCCCCGGCACATGGGCCAAGGATGTCAGCGGCTCGTGGCGCACCACAGGCGACATCTGGTGCAACTGGGGCTCGGTGCGCGGCATTATTGCCGAAAACCTCTACCTAAGTGCTTATGCCTCCCCCGGACATTATAACGACATGGATATGCTGGAGGTGGGACGCGGCCTCTCCGTCGAGGAGGATAAGACGCACTTCGGCCTCTGGTGCATCATGAACTCGCCCCTGCTCATCGGTTGCGACATGCGCAACATCGCCCCCGAAGTGATGGAACTGATGTGCAACAAGGAGCTCATCGCCCTCAATCAAGATCCCGTTTGCCAGCAGGCTTACGTGGCGAAGAAGGACAACGGCTGCTGGCTGTTGGTAAAGGACGTGGAAAAAGCCTACGGTCACAAGCGTGCCGTTGCCATCTACAACCCCACCGATGCCGACAAGCAGTTTGAGCTCACTTTCTCAGATGTTGATTTGGCAGGGAATATCAAGGTGCGCGACCTTTTTGAACACACCAATCTGGCCGAGTGCCGCGGCAGCATGTCGGTTGACGTCCCCCGTCACGGCACCCGCATCTATCTCCTTGAGGCTGGCGAGCGTACCGAGCGCACGCAGTATGAGGCCGAGACCGCCTACTTCCCCACCTATCAGGAACTCGTCAACAACCAGGTGGCCAAGAGCGGCATCTATCGCCACAACGATGCCTGGAGCGGCGGAATTGCTGCCTGCTATATTGGCGCCAGCCCCGAGAACAGCCTCCAGTTCCGCGATGTCAATAGCTTCCACGGAGGCAAGTACGACCTCGTGGTTCGTTACATTTCCAACGAAAACCGCTCGATGACCATTAGCGTCAACGACGTGGTGGTCGATACGCCCACCGTCAACTCCGGCAGTTGGACCGCCTCGGCTACCGTCACCATTCCTGTCAACTTACAGAAGGGCAATAACGTTATTACCTTCTCCAACGCCTCCGCCTATGCTCCCGATATTGACTGCATCACGCTGGTCAAACGGTGAACCTGTTCGAAATTTTGTTTTTTAACCTTTTTATCACCTTGTAATTATGAAAGAAAAGAAAAACACGCGTCCTTTGGTTATGGACGACAAGCTCCAGCGCGAGCAGTTCAACACGCTGCTTCGTTACAACATGCAGCGTATTGAAAATGAAGAATTAGCTAACAGCCATGATGACGAAGCCTTTGCCGCGGTGGCAAGCGCTTTCGTCCGCACAATGCGTAAAAGCCTGAACATCAACCAAGCCAAGCTCTCCAAGAGCATCGGTGCTGCCCCCAACTACATCTCGCGTGTCGAGAGCGGAGCCGTGCAGCCTTCCGTCGGCCGCTTCTTGGCCATTCTGTATCAGATGGGCTTCGATTTTGTGCCCGAACTACGCAAGGATACTACCGTCGAAATCACGATGGAGCGCAACGGATACTCCTTTACCGTTACTCCGCCCGAGGAATAATCCTTCCCTGAAATATACGATTTTTGTCTTTTTCACGTTATTAGAAGAAGACAACTTATCGTATGCAATGTGGAATGGATTAATCGAACAAAGACCGTTAAGATAACGCTCATCGTCGTTGCCGTGCTGATTGGCGTGGCATCGTTGGTGTTTTCAAACTATTTGGTGCGCGAACTCTCGAAGGAGGAAGAGCGCCGCATGGAGGTATGGACCGAGGCCATGCGCACTTTCAATAATGCCGACGAGACTACCGACCTCAACCTGGTGCTCACCGTCATCAAGGGAAACAACACTATCCCCGTCATCGTCCTCAACGACAAAGGTGCCATCGAAAGCTACGTCAATGTGGCTATTCACGGCACCGATACCTTGGGCTGCCTGATGCGCCGTGCAGCACGTATGCGCGATGCCGACCATATCATCCGCATGGACATGCCCGAGGCCAACACGTGGTACGACGTCTGCTACGACGATTCTACCCTGCTGAAGCTGCTGGGCGCCTATCCTTACATCCAGTTCAGCGTCTTTGTCGTCTTCGTGCTGGTGGCTTTGTTTGCTCTGTTGAGCATGAAGCGCGGCGAGCAGGACAGGGTGTGGGTCGGCCTCTCCAAGGAGACGGCCCATCAGCTGGGCACGCCCATCTCAAGCCTGATGGCCTGGACGGAAATCCTTGGGCAGAACTACCCCGACGATAAGCTCATACCCGAAATGGGCAAGGATGTCCATCGGCTGGAGCGGATTGCTGAGCGCTTCTCGAAAATCGGTTCGGCGCCAGAGCTCACCCCCGAGGACGTAAACGTCTCGCTCAGCCGTGTGGCAGAGTATATTGGGCATCGCACTTCAGACCGCGTTTCCATCGTTTGTCATTACACGGACCATCCTATTGAGGTGCCCATGAACAGCCCGCTCTTTGAGTGGGTGGTGGAAAACCTGTTCAAGAATGCCGTTGATGCCATGGATGGCGCGGGCAGTATTACGACCGACATCATTCCTTCGGGCGACAAAGTCTGCATCGATATTACGGATACCGGCAAGGGCATCCCCAAGAGCCATTGGAAAAACGTCTTCTCCCCCGGCTTCACCACGAAGAAGCGCGGATGGGGACTTGGCCTCTCGCTAGCCAAGCGAATTATCGAGGAATATCACGACGGACACATCTACGTCCGCCGCTCCGAGCCTGGCGCCGGCACCACCTTCCGCATTGAGTTGCGACGCTAAAGCGCTTTCTCAAAGAATACCTTTTTTTCATCGCAATGAAAAGGATTAATCATCGCAGTGAAAAGAGTTAATCATTGCAGTGAAAAGAATCTTTCATTGCAGTGAAAACATTTAATCATTGCGATGAAAACTTCTCATCCCTTGATTCCGCACAGACAACGAGCCTTTTACGCATGGCAGAAAAAAGCCTTTTCTCAGCTGGAAAAATAACCTCCCCTTTCAACCCAAATCTAATGACCGGTTTGGGTTTAAGTAGACTGCACCTCGTAACGGACGAAAACGTAGTTAAATAAAAATAATCTGGAAAATATTTTGTTTTTCGCTCGGTTTGTACTACTTTTGCAGCCGATTTTAGCGTCTTGTGCAAAAAGGTATGGGCAAATTAGATAAATTCAAGGTCGAATTAAGAGGGATGACTGCGCCGACAGCTACCCTTGAGATGGATATTGACAATAATTTCTTTGCCCTTATTGACGCTCCCGAGGTGCAGAAGGGCAAGGCTCAGGTGACAGTCAACGTCACCAAGAAGTCAGGAACATTCCTGCTTGACTTCGACATCAACGGATACGTCATCGTCAACTGCGACCGTTGTCTGGACGAAATGGAACAGCCCATTGCCACTACCGGCTCACTCTCTGTGAAGTTGGGTAATGACTTTGGCGAGGACGGCGACACGGTGATCGTCCCCGAGCGGGACGGCTACATCAACGTGGCGTGGTACATCTACGAGTTCGTGGCACTTGCTATCCCCTTGAAGCATGTCCATGCCCCAGGCAAATGCAACCGTGAGATGATGGACAAACTGCGCAAGCACACGGCCCGCGAGGAGGATGAGGAGGCGGCGGACGGTAACGGCCCCGTCGAAACCGACCCTCGTTGGGACGCTTTGAAGGACATAATGGATAATTAAAAAATAAACGTAAAATGGCACATCCAAAAAGAAGACAATCGAAGACGAGGACTGCCAAGCGTCGTACCCACGACGTGGCTGTTGCCCCGACGCTCGCCATCTGCCCCAACTGCGGCGAATGGCATGTGTTCCACACTGTCTGCGGCGCCTGCGGCTACTACCGCGGCAAGCTGGCAATCGAGAAAGAAGCAGCCGTATAGTACGCTGCGTTTCATTCTGTAATTAGGAATTAGGAATTAGAAATAAGGAATGGGCTGCGCATAGCGACCTATCCTTGGTAAGAGGGTTCCTAATTCCTAATTTTATAATTTCTTATTCCTCATTCCTTTTTTTATCATTCTCCAAAGTGCACAAGGCAGGATTTGTAAATATTGTCGGAAACCCCAACGTCGGGAAGTCGTCGCTCATGAACCAACTGGTGGGCGAACGCATCTCCATCGCCACCTTCAAGGCGCAGACAACGCGCCATCGCATCATGGGCATCGTCAACACAGACGAGATGCAAATCGTCTTCAGCGACACCCCAGGCGTGCTGAAGCCTAACTACAAGCTGCAGGAGTCCATGCTGCAATTCTCCGAGTCGGCCCTGCAGGATGCCGACGTGCTGCTCTACATGACGGACGTCATCGAGAAGCCCGATAAGAACGAGGAATTCCTCGCCAAGGTACAGAAGATGCGCTGCCCTGTGCTACTCCTTATTAATAAAATAGACCTCAGTAACCAGAAGGACCTGGAAGCGCTGGTGGAGAAATGGCACGAATTGCTGCCTAATGCCGAGATTATCCCCCTGTCGGTTACGAACCGCTTCAACGTGGATGCCGTACTGAAGCGCATCAAGGAGCTGTTGCCCGACAGCCCGCCCTACTTCGGCAAGGACCAGCTTACCGACAAGCCCGCGCGCTTCTTCGTCACGGAGATTATCCGCGAGAAAATCCTTCTCTACTACGACAAGGAGATTCCCTATTCCGTGGAGGTCAGCGTGGAACAGTTCAAGGAGACACCCAAGAACATCCACATCAATACTGTCATCTACGTCGAGCGCGAGTCGCAAAAGGGCATCATCATCGGCGCTCAGGGAAAGGCTTTGAAGAAAGTCTCTACCGAAGCCCGCAAGTCGCTGGAGAAATTCTTCGGCAAGAGCATTTATCTCGAGGTCTTTGTCAAGGTGGATAAAGACTGGCGCAATTCAACCAAGGAACTCAAGAATTTCGGATACGATTTAAGTGATTAAGAAACTATGGGAAACGTATTAGCTATAGTCGGACGGCCCAATGTGGGCAAATCGACGCTCTTTAACAGGCTGACGGAAACACGTCATGCCATCGTGGCTGAGGAAGCCGGCACTACGCGCGACCGTCAGTATGGCAAGTGCCTGTGGTGCGGACGCGAGTTCTCCGTCGTTGATACAGGCGGCTGGGTAGTCAATTCCGACGATATCTTCGAGGAGGAAATCCGCAAGCAGGTGCTCATCGCCGTCGAGGAGGCCGACGTGGTGCTCTTCTTGGTCGATGTCAAGAATGGTGTTACCGACCTTGACGAACAGGTTGCTGATATCCTGCGCCGCTCGAAGACTCCCGTCATCTTGGCAGCAAATAAGACCGACAGTACCGAGCAGCAATACGGCGCTGCGGAGTTCTATGCTCTTGGCTTGGGTGACCCCTTCTGCATCTCTGCTGCCAACGGCTTCGGCACGGGCGATCTGCTCGACCTCATCGTCAGCAAGTTCCCCGAGAAGGAGAAGGACGACATCGAGGAAGACATTCCCCGCTTTGCCGTTGTGGGACGCCCCAACGTCGGCAAGAGCTCCATCGTCAACGCCTTCATCGGCGAGGAACGCCATATCGTTACCGACATCGCCGGCACCACACGCGACAGCATCTATACCCGCTACACAAAATTCGGCTTCGACTTCTATCTCGTTGATACGGCGGGCATTCGTAAGAAGAATAAGGTTAGCGAGGACCTTGAGTTCTATTCCGTCATGCGCTCCATACGCGCTATTGAGAACTCCGATGTCTGCATCCTCATGCTCGATGCCACACGTGGCGTCGAAGGGCAGGACCTCAACATTTTCTCCCTGATTAACAAGAATCAGAAGGGCCTTGTGGTAGTTGTCAACAAGTGGGATATTGCCGCGGACAAAAGCACGAAGGCCATGAAGTACATGGAGGAAACCATCCGCAGCCGCTTCGCTCCCTTCTCCGATTTCCCTGTCGTCTTCGCTTCCGCCCTCACCAAGCAGCGTATTTTCAAGGTCTTGGAATTGGCAAAGGAAGTCTATCAGCATCGTAGCCAGCGCATCCCTACGGCGCGGCTCAACGAAGAGATGCTCCCCATCATCGAAGTCACGCCGCCCCCATCGAACAAGGGCAAGTACATCAAAATCAAGTACTGCATGCAGCTTCCCGACACGCGTATCCCCTCATTCGTGTTCTTCGCCAATCTGCCGCAGTATGTCAAGGAGCCTTATCGCCGTTTCCTTGAGAACAAAATCCGCGAGCGCTGGAACTTCTCCGGCACCCCCGTCAACATCTTCATCCGCCAGAAGTAGCGGTAGGGGACACGAAGGCTATCCTTAGTTCATAACGTTTAACGTTACGCGCGCAGAGTTTAACGTTAAATTTTTAGAGTTTAACTCTGTGAACGCAGCCCTTAACTCTGTGAGCACAGCGTTTGATGTTGTTTTGCCAGAAGCTTCTTCTGATTCGTCAGTTGCTCTTCCTGTTTAAAAAAACTTTGTTTTTCTTGCTTTTTCGCTCGGCTCATCCTATCTTTGTCCCCTGGAAATATCCCCCTCCCCTATGAAAGCGAGAAAAAACATTCCCTTTGTGCTGCTGTTGTTTTGCAGCCTGATGCCGGCTTTGGCGCAGAATCCGATTGTTCAGACGTGGTTCACCACCGACCCCGCTCCTATGGTGGCGGGCGACACCCTCTATGTCTATACCGGCCACGACGAGGACGGCGCAGACTTCTTCTGGATGCAGGAATGGCGCATCTACTCCACTACCGACATGGTGAACTGGCGTGATCATGGCTCGCCCTTGGCTTTGGAAAGCTTTTCGTGGGCTGACGATAGGGCTTGGGCTAGCCAATGCATCGAGCGCGACGGCAAGTTCTTCTGGTACATCTGCGCCCATTCGCGCATCTCAGGCGGCATGGCCATCGGCGTAGCCGTCGGCGACAACCCTACGGGTCCCTTCCGCGATGCCTTGGGCAAACCGCTGTTCGAGAACGGCTCGTGGGACCACATCGACCCGACGGTCTTCATCGACGACGACGAGCAGGCGTGGCTGATGTGGGGCAATCCCCAATGCTATTACCTGAAGCTGAACCGCGACATGATCTCCTACGAGGGCGAGCTCGGTAAACTGCCCATGACGGAGGAGGCCTTCGGCGCTCCGCTCATGAACGAGCGTGAGAAGGATAAGAAATACAAGGACAGCTACGTGGAAGGCCCCTGGCTGACGAAACGGAACGGCACGTACCAGCTGCTTTATGCCGCAGGCGGCGTGCCCGAGCACATCAGCTACAGCACGGCCCCCTCGCCCACAGGCCCCTGGACATATGCCGGCGAAATCATGCCGCTCTGCGACACGAAGTCGTTCACCAACCATTGCGGCGTCGTTGACTACAAGGGACATAGCTACTTCTTCTACCACACGGGCAAGCTGCCTCGCGGAGGAGGCTTCGGGCGCAGCGTGGCCATAGAGGAGTTTACCTACAACGCCGACGGCTCGTTCCCCACCATCATGCCTACAGAGGAGGGCGTGAAGCCTGTCGGCACCTTCAACCCCTATCGACGTGTGGAGGCTGAGACGATGGCCTTCTCCAAAGGACTGAAAACTGAGCAGAACGACGCCGTGGGCGTCTATGTCACGGACATCCACAATGGCGACTACATCAAGTTGCAGGCGGTTGACTTCGGAAACGGCATCCCCCGCACCTTTACCGCCCGCGTTGCCAGCGGACTGCGAGGGGGAGCCATCGAGGTGCACGTCGATAGCCTTCGTGGGCAGCTGCTTGGGCGTCTCGCTGTGAACGGCACAGGAGGCTGGGAGCAATGGCAGACGCACACCATCGACCTGACAGCCTATGCAACGGGCGTTCACGACCTCTACTTCGTCTTCACAGGGCGAAAGGGACCCAAGCTCTTCAACTTCGACTGGTGGGAGATGCGCGGGCTGGAGCAGGTGAACATGCCGTTGTTCCAGACGAAGTTCACGGCCGACCCGTCGCCCCTCGTCGTAGGCGATACTTTATTCTTATACACGTCGCACGATGCCTCGCCCGAAGATATCCCTGATGCCAACGAGCGCCACTCAGCCGGATTCTACATGTACGACTGGCTGCTATGGACCACGACGGACATGGTGAACTGGACGGAGCACGGGGCTGTGGCCTCGCTGAAGGATTTCGCCTGGCGCAGCCGCGACAACGGCGCGTGGGCCATCCAAACGGTAGAGCGCAACGGGAAATACTACCTTTACGCCCCGCTTCACGGGCACGGCATTGGTGTCCTCGTCAGCGACTCGCCATACGGCCCGTTCCACGACCCGCTCGGCGAGCCTCTCGTCTGGCAGAAAGAGCACTGGGACGACATCGACCCCACCGTCTTTACGGATGACGACGGGCAGGCCTATATGTACTGGGGCAACCCCAATACCTACTACGCCCTTCTGAACGACGACATGATTTCGCTGAAGAGCGGCATCACCAAACTCGACTACCACATCGAGCACTATCAGGAAGGCCCCTGGTTCTACAAGCGTGGAGGGCATTACTATCTGGGCTATGCCACCACCTGCTGCCCCGAGGCGCTGGGCTATGCTATGAGCGACAGCCCCACAGGCCCTTGGGAGTCGAAAGGCTACATCATGCGCCCCACAAACCGCGACAGAGGCAACCACCCAGGCATCTGCGACTACCGTGGGCACTCCTACATCTTCGGACAGAGCTACGACCTCATGCACCTTGAGACGTTCGTCCACCACGAGCATCGCAGCGTGGATGTCGCCGAGATAACCTACAACGCCGATGGTACCATCAACGAAATACCCTATTGGCTCGACCAACAGCCCGTCAAGCAGCTTCGCTGGCTCAATCCCTTCAAGCGCGTGGAGGCAGAGACGATGGCTTGGGGCAACGGACTGAAAACAGCCAAAATGGGCATTGACAATACGGGCGTTGTAGCCGACATGCCCTCCTCAACTGGGCGTAAGAATATGTATGTCACTGACCTCAACGACGGCGAGTACATCCGCTTGCGTGGCGTGGACTTCAGCGCGGGCGCCAAACGATTCCAACTGACGGCAGCCTCCACCGGTAGCGCTACCGTCACCCTGCGTCTCGACAGCGTCGACGGCCCCGTCATCGGCAGCGTCACCCTCTCTCGGACAGGCTCGTTGGAGAAGTACCGCAGCTTCAGCACGAAAGTCGCAGGCGCCGCAGGCGTTCACGACCTCTACCTCTGCTTCAGCTCCACCAAAGGCGACAACCGCCTCGACTGGTGGCAATTCAAATAATATAATTGATTAACCATAAACACCTTTCATCATGAAAACAAAGAAAACCGTTATTTCTTCCATTCTCCCCCTTTTGTTCCTGACCTTGACAGCAAATGCACAGCCGCAAGGATGGACCATGCCCGAAGTTAATCCTACGTTCAAGGACGTCAACTATGCCGGCGACGATCTGGAAGCGCATCGCCTCGACATCTTTTTGCCCGAAAAGCAGCAGGATGCCTACAAGGTCATCGTTGCCATCTACGGTAGTGCATGGTTTTCCAACAATGCCAAGATAGCCGCTTGGTTCTCCCTCGGAAAGCCGTTGACCGATGCCGGCTTTGCTGTGGTCTGCATCAACCACCGTTCCAGCGGCGATGCCAAGTTTCCCGCCCAAATCCACGATGTGAAGGCTGCCTTGCGCTTCCTTCGTGCCCATGCCGCTGAGTACAAACTTGACACGTCGTTTGTCGGCATTACGGGATTCTCGTCGGGCGGCCATCTCTCCGCGTTAGCGGGCGTTACCAATGGCCTCAGCAAGCGCACCGTCGGCAATACGACCCTTGACCTTGAAGGCAACGTGGGCGGGAATACCAATTATTCCAGTCGCGTTGATGCCGTCGTGGATTGGTTCGGCCCCGTGGATATGGCCCGTATGGAGAACTGCGAGACGGTGAAAGATGCCAACTCGCCCGAGGCTGCCCTCATCGGCGGAGCCCCAGCAGATAACTCCGACCTTGTCAGCCTCGTCAGCCCCATCACCTACGTCGACATGAACGCCGCGCAACTGCCCCGCTTCCTTATCTTCCACGGTGACAACGATAACGTCGTGCCTCATTGCCAAAGCGGCTACTTCGCTGAAGAGCTGGAGAAAGCCGGACGACTGGAGGATTTCATCAGCGTTCCCGGTGGCGGGCACGGCCCCGTCACCTTCAACGAAAAAACGTTCAAGCGGATGACTGAATTCTTCCTGAAGGAAGCTACTGCGGCAAAGTAACAGCAAAGTGGCGAGATTCGGGAATGTAGGTCATATCCTTGCAGTCGAAGTACGCGCCTATTCGTCCGTTCTCGCTCAACTCCTGCGGCGTTCCTGTCGTAAGACCCTTTTCGCGGTCCAAGAGCCAAATCTCATCGGCTATCCACAGCGCATGCTCCATGTCGTGCGTGGAGAGGAATACCGTCTTGCCCAGTGCACGCGTCAGCTGATGGAGCAGTAGCATGGTCTTCACCTTGCTGGGATAGTCTAGAAAGGCCGTAGGCTCGTCGAGGAAGATGATGGGCGTTTCCTGCGTGATGGACTTGGCAATCATTACCTTCTGACGTTCGCCATCGGAGAGGGATGCTATTTTCCGGTGCTTGAAGTCTTCAATGCCTATCAGCCTCAGGCTTTCGTCAATAGCTTTCCTGTCTGCTTCGTGCAGCTTCCCCCAGAAACCCGTATACGGGCTTCGTCCAAGAGCGACTACTTCATCAACCGTCATATTCATGTTCTTAGGATTCTCAGTGAGCACGATGCTGATTTGTCGCGCCAATTCCGGCATGGTATAGGTCGACAACTCCCGACCATGCAACATTATCTGCCCGCCTAAAGCAGGCTGGAATGCAATCATCGTACGGAGTAGCGTTGATTTACCCGCACCATTAGGGCCTAACATACACGTCAGTCTGCCCTGTCGCAGCTGAGCATTCAACTGGGAGGATATGACTTTCCTGCCATGACGGTCGGCATAGCCTGTAGTAAGGTCGTTCAGTTCAAAAAAGGACATGGGGTTTTTAATGGAAGATAAAAAAAGGGGAATGAAAACAAAAAACAACTATCAGAGCAAGGCCGACAGCCAAAACCTCAGCAGCGAGGCAAATACGGATGCTGATACGCATGTCGCGTGTCGTCAAGGAACGAGGATTCGTGCCGATATAGGGCTTATAGACTTCTTCACCGAAATAGTCATGTGTACCGCCAAAACGACAGTCGAGCAACGCAGCAAGAGCCGCTTCCGGCCAACCGCTATTGGGCGAAGCATGTTGTGGGCCATAGCGGAAAAGGAAACGGAAGGAGCGGGCAAGTCGCTTTTTGAAGTCAACGAGTCCACAAGTCAACGAGTCAACAAGCCGCTTTGCAGACCGCATCCAACGTGTGGACTCGTTGACCTGTTGACCTGTTGACCCGTTGACCTGTTGACCTTCCATAAAAGCTCCCACTATCAGCATCAAGAAGGCCGTGAGCCGGGCGGGAATGAAGTTGGCCACATCGTCGATACGGGCAGCCCAGCAGCCAAAGTCTTTGTAGCGCGGGGTGCGGTAGCCAATCATCGAATCGAAAGTATTGACGAGCTTGTACGTCACCATACCAGGAACGCCCAACAGGCAAAGCCAGAACAACGGAGCGATAACGCCATCGGAAAGGTTTTCTGCAAGCGTTTCAAGAGCAGCCGTCCGCACCTCCTGTTCCGAAAGCGACTGGGTGTCGCGTCCCACGATGCGAGCCACTTGCCGGCGTCCTTCGTCCAAGCTTCGATCGAGGGCCTCAAACACCTTACGAACTTCCCGTCGCAGCGTGTGTCCGGCAAGGCAAAAGAAGATGAGCAAAGCCTCGCCCCAACTCCCCATAATGGAAGAAGAGAGTTTATGAGAAAAGTGAAGAAACATCACTATGAATCCATAGCAAAGCAGTAAGCTAAAGACTGTTAGCAAAGCGCCTTTGGCTTTACGATGACTGCCCTTGTTCAGGCGTTTCTCCCAAAAAGCAATCCAGCGTCCCATGCCCACGACGGGATGCGGAAGGCGTTCCGGGTCACCCAGCAGGAGATCAAGCAACCATCCAACGGCTAACGCTATGGCTAATTCATAATTCATCCTTTAACCTTTTGTCTTTTTCCATTTTTCAATGGCCTCTATCAATTCGTCATTCTCCGAAGAAGACTGCACAGCTATGCGGAAGAAACGACTGTCAAGCCCCTCAAAGTTGGAGGCATCGCGAATGAGAATGCCATGCTGACGAGCAAGATAGTCTTTTAGCTCGGCTGCGGTGCCTTGCCGCAGGCAGCAAAGGAGGATGTGGGTGTCCGATGGCAGGGTGTCACAAATGCCCATTGCCTCCAGCGCATGGCCTACACGCAAACGTTCTTGTATCAATTCCTTTAACGGAAGTCTATAGAGATCGCGATGGGCTGTCAGCCAAAGTCCGGCCTCCTGTGCCAGGCTATTCACAGACCAAGGCATCCGCCCCTGTTCTATCCACCTTATCAACTTACTGCAGGCTGTCAGATAGCCTAACCGCAACCCGGGGATGGCATATTCCTTCGTCATCGAATGGAGCATCACCACGTTGGGCAACCCGCACGCCTCGGCAAGGGTGAGAAGAGGCTGGAGCGTAAATGGAGCATAGCTGGCATCTATTACAAACACCGTGTCGCTGTGCCCGACGATGCACTTCAACAGCTTCTCATGGGAGACAACGGTGCCCGTAGGATTGTTAGGGTTGCAAAGCCACACCCCTTCCGTCCCCTCGGGAATATCATCCAGACTACGGATAAAGGAAACGCTATGTTCATGTAGTCGGCAGGCATCAGCATATTCTGTAAACGTGGGCACAACGATTGCCGTCCGCCAGCGCCGCATCGCCCATGCCGTCAGATAGATAGCTTCCGTAGCACCATTTGTCACCCTTACCTCGTCCGTCCCGATACCCATTTGAGCCGCCAAGGCCGTTTCCAGCGAACGAGGCACGGGCTCCGGATAGTGCTGAACAATGCTCAGCCGCTCTTTCAAATAGGCAAACAACCTCTCATGAGAGAAGTGGTTATAGACATTTGAACTGAAGTTCAGCCGTATGCCCGCATAGCTATAGGTATCGTCACCGTGTCCGTCAATCATGGCTCATTATCTCATAGAGTTTCGGAATATCCACATGGCGCCGCACATGCTCGGCAAGACGATTGTATTGCTCCTCCTTGAAAGAAGCTAATGACTCAGCCATGGGTTGTGAGGGGTTCGTGTTGTGAAGTAGATAATCGATTACCGCGCGGTTATCAAGAAAACCGTGGACATAGGTGCCGATGACACCCTCTTGCTCCACCACCATGGCATCTGAATCGCTCACTCCCTGATGGATTTCATACCCCTGACAGGTTGTGCCGTTCCATTCAAACGACACTTGACGGGTGGTTTTCTCGGGCGTCAAAGTGGTGTGGATGTCCAATAGCCCCAGACCAGGCAAGGAATGAAAATCTCCTTCTATACCTTCGGGGTCTTCCACCGTCTGCCCCAGCATCTGGAAACCACCGCAAATACCGACAACCGTTTTTCCCGCCTTATGTGCACGGATGATAGCTTGTGCCAATCCGCTACGCCGCAGATGATAAAGGTCATCCAGCGTGCTCTTTGTACCTGGAAGGATGATGATATCAGCCTGCCCCACGTCATCGACATTAGAGGTATAAAAAAGATTTACCCGTTCGTCGCGCTCCAGCACGTCGAAATCGGTGAAGTTGCTGATATGCCGCAGAAGCACCACCGCCACGTTGATTTTACCTGTTGCCAGCGAACGACGCTTTTGCTCCAGACTGACGCTGTCCTCCTCGTCAATGGCAAGGTCGCTTAGCATGGGCACTACGCCCAACACAGGCACACCGCACGTCTGTTCCAGCATACGGCGTCCCTCTTCGAAGAGACGCAGGTCGCCACGGAACTTATTGACAATAATGCCCTTTATACGTCGTCTGTCATCAGGCTCCTGCAACATCACACTACCGTAGCATGAAGCAAAAACGCCTCCCCTGTCGATATCAGCCACTAACACCACATCGGCATCGGCATAGTTGGCCATAGGCATGTTTACGAGGTCACTGTTACGTAGATTCAGTTCCGACACGCTACCTGCGCCCTCCATGACAATGGGGTTGTACTGATTCTGCAGTCTATCGTAGGCCTCTTGGACGGCATGACGGAGCTCGTCGCGTCCTTCACGGCGGAAATATTCGTAGGCCGAGCGGTTGCCGATGGGACGCCCGTTTAATACCACCTGCGTGGTATGCTCCGAGTTGGGCTTCAGCAATACAGGATTCATGTCCGTATGAGGTGCCAATCCGCATGCCTCAGCTTGGACAGCCTGAGCACGGCCAATCTCGCGGCCGTCGGGCGTGGCGAACGAATTGAGCGCCATGTTCTGTGCCTTGAAGGGGGCAGGGTGGTGGCCGTCTTGAAGGAATATGCGGCAGAGCGCTGTGCAGAGTACGCTCTTGCCTACGTCACTACCTGTGCCAACTAACATCAGCGGATGAAGATTCATGGGATAATCAGGTATTATAAAGAGTATTCAGCAATGCTTCCAGTCCCGTTTCCGCCCAATACCAGTGCGTATAACTGGCGATAACGTTCTTATAGCGGTAAATAGGTGTATCGACGGGAGTCCCTATGGCAGAGAATTGTCCTGTTATACACTGGAGTTCGTCGGATGATGTCAGGCTGCCGATGGAGGAGTAATGAAACTCATGTCCCTTCATCCAGCCATCACCCATCCTCATCTGACGGTAGCCAAGGTGCAGTTTAGCGCCTTCCATCGTGGCTCCAAATGGCAGGACACCGCACATGGCTGCGCCGTCAATGTCCTGACAAAGGTACATCATGCCGCCACATTCTGCCAGAATGCGGCCTCCCTGCTCAGCATAGGTTCTGACGCTATTCCTCATGGCCGCATTTGCCGACAATTCTGCGGCAAATAATTCAGGATAACCACCGGGCAGATAAAGCAGGTCACAGGGGGGCGGCGCTTCGTCATGTAGGGGGGAGAAGGTTGTCACTTCGCCCATCGTCCGCAATGCATCGATGTTGGCACGGTAGGTGAAGTTAAACGCTTCGTCGCGGGCTATGGCAATATGATGAGACCCACCCCCAGCCCCTCCCATGAGGGAGGGGCTGGCGTGCCAGCCCTCGAACGAAGTGAGGCCATCCCCCTCACGGGGGAGCGGGGAGAGGGTCTTTAGCTTCTCTATGTCCACATTCTCTGCTACCTCCTTGGCGGCGAGGCAGATGAAATGCTCCATTCCCTCTCGACCTGAAAGGGAAAGGCCCAGATGACGGCTGGGCATTCGCAGTTCGGGATTGTTCGGCAGAAAGCCCAGGCAGGGGATGCCCGTGTCTTCACATGCATCGCGAAGCAAACGGTAATGGCGTTCCGATGCTACGCGGTTCAGCACCACTCCACTAGTGCGAATGGCCTTTCCTAATCCGTCAAATGTCTTGTAGCCATGAAGCAAAGGAGCGATGCTGTAGGCTGTTGAGCGTGCGTCAACGACTAGAACGACGGGGAGGTCTAACAGCAGAGATAACTCTGCCGCACTACCCTTTCCTTTATCAAAGCCGTCAAATAGACCCATTGCTCCCTCCACAACTTTTACATCTGCGTCCGCTCCATAGCGATGATAACAGTCCCTCATGTGCCTGGGCGACGCCATGAAGGTGTCCAGATTGACGCTTTCACGGCCCGCTGCCTGCCAGTGGAACAGCGTGTCGATGTAGTCGGGGCCGCACTTATAGGGTTGCACCGTATAGCCACGGTCATGCAATGCACGTAGCAGTCCCATGGTGAAGGTTGTCTTCCCACTGCCCGATGAGGGCGCTCCGATTAAAAATTCATAGTTCACGATGGATAGTTCACGATAATATTCAACGTCATATAGAACGTCAGTTCGACGAGGAGGAACGTAGCTCCGCAGCAGTCGCCCGTGTAGCCCCCTATCCGTCGGCGCATCATCCCAATGAGTACAGCACATACTCCCGCTGCCACCAAGGGAGGAATAATCCATCGAACGGGTGACGTGCCTGCCCATAGCCAGACCATCAGTAGCAGGGGTACGAGGCCCACAATCAGGCTGATGACCCGCTCTCCTGCCGAAGGCGAAGCATAGGCCATACCGCTCTTTGCCTCTTCGGGACGGCGGGCATACGGGAGGGCATAGATGATGGTGGAGGCAAGGTATTTGCAAAGTGCATCGGCGGCAATGAAGATGAGGGGCGATGCTCCGCCCTGCATAAGCGCCGTCAGCAAGTGGCTGATGAGCAGATAGTAGAGCACCAGCCCTAACACGCCGTAGGTGCCTATATGCGAATCCTTCATTATCTCCAGCGTACGGTTTCTGTCGCGTCCACCAAAGCCGTCGCAGAAGTCTGCCAATCCGTCCTCATGCAGGGCTCCTGTCAGCATCACCCTGCTCGCCAAAGCCAGCACGACGGCTATGCCGACATCCAGCCCGGCCAGTCGGCACAGGGCATAGATGCCCGCCATTAAGCCTCCGGTCAACCAGCCCATCAGCGGCCAGAGAGGAACCACATGCTGGTAGGCTTCGGCGCTCACTTTCACTCTGCTGCCGAGAGGCAGACGGGTGAAGAACGTCAATGCTGCTAAGATGCGTTCAAAAATATTTGGTGATGTGTGCATGGTCAAAGCTGTCCATATCGTTCAACATTCTCACGGCGCTCTCCACGATGGGATAGGCACACAGAGCTCCCGTTCCCTCGCCCAGTCTGAGCCCGAGATTGAGCAGCGGCTGCGCTCCCATCGCATCGAGCATCCGACGGTGGCCGTCCTCGTCGCCCTGGTGGCCGAAAACGGCATAGTCCAATACTGCGTTGTCCAGAAGCGAAGCTACTAACATGCAGGCTGTCATGATGAAACCATCCACCAGCACCACCATCCTCCGTTCCGCTGCCCGCAGCATAGCCCCGACGGCAGCTGCCATCTCAAAGCCAGCGAAATAGGCTGTCGCCTCTCCAACCTCTAACCTCTCACCCTTAACCTTTTTATATCTCTCCACCGCTTTTGTCAGTACCTCCAGCTTAAGCCGTACACCTGCGCGGTCCAAGCCGCTTCCTGCCCCCACGCAGTCCTGTAGGGGTATTCCGAGTAGCAGATGCATCAGTATGCTCGAAGGGGAGGTGTTGCCGGCCCCCATCTCGCCCAGGCAGACAACGTTTGCCCCTTCGCCCGCGCAGGCATCTACCTGCTCAGCACCTACATCCAGCGCACGATGCCACTCGTCGGCACTCATGGCAGGCTCGTAGAGGAAGTCGCGTGTGCCATGGGCAATCTTACGGTCAATGATACGGGGATAGTGGTCATGGTCGAAGTCATAGTCAACCCCTGCATCCACCACCCGCAGCGTAAACCCATGCTGGCGGCAGAACATCCCGACAGCCCCGCCACCTCGTGCGTAGTTCATCATCTGCTGCGCCGTTACCTCGCGGGGCGTGCAGGTCACCCCCTCGCGCTCAATGCCGTGGTCGCCCCCGAAGAGGATATGGCAGGGATGCGTCAGCGCGGGGTGCAACGTCCGTTGTATCAGGGCAATCTGCACGGCAAGCGACTCCAGCCGTCCTAACGACCCTTTCGGCTTGCTCAGATTGTCTATGTATGCTTGGATGGCCGTTGCCATCCGTTTGTCCACAGGCTCTATCATATGTTGTCATCCTTTTATTTTCAGTGGGATACCCGATATTACCAGATAAACCTCATCGGCCCGTGCTGCCATATGCTGATTAAGGGCTCCGAGGCAGTCGGCAAACCGCCGCTGCACCTCGCAGGCGCTTGTGCCACCCAGACCAATCTCGTTGGTCACGAAGATGAACGTGGCCGCCTGCGTTGTCAGACGGTCAAACTCTTCCACAATCTGAGTGAAGGGTGATGGGCCGTCTGAAGCTTGAGAGAAGAAATTCGCCAGCCAAAGCGTACAGCAGTCAATCAGCACGACCTTGTCGCGGACATCCAAACGGCTGAGGTGCTTCTCTTCTTCGAGTGTTGTCCACTCGGGACCGCGCCGCTCCTGATGGATGCGCACCCGTTCACGGAACTCCTCATCTTCCACATGGGCTGTCGCCACATACACGGGATTCTCTGACAGGGACTTTGCCATCTTCTCTGCAAACATGCTCTTGCCGGAGCGCTGTCCCCCTGTGACCAATATGATTCTTCTGTTCATTTCCTGATCCTGTCGTTTTTCTTCAACAATACCCAAAGGGCAACGGGTGCGCCGATAAGTGCCGTTACCGAATTGATGGGCAGGGCGCCCTCGAACCCTGGCAGGCGGCTGAAAAGATTGCAAAGCAGCGCCAGCGATGCTCCTGCCAGCAGCGTGGCGGGCAGCAGCACGCGGTGATCCTCCGTGCCCATCAGTCCGCGACAGATATGTGGAACAGCCAACCCAAGGAACATTATGGGGCCACAATAAGCCGTTACCACAGCCGTCAGCGTGCCCGCACTACAGATAATCAGCATTCTCGCGCGGCGGATGTCAAGCCCAAGGTTTGTGGCATACTGCTCGCCCAGCAGCAAAATGTTCAGCGGCTTTGCCAGTAGCATCGTAAGTGGCAACAATACTGCCATCAGCCCCGTGAACACCTCCACCTGTCCGCCCGTGACACGTGCGAACGACCCTAGTCCCCAGATGACGTAGGCTCGGATGTCCTCCTCGCTGGAGAAATACTTCATCACTCCTATGATGGCCGTGGCGATGTACCCGATTAGAACACCTACAATGAGTAGCGTGGCACCACCCTCGACGCGTCTTGCCAGCCATATAATAAGTGCCATAACAGCCAGAGCACCTGCTATGGCTGCCATCGTCATCGCTGCATTGCCCACCAGCCCGAATCGTGTCAGCACTCCGCCGCCTATCCAGCCGTTCAGCAACACCACCATGGCAACGCCCAGACTGGCCGCGCTGCTGATGCCTAGCACAGAAGGGCCTGCCAACGGATTGTGAAACACCGTCTGCATCTCCAATCCTGCCACGGCCAGCCCCGCCCCGCAAGCGATGGCCGTAAGTGTCTGCGGCAGACGAGTTCCTAATACGATATTCTGCCAAACCTCGGACGTTGAACCATGACCAAAGAGAATCTCTAAAACCTCATCTAGCGGGATGGCCACCGACCCCACCGTCAGGTTCAGCAACGCTAGCAATGGAATACTGATTACTAGCCCTGTCATAGCTCCACGCCTTGGCTTACCTTTCTTCATAGTCCAACCTCATTTTTCATATTACCTATTTCGTTTCCTTTACCCATACCATTTCTATCTTTCCCGTGGGGAATACGGTATGGCAATGTGCAAGGCATAATGTCTGAATCCTCTCAAAGAACGACTCGGGCATCATGTCCCATAGCTCACGTGCCAATGTGATGTGTGTCACGGTCTCGGCAGCCTCGTCACCTATAGTCTCACGGGCAATCTGGCTGATAAAATCCTTATTCATTACGACCTTGTGCGAATGGGTGTCAAGATGCCCTTCGGCGAGTTTGACGGCCTTCCCGATGCCAATAGCGAGCACTACCCGTTGGAAACCTAGCGTGTGGGCGCGTGCCAGAGCCTCGCCGATAAGATTTCCGCAGAGCACGACCCTTAGTCCTTCCTCGTAACGGAAAAGTGTATCTTCACCAGCTTTGCCCGTTGCTAGTCCGATTGCAGACTGCCCCATAGCAACGGCCACCTCCAACTCACGTCCAATGCTTTCTACGAAGGCTTCGTGACTGAGCGGATGCACAATGCCCGACGTGCCAATAATGCTGATGCCGTCCACCACGCCTACACGCGGATTGAAGGTGTGGCGAGCCAATTCCTCACCCCCTTCCACACTAATGGTGATATCCACATCGTCGTGAGTGATAGCCCTCACCTCACGCTCTATCATTCGGCGTGGTGTAGCGTTGATGGCAGGCTCACCTACAGGAATGCCCAATCCCGGCAACGTCACTCGTCCAACTCCTGCACCTTGCAGGAAACGAAGCCTACCCCCAGCCCCTCCCTGAAGGGAAGGGGGCTCAACGCCATCGGTCACGGTTACTTTGGCCTCTACATTTCCGGTCTCCCCTCCTTCAGGAGGGGTAGGGGGGAGGCCTTTCTCCACCTTCGCCACAATTGTACATCCACGGGTGACGTCGGGGTCGTCGCTTTCGTCCTTAACTACTGCTGCTACGCCACGGGTGCGGATGGTAACGGGCACCTCCACCTCCTCGCCGTCAGGCAGTTCAATGAAAACCGTCGGGATGTCTGCCGTCGGATCGTATAACGACAACAAGGCTGCCTTCACAGCTGCCGTAGCACAAGTCCCAGTTGTTAACCCACAACGGAGAGGAAAAAATCCGGGTACTTGACGTTCTAATGCCCGCCGTAGTGTATGGCGCCCCGTTACATACGTCCAATCAGCAGGTAGTGGGGGAGGCATTACCACATAAATCCTCAGTCCCAATCTCTGGGCAGCAGTTACCTTGGCGGGAAAACCTCCGGCATCGCCGCTCTGCTTGGTAATAATGGCATCGCATCCCACCCGTTCCATCAGCGCTTGCTCTTTGTCGGTCGTGGGCAGGGTGCCTTCAGATGCATAGAAAACAAGTTTCTCCATCGGGAATCCTGCTTCCAGCACTTTCTGGAGACTGTCTTGTCTGTTGAGGATGCGAAAAACCGTGTCCCCGCCGCTCTGCCAATACGTCGCCAAACGGGCAATGCTGTTTACCCCCGTCAAAGCAAGCAATCGACGGGGACGGTCGTGGCAAAGACGGCGAACTGCATCAGGGAAGTCACGGCAGTAGATGGGGTAGCTCATGAACTCTTGAATTCCCTTGTCTTGACTCCTTTCCAGACGGATGACGGGCAGCCCCACTTCGGCTACGGCTTGGTGCAGTCCTTCGGCAAACGGGTGAGCCGCATCGACAATAACCCGGATGTCGTGTTCGCGACAAAACTGACGGATGTCATCCGTCGTCATGGCTCCTGTGATTCTCACGCCATGTTGCAGAGGTACTTGCTGATTATCTCCCAAGGTGGAATAATAGAACGTCGACGATGCCTGTTCGCAGACATCCACCGCCAGACGGCCCTCAGTTGTACCACCGAAAATCAACACCATGGGATTAAACGTTATCCGTGAAACCTTCCCTGCGGAAGAGGTGTGCGAATGTAGGGTCGTAAAGCAGGCTATGTCCATCACGATTACCAATGGCTTCGCCTACGACGATCATGGTGGTCAGCGTCAGCTTATTTTCGCTGATGATGCGTGCCAATTCTTTTAACTCTCCGCGATAGATTTTTTGGTCAGGCCACGTCAGGCGGTAGCAAGCTGCCACAGGCGTTGTGCCGTCATAGCCTCCCGCCAGCAGTTCGTCTTGTACTTGTTGAGCCAATCCTGCGGAGAGGAAGATGCAGAGTGTGGCGCCATGACGAGCCAGCTCGCTGAGGCGTTCGCGTTCGGGTACGGGTGTGCGTCCCTCGCCTCGGGTGAGGATGATGGTCTGTGTGCGTCCGGGCAAGGTCAGCTGGCTGCGCAGCTCTGCGGCGGCAGCGAGGAAACTACTGATGCCAGGAGTAATGTGATAGTCCATGCTATGGCGGTCGAAGAGTGCCATCTGCTCGTCAATTGCTCCGTAGATGCAGGGGTCGCCCGTGTGGAGGCGTACCACCAGACCGCCTCGGTCATAGTGGGTCTTCATGAGACTGAACTGTTCGTCGAGGGTCATGCCTGCGCTGCTCCTGACTACGGCACCCTGCTTGGCACATTCGGTAAGGGCGCGGGGCACAAGGCTTCCTGCATAGAGGATAAGGTCGGCTTGCTCCAGAAACCTTCTTCCGCGCACGCTCACTAGCTCAGGGTCGCCGGGGCCTGCACCGACTATTTCTATATGGCCATGCCGCGCTTCACGGCGTGGGCCGGCTACGGCAAATGTATAATAACGACCATTGATGCAGCCCTTCTGTTTCTCCACTACAAGTGTGCCGTCTTGTGCTGCCATCAATGCCGCAGCCTCAGCCACACTGGGGCTGCCCACCTCGGCTTCTACCCGCTGGCTGGGATGAGGAACTTCAATGGCAGCCAATTCGTCGGAAGTGAAAATGCACTTCTCCGCCCATGGAAGCAACTGATCTAGCTCAGCAACAAGAGGTTCATCTTTTTTGAGTTCCACCGTAGCAATCGAGCCGATTGCCTCGGGCAGATACCCCGCCTGTCGCACACCGTCAAAGATGGCCTGTGCGGCCTCGGTGGAAACGTCTCGCTGACAACCTATGCCCAGCGTCAGTATACGAGGGATATAGTGTATTGTAGGAACATCACAATGTGGCTTCTCTACTTGGGGAGATACTACGATAAGCAGCTCGAACACCACGCCGTTGCAGATGGCCGTTTCGTAGGCGGCACGGCCGGCAAAGAGGGTGACATGCTTCGGGCAAGTTTCGGCGAGGTGGCGTGTGCCGCGGTCGTCACCCTCTATGATTAATGCTGTGGGGTGCTCGGCCACAAAAGTCGCTATGGCATGGTTCATTTCCTCGCGGGAGAGAGGTATCATTCCCCAGCCGTGGTCGCGTGCCAATGTGTCAAGTGCCCACAAGCCCTTCAAATCGCTCTGTGTGGTGATGATGGCCTTGCCACCCGTTATCCGTGCAATTTGCCGGGCGAGCTCATTCGCCCCACCGATGTGACCGCTTAGCACAGGGATAACATAGCGGCCTGTTGTATCAACACATACTACGGCGGGGTCGGAAGCCTTGTCGTGGATAAGCGGCTGTATACGTCTGACGCAGATTCCAAGAGCTCCAATGAACACTATCGCCTCGCCCTCAAAGGGAAGATTCTCCCGTTGTAGCATATCGGCGAGCTGTCGGCCAGACTCATTGATGGTTTCGAATCGTATCATTTCACGGCTTTCATTATAACTAACGGGTTATGGTCGTCTATCGCGAGGCGCATTTGGGTGGTGAGGGTGAGGCCGGCTTGAGTGACGGCTTCGGCAAAGAGGGCGCGGCTATCGTCGCTGACGGCATTAAAGACGAGGGTAGCACCAGGCAACATGAGGGGTGTGAGGCGGAGGATGATGTCGCGGAGCTTGCCGCCATGTCCGCCGATGAAAACGGCGTCGGGGCGGGGTAGGGCTTCAAGGTCGGCCGCCAGCACGTCACCTATTATGGAGCGGATGCCGGGGGTGCCGTAGCGACGAGTATTTAGTGTCATCAGTTCCTTGCACTCGGGGCGAACCTCAAAGGCTACGACAGAGAGATGCGGAAATTGCAGCTTGGCTTCAATGCTGACGCTGCCCGTACAGAAGCCCACATCCCAAAGTGTGTGGCGATGGCGGAGGTCAAGCAACGATAGAGCCAGTAGGCGGGCGGGCATTTTAGTGATCATCCGCTCACGTCCGTCCAGCAGATGGAATTCGCTTTCAGGGATGCCGAAGGGACGCGGACGAACTTCCGTCTGCTGCAGAATAACGCAATTAGGGAAGGGGAGTGTGGGGGTTGAGGTGAGAGATGAGGGATTAAGGACAATGACCTGTTCCTCCGCTGCATTGCCGAGGCGGCAGCCGACGGCCATACGATAGTAGCGGTCGTAGCCATAGTCGGTAAGACGTTGCGCAATGGCTTGGGGGGAATGCTGATGGTCGGTAAGGATGCCGATGAGACGTTCGCCACGGATGAGGGATTCGTCCAGCGCATCCCACGGACGGCCTGTGAGGGATACGGCGCGCATATCCTGATAGGGCAGGCAGAGGCGATGGGCCAACAGCTGGAGCGAATGGAACGAGGGATAGACCGTCAGTGGCCAATCGGGACGTTCGCGTCGGACGGTTGCGGCAAAGCCGTAAAACAGCGGGTCGCCTGAGGCGAAGATGATAAGCTCGTCCCCGACTTCGTCATATTGACGGAATACATCGTTAAGGGGCACGGTAATGTCAATCCACCGATGGCTATCGGGTAGCCGCGAGGCCAGGATTTCGTGGTGACGACGCCCTCCTGAAAACGTGTGTCCACGGGCTATAACCGCCTCCACCTCGGGTGGAAACCAAGGAGTGGCGCTGTCGCTGATTCCTATGATGGTGCAGTTACACATCTCTTCCGGGCATAAGGTTGGCGGCATCGTCATAGGTTAGGATGCTGTTGACGAGGGTAGCGGCGAGGGTACTGCCGCCCTTGCGGCCTTCAATCAGCAGTTTGGGAATGGTGGTGAGCGTCTTGGCGGCGTGCTTGCTCTCTTCCACATGAACAAAGCCCACGGGGGCGCCGACGATACCTGTCGGATGGCAATGTCCCTGCCGGACAAGCCGGCAAAGTTCCAATAGGGCCGTAGGGGCGTTACCAATGGCGAAAAGAGCGTCAGGATGTTCGCCGACGGCTATGCGGATGCCAGCCTGCGCACGGGTGAGTCCCTGTTCACGGGCAAGAGCTTCGGCCCGAGGGTCGCTGAGGTAGCATTTAACGTTAAGTCCCAACCGTTGGAGAGCTCCCTTGCGGATGCCGCTGGCTACCATAGTGACATCGGTAATAATGGTGGTCAACTTGCCTTGGGCAATCATCGCATGAATCCGCTCCGTAGCTTCATCGTCCATCCAGAGAAGACGCTCCATAGCAAAGTCGGCAGTGGTGTGGATTGCATGAAGCAAGGGCCACAACCGCCACATGGGAATATCAGGATGGCGCAGTTCGCGCCTGATGGTGGCGAACGATTGCATCATGATGTTCTGGCCGACGGTGGCCTTACCTGCAGACCCACCCCCAACCCCTCCCGTGAGGGAGGGGAGGTTCTCCCCCTCACGGGGGAGCGGAGAGGGGGTCTCTCTATAATACCCCCTCGGCGTGATGAAGTGTCCTTGCCACGTGTAGGACTGGCTGTTGCCGATGATGACGACGGTAAACATGTCCACCTCGTCGGGATTGAAGTCGCCAAGCGTGGTGACCACGACATGCTGCCCCTCGCGTCCGGCCTGACGGACATAGCCCACAGGGGTGTCGGCGTTACGGCATAGGAGGAAAAGTTCCTTCAGTCGATGCAGCTGCCAATACCGTTCGTTGCTGCGGGGATTATAGACGGCTGTGACGAAATCGGCCTCGGCAGCCGCACGGATGCGCCGCTCAATAACCGCCCAGGGCGTCATCAGGTCACTCATCGAAAGGACGCAGAAATCGTGACTGACAGGGGCGCCGAGTAGCGATGCGGCCTTCTGGAAGGCGCTGATGCCTGGTAGAGGAACAATCTCCACCCCTTCGCCCCGGCCTCGGCTCTGCATCTCGTAGATGAGCGATGCCATACCATAGATGCCGGCATCGCCGCTGGAAATGACGCATACCGTCCGCCCTTCCTCAGCATAGCGGAAGGCCTGCTCGGCACGTTCGCGCTCGTGCTTCATGCCCGTATCGACACATTCCGCGTCGGGACGGAGCCAAGGGGTGACGAAGGGTATATAACGATGGTAGCCGACGATGACGTCGCTTTCGCTGATGGCTGTGTGTACAGCTGGGGTGACATCTTCGGGCGACCCAGGCCCAATACCAACCACAAAAATCTTCCTTTCCATACCTGTTGACTTATTGACTCGTTGACCCGTTGACTCGTTGACTTGTTGACCTCCCTCAATACCTTAGCGCAAGGCTGGCGTAGATGGAACGGCCGGGGTTAATGGTTGAAAAATTAGAGTTCCAATAGGAGGTGTCGCGGCTGTTCAGGATATTCTCCACGCCCAGTCCCGGCTCCAGCGTACAATGGGCAAGGGTGATGATGTGGCGCGTGTGGAAGTCCCATTGGCTATAGGCGGGGGCGTAGCCGTAGGTGCTGCTGTAGCGCTGGCTCTGGATATGTCCATCGAGGCTGACGCAGAGGTGATAGTCGCCCCACGTCTTGTCCCACGAGGCCATGACGTTGCCTACGTGGCGGACGGACTTGTCGACGGGAGTGACGGTAGTAACGTAGGTTTGCGTGGCAGCATCGAGCGTGATGGTCTCGGCCTTCGAGTCGGTAAACGTATAGCCTCCGCCCAGCGTGATGCCGGCAGGAAGCATCCACTTCAGGTTGGCACTAATGCCGCGCAGCTTGGCGCGGTCGATGTTGTCGCGTCGGCGAAGGGTGGTCCATCCTTCGTCTACCAGCTGGCGCAGGCTGGCATCGGCCTGAATCTCGGCGGCCGTCAGGGTGCGATAGTTGATCATGTCGCGGATGCCGTTGATGAATCCGCTGAGGCTGACGGCAAGCGTCTGGTTGCTGTATTCGGCATTGACGTTCCAGAAGCTGCTGCGTTCGGGCTGTAGCGACGTGTTGGGTAGCGTGTAGCGGCTGGTGGTTTTCGCTTGGTCGGTAGCATAGAGTTGCGAGAGGGTGGGGGTGCGGTAGCCGCCAGCATAGCTGGCACGCAGACGGAATCCACCTGCTGAGCCGAAGAGGGCTACGTTGGGGGTGAATGCCGAACCGAAATGGGTGTTGTACGTATAGCGTACGCCCACTACGGCCTCCAAGCCGCGGAAGATGCGTACTTCGTCCTGCGCAAAGAGATTGTAGGTGTGGGTCTGTTCACCCAAGATGTTGTCGCTCTCGCTGACGAGGCTTTCGCCTACATATTGGGTGCCTGCGGATAGCTTGTTGGCATCCGTGAGTCGGAAGATGCCGCGAAGGGTGCCGTCTGTGTAGCGGGTGCGCTTGCGCGTTTCGGCGTAGGCTTCGGCCTCGGCCGTCTGCCAGTAGTCATAGTCGGAGCGGAAGAGGTCGGTATGGATGTCCAGATAGACGTGCGTGCGGCTATCGGGGACCCAGCGCACACCTCCGCCATAGGTGAAGGTCTGGTGGTGGAGGTCGTAGGTGTAGGCGGCGCGAGGGGTATAGGTGTAGACTTTCTCGCCGGTGGCGGGGTCTTTGGAGGATTTCTGGGTGAAGTAGGTGGCTCCTTGCGGGCGACGGGTCTCGTAGTCATAGGCATCGCCACGCACGTAGGCCGACCATGTGTCACTAAATCGCCACTCCAGCCGTTCGCTGAGGGCATCGCTGCCGAAGGCTGCCGACATGGGACGTCCCGTGAGCTTCAACACCTCCTTGTCGCCCTCGCTGAAGGCCTGATAGGGATTGACCTGCCAGTTGTCGGCCTGGCGTCGGGCATAGGTGGTGTGGCTTGAGAAGCGGCCCTCGGTGACGTCGGCATGGATGTCGTGGTCGAGTCGTCCGTGGTTCATGACCTTCGTGCTGAGGGTGGCTGCGACGGGGTCGCGGCTGTCGTCGGTAATGATGTTGATGACACCTGCTATGGCATCGCTGCCGTAGAGGGCGCTGGCGGCGCCGTTGAAGACTTCGATACGGCGGATGTTGCTGAGGCTGAGCCGTGCCCAACGGTCGTCGCCGCTCACGCGGCGTCCGTTCTCAAGGATGACGATGTAGTCGTCGCTCACTCCGCCGAAGTTCACGAAGGTGCCCATGCCGCTGGTGTGGGTAGTGATGGTGGTGGTCAGACGGGCAAGGGCGTCCTGCAAGGTGGTTACGCCTGCGTCGCGCATCTCCTTGGCGGTAATGACTTTGACGGCGACGGGGCTGTTATTGGCTTTGTGATAGGTGCCCGTACCCGTGATGACAACGGGGTTGAGCGTCATCTGTCGCAACGAATCTGCGGATTGCGCCATGCCGCTTGCGGATAGCATGAGCAGAAGGGCGGGAAGCGTGGCTTTTATTGGTTTTGTAAGGTTCATTTCTTTATGCTGATTTTTTATTCCAAGCGAATAAGTTTTTTTCATCGCGATGATTAAAATCTTTCATCGCGATGAAAACATTAAACCATTGCAATGAAAAATTCTTTTCATTGCGATGAAAATGTGTCATTGTTTCTTCTCCACACGATATCAGGAACTTCGGCATCGACATTAAGCTTGCGCGCGAGGACGAAGAAGTAGTCGCTCAAACGGTTTACATAAGCCAGCACGAGGTCGTCCACCTCGGCTCTTGTGGCGGCAAGGCGCAGTATCTCGCGCTCGGCACGTCGGCAGACGGTCCGGCAGACGTGGGCCTGACTGGCAGCGGCACACCCGCCTGGGAGGATGAACAGCCGGAGGGGGGGGAGGGCCTCCTGCAGACGGTCAATCTCCTGTTCCACAGCCCCGACCATTTCCGTCGTAACGATGTTGCCCGTGCGGACGGGGCGTTGTGTGGTGTCCGTAGCCAGGTAGCCGCCCACCACGAAAAGGGCCGACTGCACGTGGGTGAGGAATGCCCGATCGGCAGCATTCGGGCAATGGGTAATGAGCAAGCCGATGTGGGCATTCAGCTCATCGACTGTGCCATAACTTTCAAGCCGCTCACAACATTTACTGACTCGCTGGCCTCCTACAAGGGAGGTCTCGCCGCGGTCGCCGGTTTTGGTATAGATTTTCATAGAATAACAAATATTGCGACAAAAGTAGTGAAATTATCCCGACGGACAAAGGATTTAGTCAATCAATTTGTAGTACTGGGGGACATAATGGGGCAGCAACTCGGGATGGAAGGCCTTGACGAAGTCGGCCAAAAGGAGATGGGGCTGCACGCCAGCCAGCTCGCGGTAGGGGGTCTGGGCGAGGTTGCAGAAGAGTACCCGATGGTTCTTATAGGCATCGAGCGTGGTGTAGCGGGGGTCTTCGGCTGCCAGTACGGCGAGGGTGAACGCTCCGTTGAAGGAGCCGTCAATCTGCCAGAAGTCAGCATGCACGGATTGGGCATAGGCTGCCTCAAAGTCAAGTGTGCGTCCTCCCGAGTCGTCGTTGTCGCCCATGACGTAGTCGGCTCCGGCATCGCGGAAGAGCTTCGCCATGTAGCTCTGCCCGCCGACGGCATACCATCCGTCGCGCACCTGACGCCCCGAGGCCACCGTAGGAAGCCCCTTTTGACTTTTCGACTTGTGGACTTGTTGACCCTTCAGCTCTGCGACTTCATCGCGGAGCTGGAGATACTTGTGCTCGATATCGTCAAAGACGGCGTTGGCGCGACGCGGCTCGCCTGTCAGCAATCCTATGAGCTTTATCCACTCGGCCTGACCCAGCGGGTCGGTTTCCTTGTAGCCGTGATGGGTGATGAAGGGTATGCCGCAGGCGCGGATGGCTTCGAAACCGCCGTGCTTGGAGGCGCTGACGAAGATATAGTCGGGCTGTGTGGCGAGAATGGTCTCTACGTCGAAGTTGCCCTCCTTGCCGATGCGGACAGTACGTCCGTCGCGCATCTGCTCTTGCATGGTGGGCGAGAAGAGATTCTTCAGCGAATTCATGCCCACGATGTGGTCCTCAAGTCCAAGCACCTCGAAGTTGCCCAGCTGGAGGGCGGTGGTACAGATAAAGCGTCGGAGGGGACGGCTGATGACCATCTCCTCCGGAGCAGCATAGGGTGCGGACGGGTCGGGGTTGCTGATGACGACGTGGATGCCGTCGTCGCGATAATCGACCTTCAGCCCGCGGGCATAGCGTATCGTGATGGTGTCGCTGAAGTCGTCGGCATGAGCTAGCACCGAGTCGTGGGCCGCAAACAACGCGTCAGCCGAGGGGGAAGTCCTGCCGGCCCCCTGCCGCGCACAAGACAGGGGAACCAGCAGGACCATCGCACAAAGTGCCGCAGATCGGACTATGGCAAAGCGTCTGCGCCTCATAAGCTTATTTGTCTATAGTCTAAAGTATTACTCTTCGGGATACATCGAGTGGTAGTAGTCCTCCAGCTCGACGGGCTTCTTCGTGTGGTCCAGCCATACCTGAAGGATGTCCTTGACCTCAAGCAGACCGAAGAGGTTGGAAGTGGGCGTGAAGCCGTTGTGGCTGAAGAACTCGAACCAGCTGTTGTCCTCGCTCTCGGGATCACTGGCATCCCAGTAGTCTTCGCCCACACCAGCCATGTCGTTGTGGCCGTGGTCGCCGCAGATACTCATCAGCGGGTAGAGGTTCATGGTTCCGTTTTTGATGCCGGCTTCCTGCATACGGGCAAGGACGTCCTGCTTGTAGTTGTCAGGCATGTCGACGGTACCGACGAAGAAGTTCTTGTTGAACTTCTGCAGGGCCTCCTCCAACTGGGTGTAGCGGACGTTGGCCTTGTAGGTGTCGTAGCTGTCGGGGTTGCCGTGGCCCATGAAGGCAACGACGCCCTTGTTGGCCTGGTTGCCGTACGTCTTGGCAAGGATTTCGGCCACGTGGTTCACGTCGGTGGTGTTGTTGAGCAGGGGAGTGCCCAGCCAGAGGTGACCCTCAAGACTGGCAAGATACTTGTCGTCGAGGTCGCCCAGATGGTTGTTGGCGAAGTCCTTGATGTAGTTGATGACGCGGCTGTACTCCTCGCCGGGGATTACCTGAAGCGATTGCACGGTAATGTCGGTGTACTTGGCGGTAGCGAAGGCATGGAGCCAGAAGTTCGGAGCGTAGTAGTTGCGCTTCACGATTTTGCCGTTCTCGTCGGTGTTCTCGCCGGCGGCTGCACGGTTGATGCAGATGGCCGAGCTGTAGCTGACGTAGACATCGCTCTCAGGAAAAGCCTTCTCGTAGGCAGCCTTGGTGGCATCGAAAGCCTTGAAGGCGTTGTCCCACGTGCTACCGAAAGCCACAAGCAGGATGACCTTGCTGTGCTTCTTGTTGGCCTTCACCTGGGCATCGACGGCCGACTGGTACTTGGCATAGTTGTTGTTAAGATCTTCATCCTTTTGGCAGGACGACAGGCTGGTCATGATGGCTGCTACAGCCAACATGGCGACGATGAAAGATTTACTCTTCATTTTCGTACGTTTTTAAGTTAGACATTTTATTTGGTTTAACACTCTTTCCTTGTTTGAAGCGGACGACGACGGCTGCATAGACAGTACGTCCGGGGCTGTTGGTGCCGAGGTGGTAGGGGTGCATGGTGCGGTCGACGTAGTTCAGGATATTGTCAACCCCTGCCTCCAGGCGGTAGGTAAAGGGGTGGCGGTCGGCGGTACCGAGGTCGTGGGTGGTGTTGAGCCTCCAGAGCTGGAAGGGGGCGCCGTCGCCGTTGTTCTGGTAGTCGCGCCGGCTGCTGCCGCGGGTGCTGAGGTTGGCGCCCAACTTGTAGCGTTCATGGAAGCGATGGTTCCAGATGACGTAGGCGTTCCACTTGTGGTGGGCGGTACCGTCGATGACGACTTCCTCCAGCCGGTCGTGGTGGGTGTTGTACTGATGGGCACGGGTGTCGAGCCAGCTGTAGTTGCCGCCTGCCGTCAGCCCTTCGGCGAAAGTGTAGCTGAGGTTGACATCGACGCCGAGGGTTCGGGCGTCCTCCATGTTCATGTATTTGCGGGCTACGATGGCCGTGCTGCCGTCGCCGGTATAGGCCGAAGTGATGTCGTGGGGTATTTCGCTGACGGGTACGTTTACGAGGGCAATCATGTGGTCGAGCTGGTTGTGATAGCCGGTGACGGAGGCCGTCAGCCTGTCGCCGCGGTACTCGATGCCTGCGCTGACGTAGGTGCTGGCTTGTGCCTTCAGCGAGGGGTTGCCCAGGTTGAAGAAAGTGCTCGAGCCCATCGTGTGGAGGTAGCGGTAGTGGAGTTCCTTCGTGGTGGGCGTCTTGAAGCCCTGGCTCCATCCAGCTCTCAGCCTCCAGTTGCCCAGCGACACCATCGTGCTTACCTTGGGCGTGGCGCGGAAGCCGAAGCTGCGGTTCTGGTTCAGACGCAATCCTGCTGTGATGTTGAGCCACGTGAGGGGATTCCACTCGTCCTGCGCATAGAGGGCTGCCGTCCAGTCGTCGGCCGTGCCCGTAGCCGTGCGCATCGGGGCGTTCAGGTAGTCATACCGCCACTCCGCCCCTACGGAGAGGACGGAAGCCTCCCCCGTCCCCTCCTGAAGGAGGGGTGATCTTACTCCCTTCCCTTTAGGGGAGGGTTGGGGTGAGGCCGCTCCCAGATGAAACACACCCTTCAGGTGGGCCATCAGGCGCTGTTGGTCGCTCTGCAGGTTGATTTGGCCGGGGAAGTAGGGGTAGTAGTTGGTGAACCGTCCCTCGGGGTCGTAGCCGTCGGACAGCGTGGTGTCGGTATATTCGTAGTAGTAGGCGTGGCGATTCCAGTCGATGTCGAGCGTCACCACGTCGGCTTCGTTCGGCTTCCATCGTCCGCCTGTCGATGCGCTGGCGTTGCGGTACATCAGATCGTAGGTATAGACGTCGCAGCTGGGGTGGCGTCCGTTCTGCGGGCGGTTGATGGACTTGGTGTAGTACGTGCCGTCGGCATAGAGCTCTATGTCCTTGCTGGGTGCGAAGGTGAACCGCTGGGCTACCTGCCAGAGGGTGTAGGCATTGACGGTCTTGTTGCGGCTGTCGTTGACGATGCGGGCTTCGGTATATTCCTCAGCGGTATTCTGCCAGCCGTCGGTGTGCTGCAGCTGGAAGTTGGTGTAGCTCGTCACGGGGCCGAGGGCGATGGCCAGCCCGTTGTGCTGCCTTACGTCGTTGTACGACCCATACCGTGTGCTGTTCTCCGCCGTCCAACCTGTGGGCTCCCCTCCTTTACGGGAGGGGTTGGGGGAGGGTCTCTTTCTCGTGATGATATTCACCACGCCGGCCATGGCGTCGCTGCCGTAAAGGGCCGACTGGGCACCCTTCACAATCTCTATGCGCTCGATGTTCTGCGGGTCGATGAGGCCGAGGTCGTTCTCGCCGCCCACGTCGCCGTGGATGCGCTTGCCGTCTATAAGAATAAGGATATAGTTGTTGCCGAGTCCGCCCAGCTGCATCTGGCTGCCCATGTCGCCCTCGCTGAAGGCAAACGAGGCCGTCAGCGCCCCGAGGATTTCCTCGATGGAACGGCCGCCGAAGCTGTCGAGCATCTTGCGCGAGATGATTTCCGTCTGCACGGGGGCGTTGCGCAGCAGATGCTCCGTACCCGTACCCGTCACCACCACCTCGGGCAGCGCTTCCGTGCGGAGGCTGTCGGGCTGCTGGGCATGGGCGAGGGGAAATGCCATCGCCAACGCCACAACCATAGCTGTCAGGTATCTTCTTACGCTCCTCATGTTAACGGCCCCTGTTCCTGGAGGCATGTTATCATTTCTCTGCGGACGTGGCAGGTCTTCTGGCTCTCCACCGCGGCATGGCGTCTTCCCACTTATTAGCAGTGACTTTCGGGTGCCATGCCCGTTTACGATGTGGATTACAGCTGCAGGTACAGCTCAGGTTTCTCACCTGATTCCCTTGCGCATAGGCCTCCTTACGGGGCATTCTGCTACCAAATCCGCCGCGAAGGTAGCCATTTGTTTCCGTACCGCCAAACTTTTTGCTCAAATAATTTGTTTTTTCATTCATAGACATGTACTTTTGTACACAGAATATCGACCCGTAATCATGAAAAAGCAGACCCTTATCTTGTGCTTGGCGTTACTGTCCGCCGTGATGGCCGTCGCACAGCCCCGGAAGACGTACGACGTGGCGGCGTATCTCTATCCCGCCTATGCGGCTGACGACCCGCGCCTCCGCCCCTTCTGGCCCCTGGGCATGGGCGAGTGGGAGACCGTGATGACCATGCAGCAGCGCAACCCCGGCCATTACTGGAACCGCCATCCGCTGTGGGGCTACGTCAACGAGGCGGACCCTTCCGTGATGGAGATGGAGATTGAGCAGGCCACCAGCCACGGCGTCAACGTCTTCATCTTCGACTGGTACTGGTTCGACGAGCGCCCCTTCATGGAGACGACGCTCACCCACGGCTTCCTCCGTGCCCGCAACCGCGACAAAATGCAGTTCTACCTCATGTGGGCCAACCACAACGTGGAGAACTACTGGGACACACGCATCGCCCATCTGGGCGAGAACAACATCATCTGGCGTGGGGGCGTCAGCCGCGAGGCCTTCGAGAAGATGTGCCGCCGCAACATCGAGCTGTTCTTCCGCCAGCCCAATTACTATAAGATCGACGGCAAACCCGTGTTCATGATCTACGAGGTCTCTACCTTCATTGAGGGGCTGGGCGGGGTTGAACAGGCCACGGATGCCCTCCGCTGGTTCCGCGAGGAGGTGAAGAAGGCAGGCTTCCCCGACCTTGAGCTGCAGTTCACCATGTGGGAACCCCAGTTTAACTACAGCGGTTTTGATGCTGCAAAGACTGCGCGTCCCCGCGACCGCTTCATCCGTGAACTCGGGTTCAACAGCATGTCGCACTATCAGTTCTGCCATTTCCTCAATGTCGATGACGACTACGCCACCATCCTTGCCTCTGCCTATGCCGAGTGGGAGAGGCTCGACCGCGAGTTCACCATTCCCTACTACCCCCACGTCTCCATCGGCTGGGACAACAGCCCCCGAACGGGCCGTAGTGCCGTAACGCGTGGCAACACCCCCGAGCGCTTCGAGCAGGCCTTGCGCCAGGCGAAGGCATACCTCGACGCCCGCCCCGCCCTCCATCCCCTCATCACCATCAACTCGTGGAACGAGTGGACGGAGACCAGCTACCTGCAGCCCGACGACGTCAACGGTTATGGCTACCTCGATGCCGTGCGCAACGTCTTCCTCGACGAAAAATAACCCCCACTATTATCTGTTCACTGATCACTGATCACTGTTGAGCTTCGCTCTTCTGCTGTCACGACTCGGCATAGTTCAAACAAGTTTGACTCTGCGCTCGCTGCTCCAGCAGTTCACTACTCACTACTCACTACTCACTAATATGTCGTCTCCCAAGCTCCTTCTCCCCCTGTTGATGCTACTGCTCGTAATCGCCTGCAGGACCCCTGATTACACGGGCGCCCAAGTGCAGAAGGTCGACGATCTGCGTGGCATGCCTGGGCAGAGCTATCAGGGTATGGCCATCTGGAGTGACTACCTCGTCAGCCTCCAGAACACCGGCCAAGCCACCCTCTACCGCCTTTGTGCCGACAGCCTCCAGCTGCTGCGCCAGTTCCCGCTCGCCAGTCGGGCGAAGGAAAATCACGCCAACGTCGCTTTCTTCGGTACCGAGCGTTACGTTCAGGACGATGCCTTCCCCTTGCTCTACGTGTCGCAGTGCTCCCGCCAGCGTTACAACGGCATGAAGGACGTCTGCTTCGTGGAGCGCATCTCCCTCACCGCCCCGCCCCAGCTGGTGCAGACCATCGTGCTCGACGATGACGAAGGCCTCTTCGGCTACGCCCTGCAATGGACTATCGACCGCAAACGCAATCACCTCATCGGCTATGGCAACACCATCGAGAATCTGGGCGAGGGCAACCGCTGGCGCACCATGGTCTTCAGGATGCCCCGGCTCGCCGACGGCCCCATCGTGCACCTCCACCCCCGCGACGCTCTCGAGAACTATTGCATCCAGGACCTCGACCCCCGCTTCCCCTCCAACCACATCGGTCAGGGCGCCTGCGTCGTGGGCCACCGGATGTACATTCCCGTCGGCCTGGGCACGGCGCAGCAGCCCAGCATCCTCTACGTCTGGAACCTGCACACCCATCGCCTCGACCACATCCTCGACCTCCAGTCGCAGGTGCCCCACGAGTTCGAGGACTGCGACCCCTACCGTGGCGACCTCCTCATCCAGACCAACGGCGCCGGCCTCCTCCGCCTCACCCCCCGCAGATAGGGCAGGGGCTTGTCTCGTTGCCTGCGGCAACGGTCGTCTGGCTGCGACGGGCTTCTCTCCCCGCTCTCTCTTCACAGCCCATTACTTTACAATTTTACAATTTTACAATTTTACGCTTTAACATTTGTAAAAAAGTGTGGAGGGGGTTTGCCCTTCCACACTAATCACATAACTTTTCGGCGATTCCCTATTTGAAACTCTTTTCTTGGTCGGAAAACTCTTTGAAGTATTGTGCTAACAGCTCCTGCTTCTCTTCATTCCACGGCTCGAAGTCCTCGCCCAGTCGGGCGCGGTCTATGCGGGCTATGGCCTTCTGGAAGAGCGTTACGTCAGTACTCACTTTCTCCCAGACGTACTTGCCGTAGTCGTCCATGGTGAAGAAGAAAGCGAGGGCTTTTGCCAGCATGGAAGGGCCTGCTCCGTTCTGCTTCCATTCGAGGTACGATTTCGGATGGCGGCGGTCGATGTCCGTCATGACGCAGAAATAGAGGTCAACGGGGCGAGGGTCGCCCCCGCAGATGGTTTCCCATTGCTCTTGCGGGACATAGATGCCCCGCTGTGTGTACTTGCGCGGCATCAGACAGGGAGATTTATGTTCCACAATCTTGCCGTCTGGTAGCGGCGGTCGTTGTACTTCCGCGTGGAAAAGCCTATCGTAAAGACCAGCGGCGTGCGCTCGGCTATCATAGCCTGCAGGTCGCAGTCAGGAGTGTCGCCGAAATAATCGGCTACCACGTTGTCAAACTTCTCCTCGCCCTTGTCGTTGAAATAGGGCAGGAGCAGGGACAGTTCCCGGCAAGTCCATTCCTTGCCGCTCTCTTTCCCTGTGCCCGAAGTGGTGCGTCCCACTTCGGCAATGAATCCTTTTACTTTCATAATCTTTTTGGGTTTTTACTTGGTTTTGGTGAATGTCAAATCATCGTTCTGCTTGATAAGACCCGCCTTGCGCCATTGATATAGCACAACACGTGTAGGCGATATCTTTTTAAACTTGCGCTGCCAGGCCATCAGCTCTGCCACGTTGAACGTGTCAGGTAGAGATGCGTACAGCGATTGCTTTTCCTGCGGCCTTTCTTCGATAGCCGAGGCCTGCATCATGTTGCCGAACGCGCGGACGGTCTGCTCGGCATCCTGCGTGGCAAACCACGTCACGAAGTCCACGATGCGCTGCATCACCTTCGGCGAGAGTGACTTCGGGGCATACATACCCACGCAGATCATCCCGAGGCGGAACGCCTTAACTGCCGCGCGGCGGCGGAAGGTATCCAGCGCGATGTCGTTAGCCTCCAGCGCCTGCAGGCGCGTGCGCTCCAGCCACTTGGCAAGGGCATCGCGGACGGGCTGCATCTTCGTGTCGATGTTCACGGTGGGCAGCACCACGTAGTCCTCGCTCTGGGCGTTCTTGCGGCGGTAGGTCATGGCCTCAAAGCGGTTCATGACCTTCGTGATTTCTTCAAGCTGCTTCTCGGTCAGCGGCTTGAAGTAGGGGATGGAAGCAAACTCCTGCCCCTGCAGCTCCGCAAAAGCGCAGCGCGATACAAGGCCGTTCTCGGCATCGTTGAAGAACTTGTATAACTGCTTGGGCGTGCCCAGCATAAGGATGTTGTAAAACAACTTAACCGACCCCGTGAAGGTGTCAATGGAAATGTAGTCTTGGCCATACTCTGCATTGTCAAAGGCTTGGCGGTAGAGGTCGCTTTTCTGCGCGTAGCTGCCGCCCGCGTTGGATTTTACTAAGGTATCAATCTCTTCCACGAAGGAAAGCTGGTGCAGCCCGCAGGCATCCTCCTGACGCTGCAGCAGGCGCGGCACGCTGATGACGGCCTGCACAAGGCGGTAGGGCGCGTGCGGGTCCTCGGGCAGCTGCTCGCTGTTCTTCTTCATGCGCAGCTCGGCCTTGTACTGCTTTTCCTTCAGGATGGAGATTTCATCGTGCTTTCGGAGGTCTTTTGTGAGCGTTGCCACGATGTCGCGCGAAAAACTCTTTCCCGCACTTTGTGGAGCAAACACTACGGAGATGAACGATGTCGTATGCTCTCTTCCGTCCAAGTAGCGGGCACGTAGGCGAGTGGCCAGCGTCCCTAACACAGGGAGTAGCGCGACTATAGTCGGGTACACGAAGTCCGCAGGGCAGTTCTTGCAAAACTCGCGGAAGACGACGGGAAGCGAGGGCACACGCTGCATAGACGAAGGGAAAACGTCCAAGAGGTCAATGGCTGGCAGCGGCTCCTGTGACTTGCTGGCCACGATGATGCCGTTGTCTACAAGGAACTTGTAGAACGTGTAGGGAATCTGCGTGCCCATGCTGCGATTGCAGGCGTGCTGCGCCTCCTTCTCGCGCTCGGCAATGCCCATGCCGAAGTCGGGCAGCTGTGCCAGCAGCACCGCCACGTCGCTGTCCGTGATATAGCGGAACATCGCGCACAGGCGGTAATAGTACGTGTGCCGTTCGCCCTGCTGGGGCTCGCCGTGCTTTTCTACCCACATGGCGGCTATGTCCGAAATGAGGTGGTCACGGTACTTGAACGTCTTTTGCGCCTCGGTGAAGGTGCGCTGCTGCACATGGAAGACCCCCTCCCCGCTCCCCCGTAAGGGGGAGGGCTCCAGTCCACTTGGCTCCCCTCCCTCACGGGAGGGGTCGGGGGTGGGTCTTAGTATGTTTCGTGCCTCACCATTGAACATCGTTTCGATGTCAAGGTAGAGAAACATTTCCTTTGCCACGAGGAACGACGAGCGGGCAAAGTCCTTGCAGGCCGTGTCAAAGGACACAATGCCCAGCTGGGCGGCAAGCCATTGCTGGCACCCCTCAATGGTGGTCATGCCCGGGGGGCAAAGGCATACGAAACGCATACCCGCGCCCGACGGGGTGATGTGAACGGCCATCACGCCCAGTTCCTTGGCCAGCCGTGCGTCGTTCACGGTCAGCGGGTCAACGATTTCCTCCTTGAATTTCTGCAAGTCGGGGATGTGGTCAACGTCCAGCATGAAGAGGCCGCTGGGAATGGCGTTGGCGTTCGAGCGCTGATGGTCGCGGAACGATGCCTGCCACGTCACGATGGGCAAATGCCTTTTCAGCGTGGCCACCGCCTCGGCGTCGTTAGCGGCTGCAGCGGCACCAATCTGCGCAAGCCGTTGCTTGATTTGCATGTCCTCAATGGCTGCAAGAAACAGCTCTGGAGAACACACTTTGCCCTGTGGGGCTTTCACGGAATCGAAATAGTCAAATGTCATACTCTTTCAGTTTCATTAGTGATTTGATGAATAAATCGCGAAGCCTCCTTTCAGTTTCCTTGGCATCCCCACGAGGCACGAGGAGCGCAACTTTCACGTTTTCTTCAGAGCGGTAGATGGCGAAACGAAAATTCTCCCCGTCCACCTCGGTGACCTTCCGCATGGCGTTTTCGTTCTCTTCCTGTCGCTGGTAGGCGCGGAAGTCTATTTCGCCATACTCATTTACGACCGCGCTGCCACGGTAGCGGCGGCCAACAATCAGTTCCTGTTTGCGGCGTATCGCCGCTGGTTTCGTAGCCATAATGCCTGTACTTTTTGGGTGAATAATCACGTTGCGTCAGCGTCCGGACTTCTGACGATGCAAAGGTACGGCGGCTCTCGCACCCCGAAAACAAAATAAGCACAAAAAACGCTCACTATCAGGCGATAATGAGCGGAATGAGCAAGAATGAGTCAGAATGATTTTTTACGATGAGCGGAATGAGTGGGAAGCGCGCCTTCCTATCTCCCGTAACCCATCGTATCGGGCAGTTTCTTCCCTATGCTGATGCATTTCTGGCGGTCGTCATAGTAATCGTTGTTCCAGTCATTGTACGATTTTTTGGGCAGAGTCCTCATCTTGACCGACATCCCGTTGGCAGTGTTTTTCACATCAAGGCCTTTAGGTAAAATCCCCCATTCCTTCAGCTCATTCAAGAATGCCGTGTGCTGCGAACGTTTGTTTAACTGACCGTGGTCGTATAGCACAATCTCTATCAGAGCCAGGTTAACAGGGCTGCCCAGATAAAAATCCTTCACAACAGCTTTCACGTGTTCTTTTACGAAATCGTTTTCGAACTTGAAGCATGGAGTTTTTCTCACGTGAACGTCATCGTTCGTCTCTTCCTCCGCACTCTCCGTAACGACGGGCATGCTTTCCGTGGGCTCGACAGCTTCCGCTTCTGCGTCTTCGGCAATGTCCTGATAACTGCGACTTTTCTCCTTGTTTTGGTTGAAAACGTTGATGATGGGCTTGTCCGTTTGCTGTATGATGCCCCCGTCGTGATTGTTGATGAATATTTTCATGGCTTTCAGTTACTAGTGATTTGAACGACTCCTCCCTGATTGTTCTCCAGGGTCAATAGTGACGTTTTGTTTTCTCTCTCTGCTTTGATGAAAAAGTTTTCCAGGCTCTCCACATTGTCTGTCCATGCCTGTTCTTTTTTCAAAAGATACGATAGTGAAAGGAGCAATACCTTGCCCTTTTCGATACCGAAAAGTTCCGCATACCTTTTGAGGCCGTCCGCCAACGACTCAAGCGGTATGGTTTTCGTGCCGAGTTTCTCACGAAGCATGTTGATTTTCTCTCCCATTTCTTCGATTTGCATTTGGCTCAGCACGTTTATTTTCTGCGATTCTTCTAATGCTTTTTTGACCTTATCCAATTCTGGAGCAGATTTCAGTAGGTTGGCCTTTTGCCTACGATTTTCACTTTCTTCCTCCCATAGTTTTGCTAGCACTTTCTCATAATTCGTTTTTTGCATCATTTGCTGGATTTCGAGTTTTTCTGCTCGTTCCCTTAAATCTGCATTTTCAACTTTCAGAAATGCAATTTGTTCTTTCAGTTGCTTGTAGGACTCGTCTTTTTCCGCCTCTCGGGCAGCATAGAGATTTTGGTTTGGCATATCGCGTATGAAGTAATTGTTGTGTCCGTGGATAAGTTAGGGATACAAAGATAGTGAAAAATATTGAGAGTATAATATAGATGGGCTTTTTTCTATTGTTTACCGTTGTATGACGACAATGGTTTGAGCCTTAACATCGAGTGTGGCCACGTACCTGCCAGGAGGCAACTTGATATTGTCGCCACCAGCGACAGCTTCGAAGGGCTCACCAAGCGTGACGAACGTGCCACCGTAGTTCATGTCCCAATCGGCATTGTAACGGAACTTGAATTCTTGCCCTTCTTCAATGGTGAACTCGGGGCTTACCCACTTGCCATCGGTGAGCGTGCAAAAATAGTCGGTATCCCATTTTGCGCCATTGAGCGTGCCAATGAGCGACCATGTATCTCCCTTGCTGATTGTGATGGTGCCAGTTTTGGTGTTATAGACTACCTTGAAGAAACCAGCCTGGCCCAGCTTGATGTTGTCGCCACCAGGCACAGCTGCAAAGGGTTTATCGAAGCTCACAAAAGTTCCTCCTACGTTCTCGTCCCATCTGGCATCCTTGCGGAGTTTCCATTCATCCTCGGCATCAAGGGTTACATAGCCTGTCCAGATACCGTCGGCCTCGGTCATACTCACATCACCATCCCACTGGTTAATACTACCAACGATGCCCCAGCCATCGTTGATAGATTTGTCCATACCTACACTCGGCTCTATCTTGCCGTACATATTGGCGTCAATTTTTATTTCTTTCTTGTTTAAGTCGAGGTAGATACGGTACTTTCCTGCATCGCAGGGGATGTTGTTTCCCTTTATGACGCAATCTGCACCCCATTCGACATCACCCCACGTCTTGTCAGCACGGAACTTGAACTCTGTATTCTCAGTAAAATTCACATCGGTATAGAAGCGGACATAGTCGGCATTGTAGCGCATGACAACATCGTTTTCCCAGTCGTTAAAACTGCCGACAATACCGATTACGTCTGCACTCCAGTCCTTCTTTAAAATTTGATTGTTTTTGTCAAAGGTAAAATGATAGAAGCGTTTACTGTAGGCGGTTATATCGGATATAGAACCCTCCTTTAACTGTAGGTTGTTTGCTTCTCTTACTTGCGTGCCACTTTCTGCCCTGTAACCCCAGGTTCCAGTATAGGAGCTCAAGTCATTTGTGTGTGTTAGCCTAAATCCATTGGATGCTCTCGCGCCAAAATCAACTACGCCGCTGTAGGTGCGGCCGTCATTTGAGTAATTATATAAGTATTGACATTTCTTGTAATTCCACCCTGCGTAATAGCCTTGGACGTAAACAAAGTCATATATCTCTTTGTCTATGAGATCGGTTCTATTGCATTCGATTGTGTTATAAAATGGCTCACTAATAATATACCCGTCTTTTCCATAGGTAATATAGGCACAGCAATAACGTGCTAATGGGGTATTTTCCAGATTAGTAGTTATGGCATTTTGAGAATAATTAAAAGAACCTTTTATCCGTTTGTCCTTATTAAAATCTGGTTTCTCATTCTGTGAAATAATAGTGCCGCATTCATTTATGCTTGTTAGATAGCTTCTTAAGTCCTTCGATATGGTGGCATTTATAGAGAGGTACTCATTGTTTTCTATCGAGAAAATTTCCTTAATTGCTATATCATTATTTGTGACATTTCTAGTTTGGAATGTTTTTGTTTCGCTATAATAAATATCCTCCACTATTTGTAATTCAGCCCTATAATAATATAGGGTTTGTGGTTTTAAATCTTTAAGATGGAAATTCTGCTCACTTTCAGAAATTTTACCTTGACAGATTTGGCAAACAGAGTCAGTGATAAATGTTGGCTCTTTAGAAAGAATTAATCTTAATTGAAAAGGACCGTTTAACAAAAGACCGGGGTTTACTTCACATTTAACGTATGCTCCTGCACAGCTTATCGTATCAGGTTCATGAGCAATTACATCTTTGTTTGAAAGCAAATATGGTTTTAATTCACGAATGGCTCCGTATAGCTTTCCCCCCTGATATTCAATGCATGTGCAGTAGAGATAATCAGCTTCTGTATCAGGACGCGAAATAAATGTCTCAAATCTATTATCTTTGTCTAATTCTACTTCTTTTATTAGTACGTTGTCAGATGTTGGATCTTCCACATCGTATGCAATATATACGCTGTAATCTTTCTCAAGTCCAATATTAATAAGATCTACAGAACCCCAAACTTTTGCTTGAGTATATTGTTCTTCTATAACCACACCAGTTACCACATCTTTGGGGGATAATTCTTTTGTCGTGAAACTCTTAACTTCCCCATAATGATACAAACCACCTGTATAAACAAAGGCTCTATAATAATAATGGGTGTTTTGCTTTAGATTATACAATTTTGTTGTAAAGCTATTGCCTTTTAATGCATTACTATCAAATACGATGCCGTTCTCAAGGGTTGGATCATCGGCGTCCGAACAAATAACGCCAATTCTAAATTCTGCACCATTCGTGGTGTCGATATTAAGTGTTGCATTAATAATTGCTGAGACAACTTTGATTTCAGACACTTCACCCGTTGTTATAGGGTCCTTCTTTCCTTCTTCAATAGGATTTTCAGTACAACAAAAAAAGAAGAATAACAGGGAGAGGAGGAGAAAAGTTTTTTTCATAGGGATATTCTTTTTTTTAGCTTAATCATTGCAAGGATTATAAATTCAGAACGTTACGCCTTTTGGGATGTGGCTTTGATTTTCTTTCTTTCCTTTCTTGGGGCGAAGATAGGGATATTTCAGCAGAATGGAAAACAAAACGGAGTTTTTTTGACTTGATTCCGATGAAATCCGAACTTTTCTTGGGGATTGGGCTGGCCCGATAAACCGCGCAGCGCGCCCGATAAACCGGACAGCCCGCCCGATAAATCCCGCAGCCGCGCGGTGTAAAGCGTAAAATTGTAAAATTGTAAAGTAGGCCTCCTGCGTGCGCGCGCAGTATTAGATTGGAAAGATAATTAGATAATTGATATATTAAATTTAAATATATATATAATCTTTCCATATATATAGTAGTTAATTGCCGGGCGCACGAAAGTCACTTTACAATTTTACAAATTTACATTTTTACGCATTCCGTTTTCGGTGAGCGGCGATTGGTTTGGTTAAAAAAGTGCATTTTTTAAGAAAAAAATCCCGAAAAAGTTTGCAGATATAGT
>CAMYYY010000008.1 GCA_947303715.1 uncultured Bacteroidales bacterium | reverse complement strand
ACTTGCTCTAGTCGTAAGACAGAAAACTGACAACCTAAATCAGCGAACCACAATTTCCTATAGATTCAGTTACCTTATTTGCTCTTGGGGTAAGTATAATGGTAAGTGTTAGGTAAGTGTTTGGTAGGTGTTTGAGCAACACTTACCTCGGTTAATACGCTTTTTCATAGCGGGTTAGGACGAAAAAGGTAAGTGTTAGGGGTTTTTGATAAAAAACCACGAAAAAGATAATTCGGATAATACGGATAATTGGCCGACAAAAAGTTTTTTAAACGGCGAATGGAACGAATTTGACGAATGGCGTTGCGGCGTGGAGCTTCGCACGCCGAATGATTTTTTGAAGAAAACACGAATGACCATGAATAAACACGAATTTTTCATGAATAAATTTTTGGGTAATTAGTGGGATATTCATGGTTATTCGTGGGCATTCGTGTTAAGAAAAAAAGAAAAAAGGGTATTTGATGTTCCATCGGTGGCATTTGATGTTGTGCCGACAGAGTTTGATTCTATTTCCGTAGCGTTTGATTCTAATTTGCCAGCGTTTGATGTTATTTGGCTAGGGCTAAAGAAAAAAGTAGAGACGCCACATCGGGTGACGTCTCTACAAGGATTTCAGGAGGCGATGCCTTACTCAGCGCGGAGGCTGAAACGACGGAAGGCGGTAACGGTGAGGTCCTTCTCCTCTTTCTTCAGGAAGTCGGCCACGGTAATCTTCGTGTCCTGGATGTAGTCCTGATTGAGGAGGCAGCTCTCCTTGTAGAACTTAGCCATACGGCCACGGGCGATGTTCTCGACCATCTGTGCGGGCAGCGTGGCAGCCTTCTGCTCGAAGACCTCGGTCTTGATGCGACGGATGTCGTCGGCCTGAGCCTCGGTGATGTAACCCTTGGCGATGCCTTCGGCGATGTGCTCTTCGTTCTCGGCGGTGTAGAGGTTGTAGCCGGCCTTCTTGAGGGCAGCCTCGACGGCCTTCTGGCATTGCTCGAGCTTGGTCTTCTCGATGGCAACGGTCTTCTCACGCTCTACGACATCGGCGGGGACGGAGGCCTCATCGACGGCAACAGGGTTCATGGCGGCAACCTGCATGGCCACTTCGTGACCGGCAGCTTCGTTGGCCATCTCCTTGTTGAAAGCGACGAGGGTGCAGAGGAAGTTCTTGCTCATGTGGTTGTAGCTGGCAAGGGCGGGGGCCTCGAGTGTCATGTAGCCATCGAGTTCCATCTTCTCACCGGTGACACCACTACGGGCGGTCACGGCCTCGGCGATGGTCATGTCGCCCATGGGGAGGGCGTTGACCTCTTCGAGGGTCTTGCAGCGGGCGGCAACGGCGGCGTCGAGGATGTCCTGAGCCAACTTGATGAAATCGGCGTTGGAAGCCACGAAGTCGGTCTCGCACTTGAGGGCGATGATGGCACCGAACGTGCCGTCGACCTTGACGAGGACGCAGCCTTCGGAGGCATCGCGGTCGCTACGCTTGGCGGCGATGGCCTGACCACGCTTGCGGATGATTTCCATTGCTTTGTCGAAATCGCTCTCAGCCTCTTCGAGGGCCTTCTTGCAGTCGGCCAGACCTGCGCCTGACATCTTGCGGAGCTTCTGAATATCTGCTATACTTACAGCCATTGTAAAATAAGAATTAGAAATTAGAAATTAGGAATGGATTACTCGGCTTCAGGAGCGGCCTCTGCCTCGGGAGCTTCCTCTTCTTCAGGTTCGTCGGCGGGTTCCTCAGCGGGTGCAGGACGCTCGATGCGTGCACGGCGGGTGCGCTCGCGACGGGGACGCTCGCGGTCACGACGGGGAGCTTCGCGCTCGTCGGTCTCTTCCTCTTCCTCAGCGGGCTCATTCTGGTCGAGCTTCTCGATCTTGCGTTCTTCAATGCCCTCGGCAATGGCAGCGCAGCAGGCATCGAGAATAACCTCGACGGACTTGGTGGCGTCGTCGTTAGCGGGGATAACGAAGTCGATGTTGGAGGGATCGCTGTTGGTATCGACGATACCGAACACGGGGATGCCCAGACGGTTAGCTTCGTGAACGGCGATGTTCTCCTTGAGCACGTCGACCACGAACAGGGCGGCGGGAAGGCGGGTCAGGTCGGCGATGGAGCCGAGGTTCTTCTCGAGCTTCTCGCGCTGACGGGTGATTTGCAGCATCTCGCGCTTGCTGAGGTTCTTGTAGGTACCGTCCTCGGTAAGCTTGTCGATGGTAGCCATCTTCTTCACAGCCTTGCGGATGGTGGGGAAATTGGTGAGCATACCGCCGGGCCAACGTTCGATGACGTAGGGCATGCCGATGGCGCTGGCCTTCTCGGCGAGCACTTCCTTAGCCTGTTTCTTAGTAGCAACAAAGAGGATCCGCTTGCCGGACTTGGCAATCTGCTTGAGAGCCTCTGCGGCCGTGTCGATCATAGCCACGGTCTTGTGGAGGTCGATGATGTGGATGCCGTTGCGCTCCATGAAGATGTAGGGAGCCATAGCGGGGTTCCATTTACGTTTGAGGTGGCCAAAGTGGCAACCAGCCTCCAATAAAGTGTCGAAATCTGTTCTTGACATAATTGTTGTTTTGTTTTTGGGGTTGTTTACTTTCCTTTTTGTAAAATACGGGTTTTACCAACGGCTGGGTAATCGCTATGCGGCAAGTCCCAGCGGTTTGGATGCTAAACACGGGATTCCACGTTCGTTATTTACGATTTGACTATTTACGATTTCCGATTGATTTACGATTTAGCTATTTTATTATTTAACTGCGCAATGTGTAAATTATTAAATATCCCAATTGAACAATAAATTGTAAATAGTAAATCGTAAAATCGTAAAGTATTCAGTAGGATCGCAAAAGCAACATTAACGTTTGCTGAACTGGAATCTGCGGCGTGCCTTGGGACGACCGGGCTTCTTGCGCTCGACCTCGCGGGCGTCGCGGGTCATGAAACCTTCGCTGCGCAGGGTCTTCTTGTCGTCGGGGTTGATCTTCACCAGCGCGCGGGCGATGCCCAGACGGATAGCCTGGCTCTGGCCCGTGAAACCGCCGCCGAAGACGTTCACGTTGATGTCGTACTTCTCAGCAACCTCCAGCTTGTTCAGCGGCTGCTTCACCACGTACTGCAGGATGGTGGAGGGGAAATACTGCGCCAAGTCACGCTTGTTGATGGTGATCTGTCCGTTGCCTTCCTTAACATATACTCGGGCAACAGCGCTCTTGCGTCTGCCTAATGCATTTACTACTTCCATTGTTTCTGTTTATTTGAGCGTGTTAATATCGATTGCCTTGGGGTTCTGAGCCTGATGGGGATGCTCAGCACCTTCATACACGAACAGGTTGTCGAGCTGACGCGCACCCAGCTTGTTCTTGGGGAGCATGCCCTTGACGACCTTCTTCACCAGACGTTCAGCACCACGGGGACGAGCCATCAGCTCGGCGGGCGAGTATTCATACTGGCCACCAGGATAGCCCGAGTAGCGCAGATAGACGCGGTCGTTCCACTTGTTGCCGGTCAGGCGCACCTTGTCGGCATTGATGATAATCACGTTGTCGCCGCAATCCACATGGGGGGTGAAGTTGGGTTTGTACTTGCCTCGCAGCAATTTGGCAACCTTTGTGCCAAGGCGACCGAGGACTTGATCGGTAGCATCGACAACCACCCATTCCTTGGTGGCAGTCACGCGGTTCACCGATACGGTCTTGTAACTTAATGTGTCCATTTCGTTCTTTTTACTTGTTACTACTTTCTTTTTTTTCTTCGTTCTTTGCGCCGGCAGGCCTCACGGTCCACCCTTGCCCTGAGCGTTTTCATCCGTAGTGCGCAGGCTAATACACATCTGCGGAGTGCCTCGATTTTCACTTAGCACGCTCATTCTTAGCCTTTTATTCAAAGGCAGATAATAATCGGCTTGCAAAGGTACTGCAAGCTGAGAGAAAAAACAAATAAATCAGCAAGTTTTTTTGATTTTTTCCTAAGCGCAGCGTACCTATAATCAGCATGTTTTTTAGTAGAGATGTCATTTCACATGAATCCACAAAATACAATAGGGACGCGGAATCCGCGTCCCTACCCTATGGTGTCCTTACCTTTTTAAAATACGTTCGAAACGGAGAAGGGGGCTGCAGCCTTGGAGGTGCAACGGGTAGTGTTGGGCTTCGGCCCCATCTGCATGCGCAGGGTACCGCCCGCCATGATGTCGGCGTACGTGATCCAGTTCTTCTCAAGAGGCATGCCGTTGAGCGTGGCGCTCTGGATATAGACGTTGTCGGCGTTGTTATCGACAGCTTCGATGACGAAGCGGTTGCCGTTCTCGAGCGTGAGGGTGACCTTCGGATAGAGGGGCGAGCCGATAGCATACTGGTCGGTGCCCGGGCAGACGGCATAAAGGCCGAGGGCGCTGAGCACGAACCACGACGACATACCGCCCTGGTCCTCGTCGCCCGGATAGCCCTGCGGAGTCGCATCATAGAGGCGCGTCATGATATCGCGGACGTGCTTCTGCGTCTTCCAAGGCTGACCGGCGTAGCAGTAGAGGTAGGGCATGTGCTGGATGGGCTGGTTACCATGAGCGTACTGCCCCATCTCAGCCAGCTGCATCTCCTTCATCTCGTGAATCATTCCACCATAGGTGCCGACGTGGACGTCGTTGGGTTCCGTCCAGACGGAGTCGAGCTTGCGGACGAAGGCTTCGTCACTTCCGTAGAGGTCGATAAGTCCCTGCACATCGTGGAAGACGCTCCAGTTGTAGTGCCAGGCATTGCCCTCGCAATAGGGGCCACCCCACTCGATGGGATCGAAGGGCTCCGTCCAACGGCCCTTGATGTCGCGGCCTCGCATGAAACCGGTCTTGGTGTCGAAGACGTTGCGATAGTTGAACATCACGCGTCCGAAGACCTCCTCATAGAACGCGTTGCCGGTAGCGCGGGCGAGCTGCCATGCGCAGAAGTCGTCGTAGGCATACTCCTGCGTCTGCGACGTGCTGCCCATCGACTCGGGATAGGAGACGTAGCCCAACTGCCAGTACTCCTTCCATCCGGCACGTCCGTTGGCACCACCCCAAGGGCCTTTGTTCATGGCTTCGTGGGCGTAGGCCTCCAAGGCTTGCGCAGGGTCGAAGGTACGGATACCTTTGACCCAGGCATCCGCCAATAACGAGATAGCGTGGTTGCCAAGCATGCCGCCGCTCTCGCCCGGACATGACCAGGCAGGCAGCCAGCCGCACTCCTGCTGCGCCTGAAGAATCGCCTGCATATACTGTCCCTGCTGCGTGGGATGAAGGAGGTTCGTCAGGGGGAACTGCGAGCGGAAGGTATCCCACAGGCCGTTGTCGGTATACATGTATCCATCGTGAATCTTTCCGTCGTAAGGACTATAATAATAAGGAGTACCATCTTCCTTATACTCGAAGAACTTGCGCGAGAAGAGGTTGGCACGGAACAGGCAGCTGTAGAACGTCTGCATCTCCTCGTCGGAGGCGCCCTCTACGAGCACACGGCCGAAGAGCTGGTTCCACGCCGCTGCCGCACGCTTACGCGTAGCGTCGAAGTTGCGGTCCTTCCCTACTTCCTGCTGCCACGTCAGGCGGGCCTGCTCAGGGCTGATGTACGACGAAGCCGTGCGCACCTGCACCTTCGTGCCAGGCTTGAACTTCAGCCAAACGCCCACACCAGAGCCCTTTTCACTCAGCACGCCCTCGATGACGGTATTCGTGCGGTTGTCCCACGTGCCGTAGGCCTCAAACGGTTTGTCGAACTGCATGTAGATATGGCAACGCCACGTCGAGCGGTTGTTGATCCATGTGACGTTGTCCACCCATCCGCTTACTGTCCGCGTTTCGGGGTCGATGGTCCAGCCGGCGTGATCCTTATAGCCATCGATAACTATCCAGGCATCCTCGCCCTTGGGGAACGAGAAGCGGAGATGCCCGCAACGCTCGGTAGAAGTCATCTCCGTGCGCATGCCGTTGTCGAAGGTGACGGAATAGTAGTCGGGGTGCGCCGTCTCATTATCGTGGCTGAAGGCGGCCTGGCGTTCCTCTTCGCCCACACGCAGACTGCCGACGACGGGCATGAAGGAGAACCACGCATAGTCGCCCACCCAAGGGCTGCATTGGTGCGTCTGACCAAAGCCGCGAATGGTAGTGGCGGCATAGGTGTATTTCCATCCATCGCCGTTGCGGCCCGTCTGTGCTGACCATAGGTGCATGGCGAACGGCTGCCCAACGGTGGGGTATGTATTACCGTTACTGAGGCCAAAGTTGCTGTCCGTCCCTTGAAGTGAGTTGGCGTAGCCCACCAGTTTATTTTTACCCGCCGCCGACAACGGCAGCACTATTGCCGTCAGTACGGCTACGAGGAAAAACCTTGCTTTCATCTTTCGCATATTGTTTTTGGATTAATTATTTATTTACTGCTATATAAAAAAACGTTTAGAAGTCCGAAAACCCCTAAACGCTTCACTCCAAAAGGAGAATAGAATGTCAATATGCCTTAGAACGAGGCGTTGCCCGGAGTGCGGGGGAAGGGGATGACGTCGCGGATGTTCTGCATGCCGGTAACGAAGAGGAGCAGACGCTCGAAGCCGAGGCCGAAGCCAGCGTGCGGGCAAGTGCCGTAGCGACGCGTGTCGAGATACCACCACATGTCCTTCATGGGGATGTGGAGTTCTTCGATACGGGCCATCAGCTTGTCGTAGTTCTCCTCACGAACGCTACCGCCGATGATTTCGCCAATCTGCGGGAAAAGAACGTCGGTACCCTGAACGGTCTTGCCGTCGGCATTCTGCTTCATGTAGAAGGCCTTGATTTCTTTCGGATAGTCGGTCATGATGACGGGCGCCTTGAAGTGGTGCTCCACCAGAAAGCGCTCATGCTCGGAGGCAAGGTCGCAGCCCCAATAGACGGGGAACTCAAACTTGTGTCCACCCTTGATGGCCTCCTCAAGAATGCGGATGCCCTCGGTATAGGGAAGGCGGACAAACGGAGTCTCCACCACGTGGTTCAGACGCTCCAGCAAACCCGGGTCAACCATCTTATTCAGGAAGGCGAGGTCGTCAGCACAATGGTCGAGGGCCCAGCGAACGCAATACTTGATAAACTCTTCCTCCAGTTCGGTAAGGTCGTCAAGGTCGTAGAAGGCCATCTCAGGCTCAATCATCCAGAACTCGGCAAGGTGGCGCGGGGTGTTGCTGTTCTCGGCGCGGAAGGTGGGGCCGAAAGTATAGATGGCACCCAGAGCCGTAGCAGCAAGTTCGCCCTCCAGCTGTCCGCTGACGGTAAGGCTGGTCTGGCGACCGAAGAAGTCGTCGGAGTAATCGATACTGCCGTCCTCGTTCTTCTTCAGGTCGTAGAGATTCATCGTCGTCACCTGGAACATCTGTCCGGCGCCTTCACAATCGCTGGCGGTAATGAGGGGAGCGTGGAAATAATAGAATCCCTTCTCATGGAAGAAGGTATGGATGGCCATCGCCATGTGGTGACGGATGCGGAAGACGGCGCCAAACGTGTTGGTACGCGGACGCAAGTGAGCCACCTCGCGGAGGAACTCCATGGAGTGACCCTTCTTCTGCAAAGGATAGGTGTTGTCGCAAGTACCAAGGACATCGATGCGGGTAGCCTGAATCTCAGCCGCCTGTCCAGAGCCAACGCTCTCCACCAGCAGGCCTTCAACACTAAGGCATGCGCCAGTAGTGATGTCCTTCATCAGTTCTTCGTCGAACTTGGCGAGGTCAGCCACAATCTGGATGTTGTTGATGGTGGAACCGTCGTTGAGGGCGATAAAGCTGACAGCCTTGCTACCGCGGCGCGTGCGCACCCAACCCATTACCGTGACCGTTGTGCCAAAAGCGGGCGACTTCAGCAGGTCAGAGATCTTTGTACGTTTCATAGCTCTTTATTCATCATTTATCATTCTTCATTTATTCGTAGGCACCCATGCGGAGCATGTTGACTTCCTTCTCGGTAAGGAAACGCCAATCGCCACGACGCAGGTTCTTCTTCGTGAGGCCAGCGAACTGCGTACGGTCAAGACGGACGACGTGGTAGCCGAGAGCCTCGAACATGCGGCGCACGATACGGTTGCGGCCGGAGTGGATCTCAAGGCCTACCTGCGTGTGGTCGGTATCGGTCTGGGTATAGCTGACTGCATCGCAACGGATGACGCCATCCTCCAATTCAATACCGTTCAGCAACTTCTCCAAATCCTCGACGGGGATAGCCTTGTCAAGACGGGCATGATACACCTTTTTCTTCATGAAACTGGGATGCGTGAGCTTCGAAGCCATCTCGCCATCGTTGGTGAGCAGAAGCACGCCCGTGGTATTGCGGTCGAGACGGCCGACGGGATAGATGCGCTCCTTGCAAGCACCCTTCACATAGTCCATGACAGTCTTGCGCTCCTGCGGATCATCGACGGTAGTAACGCAATCCTTCGGCTTGTTGAGCAGGATGTAGATCTTGCGCTCGATGCTGACGAGCTGATCGTGGAAACGGACTTCGTCGCCACGCTTCACCTTGGTGCCGAGCTCCGTGACAACCTGACCATTAACGGTAACCACACCCGCAGCCATGAACTCATCGGCTTCGCGACGTGAGCAGACGCCTGCATTGGCAAGGTATTTGTTCAGACGGATGGGCTCGTTGGGATCAACGTACTCTTCCGTATAGTGAATCTGCTTTTTCTTATTGTACTTCTCGCTGTAGCCGGCTTTCTTCTTCGGGCCTCTGAATCCCTGGGGGCGATAGTTGTCGCCACCGTAGGGACGACGGGGCATGCGGTTACCCTCATCGGGCTGACTTTCCCAACTATTGCCCTGTTCATAACGAGGCTGATAGGGACGCTGCGGACGTTGTGCATAGTCATCACGGTTGTAGCGAGGCTGATAAGGACGCTGTGGGCGGTCGTAGGAACGCTGCTGACCCTCGCCATAAGGACGGCCTTCACCATAGGGGCGCTGGCCTTCGCCTTGATAGGGACGACGTTCACGATAAGGACGCGGCTCGCCCTGATAGGGACGCTGATTCTCACCATAAGGATGCTGCCCTTCGTTCTGATAGAAACGTTGTGGGCGGTCGCCATAAGGACGCGGCTGACCCTCACCATAGGGACGTTGACCCTCGCCATAGGGGCGCGGCTGATAGGGACGCTGAGGGCGTTCTACCCTCTGGTAACGGGGTGCGCCACCCTCGCGGGTGAAACGGGGACGGGGTTGGCGTTCATCGCCAGTTGCACGAGTGAAGCGGGGACGACGTTCGGGTTGCTGATCGCCTTCGGCGCTGCCTTCAGGAGCATTATTGGATGCGTTTTCAATGAAGGTCTTTTCTTCTTCTGTTGACATTGTTGTTTTTTGTTTTTACGTTATTAATTTCGGGGCCTCACGGCCTTCGTTTGTTGTTAAAATAATGATGAATTATATCCCCGTATAATTGTCGGGGGTGATGCGAAGGAGTTCGGCCTTCACGGCTTCGGAAACCTCCAGCGTTTCAATAAAGGCATGCATGGATTCTTCTGTCACGCGACTATTCGTGCGGGTGAGCGCCTTGAGGGTTTCGTAAGGATGGGGATAGCCTTCGCGGCGCAGAATGGTCTGCACGGCCTCAGCTACCACATTCCATTGGCCATCGAGATCACGATGTATGGCTTCCTCATTAAGAATAAGCTTACGCAAACCTTTAAGCGAGCTCTGGACGGCAATGACGATGTGGCCGAAAGGAACGCCCACATTACGCAGCACGGTAGAATCGGTAAGGTCGCGTTGCAGGCGGGAAACGGGCAGTTTTGTAGCCAGATGTTCCAGAATGGCATTCGCCACACCCAGATTGCCCTCGGCATTCTCGAAGTCGATGGGGTTCACCTTATGAGGCATAGCACTAGAGCCAACCTCGCCAGCCTTAATCTGCTGCTTGAAGTAATCCATCGAAATATATTGCCAGAAATCGCGGTTCATGTCTATCATGATGGTATTGATGCGTTTCATGGCATCGAAGATGGCGCCGAGGAAATCGTAGTTGGAAATCTGCGTCGTATATTGCTCACGCTGAAGCCCAAGCGACTCGCGGACGAAACGGTTAGCAAAAGCCACCCAATCGACATCGGGATAAGCCACGTGATGGGCATTGAAGTTACCCGTCGCCCCGCCGAACTTTGCCGTGATGGGCAACGCCTTCAGCACGTCCAGCTGCTGACGAAGCCTATAGGAAAACACCCTGATTTCCTTGCCCAAACGGGTGGGCGAAGCAGGCTGTCCATGTGTGCGGGCCAGCATGGGAATATCCTTCCATTGCTCAGCATACGTCTCAAGCTGGCCGATGAGCTCCTCCAATAAAGGATAATAGACTTCCGCAAGAGCTTCTTTCACGGAGAGAGGAACGGACGTATTGTTGATGTCCTGCGACGTCAGCCCGAAATGGATAAACTCCTTGTAAGGTACCCATTCAGGATGCTGATCGAAGCGTTCCTTCAAGAAATACTCCACAGCCTTGACATCGTGATTCGTCACGGACTCAAATTCCTTGACCCGACGGGCATCGTCCTCCGTGAACTGCTGCCAGATGGGGGTGACGTCAAACGTCAGTTCCGGATGCAGCTGTGCCATCAGCGCCACAAAATACTCACACTCCACGCGGACGCGGTAGCGGATAAGGGCGTATTCCGAAAAATAGAGGCTCAGGCGGTCGGTCTTGGCTCTGTATCGTCCGTCAATAGGCGATATGGCCGTAAGCTCATTTAGTGTCATGGCTGTTTTGTGATAGTCTTCGTTATCCTATTATTGAAAATCGGCTGCAAAGGTAAGACGAACCAAGCGAAAAAGCAAATTATTTTGCATTTTTTCCGAGAAAGATCCTGTCTGAAACGGGAAGAGTCCGTTTCAGACAGGTCAAGCCGAACGAAAACCTGACAAATCGGGAGTTTTTATAAGTTCGGGTCCTCGTTGGAGAAATTGATGACGCCGTTCGTGGGCGGGATTTCGTCGCCTTCGAAGGTGACAGGGCTATGGGAGAGGTTGGCAAAGACGCTGACCGTATCCGTCCCTGCCATACGGCGGAAGGCCAGACAACTGTCGTTGTCAATAGGGATAAGCTCAAAGGGAGCCTCAGGGGCCAAAGCCGGATGGGTATGACGGATTTGGGAGAGGAAGGTATAGAAATCCGTGTAGTTTTCGTTCGTACTCGAATTCCAATCGGGGCTCTCGTCTTTTTCGAAGAACTCAAAGCGATGGTTGAAGCCCACTTCCTGACCGGTATAGATGAGCGGCTGACCATGAGGCATGAAGAATGTAAGCATGCCCAGCAGGCGGTGATATTCGCCCATGCGCTCCATTTCGGTGCCGGCCCAGCTGTTTTCGTCGTGATTGCTGGTGAAGGTAAGACGCCAGTAGTGGCCGGGAACAGTCTTTGCAATAGAATCGTCCTTCAGCAAATAGGAGGCAATCACCTTTGCAGCCTTTTTGCCCTGCGCCACATCGTTCATCAGGTGGTGGAGTTCCCAAGCATACGAAGCATCGAAAGCTTCGTGCAAATCGGGACGTTCACCCTCAGCCAGATAATAGGTATCGGGGAAGTCCTCACGGAAGCGGTCGAAGACGGGTTTCCAGAAGGCTACCGGAATCTGATGAGCAACATCGCAGCGGAAGCCATCAACACCTCGCTCCAACCAGAAGCGCATGGCATCTTCCATAGCGGCACACATGTCGGCAGGACGATTTTCCCAGTCGAGCGGAGCGATATCCGTCCAATCATACTGTACGACAGGATTGCCCTTCTCGTCCAACAGATACCAGTCCTTCAAATGCTCGTCAATCCAGACAGCATCAGGCGAGGTGTGGTTGGCCACCCAGTCGAGGATGACGTGCATACCCAGCTGGTGAGCGTCAGCCAAAAAGGCATCGAAATCTTCCATCGTGCCAAACTCGGGGTTCACCTCTTTGTAGTTCCGCGGGGCATAGTAGCTGCCCAGCGTACCTTTGCGGCCCTTCTCACCAATGGGATGAATGGGCATAAGCCATACGATATCGACGCCCAAATCGCGCAAGCGGGGCAGCTGCTTGCGGGCAGCATCGAAGGTTCCCTCGGGGGTATACTGGCGGACGTTCATCTCATAGACTACGCCGCTATGCCAATCGGGCTGATAGGGCTCGGGTTCCTGGACTTTCTTTTTTCCGCCGCATGAGACCATCAATGCAGCAAGGATGAGGAGAATGTAGCTGAATCGTTTCATTTTTACAAGTAGAAAATTAGGTATTAGGGATTATAGTTTTTCATTTGAATGGGTCAAGGGCAACGGTGGGGCGGCCATTGGCAAAAGCGCCATAATCGTAGCCATTGCGCGACTTCTCGCTCTCCGGCTCCCAGTAGAAGATACCGCCAAAGTAGCTGAGGTCTTTCGTCTTCCCGAAAAGCCACGTCAGCATCTCCTTGGCAGTTTCAGGTTCAGCGGCAGGCATGCCCACCTCGACCAACATCGATGGAAGGCCGTAGCGGTCGTGATAAAGACTAAGGTTGTTTACGAAAGACTGTGTGGCTGGCTTCCAATCGGGGTAGCCGCCGTTCGACCAATAGGAAGGATAAAGCGAGAAGCCCATCACATCGTACTTTGCCCCACCCTGCTTCATAAGGTCATAGAACCATTGATTCTCTTCGTACTTGTGACCGTTGCTATGATGGAGGATGACCAACGCTTTCGGATAGACGGCCTTAACGGCATCGTAGCCGGCATTCAGCAAGCGGATGAAGTTCGTGGAATTGCTATTGCTCACACGCCCTACTTCCCACAGCATACCTGTGTTTACCTCGTTGCCCACCTGCACCCATGTGACGTCGACGCCTTTGTCCTTCAGCAATTGGAGGGTTTCGGTAGTATGCTTCGTCATAGCTGCCGTCATCTGGGCGAGGTCGTAGTCCTTCCAAGCCGCAGGGATAATCTGTTTTCCCGGGTCAGCCCACGTATCGCTGTAGTGGAAGTCAATCATGATGCTCATGCCGAGTGCTTGGGCGCGGAGGGCTTTTTTCAGGACATCCTCGGCGCTGTTGTAACCATACGTCGGATTAACCCAGACACGGTAACGGACAGCATTGAAGCCAAGTTCCTTCATTAACGACGTACACTCGCGTTCTTCTCCGGCAGCGTTGTAGAACGTATAGCCCTTCGCCTCCATCTCCGTCACCCAACTGATATCGGCACCCTTGGCAAAGGTTGGTGTAGACTGCTCAGTAGTGTCGGCAGGCTCGACGGGCTTTTCCGGTTTGTCCGGATTGCCCGGAGTGCACATGCAGCAGAGGAACAGCAGCGCAGAGAGAGAGAAATATCGCATCGTCCTACTGTTTATAAACAACTGAAGAATAAGGTCCCATGGTGATACCGTTGTTAGCCTTACTGATAGAACCATTGGAAACAAGTTCGTTCTCTGTGGAATAACCAGAAATGGGAACCGTAACCGTATTTGACCTAACATTATGCACCACAAGCACTTTCTCCCCTTCGTAGTTCATCTCCCAAATGGCAATGGCGATATTGCTGGAGGAAACCTCCTTAAGGTCGCCTTTTGCAAGGGCTTTAGAGGCATTCCTGGCTTTCGCGAACTTCTTGTAAACATTCAGAATAGAGGCATTATTATCCTGTTGGGCCTCCACGGAGATGTCGGCAGTTAGCATGGAGTTGTCCACCTTATTATTTACACCCTTCTTGGCACATTGTTTCCCGGCTTTATCCCAAAGAATAGGCGTACGGACATATTCATCACCACCATCTTTGGAACCCCAATAGCCTAGTTCCTCGCCCTGATAAATGAAAGGCTTTCCTGGTACCGTAAGCAGCACGGCAGCAGCCAGTTTCTGCTTATCCAGATTCCTGCCTATCTCATTAGCGAAACGGTTTTGGTCGTGGTTGCTCAGGAAGAAAGAGGTTATGGCATCGGCACGCTGGGCAGTATGATCCGACACATACTTTCCGACGGTACCGGCAAAACCTGAAGCGTTTCCGCTCTTGATAACGTCGCGCAGCTTGTAGCCAAAGTCAAACTCAAAGCAGGAAATAAGGCCCTTGTAGTACTGTTTCTCAATGTCGTGACCATCCCAGGCTTCAGCCACCATAAAGATGTTATCGTTGTGGCCGGCAGCCTTGTAGGTAGCGTTGCAATGGTCGTACCATTTCTTTAGCAACGTCTGGTTGGACGAATTGTTGTACGAACCGATACCGCCACATATATGCTTCACAGCATCCAGACGGAAGCCGTCCACACCCAAATTAATCCATTTGTCTGCTGATGCTGCCAAATCCTGGAAACAGGGGTTATTTTCTGCCACGGAGACATCGCCATAATTCAGGTCTGGCATCCAGTCGCTGAAACATCCCATATAATAGAGGGTTTCGGTGGAGACGTCGGTGAGTTCAATTTTGTAGCGGCCGTTACCCGTGAAGAAAATGTCGGCACCGTCTGCCACCAATTCCAAAGGAGAGCCTGTCTGGAGTGTTGTATTCCCCGACTTAGCTCCGAACTTTGAACCCGCGTTCCAATTGGGATACTTGCGTACCAGCAAACCCCACTTTCCGCTGATGTCCATAACCAGATAATAGCTACCGTCGCTTTTTTTGACGAATTTCACGGTTTTATCTCCTGCTCCATCCTGCCACATATACAGGTTCCAATTGTCGTTTCCGTTGGTAACGCTTTCTGTAGTCTGTGTAATGGTCAGTTTCGGCGAGCCAGCAGTCACCTGCTTCCATTCGCTGGATTTATAAGAAGTTCCCTTCAACATGGAGAATTTCCCGTAATCGGCCGAGGGGTTCGAACTGAAGAAATAGTAGTCACGATACTTGCTGGAAGGATCGGCCACCGCCTCCTGGAACCATGCGTTGTCCTTTCCGCTATGGTTTAGGACATAGTCCATATAGATGGAAATACCTTTTTTATGAGCCGCCGCCAGAAGGTCCTTGAAATCGGCTTCTGCTTTTTCCGCGGTCTTCTGCCCCACAGCATACAGGGGATTCAGCGCATAATAGTCGTTCACGTCATAGGCATGATACGAACTGGTGGGATGAGCCGGAGAAAGCCAAAGAGCCGCAACGCCCAAGTCCTCAAGATAATCCAGCTTATTCTGAATACCCTTGAAGTCGCCCACGCCATCTCCATCGCTGTCGGCAAAACTGTAGATTAACAGCTGGTAGGTGATACCCGACGTGTTGTTGTTCACCGTCACTTCCGGCTTTGACGGATTGTCGTTCCCTCCGCCGCCTCCGCCATCGGGGAGGGGGTCAGGTTTACTGCAGGTTGCCAGCGACACCAGCGCCACCATCAGCCATACGATACTTTTCATTGTCTTCATCTTATTTTCTCTTTTGATTTGTTGACCTGTTGACTATTCATTACCACCAGCCTCCACCTCCGCCGTGGCCGCCTCCACCGCCTGTGTACGACGAGAGGTTAACGGTCGAGCCGCCGCTAACAGAAGCGCCCGTGCAGCCGAAACCGCTCCATATCTCTGTACCGCCGCTGAGGGTAATGCCGCTTTTCAATGCTGTGGAGCCTGAAGTTGAGACTACAAGCGGGGTGCCCATGTTACTGTTCGAGGGTATTTTGAAAGCCAGCACCAGCGCATTGTCCTTATAAAGACCGTACCAATTGCCCTTGCTATAGCTGGAAGCCTGATAGCATGATTGCGTAAGGCTGCTGCCACGTTCCAGTCCACCGACAGAAACGATAGTGCCGCCAGTAACATAGAGTTTGTAGCCGGCCTCGGTGTTGGCGTCAACGCCCACTTCTGGCTCGCGGGAAGCCACGGCGAAGACCGTACCGCCCTTGATGTAGCAGTTGCCGTTGGCATCAAGGCCATCGTTGCCACTACTATTGCCCATCACGTAGCCGCCGGTGATGGTGAAGTCGCTGGCGGAGTTAATAGCATCGTCGGTAGAAGAGGCATAGACCACGCCGCCGCTAATGGCAATGGTGCTCTTGCTCTCTATAGCCTCGTGCGAGGTGGCCGATGCAATGAGCGTGCCGCCTGTGACGGCAAGGCCACCCGTGTAGCTGTAAGTGGCGTTACGCCCGCTACCCCCAGTCTGAGTCCGCATACCCGCCTTAACGGCCTTTGCCGAGGCGGTATAGCTGCTGCTGTAGCGGTATTTCGAGCCGGTATTGGTGGCGGTAACGACAGCATCGCCGCTCACAGTCAGCAGACCGTCGGCCTTGATGCACTTACCGCCTGCGCCGGTGTTTTCCAACGTCACGCTACCGCCGCTGAGGGTCATGTTGCCGTCGCTCTTCAGTCCGGCGCAGCCCTTGGCATCCTTTTCATCGCTATCATAGATGCCACCGCCGCTGGTGATAATGTGGACGCCACCGCCGCTGATACGGATATCGCCAGCTGCCTTGATGCCCTTTGTGGCGGCAGCAGTAACAGAGAGGTCAAGCGTACCGCCCTCGATATAGACGTTACCGCTGTCCTCGCTTTCATGGTCAGTAGTTTCGCCCGTAGAGGCCGTGCCATCGATGTCGCATTGGATGCCGTCGTCGCCCGTGCCGATGATGTTGACCGTGCCGCTCTTCATGAGGAAATAGCCGTTGCAATTCAGCCCGTCGTTGACGGATGACTGGATGTTCAGCGTCAAATTTTTAATACTGATATAGTCGCCGCTCTTGATGGCGTGAGCCGTCTTTCCATAGACGTTGAGCGTGCCGCCCCCTTGCAACTGCAATTGGCCCTTGCTGTAAAGACAGGCCTTCTGCGAGCCGTTGGCGCCATCGATGAGCGTGTTCTCCGTGTCCGTCTTCACGCTGAGCTGGATACGTTTCTTATTGTTGATGTCGATGGCCGCACCAGCAGGATTGGTCAGCGTCAAGCCGTCCAACTGCACCGTGCATTTGTACAGACCTGTGAGAGCGAACTCGCCGTCCTCTGAAGTACCCTTCAGCACATAGGTAATCTCGTCACCATCCACATCGTCCGTATTGCCCTGAGCCATGGTGACGTGGGCGCCGCTCACGGTAGGCACAATGAACTTTGCCACATTGCCCGCCACGCTGACGGCAGCCGACGTTCCGCTATAGGTAACGATGACGGTATTGTCCTTCTCTGTCGTGCCATCGACATAGACCTTCGTGATGTCGCTGATGGCAAACACCTTTCCCATGATGGTAATCGAGGTGCCGTTGGCATAGGTCATCTCGCCCACCTGTTCAGCGGGAAACTGATAGGTGACGTTGCCCACGGCGACATTCAACGTCTGCGCCTGCACGACCACAGCTACCAGCCAGGCAAAAGGACAAAGAAGGGCTTTCTTCACTTCTTCAACATCTTACGGATTTCACTTCCCGACTTGACGACATAGATGCCGTCCTCAAGCTGCGCCTTTGCCGCCTGCACGCTGTCGAACTTGCCTAAGGAAACGCCTGTCAACGAGAAGATTTCTATGTCCTTCCCTGCAGGAGAGGCATTAGGAGAGTCTATTGCCGTGGGCTCGGTTGTAAAAAACATCTTGCTCAAGTCTGTCAACGGAAAGGCATAACTGCCGTCGCCGTTCGTAGCCACCAACTGGCCGCCCTCGAACGTCAGTTTCAACGACGTGACAGATACAGCCTTAACCGTACCGTCAGCCGTCTGGAAAGCCAGATAGGGGTAGTCATCGGCCTGTGCCGCTGTTGCCAGCGCCATCATCAAGGCCAGGGTTATCAATATCTTTTTCATTTTCTTTTTTTATTTCACGATGATTTTTCGTCCGTTCATTATATAGATACCGTGCGAGGGGTTATTCACCCTACGCCCTTGCAGGTCGTAAAGGAGCCCCTCTCCCCTCTCCCCTCCACCACGGGAGGATTCAAGGGTGGGGCTTACCCTCGTGTCGTCGCTGAAGTGCAGCACGTAGGCACGGATGGCGTTGTCTTCAAGGCTCACGTGGAACCAAGAGCGGAAGGCGCCAACGTAGTAGTGGTTGGCGTCAGCCCCTATGAGGTCGGGGATGCTTGCGTAGTTCGTGTCGTTGGGCCAGATGAGGGTGTTCACGTCCTCATTCTTTTCGTTTTTTCCGACGCCGAGGAAGAGGCTGCTCTTGTCGCCCACGGTAATGGCGGAGGAACTATAGGTGCCTGCGAAGCTCATCATTCCGTCCGTGCTGGCGACTTTCTTAGGGTCCTCATTACTGATAGTGACGTCCTCGAAAACGGGATTCGCGATGGAATCGCCCACCGTCGTCCACTTCACGATGTAGGGCCTGCCGGCTTCCATCTTGTCGACGCCCACGAAGTCGAGGGTAAGCGTGCCGGTCGAAGGGTCAAAACCTGTGTTGCAGCTGTCGCTGATGTCGAGTTCCATCACCGTGGCTCCTGCGAGCGGGGTGCCGGTAAAATCGCCGAGGCCGAAGGGCAGGCAAAGCGTGTTCCACCCGCCGTCCCTGTACAGCGTGCGGCCCTGCAGGGTGACATCATAATTGATGCCAGCAACGGTAGCGGCGATACGGGCAGTATTGTCGTCGCCATTCATGAGCATAAGCTGGTCGTCCATGAAGACGAAGGACGCCAGGCCATCGGCATCTACCGACATCTGCGTGATAGGCTTCGACATCAGCGTCTGGCCATCGGCGTTCGGATTGATTAGTGTAGCGGCGGGGGCCGAGGTGTTAGTCAGGCAGTCGTTGGCTACCGAGACGTTGCCCTGGCCGTCAGTCACGACATACGGGTAGGCCCAGCCCTTGCTGGAATAAATACTCGTTTTGTTGTTGGCGGGAAAGATGTGGTAACGCTTTTTGCTGTAGCTGTTGACCTCGACGGTGGTGCTCATCCAAAGCGCCTTGTCGTAATCGACGTGGAAGACAACGATGCCGCTGCCGGGCAGCAACTCGTCCCATCCCTTCTGCTGGCGGTTCTCCACGATGTAGTATTCGTTCTCGGCGCCGTCGTTGCGGATGAGATAGGCCAACGGCTCATCCTCCAAGGCGGGCATAGCGGCGATAGTAGCGGTAGAGGTGAGTTCGACAGGCGTGAGCCATCCCATCAGCATGCGCTCGTGGGCCGAATAACCGCAGGGGCGGAATCCCTTCCCGTTATAGTTGCCGTAGTCCATAAGGTCCCATTCGCTCACCACCTTGGTGCCACCGCCGTAGTAGAAGTCGGGAAAGCCGAAGCAATGGCTGTACTCGTGGCAGAGGGTGCCAAAGGGTGTGCTGATACCACCGATTTCCACTATTTCCTGCACGCAGCAGTAGCTGTCGATGTAGTACTCCTGACCTCCGCTGGTTACGGTACGGAAGCTGCGGAAGTCAGACTCGTCGTCCGTCGTCAGGTCCTGATGCTGGCTGAGCCACCATTGGTGGGGCCAGATGGTGTTTGAGTCGCCTCCGGCATTCTGCCCCTTGCCGGCATAGACGATGAGCAGCTGGTCAACAAAACGGTCGCCGTCCCAGTCGTACGGGCTCCAGTCGATGTCCCGCGCCAGCAGCACGTCCACGATGTCATCGACCATGTACTGCGAGAATTCGTCGTCGATGTCTGTGCTGCGGTATTTCTGGCGGTTGTTGGGCAGCTCAACAAACAAGATGTCGAACGTCAGGCGGAACTGGCCGTAGCTCTGCGCCAGGAAATAGTCGCGCACGGAGCCCACGTAGGAGCCCTCGCAATAACCCTCGGCATTGAATATCTTGTTCCACGTCGCCAACGTGGCGTCGTGATCCTCGGCGAAGTCCTGATTCTGGAACGAGGCCAACACTACCAGCTGACGGCGGTCGCCGACGTACGGATTTTCGCCGCCCTGCAACGATGGTGCGCGACGGGGAACGAACTGAGGGTTAGGCGTGCCGACCCTGCATCCGCGCAGACGGACGCCGTCGGTAGCCAGAGAGCTTTGGGCTATCGCGCACAGCAGGGCGAGCATGAATATCGTTATCTTTCTCATTGTTCAATTTTATTGGGTACAAAGATAGTGCAAGGTGAGAGATAATGCAAATAATTTTGCAATTATCCGAGCCGCAGCCTATCTAAAAGGGTTAAAAGCCCTTAAAGATAGTGCAAGGCGAGAGATAATGCTATATAACTCTCATTCCTTTGGAATAAATTCTCAGCGCAGGCAAATAAAATTTTAATCCTTAGGAATAATTTCCTAACGTAGGCAAAGCTCTTCGGGATAAGGAGCCCCCCTATCTTATCAGAATTACATCAAGGTATATTGTCAACCCTTGCGGCAGGAGGAGCAAATGCCCTTGACGACATATTCCGTCTCGCGGGCTTCGAAACCGTCGGGCAGGGGGACGACAGGGATGTGGATGTCGGTAAAGCAGAAGGTGCGGTGGCACGTGAGGCAGGTGAAGTGGACGTGGCCTACGCAATGGTGGGTGTCGCCCTCGGGGCAGACGCAGTATTTCTGCGAGCCTGAGCCATCGTCGATGAGATGAAGCAGATGAGCATCGGTAAGTGTGGTGAGCGTACGGAACAGGGTGGAACGATCGACCGTGGGAAGCGCAGCCTCTAGGTCGGCCAAGGAGAAGGCATCGCTGAAACCGTGACGCACTTGGCGCCAGACCATCAGACGTACCGCCGTCACGCGGATGCCGGCATTATCGAGCGTCTGCTCGTCGGAGATAAGGGCATTATTCATGGGAGTTTTTTTGAGTGATTAGTGAATAGTGATTAGTGAATAGATAGTAGTTTCTCTGCAGAATGAGTTGGTATTATCTAGTCATTATTCACTAATTAATGGCAATGACAATGAGAATGATTATGGCGTCTCTGTACAAAGGCATTAATGAGCAGCACAACGAGCAGGGCGGTGCAGGCCCACGTGAACCATGTGCCGGCTTCCGTGCAATGCTCTATCTGGACGAGGGCATCGGTGAACCAATGGCGGGGCAGCAGGTAGTCGATGACAAATCCCGAAGCAACGGCCCCACCGATGATACTGACGAGGTAGGCAACGAGTGTCTTCACGCCCAGTCGATGGCGGATGACAAGAATGCTGGCCATGTTGGCAGCAGGGCCGGCCATAAGGAGTACCAATGCAGAGCCAGGCGTCAGGCCCTTCAGCATCAGGGCAACAGCAATGGGGATGGAGCCCGTAGCGCAGATGTACATGGGGATGCTGATGACCAGCACAAGCAGCATGGAGAGCCACGTGTTGTCCTTGAAGACGGCGAAGAACGAATCGGGCACCAGCACGGTAATGAGGGCGGCGATGACGAGGCCCACGACGAGCCACTTGCCGATGTCCTCCACCATATCGACGAAGGCATAGCGCAGCGCCACGACAATCTTTTGCCAGAACGTCATGCCCTCCTTCGTCTCGGCATGGTGGCAATGCTCCTCCCCTTCCTCATGATGATGGCAGCAACAAGGCTCAGCTTTTTCCTCTTCCTCATGGCAATGGTCATGAGCCTCCACTTGTTGACTCGTTGACTCGTTGACTTGTTGACCTTCTTTCCTCGTCACCCTATTGACCAGGCTACCGCCAAAAAGGGCGGTGATGAAGGCCACGATGGGGCGGATGATGGCAAAGGGAAGGCCCATAAGTGAGTAGGTGGCGATGATGGAGTCAACGCCCGTCTGCGGCGTGGCAATCAGGAACGATGCCACAGCGCCCTTCGAAGCACCCTCCTTGCGCAACGACATGGCCGTAGGGATGACTCCGCACGAGCAGAGTGGCAGGGGCACGCCGAATAGCGCAGCATTGAGCACCGAGCGAAAGTTGGGCTTGGCCAAATAGCGCGTGTAGTATTTGCCGGGGATGAAGGCGTGCATCAGGCCGGCAATCAGGAAGCCCAACAGCAGGTAGGGCGACATCTCGTTGATAAGGTGGAAAATTTCGTTCATAGTGACTTGTTTTTTTATTTCTGCGGCAAAGGTACGCTTTTCCTTTCAGACCGTGTGCACCCTACCCCAACAAATGTCCGTTTTCTGCAACCGGGTTGCACGCGCGGGACGGCAGCGAACGAACGTTCTGCGTGCGACATGGGGTGGCATAGGAAAAAGAAACCCCACGGTAACACGGTAACAGGTTACAAGGTAACAAGGTAACAGGTTTACATTTTTCACTTGCGCGCTATTATATATATTATATATTGGAAAAATTAAATATATATATATATTTAAAATTATACCAGTATCTCCTTTCCACTTTATCTCCGCGCGAGTGAACACCTTGTTACCTTGTAACCTTGTAACCTGTTACCGTGTTACCTTGGGCAGCGGCAGCATTATTCTTTGACTCCACATTCGCGAAGCCAAAGAATTAGTCGCCGAAAAGGCTGGAAAACAATTTTTTAGGCCTTTTAATAAAAATATCAAGCCTTTTCCGCGCCACAACGAGCCTATTACTATCCGCCGCGAGAATTGGCGAGATGACGGAAAAAGCAGCACAAAAACGCGATGCTCATCGCCCGAAAATGGGGTGCCAAAATAGGCTGCTTGGCTTGGGGAAAACAAGAATAGGCAGGGACAAACCCTGCCTATTCTCTTTTCCTACTTCGGGATGGTGGAGATTAGAGCACCTTGTCTGTGGTGATAGTGATGGTTTCAGTTGCGGTATCGTAGATGATGCCAAAACTGCTCTCACCAACGCTGATGTTATCGCCGCCGGGAACAGCCTCGAAAGGCTCGTTCAATGCGCCGTACGTACCACCGCGGTTGACATCCCAACCGGCACCCTGACGAATCTTCCATTCGCCTTCGTAGGTGCGGTTGAAGCTATACCACTTGCCATCGCCATTGTAGTACATGAAGTCGTCGGCACCCCAGCTGTTGAAGCCGCCGATGACGCCCCAATAGCCCTTGGTGAGCGTGAGCGTAGCTGCTTCGGGGTCATAGACTACCATGTAAGTACCGTCGGCATCGACCTTGATGTTATCGCCTCCAGCCACAGCTGCAAACGGCTCGTCAACAGCGACATAGGCACCACCGAAGTTCTCGCCCCAATCGGCATTCTTACGAATCTTGAACTCGTCAGTCGTGGTAAGGGTAACGGGAATGCTGTACCACTTGCCGTCGATACCACGGTTCATGGGGAAGTCCTCGCCCCAGTTGAAGCCGAGGCTGGCAATGCTGCCCACCAGGCCCCACTCAAGAGTGCCAAGGGTACCGTTGTTGGTGTTGAGAACGACCTTGAAGTTGCCTTCGAAGTTAATGTTGTCGCCACCGGGTACAGCCTGCACAAACTGGCCGAACTCAGCGGGCGTGTTGCCGCCGAAGTTGACGTCCCAGCCGCCATCGAAGCGTACCTTCCAACCGCCGGAGAGGTTGAGCTTCTCGCTCATCCAGATGCCGGGAGCAATCTCCTTCATCAGTTCGTCGCCTCCCCAGCTGTTGAAATCACCGATAACGCCCCAGACGGGATCCGACTTGGGAATGGTAACGGTGATGGTCTCGGCAGCGGGATCATAGACGATGGTATAGGTACCTGCGGGAACGCCTGTGATGTTGGCACCATTGTTCTCCACAGCGAAAGGCTCGTCAAGAGCGACGAACGTACCGCCACGGTTCTCGGCCCAGTCGCAGTTGAAGCGAATCTTCCACTCGTCGCCTTCGGCGATGGCAAAGTCGCTGATCGTCCAAAGACCATCGGCCTCGGTCATGAAGAAGTCGGTGTCCCAGGCGGTGCCAGCCACAGAGCCGATGATGCTCCAGCAGTTGGCAGGAACATAGGAGTTGACGGTGATGGTGCCGGCATTGCTGTCGTAAACCACGCTGTACTTGCCTGCCTCAAGAGCGATGTTGTCGCCACCGGGCACAGCCTCAAAGGCCTGGCCAAGAGCGGCGAACGTACCGCCGAAGTTCTCGTCCCAGCCACAGTTGTGACGAATCTTAATGCCACCGGCATCCTTAAGCTCAACAAGTCCGCTCGTCCAGACGCCGTCGACATTGGTCATGAAGACATCGGCAGACCAGCTGTTGAAGTCGCCAATGACGCCCCAGACATCGCCAGTGCTGACGGTAATGGTGCCGGCAGTAGTGTCATAGACTACCTTGAAGAAGCCAGCCTGACCCAGCTTGATGTTGTCGCCACCAGCCACAGCTGCGAACGGCTCATCAAGAGCAACGAAGGTACCGCCGACGTTCTCGTCCCAACCGGCATCCTTGCGAAGCTTCCATTCAGCCTCAGCATCGAAGGTGACATAGCCTGTCCAGACACCATCAGCCTCGGTCATGGCGGCGTCACCACCCCAGTCGTTGAAGCTGCCGATGATACCCCATCCCTTATAAGCGGGCTGTGGCTCAGGTTCGGGTTCGTCCTTACCTGCCGTCGGCTCTTCCTTGCCGTACATGTTGGCGTCAATCTTGACTTCATTCTTATTCAAGTCGAGGTAGATACGGTACTGTCCAGCCTCGCAGGGAATGTTGCTCCCCTTGAGGACGGCGTCAGCACCCCACTCAGCATCGCCCCATGTATGGTCGGCACGGAACTTGAACTCCGTAGCCTCGGCAAAGTCAACGTCGGCATAGAAGCGGACGTAGTCGGGGTTGTAGTCCATGTCAACCTCGCCTTCGTCGGACCAGCCGTTGAAGCCGCCGATGATGGAGATGACGTCAGCACCCCAGTTCTTCTTCAGCACGAGGCTGTTCTTGTCGAAGGTGAAGCTATAGAAGCGCTTATTGTAGGCGGTGACGTTGGTGTTGGAGCCGTTGAGCAGCTGCAGGCTGCTGGCCTCGGCTTCCTGTGAGCCACTTTCGTCGTCGAAGCCCCAGTTACCGGTTTCGTTACCCCAGTCGTTGGTACCCGTCACCTTGATACCCTCGGCAGCCTTCTCGCCCAGGTCAACCACGCCGCTATAGGTGTGGCCGTCCTTCGAGTAGTTGTAGAGGTACTGGCAGTTATCGAAGTTCCAGCCGGCATAGCTGCCCTGGACATACACGATTTCATAGACATCCTTGTCAAGCAGCGTGGCCTCATAGGCCTTGAACGTGGCCGTCTTCGTGGCGGATGTAGTAGTAGTGCTGGCGACAGGAACATTCTTGTCGGTCAGGGCATTGGCAACAAGTTTGAACTCAGCCTCGAAGTCCTGATCAGCGGTGGCACCGAGGTTAAGCAGCGCTGTGTTCAAGTCTGACTGCTTGATGGTGAGGGTGCCCTTCTCAGCATCGATGGTTGCGGGAACCTTCTGCTGCGGGTCAAAATTCGTGCCTGCCTTGGCTACATAGAGGGTGTAGGAGGCAGGGACATCCAGCCCGAAGTCAACACCCGAGAAGTTGATAACGATGGGCTCGCCGTCAGGAGTAAGCGTTGTGCCCGTGACGTCGCCCAGCGTTTGGGCGGTAACGTTGTCGGGATTATAGACAGCTACGATGTTGTCGTCAGCGCAGGACCACGCCAGCAGCCCCATGACGGCAATTAGTGCTATAGAAAAATATTTCTTCATATTCATTATTATTTAATTGTCAATTGTTAATTATGAATTGTCAATTAATAGCCCTCGTTCTGCTTGAGGTTGCCGTTGGCGTTGGTGTCGCCACTGGTGAGCGGATAGAGGTTTTTGTAGCTTTCGACGGCCTGTCCGCCCTGTACGCCGCCCTTGAACTCCCAGAGGTAGTCGGCGGTGGTGAACTTGCCAAAGCGGATGAGGTCCTGACGACGGTGGCCTTCAAGATAGAGCTCACGGGCGCGTTCATCGAGGATATTGTCGAGCGTCAACGTCAGCTGCGGTCCACCAGCACGGTGGCTGATGGTGTTCAGGTACTGCGTACCCAACGTTTTATCAGCGGCATCACGGGCTGCACACTCAGCATACATCAGATATGCATCGGCACTACGGAAGATGGGGAAGTCAACATCAACGAAGCCAGCAGCCTGAGCAGCGGAACCGTCATGGTTGACGTTACGGAACTTCATGCTCTTCCAACCATTGCTGGCTCCCACGTCGTCGCGAATTTGGTCGATGTACTGAGCAAAGCCACCCTTGAAGAAGGTAGCACGGGCATCGCCATCCGTGAACTTACTGGTGAATGCGCCCGTCAGGCTCAAGCCCGACCAGCCAGAGGAAATACCCATGTCGCCAGCGGCATCCATCGTGCGGGTGTCGTCACCGGCCACGCTCCATGTGCTGGCAAAGACAAGGAAGTTGGTGCTGCCATAAGACTGGAGATACACGCCGTCCTGCGGAGCAACGAAGATAAGCTCGTCACCGTGAGGATAGGTCTTGTTCTTTGTCCAAAGATGGTTGTCGGCAAGGAACAGGTCACCCCAGTTGTTGTGCAGGGGATATTCCTTAATAATATCCTCGCAGATAGCGGCGCACTCCCTGTACATGGCTGTGCCCTTCCAAATCTCGGCATTCAGATAGAGCTTGGCAAGAATCATCTGCACCAGACCCTTGTCGGCACGGCCGTACTCGTTCTGGCCAACAGCAGCAAGGTCGTTGCCGCTGAGCAATTCGTTAGCTTCTCCCACCATCCAATCGAAGAGGTTGGCACGCGTAATCTGCTCGGGGCCGGTAGAGCCGACGGAGTTCTCCTCGGTAGAGAAGGGAACATTGCCGAACATATCGATAGCATGATAATAGGAAAGCAGGCGCAGAGCGCGAGCCTCGGCGATGTAGGCCGCTTTCTCGGTATAGCCGTCGATGGTGGCGGCATTGCTGCGGCGGATAAACTCGTTGCACAAACCGATTTGATAGAAAATACGGTAGTACATCGAGAGGATGAACTCGTTAGAGCTGTTCCAAGTCATGTTGTGGATGTCGGCGAGGTTACCGTCGTTCCAGCAGCAGGTGACCACATCGGTGGAGACTTCCTGCATGTTAACCACGGCACGCATATACTGTCCATAACCGCCATCGACGCCGTCGATATCGGGGCCGCCATCAGGGCCAAACGAGCTGGAGCAGCAGAGTCCCTGATAGCACTTTGCCAACAGGGCTTTATAGGCATCCTGGTTCATGAGGACGTCCTCAGGCAACTGGATGTTCTCGTCAATGGGTGTGACGTTGAGGTCACCAACGCAAGCCGTAAGGCCGAAGGCCATGCAAAAGCTTACTCCCAGAATTGCAAATATACTCTTTTTCATAGTTTTCATATCCGTTAAGCGATTAGAAATTATACTTCAGACCCAGCATATAGGTGCGGGGACGCGGATACATATTGTTGTCGATACCGCTGTAGATTTCGGGGTCGATGCCCTTGTAAGTGGTGAGGCAAGCGATGTTCTGCACGGTGCCGAAGACGTTGAGGCTGTGGCGTCCCTTGAGGTTGAAACGGTAGCTCAGGGTGACGTTGTCAAGCTTCAGGAAGGAGGCGTTCTGGACATACATGTCGCTGAAGTACTGGGCGAAGTTGGTGAAGTTGTGCTCCTCGGCCGTACGATAGCGGTTGTTGACGAAGCCGTTGGTGGCAAGGTCGGTCAGCAAGTCGCCGTTGGAGGCGATGTTGTTATAGACATAGTTGCCCACGTTGGCGTGTGCGCTGGCAGCCAGCGTCCAATTCTTGTACGAAAGATTGGTGTTGAAGCCATAGGTGAAATCGGGGGCAGCCTTCTGGTAGCAGTACTTGTCGCCATCGTTGATGGTACCGTCGCCGTTACGGTCGACGTACATACCCTCGATGGGCTTGCCGTCGGTATCATAAACTTGCTGATAGACGAAGAAGCTGTAGGGTGACTGTCCAGTCTGGTGTACCTGAATGGTGTTGCCCGTACCGCCGCTGATACCGCCGGTAGTGACGCCGTAGTAGTCGGGGCGCTCATCGTCGGTGGTCAGACGGGTAACGGTGGTCTTGTTGTAGGCAACGTTAAAGCCGACCGTCCAGTTCCAGTCGCGGGTCTCAACGGGGATGGCGTTGATTTCAAATTCGACGCCTTCGTTCTCGAGGTCACCGATGTTGGCATCGAGGTAGTTGGTCAGGTTGGCGCCTGCGGCAACGGGAGTGTAGTTGAGCAGGTCCTTGGTGAAGCGCTTGTAGGCATCGATGCTACCGTAGATGCGTCCGCCGGCAAAGCCATAGTCCAAACCGACGTTCCACGTCGTGGTAGTCTCCCACTTCAGGTCGGCGTTGTAGCCGTCGGGACGGAGGGGATGGAACCATTGGTTACCAAAGACATAGTAGCTCTGGTTGGTATTCATCGTGTAGGTGGCCAATGTGGGATAGTCGCCTGCCTGCAAGTCCTGCTGACCTGTCTGTCCGTAGCTGAGACGGAGCTTCAGGGCGCTGAGGGCATCGCTGTCACGCAGGAAGCCTTCGTTCTTGATGTTCCAGCCGAGGGCAACTGAGGGGAAGAGACCCCACTTGTTGTTGGCAAAACGGCTGGTACCGTCGCGACGCAGCGTGGCGGTAATCATGTAGCGGTTGTCGTAGCTGAAGTTGGCACGACCGAAGAAGCTGACGAGGAAGTACTCAGTCTTGTTTGTCAGCGGTGTGCTCAGGTAGTAGTCCGATGCCGTCGGTTGTGTGCCGTCGGCCTTGTACTGCTCGTTGAACGACTCCGTATAGAAGTGCTGCCAGCTGTAACCGCCCATGAGGTCGATGAACGCCTTGCCGAAGTCGTGGCTGTAGTCGGCGTAGGCCTCAAGGGTCTTGTCGGTATGCTGCTGGTTGTAGTTGGTGTGGTAGCCCGATCCGCTCTGCTTGGTATTGTGGAACGACTGCTCCGTGTTGGGAGCGACATCAACGGTACCCAGAGAGGAGGTATGATCGAGACCGAGATTAAGGTTGAGGCGCAGGTCCTCGAAGCCGTGAATCTTATAGTCGAACTGGGCGTTGCCGATGAAGCGCTTGGCGTTGCTGCGGTCGTTCTTATCGTTCAGCAAAGCCATAGGATTCTGGTTGGCCATGGTGTTGCAGTTGGCGATATCATATGTGCCGCGACCGTAGTTCCACCAGCTATAGCCGTTCAAGCCGTGTTCGTCATAGACGGGCTTGGTGGGGTCGTACTGCACAGCCTGGCTGATGGCGCTCGTATTGGCGAAGCGCGTGTCCATGTTCATCAGCTTGGCGTTGAGGCTAATGGTGAGGTGCTCATCCATCAGCGTGGGGGTAAGGTTGGCCGAAAGCGTCTCACGCGACATCTTGGAGGTCTTCAGCGTACCGCCCTGATTGAGGTAGCCGAGGCTGACGCGATAAGGCATGTAGTTGTGCTTACCTCCCACAGAGCCGCGGATAGAGGCGTTGGCCTCGTAAGTCTGGGCGAGCTGGAAGATTTCGCGCTGCCAGTCGGTATCGGAGTCAGTCAACAGGCCATAAGCCTCCGATGCCTGGCCGTAGGTCTTCTCCATAAGAGCCTTCAGTTCGCTGGCATTCAGTACATCGACATACTTGGTGTTCTGGCTGATGGAGCTGGTGAAGTCCACATCCACGTGGGGCTTGCCCGTATCGAACTTGCTGCCCTTCTTGGTGGTGATCATAATGACGCCGTTCGATGCGCGGCTACCGTAGATAGCGGTAGCGGAAGCATCCTTCAGCACGGTAAAGCTCTCGATGTCGCTCGGGTTGATGGACGAGAGGGCGCTGCTCGTGCCGCTGATACCGTCGTTGCTGACGGGCAGGCCGTCGATGACGATAAGCGGGTCGTTGCTCGCCTTCAAAGACGAGCCGCCACGAACGCGGATGGTAGCCGAACTACCAGGAGCACCGTCGCCGCTGGTCAGCACGACACCAGCCGACTTGCCCTTCAACAGGTCGGTAGGCGATGTGACGACACCCTTGTTCAGCTGGTCAGCCTTTACGGCAGCCACCGAACCGGTCAGATCGTTCTTCTTCACCGTACCGTAGCCGATGACGATGACGTCCTCCAGCAACTCCGAGTCTTCCTCGAGGTTGACGGAGATGTTTGTTCTCCCGGCAAGGGCGACCTCTTTAGTCTGAAGGCCGATGTAGGAGAAGACGAGCGTCGTGTTAGGGTTCTGTACCGTCAGCGTGAAACGGCCGTCGAAATCGGTGGTCGTACCGTTGGTGACATTCCCTTTCTCAAAGACGCTGGCTCCGACGACGGGGCCCATCTCGTCTGCAACTACTCCCTTAACCGTGTGTCCGCCCTGAGCGAACACCATGGTGGTCATCAGGCAGAGTGCCACGATGGCCACGAGTCTTTTCTTGATTCTTTCCATAAGAAAACGTTGGTTAAATGAATAATTTTAAGTTAATAAAAAGTGTATGGAATTATTTTTTCTTTACCCTTATGATTCCAACGGCAAAGCAGCCCAGCACGAGCAGCACGCCAGCAGCAATGAGCATCGAGGACTGCGCTCCACCCAGAGCCTTCAGCAGCACGCCACCCAGAGCAGCTGCTACAATCTGCGGCAGGCAGATGGTACAATTGAAGAGGCCGAGGTATTCGCCCATGTGCTCGCCACTAAGCGAGTTGGTGAGCAGCGTGAATGGCAGCGCCAGCATGGCAGCCCAGGCAAAGCCGATAAGGAAGAAGCTGACGAAAAGCACATACTGGTCGTGGACAAAGGCGGCACTTACGAAACCGATTGCGCCAAAGAGCAGGCTGACGATGTAGGCCGTCTTGAGGTTCTTGAAACGGGGGATGAGCGTAGCCCAGACGATAGAGCCCACGGCCTGAACGGCAAACAGCACGCCCACCCAGTTACCGGCAGCCTGATAGCCTGCTGAAGCCACCTCGGTAGTGTTCCAGCAATTCTTGGCTACGGTACCGTTGGTATAGGTCCACATGAACAGGAATGCCGCCCAGCAGAAGAACTGCACGAGACCGACGGTCCAGAATGTCCCAGGAGCATGGGCAAGCAGCTTCACAAACGATGTCTTTGCCTGACCCTCCTGAACAAGGGGCGCCCCGTGGAACTCGGCATACTCCTGCGGATTCATCTCCTTGACCTTGGCAAAGGTGAAGAGCACGCAGAGGATGAGCAGCGCCGCACCACAGTAGAAGCTCCACTTCACCGTGTCGGGCACCACGCCCTCAGGAGCCGTGTTGCTGATGCCAATCCATGTGAAGAAGATGGGGAACAGGTAGCCGAACAGCGAGCCGGCGTTGCAGAGGAACGACTGTATCGAGTAGGCCGTAGCCTTCTGCTCCTCGTTCACCATGTCGCCCACCATCATCTTGAACGGCTGCATGGCCACGTTGATGCTGGTATCAAGGAAGATAAGCGAGAACAGGCCAAACCACATGGCAGCATTCAACCCCAGGAAGATATACGCCGTGGAGAGGTTCAGGCTGCCCGCATTGGGCAGAAGCACCATCACCAGCACAGCCACCAGCGCACCTACCAACAAGTAGGGTTTACGACGGCCCCAGCGGCACCAGGTACGGTCGCTCCATTTGCCGATGAACGGCTGTACGACCATGCCCATCAGAGGCGGAAGAATCCAGAAGAAACTCAGCTGGTGCGGGTCGGCACCCAGCGTGGCAAAAATGCGGCTGATGTTAGCGCTCTGGAGCGCATAGGCTATCTGAACCCCGAAGAATCCGAAGCTCAGGTTAAACATCTGCCAAAAGGATAATTTGCGTTTTTCCATGTAGAATCTTTTTTATCTAAAATCGGGCAAAGATAATACCTTTTTCCGTATGTTACACCTTTTTTTTCAGATTTTAACGCTTGTTAGAAATTTTCACCCACTTAATTTCATCATTTCTAAATATATTCGTATCTTTACACCCAAAAATCATCCGTATGAAAGCAAAATTGTTACCCCTTGCGATTCTTTTCGCCCTAACGGCCTGTGGTCAAACGTCAAGAAGTCAACAAGTCAACAACCCCACAAATCAACAAGCAGATGAAAACATCTGCTTCGCCGACTATTTCGAGGACAAGATCATGCGCCTCGACTTCTACCATTGCGGCAACGCTACGGAGGAGACTTATTTCTTTGACGAACTGAAGGAGGAACCCTATTTTGCTGGCTCATACTTCGCGCTACGCGATTCGTTCAACTACGGCAACCAGCGCTTCGTGCTGCTCGACAAGGAGACACGCCGCGAAATCTACTCGTTCCACTACTGCACGTTGTGGGGCGAATGGCAATGCACGCCCGAGGCCCGCACCACTTCGCTAGGTATGCCGGAGAGCGTCGTCTTCCCCTACCCCAAGCACGACGCCATCGCCCAGATCTGGTCACGCGGCAATCCGCACGACCCAGCCGTCCGCAAACTCCATGCCACGCAGCCCTGGGTGCTGAAGTTCGAATATGAAATCAAGGCCGGCAACTACTTTGTGCGCGGCTTCTCCCCCATCTACGAGACGCAGGACATCCACGTCGTCGGCGACCCGCACACCTGTCTGGATATTGTCCTCATCCCCGAGGGCTACACAGAGGGCGAGCGCGAGCAGTTCGTCCGTGACTGCGAGTACTTCGCATCGGAGTTCTTCCGCTTCGAGCCGTGGACATCGAACGAGCAGCGCGTCAACATGCGGCTCGTCTGGGCGCCGAGTGCCGAGAGCGGCGTCTCCATCCCTGCCGTAGGCAAATGGCGCAATACTGCCGTCAAGGCCAACTACTTCACCTTCGACTCCGAGCGCTACCAGATGACCTACGACTTCCAGACCGTCCGCGACATCGCCGGACACGCTCCGTACGACTATATCTACATCCTCACCAATTCCGATAAATATGGCGGCGGAGGCATCTATAACTTTTACGGCGTGGGAGCCGGGCACGACACCCACGGCACATCAGGCCGCGTCCACGTCCACGAATTCGGGCATCAGATGCTAGGCCTCGGCGACGAGTATGTCGAAATCGGCAACACCACTTCCGACCAGTACGACCCAGCCGTGGAGCCGTGGGAAGCCAATCTGACTACAAAAATCGATGTCTCGCACAAGCCGTGGGCACAACAACCGCTGCCTGAGGACTCCCTGCACGGCAAATCCCTTCCCGAGGGCGGCGGCTATCTGGAGCATGGCATCTGGCGTCCCTACGAGCATTGCCTCATGAACACCCTCGCCTACCCCTTCTGCCCCGTCTGCCTCCAGGCCGTCACCGACTATCTCAACTACATCACGCGCTGAGTGTTTCAGTTTTTCAGTTTTCAGTTTTTTATGAGCTATTACATGGGAATAGAGAAAATGGTGAAAAATGAATGACAATAAGAATTATTATATAATATATATATTATAATAATATAATAAAGTCTGAATTCACCAAAAATGCAGAGCTTGCTAGAAAACTGAAAACTGAAAAACTGAAACAAAGCAGGCAAATAAATTCTCAACGCAGGCGAATAATTTGTCAGAGCAGGCGAATAAATCCTCAGCCCAAGCATCTCCATCACACACGCAAGAAGAGAGAGATTATTATACTGGATAATACAAAGCAGAAAAAAGCGGAGGCGCCAATGCACCTCCGCTTTTCATATTTCACCCTATTAGGGGCTCAGTTCTTCTCTCACTTCACCAGAACCTTCTTGCCGTTCATGATGTAGAGACCCTTCTCGGGGTTAGCAACGCGACGGCCGGTGAGGTCGAAGGTGCCGCTGACAGCGTTCAAGCGCTCGGGCTCAACGGAGATTTCGTCGATGGAGGTCTTGACGGTGCCGCTCTCCTTGATGTACCACTCGGACTTGGTCGGGTTGTCGTTACCCCACATGCAGATGCTGCCGAAGGGGTTACTACCACCATTATGGTTCTTGGCATGAATCATCCACGTGCCGCTTGCGCTACCATCGTTGCTGGCACCCTCGTCGGTATTGAGGATGTTGAACTTCTGGTTGCCGCGGGCAATAAGGGTGTACTTACCGCCATTGCTCTCGGTCATGACGTGGTCACCACCGGTGCTGCCGCTGATGTATTCCTGCGTGCCAACGTTGAAGAGGCGGAAGTCCTTCTTCTCGTCATCGACGAACTCGAACTGCCACTCGTAGTTGGGGTTGTTGATGGAGATGTACGTCCAGCCGGGCATACCGTTGTCGGGGTTGGAGAACATGGCCATAGGCACGCCGAAGTTCTCTTCGAACGTCGGGAAGGCGTTGACGATGAAGTAGTTCTTACCCTCCTCAGGCATCACGACCTCCAGACCGGCGATAGCAGCCTCAAGCTGTTCGCGAGCGGCCTTGATTTCATCGTCGCTTGCTCCAGCGCCATTCAGAATCTCCTCAGCCTTAGCCAAAGCAGCATTGTAAGCCGTGAGGTCCTTTACGCAACCGATGTCGCTACCCGTAGTGTACTCGGTGCCGACAGCGGCATCGTAAGCCTCCTGCAGCTTAGCCAGCTCGGACTTTTCGGCAATACCGCCCGTAACCGTAACGGTGCCGACGCCCTCGGCATTATCGAAGCTGAGATAGAAGGTCTCGGTGTGCTTTGCGAAGGTGATGACAGTGGAGACGGCATCGCTCTGCTCGGCCGTGTACTCGATGGGCTCGCCAAGGATGTCGGTCAGCTTCAGGTTAGCAAAGGCGCAAGCCTTGTCGGCCTGAAGCGTCATGACGTCGACGGGCTGATAGAGGTGGTGAGGTTTCTTCTCGAAGCCTTCGCCGGTGAGGATGGCGAGCGGGAGCTCTTCCTGCTGGCGGATGTACCATGCGGAAGCGCCATAAGCATCAGTACCCCACTGGACGATGGGTCCGCAGACGCCATGGATGGAGTAGCCGTCGGGGGCATCGCTGAAGCCCTTGCCACCACCCTGGTCGCCGGCACGCGTGGTAGCAGCACCGCCGTTGTGGTTGCAGGCGTGGATGCCGAGCCAGGAGGTCTCATCGACATCTTTAGCCGACCAGAAGTGAACCTGACCGAAGCCAAGGGAACGCATGCGGATGGGAGCGGGAGTGTCGGAGAGGCGGATGTGCCAGTTGTTACCCCAAATGATTTCGTTGCTGCCTTCGTAGCCAGGCTGCTCGGTGAAAAGACCGATGTACTTGCCGGTCTTGACGTTCTTGATGTTGAAGTAGATGTCGTCCTCATCGGGTCCGTCAACCTTCTCGAAGGTGAAGTCCTGATAAGCGTCTGCCGGGTCGGCATCGGCCCACCAGAGGATGGAATCCTGGAAGACTGTCATGTTCTTCACCTTGCCCTGACCGCTGACAAACGGAGCCTGATTGGCCAGTTTGTAAGCCACGCCGGGTTTCGGCAGGTTCATCTCCATGCCCTCAACACCGTCGGCCTCAGCAGCGGCCAGTTCAAGGGCCTCCGTAGCGGCTACCAGCTCTTCGTCGGTAGCGTCCTCGTTGTTCAGAACGGACTTGGCAGATGAGAGTGCCTCCTTCAGGGCAGCGATCTTGGAGAAGTCGCCGCTGTTGAAGCCAGGCTCGTCGCCCTGCACATAACCCATGACGGCAAGACCTTCGACATCGGAAATGGCTGCGGACAGGTCGGCCTTGTTGTGCGTCATGCCAGAGACAACGATTTCAGTAGGCATGTTGGAGATGCGGGTGTCGTTGAAGATGACCTCCATAGCGAAGCTGAACTTGTAGAGATCCTCAGGCATGGTGATTTCGAGGGTGTGATAGCCCGTCTCGTTGTTCTTCGAGCTCCAGCGTGAGTGGAAGAAGGTCTGGGTGTCGCCATCGAGCAGGCCAGCGTAGGAACCCTCTTTGGGCTCTTTTGCGTTGGAGCTGAAGTCTTCAGCCGTGAGGGGAATCTCCTCGCCATTCTCGTCGAAGAGGTAGAACTCGGTGAGGTTGAAGTAAGGACCATCGTTGTAACCCTCGTCGCGGGGACGGTCCCTGAGAATGGTGTGGGTAACGGTGATGACCAGCTTGTCGACAGCATAGGGCAGGCCGAACACGGGCGACTCATAACGGAACACGTCGTCAGCTCCGCCACGGAGGCTGGAGAACTTGTACGGGGTGATGGCGGCGTCATCGGCCAGACCACCCTGATTCTGACGAAGCAGAGGCTTTGTGGGATCATCGGGGTCGGGAACCAGAATAGCGTCGAACGGCAGGACGGGCTCCTTATTGGCATTGGCCATACAGGTATCCACAGCGCCCTTAATCTTATCAATCATGGCCACACCCTCAGTAGCACGTACAGAACCGTCCTCGATAGAGGAAAGGAGTTCCTGAGCCTCCATGAAGACAGCTTCAAGTGCCTCCTGCTCGGAGTAGGGATACTGACCGATTTCCTCACCAAAGCCGGGATGGAAGCCACCGCAGAAGTAGTTGGGATCGGACTCGCTGATGCCATCGTAGTCATTGATAAACTGGTCAAGGGCATCGAGGAGAGTGTAGAGGTCGTCAATCTCCACCTTGTTGATGGTGTTCTCGAACTCAGCCAGATACTCGCTGAGTTCATCGCCTTGCAGCAGGCCGGCTGCGAGGTCTTCCTCAGCCTTCTCGGTGGCAGCCTCCAGTTCTTCCACCTGCTCCTCGATAAAGGAACTCCACTCCTTGGAAAGAACGTCCTTGGCCTTGGCAATCAAAGAGACCAGCTTGTTGTAATCGTGGATGGAGATGCGAGCCTTGAGGTTAGCCAGACGGACAATCTCCTCGGCAGCTATGCAGTCATCGACGCTGCTAGCATCGGCAGCAGCATTGACAGCGGCCTCCATCTCAGCCTTGACGGCAACGGCCATGGGGTACATCTTCAGCGTGTCGGAAGCAGAGCAAGCGCGCTTGAGGTCCATCTTGTAAGCCTCAGCCAGAGCTGCATCGGGCTCCATGTCGCCAAAGAAGTAAAGGGTGGCATTGTCGAAGCAGATGAACGATGCCGGCGTGCCCTCCTCGGCGCCAAAGCCGAACTTCAGCGAGCCGTCAATCACCTGTGCAGCCACATTGAGCTTCACGGAGTGAGCAGCGGGAAGGCTGTCGCAAGCCTCGGGGTCGTTGGTGGCAATCGTCTGCTTCACATCGTTGGCAAACATGTAGACACCTTCCACATCATCTTTCGTGGGGATGTACTTTGTCTTGTTTTCGGAAGTGCCATGGCTCTGGATAGTAGCAATGGTGAAAGCGCCGAATACGTAGGTACCGTTGGGCAGGTCGGTCACAACCTGCGTGATGGAGTTCTTGCCGACGGGGTTGCCCACGCCGTCAGTCTGTCCTGCCCAGATTTCAAGGCAATGGTTGGTGAAGCCCCAGTAGCCCATCGAGCCAGGGCTGATGCCTTCGGTGTGATTGGAGGTCTTCCAAATACGTCCGTCGACATTGTTGTCGGTTGCGAAGGTCACTTCCCAACCTTGGAGGCCCTTTTCAGCGTCTCCATTCCAGATTTTGTTGGAAACATCCTGGCCTTCAGCAAATGCCAACGACGAGAATGCCATCGCAAACAAGGAAAGCAATGAAACACGTAATACTTTTCTCATGTTTTTTGAATTTAAAGTTGAACAATAATTAAATGAATACTCTTGAGTTTATTATAAAAGTAAGCTCTTCTTCGTCGTATAGTCTTTTAAATTTAATAAGGTTTATGCCTCTGTCGTTTCTGGAACTTCCGGAGTTTCCGGAGTTTCTGGAGTCTCTGGAGTTTCCGGAGCTTCCGGCTCCGCAGGCGTTTCAGGCTCGGATGGCTTATCCAGCGACTTAATCTTCTCCAGTATCTCGTCAGCATCGGCGCGCAGTTTTTCCATCTTGCGCTGCACCTCGGCCAACAGGCTGTTGCCGCTCTTACTGGATGCGGAAAGGAAGCCCAAGTTGTTCTCGTACGTTTTGAGTTCATTCTTCACCCGCTCGTAGGTCTGCAGGAGGCGTTCGCGCTCACGATCGATATTACCCGACTCGCTGACGCGCTTGCGGAAACTGCTGACGCGACGAGCCGACTCGCTGACGTGCAGCTTGTCGAACAGGTTGTCAACCAACGAACGATACTGTTTGTAAAGTTTATCCTTGTCGCGGAAAGGCACATGGCCGATGGAATTCCAGTCAGCCACAAGACCGCGCAGCTTATCGCTGAAGTCTTCGCCCATATCCTGAACGCCCTGCTCCAATTGGTCGCTAAGGCTCTTCAATGAAGCCACGATGTCTTTCTTGGCGGTCAGATTCTTATGCTCCTCGCTACGCTGGGAACTGGTAGCATTGTTGCGGTTGGAGAAGAAGGCGTCGCATGCAGTCATGAAACGCTTCCACACAGCCTCGGACTGTTTCTTGGGAACAGCTCCGATGGAGCGCCACTCCTTCTGCAAAGCAGCCAGCTTGTCGGCCGTTGCCTTCCAGTCCGTGCTGTCCTTCAAGGTCTCAGCCTGCTCGCAAAGCGCAATCTTCTTTTCCAGATTAGTTGAGAGGCTTTCCTTAGTGCTCTTGAAGAACTCCGCCTTCTTCGTGAAGAAGACATCACAAGCGGCGCGGAAGCGCTCAAAGACCTTTTGGTTCTGTTTCTTGGGCGCGAAACCAAGTGATTTCCACTTGCCTTGCAGAGCCAGCACCTCCTGCGTCTTGTCGTTCCACTTAGCATAGCCGTTGAGGGCATCGTAGTCAATGGACTCCATGATTTCGCAGATGGCGATTTTCTGCTCCAAGTTCTCTTTCTCCGTCTTCTTAATCTCTTCGAAGTACTGCTGATGGCGGCGGTTGATGACCGTCGAGGCCTCCTTGAAACGATTCCAGATGTCCTCGCGAAGTTCCTTGGCAACGGGGCCAGCCTCGCGGAACTCCTGATGGAGTTTCTGCAGTTGACGGAAGGCAACCACCACATCCGGCTCCTCAGCCAGTTTTTCGGCCTGTTCACAGAGCTGCGTCTTGACCTCAAGATTCTTCTTGAAGTCGTAGTCGCGGAACATATTGTTCAGCTTGCGGATATCGTAGAACCTCTCCGTATAGGATTGGTAAGTTTTCCACAGTTCAGAGGCCTTCTCGGGCGGCACATCCTTAATCTCGCGCCACTCTTGCTGAATGGTCTGGAAATCATCGTAGGACACGGGCACCGTGTCGGCATTATCTATCATCGTCTTCAGGCGTTCGAGAATAGCCTCCTTGCGCAGGAGATTCTGCTCGCGAATGCGGTCGAGTTCCTTTTGTGCCTCAGCACGTTTTTCGCGAATAACCGTCATTACCTCCTTGAACTCCTCTTCCTCAGCTACCAATTCAGGACAACGATCAGCAGGGACGAAAGCGTCTGCATCGTTTCCAGCAGCCACGAAAGCGTCCTTCACTTCGCTGATGGCAGCGTTGTGCCAGCGATAGAAGGCTTGCTTGAGGTGCTCCAGCTCGTCACGCGCTATGCTGACTCCAAAGTTGGGCAGCGACTTCAGCTTGGCAATGACATCGGCACCCGAAGTCAGCAGGGCAGCTGGCTCAGCTTCCTCTTCTGCCTCAACAACAGGCTCTGAGGGCTCCAAGGTTTCTGTACTCTCCGAGACCTCCGAGGGTTCAGTAGGCTCAGAAGTCTCAGTTGGCTCGGGAGCCTCAACGGGCTCAGGAATTTCAGCTTCAGGAGCAGGATTAACGACTTGATTTTCTTCGACAGAAGCCTCTACCGGCTCAGCTGATGCCTCAACAGGAGTATCAACAACTTCGGCAGGAGCCTGGACGGCCTCTTTCTCTTCAGGAACAGCGACAAATTCTTCGCCTTTTACGATTTCTTCTTCCATAGGAATTACACTATTAAAATGGGTGCGCACCAATACGCCACGCAAATAAACGGATTATTTTTTAAATATACAACTTTTTCGCCGTTTTTTTGCGTTTTTCCGCCAAAAGTAAGGGATTTGGGGCTTCCTTTTACCCCAATTCAGGCTTTTTTCAACCCAAGAGCATCAACGTCACGCCCATGTAAATGAGCATACCGATGATATCATTCGTAACCGAAATAAAGGGGCCAGTTGCGATGGCAGGATCTATCTTGAGTTTCTCGAAGGTCATGGGTACGAATGTACCGAAAAGCGAGGCCACGAGAATGACCAACGCAAGGCTGATGGAGACGCTTCCCGTTACCAGCATGGGTTGACTGCCGAAGAAATAGTTGTAGGCAAAGACTAAAGCACTGATGACGATAGCGTTAAAGACAGCCACCAACCCCTCTTTAGCCACTTGCTTCAGCATGTTGCCCACCTTCAAGGAGTTATTCGCCAAGCCCTGCACAACGATAGCCGAAGACTGCGTACCGACGTTACCAGCCGTACCACCGATGAGAGGGATGAAGAGCGCCATCTCAGGATGCGCCACAAAAATTTGGTCGAACTTGCCAAGAATAATGGAAGTGCCTATTCCTCCCACCATACCAATAAGCAGCCAAGGTATGCGGGCGCGGGTTTGCTTCCAGACGGTATCGGCCGACTCGACGTCCTCGGTAATACCAGAGGCCAGCTGATAGTCGCGCTCCGACTGTTCACGCACCTCGTCCATGACGTCATCGACGGTTATTTGTCCGACCAGCCGTCCGATGCTATCGACAACAGGCACAGCCACCAGATTGTATTTCTCAATCATCTGCACGACTTCGTCAATCGGCGTATCCACATGACACGAAATGAGGTCCTTGTCCATGACGTGCTTTACCTTAGAAATGCTGGGGCTGGTAATCATTTTCTTCAGCGGGAAGAAGCCCTGCAAACGTTCCTCGTCATCAACGACATACACGTAGTAGATGTCATCCATATCCTCAGCCTGCTGACGCATCTCGCGCAAGCATTCGGGCATAGACCAATTTTCGTTGACGATAACCATTTCTGTACCCATGATACCGCCGGCGGTATTCTCGTCGTACTGGAGAAGGTCTACAATATCGCCGGCCTGCTCGATATCCTCAATATGAGCGAGCACTTCCTCCTGCTTCTCCTCGTCGAGGTCACGGATAATCTCAACAGCATCGTCGGTGTCCATCGCATCGATGAACTTGCGGGCGATGGTCTCCGAGGGCAGGTCGTCAAGCAGTTCGCTTCGTTCCTCCTCGTCCATCTCGACGAGCGCTTCTGCAGCGGTCTCATTATCCAGCAAATGGTAGATATAGCGGGCATCCTCGCTATCGAGTTCCTCGGCCAACTCAGCAATGTCGGCAGGGTGCATTTCGGCCAGCGTCAGCTTCAGCTCATCGGCATTGCGAGCCTCAATGAGCGCCTTTATCTCGCGGATAAACTCGTTGTCAAATTCCTTATGTTCTTTCAGCACGGTTCTTTCAGTTTTAATCGGTTTGACATTTCGTTTTGCTGTTCAGATACGCTTGAACGTCGTTCGTCAGTTGGATGAATTCGCTGACAGAGAGTTGTTCGGGTCTTCGATTGAAGAGAGAGTCAGCAAGCAGCGGGCAGTCGGCGCCAACGATGGGCTTTATGCCGTTGCGGAGCGTCTTGCGGCGTTGGTTGAAGGTCGTCTTCACCACCTGCCGGAAGAGGGTTTCGTCGCAACCCAGCTCTTTCACGTCGTTCCGCTTCATGCTGATGACGGCGCTCTTGACCTTCGGCGGAGGATTGAAGACATGCTCATCGACGGTAAAGAGGTAGTCGATATCGTACCATGCTTGCATCAAGACGCTAAGGATTCCGTATGCCTTGCTGCCAGGCTTGGCGGCCAGACGCAATGCTACCTCACGTTGTATCATTCCCGTGCAGCCGGGGATGCGCTCGCGATTGTCGAGCACGCGGAAGAAAATCTGGCTGGAGATGTTGTAGGGGTAGTTGCCGATGACGATGAAGGGACGGCCGTCGAAAAGACGATCAAGGTGCATGCGGAGGAAGTCATCCTCTATAATATCGTCCTCCAGTTCAGGGTAGTTGTCACGGAGGTAACGGACAGACTCACAGTCTATCTCAACAACTTTCAATTCACGCTGCTTGGGAACAAGGAACTGGGTGAGCACACCCATGCCCGGCCCTACCTCAAGTACGGGGTACCCGGGGAACCGTTCGACAGTATCCGCTATGGCTTTCGCAATGGAAAGATCCTTCAGGAAGTGCTGTCCCAGTGCTTTCTTGGGTTTTACTGGTTTCATTCCGTTGATTGCCTATACCGTCGTCCATACTTAGAGTTATTAACTTGGGGAGCTGAAGAATGAATTTTTCTGCAAATTCATTGCTTTTTCAAAATACTCTCCGTATATTTGCACGCCGCAAAAGTAATACTTGTAGCGGAGATAAGCAAACAAAAGGAGAAAAAAGTTGAAAGACACCCTCAAGAAAACCGCTCGTTGGCTTGTGCCGCTGCTTATCGCAGCTGCTATCCTTGTTTATATGTACCACGATTTCGATTTCCGTACCGTCTGGCAAATCCTGACGGAGGAGACGAATGTGTGGTGGCTTTTTGTCTCGCTTATCCCCATTCTGGTGAGCCACATCCTGCGTGGTTTGCGCTGGCTGCAGACGCTGGAACCCATCGGCTACCGCCCGCGCCCCATCAACAGCGTCCTCTCAATCTACGTGGCCTACGCCTCCAACATCCTCATCCCACGTGTGGGTGAGATATCGCGTTGCGGCGTGCTGGCCAAGTACGACGGCATCCCCTTCAGCAAATCACTCGGCACGCTGGTGGCTGAACGCATCATCGACTTCATCATCGCCTTCTCGTTCTGCAGCGTGATGCTTATCTTCCAATCCGGCAAGCTTTATGCCTTCTTCGACAAGACGGGCACGGGCGAGGGAGGCATGGTGCAGGTATTCAAGAATCCGTGGTTCTATGTAGCTGTCGTTGCCGTTGTCGCCATCGCCGTCCTCGTCTGGAGGCTCATCCATCGCAGCAAGAACAAGGCTGCTACCGGCGTAGCCCGCACGCTCGATAATTTCGTCGAGGGTTTCGTCTCGTTGAAGAACGTACGCCGTCTCTGGCTGTTCATCCTCTACACGTTGCTCATCTGGACGTGCTATTATCTGGAGTTCTACCTCTGCTTCTATTGCTTCCCCTTTACGGAAAACCTTGGTCCCTTGGCGGGTGCCGTCATCTTTGCCGCCATCAGCGTGGCTATCATCATCCCTACCCCTAACGGCGCCGGCCCCTGGCACTTCGTCGTCATCACCTTGCTGGGCATGTATGGCGTAGCCGAAGCTCAGGCGGGCTCCTTTGCTCTTATTGTACACACTTTCCAGACTATGTTCGTCCTCCTCTTCGGACTGACGGCCTGGATTCTTTTACAAATCATAAATCGAAAAACATCATGAAAATCGAAGAACTCTCCCCCGTAGCCGTGTGGAAGAACTTCCATGCGCTCACCCAAGTACCTCGTCCCTCGGGCCATCTCGAAAAGATTCAGGCCTTCCTGCTCCAATGGGGCAAGAATGCCGGCATTGAGACGTGGCAGGACGAAGCCGGTAACATCCTCATGCGCAAACCCGCTACGAAAGGGCTGGAAGGCCGCAAGTGCCTCGTCCTGCAAGCCCACATGGATATGGTGCCGCAGAAGACGGCTGACAGCCCCCACGACTTCCTCACCGACCCCATCCCCGCCTACATCGATGGCGACTGGGTAAAGACACACGGTACCACGCTAGGTGCTGACGACGGCATGGGCGTCGCTGCCATCATGGCCATCATGGAGGACAAGACCCTCAAGCACGGCCCGCTGGAAGCCCTTATTACTGCCGATGAGGAAACGGGCATGTTTGGCGCTTTCGGCCTGAAGGAGGGCGAGCTGCAAGGGAAAGTGCTCCTCAACCTCGATAGCGAGACTGAGGGCGAGCTCTATATCGGCTGCGCGGGCGGCATCGACGTTACCGCCTCCATGCAATATCTGGAGATTGAACCCTTCGAAAACCGCAAGGCTTGGCGCGTCACCCTCAAAGGGCTGCGCGGAGGACATAGCGGGCTGGAAATCAACGAAGGCCGCGCCAATGCCAATAAACTCATGGGCCGCTTTATGCGCGAGGCTGTGCTCGTCTGTAACGCCGGACTGGCGGAATGGAAGGGCGGCAATATGCGTAACGCCATCCCACGCGACGCCCACGTCGTCATTACCGTCCCCACCCGCTCCAAGAGCAAGCTGATGAAGTTGGTCGAGGAATGCCAGACGCTCTGGAACAACGAATTTGCCACCATCGAGAGCGGCATCACTCTTACCGTTGAGCCTATCGAAATGCCCGAAAGCGAAGCTCCTGAGGAAATCCGCGACAACCTTATCAACGCCATCCTCGGCTGCCAGAACGGCGTCATGCGCTATATCCCCACCATCCCCGATACCGTCGAGACCTCCTCGAACCTCTCCATCGTGGAGATTGGGCAGGGTGAGGCTACGTTCAGCCTGCTCGTGCGCAGCAGTTGCGACTCGATGAAGATGTTCCAGGCCATCAGCCTGAAGAGCGTCTTCACGATGGCAGGCATGAAGGTGAAATTCAGCGGCTCATATAGTGGCTGGCAGCCTGATGTCGACAGCCCCCTGTTGGCTGCCATGAAGGAATCCTACCGCAAGCTCTTCGGTACCGATGCCAAGGTCTGCGTCGTCCACGCCGGACTGGAATGCGGCATCATCAACGCCGCCTCTGGCGGAGGCATGGACATGATATCCTTCGGCCCCACGCTAATGAGCCCCCACAGCCCCGACGAGCGCGTCTTCATCCCTTCCATCCCCAAGTTCTACGACCTTGTCCGCCACGTCGTTGAGCAGGGCGTGAAGTAACGCTTTTTCTCCTGAATTCCTTGTAGAGGCGCCACGTGGCGTCTCTACTTCTTTATTTTTCCTAAGGACTGCCAAAATAAAATCAAACTCTGGCAAATTTAAATCAAACTCTAGCAAATTAGAATCAAACTCTACGCGCGCAGAAAATAATTCTTCAATTACACTACGAATCAGAAGATAAATCCTTATCTTTGCACATCCGTTTGGGTATGCAATACCATTTTATTATTCTATGAAGAAAACAAGAATCCTTTCCCTGCTACTCGTGCTGATGGCTTTGGTAACGAAGAATGTCCATAGCCAAGAAATAACGTTCGGCGAGTCCGTTACGTGGGACCGCCATAGCCTTATTATCGGCGGGCGGCGCGTCTGCCCCGTCATGGGCGAAGTACATTACTCGCGCATCCCCGCTAACGAATGGCGGCAGGAGGTGCAGAAGATGAAGGCGGGTGGCGTCACCATCATCGCCTGCTATGTCTTCTGGAACCATATCGAGGAAATGGAAAACCAGTTCGACTGGAGCGGGCAACGTAACCTCCGCACGTTCCTCACCATCTGCAAGGAGGAGGGCATGCCTGTGGTGCTGCGCATGGGTCCCTTCTGTCACGGCGAGGTGCGTAATGGTGGATTCCCCGACTGGGTCGTCAAATCGGGCTGTCGGCTGCGGAGCGAGGACCCCGTATTCCTCGGCTACGTGGAACATCTCTACCGGCAAATCTTCACACAAGTGCAAGGCCTCCAATGGAAGGACGGCGGCCCCGTCATCGCCGCGCAGTTCGACAACGAGTATCGTGGGCGGGGTTCCTACCTGATGGCGCTAAAACATATTGCCACAAACATCGGCTTCGACCTCCCCTTCTACACCCGTACGGGTTGGCCTGAACTGGCTACGCCCGTGCCCTTCGGCGAGATGCTCCCACTCTATGGCGACTATGCCGACGGCTTCTGGGACCGCTCCATCAAGGAGGGTGTCGGCAATTACTACAAAGCTTTCAACTTCCACGCCCAGCGTACTTCCGACGCCATCGCTAGTGAACAGCTTGCCCCTTCGGGCAGTCAACAAGTTAACGAGTCAACGAGTCAACAGGCTTATCCCTACTTTACCTGCGAGCTGGGCGGGGGCATGATGCAGAGCTACCATCGCCGCATTTACACCTACCCCGAAGATGCCTACGCTATGGCAATCGTCAAGCTCGGCAGCGGCTCTAACCTGCTGGGCTACTACATGTACCACGGCGGCACGAATCCCGAAGGGAAGCTCAGCTACCTGAACGAAACGCAACGCTGCCTCACGACGAACTACAACGACCTGCCTGTACTAAACTACGACTTCCAGGCGCCACTCGGCGAATTCGGACAAGTCAACCCCCACTATTATCTGCTGCGCAAGCTCCACCTTTTCATGCACGACTTTGGCGAATTACTGGCTCCGATGGAAGTTTTTTTTCCCTGCGAGCAGGATGTGAAGCAAGGCGACGATTCTTCCCTTCGCTGGAGCTACCGTACGGACGGTAAGTCAGCCTTCGTGTTCGTGAACAACTACGAGCGCTTCGCTAATCTGACAGCGAAAAAAGGCGTTCAGTTTGACGTCTGCGGCACCACCTTTCCACGTAAGCCGATGACTATCCCTGCAGGCAGCAGCTGCATCTTCCCCGTCAACGTCTGCGGCATCCGTTACGCCACCGCTCAGCTCATCGCCCATCGCGACGGCAACCTCTACCTTGAGCAAATCCCCGGCATCCCTACTGAAATAGCCCTACAGGACGGTCGTATCCTGCGCAACGTCAAAACAAAAGGCATAGAAAAGCCCATCTACAAAAACATCTACCTCGTTTCTTCAGACGAGGCTGGACATCTCTTCTACGACGAAAGTGCCGCACAGGAATCGGGGAAAGCGGCTCCCGCTAATTCCTCTATCGTCTTTGAGAAGATTCGTCCTGCAGGCCCCCTTCGTACCATTACTATCGGAGTACAAAAAGCAGCTGAGGAGCCTGTGGACGAGGATTTCGAGGCTGCTGCTGTTTATCGCATTTCCCTCCTCGCCGAGCACGACGGGCTGCTCCGCATCCACTATCGCGGCGATGTGGCACGTCTCTATGCCATCTGTGGCGAAGGCGACGCACAGACGACACGTCTTGTTGCCGACAACTTCTATAACGGTCTGCCCATGCTCTATGGCCTCTGGCGTCTGCCTGCTGACTATAGTCAATTGGAACTCCGCATCCTTCCTTTACAAAAGGACATGCCCGTCTATTTCCCCCGCGAAGCGGACATCACCCCAGGAGAGGAAGTGATGAAAATTGAAGTTAAAAAATAAGAGTTAAGAAAGACAGCCTTGCATACGGGACATCTTTCTTAACTCTTAATCCTTAGCATTTATCTAAGACTTTCGCTACCGAACTACTTCCGTGAACTCGGGCTTGGCGCCATTTTCTACGGTAACGTAGATGGTTGAGGTGCCCTCCTCGCCATTCATGCCGCGGCTCTTGACGGTAAACTTATAATCCGTGCCGTCAGCCGTCGTACGCTTACCTACCGTAACGGGTGTGCCGAGCGGGAACTGATAGCCTGAGCAGGCAGCATCAAAGATGGCTGCTTCCTCCTCCGTCACGGGTTGCTGGGCGGAGTAGTCGGGCAGCTTTTCTACGGTTCCCTCCACGTATCCGTTTACCTTCAGGAAACGCTCCACTTCCTTTGCCGCAGCTGCCACGCGAGCCGTACGCACGCCATAGCCCGGCACAATCTTCGCTTGGGGCAGCGCCTTCTTCAACGCTTCGATGGACGAGCCTAAGCCTCCGCTACCGAAGGTGCAGAACGGCACGATGGTCTTTCCCGCAAAGTCGTTCTCCTTCACGAGCGTAGCAATAGGCATAGCGTAAGTGCCGAACCAGATGGGATAGCCGAGGAAGATGACGTCATACTTAGCCAGCTTCGACTTCAGCGGCTTCAGGTCAGGCGTCTCTCCGCTACGCATCTCACGTCCTCCACGCTCGATGGTCTCCTGGAAATTGCCCGTATAGGGCACAACAGCCTCGATTTTTTCGATATCAGCACCCAGTTGCTTTTGCAATTCCTGAGCCACAGCCTCAGTAGTACCCGTCTCAGAATAGTAGAGTACCAAGGTTTTTGACGTTTTCTCCGTGCAGCCCGTAACGAACAGCGCCACAGCTGCCAATGACAATAAAATCTTTCCCATAGTATAATTGTTTTTGAATTACGGTTGCAAAAATAACAAAGACAAAATGAAATGCCAAACAATAAAACTTATTTCTATAATTCGGAACTAAATGCAATACGTCAGCATACGGACGTACGGCGTTTCAATCCGAACTAAACTACGTTATATTGGAGAGGGATTTACAATCTGCTCCCAAACACTACCATTCATTACGCCATGTATTGCGATGACGGGGAGTTCTGGCATCATTTCCGCCACCTTCGATGGTGCCCTCAAGTGCATTACCATACACTCCATTGAGAGGACTTCCGCCCATTAGACTTTCTGAGCTAATCTTTACAATCACAATCCTTGGAGACAAATATATATTCTTTTCCATTGTTTTTCTGTTTATTTAACGATAACTTTATGGCCGTTGATAATATAGATTCCCTTCTCTGTAGGAATACCTTCAACCTGACGTCCACTGAGGTCAAAGAACGTACCCTCTGACAATGTCTCATTCCGCAGATTTTCAATAATAGTAGCATCGTCATCGCCGAAGTTCAGTACAGTACGGCGAATGGGAGCAGCTACGCCGTCTTCTCCGATATGGAAATAGGCGCGGAAAGCATTGATGGAATAATCATCTACGTTGGGCCAGTAAAGCTTATTACCATCACCAAGGAAGAGATTACTCTGGTCGTCCTTGGGGAGGTCGACGGGGCCGTAAGTGCCGATGAAACTCACCTTGCTGTCGCCCGTGCCGGTACTGACAATTGTCGATGCGTCAGCATTGATTGTACCTAAACAAAGGGGGGCTTCGATGTTCGTACCGTTCGCCCACTTCACGATATAAGGTTTACCCGCCTCAATGCTAGTGGCATTTTTGAAGTATAGATAAAGCGTGCCATCCTCCACACCAGTTTGGTGCCCATCATACGTACCTGCCACGTCGAGTTCCATTACCGTAGCGCCTCTAAATGGCGAGTATTGGATCTTGTCGACGTTAATCGGCAAGCATAATGTATTCCAATTGCCGTCCCTGTAGAAAGTACGATCGGCAAAAGAAACCCCGAAACGCGCGCCATTCCACTTGGAGATGGTCTGGGCATTGTCAATGCCATTGGCGAGTACAAGGCAAGGATACAATTCTAGCACCGGGTCATGGTCATCAAAGTCATTGTAAGAATATATTCCAAAACCTATAAGATCAGAATTATAAAAAAATTGGCTTTCTTTTATTTGAAAAATGGGTAAATCGTAAAAGTCTGGATTCTCATAAGGCCACACATGGAATTCATCAGCAGGATTGGTCCAGCCAAAAGTAAAAGAACCATCTCCATAATCAAACTCTTTTAAATCTATGTCAACGACGCCACCATATAGATTAAAACTTCCCCATAAAACTAATCTATTCGTGATATTAAGATGCCCTGGTTTTCCGTTAGTACTTTGTGTGTAAATACTTAGCCCCCCCACCGTGACATAGTCTTCTGAATCAGGTTCAGGTTCGACTCCACCCGGTCCTTCCCATACGCCATAGACTGCAACATCATCGACATTGAGTTCTTTTTCATCCATGAGAATTATATTGACATCGGCGCCGTCAGAAGTAATAGATTTAAGGACAAGGTCGCTATTGACGACATACCAACCATCGGAGAGTTCTGAGGTTGCATCGGTGATAACGGTGTAGTTCGTACACTTCTGCTCACCGCCGTTGGCATCAATGTAGGCGACGGGAGTCATTTGGGTATCGTAACAATAGCTTCCGTTAAATTCAGCTGCGGCGATATAGGAAATCCCATCTTGCGTGACGGTAGCAGCCGCTGACTGAGTATGGGAGGGGTCATTTTTGCAGGTGAAGATAGCTGTTGCAGAGACCACCTCTTCCCATGTCCATGCCCACGTGGGATGAACATAATCCCAGTTGTGGCCTAAAGGAGGGATTATCTCGTCAACAATTACTTCGCCGCAACGGCAACAGTAGTCCTCATTCACGCCTTCTTCCGTACAGGTCGGCTCTTTATGATAATTGTTTATAAGGTGCCCGAGGGCGGGAATATAATCTTCTGATAACTCCTCGCCGCAACGGCTACAATTGTGAGTAATAACACCGTCCTCTGTACAGGTCGGTTCGAAACTGACTGAACCACCATTATCTATGTGCCCGAGGGCGGGGATATAATCTTCAGATAACTCCTCGCCGCAGCGGCTACAATTGTGAGTAATAACACCGTTCTCCGTACAGGTCGGTTCAAAACTGACTAAACCACCATTATCTTCGTGCCCGAGGGCGGGGATGGGTTCTTCCCAAGTCTGATCAGCCAAACCACTGCCCTCAGGAGCAAAAGCGGTGTATAAGTAACCGCCATCCTCTGTGCAGGTGGGCTCTATATAAACAGAGGAACAATTAGCGAGATACACATGAGTAGCCATCAATTCTCCACAATGAATACAGTAATTTCTCTGGACGTATCTCCCTCCAGATTCCCCTACCCATTCAAACTCATAAACCCCTTCTTCATGATCACATTCTTCATCGGAAATGCTAGAGGAAGTAGTGTTGGTCATACTGCCCGAGTGGGCAACGTGCGACGGCGATGCCCAAACGCCTTGCCCCATAGTCAATGCTACTATCGCCAGCAAGGCCGTGAGGACTTGGTGAAACTGAAATGTAGTTTTTTTCATCATACCTTATTGTTTTATAAAATAGTTATTGAATCTATTCAGAACGGGGGATGTTTTTTTCAAGCGCAAAGGTACATTTTTTATTTTAAATAGCGCACTATTTGTAAGAAAAAAGTCATGAAAAGTTTTTTATGACTTTATTAACATAAAAAGGGATTAGCTAATGCCTATCCCTTCTCACTTGAATTTTGTTTGCGGAAAGAGAGGGATTCGAACCCCCGGACCCTTTCAGGTCAACGGTTTTCAAGACCGCCGCGATCGACCACTCCGCCATCTTTCCGAAAAAGCGCGGCAAAGGTAGTACAAACTGAGAGAAATACAAAATAAATCTGCATTTATTTTTATTTCCGAGGTACAGCCTACCTAAAACCGAAAAGAAAGGGACGTTATTTTATTCGCCTGCGCTAAAAAATTATTCGCCTATTCTAATTTTTTATTCCCCTATTCTAAAAATTTATTTGCCAGCGCTGAGAAATTATTTGCTTGGAATGAAACGGCTACTCCTCAGGACGGAAAATCCTTTTCCCTCCGCGGCGCACAAGGGCATCCCACCACTTCGTAGGAAGGATACCGTGAAGGAACAGACACGTCCTCGCGCCAAATCCTGCGCGATAGCGCGTCCTTGGATTGCGTACTCGGACGGCACGACAGATAGCCTTCGATATCACCGAAGGCTGAGGCAGGAGTTTCATAGAATAGGCCGTCCGCAGGGTATGGGCCTCGTTTGCAGCCGCTTCCTCATAGACGGTTCCTGCCGAAGTGGACGACAGGTGGTCTGCTGCTATGATTCCCCAGTTTGTCTTGATGGCTCCAGGCTCGATGATGACGACATGAATGCCGAAGGGCTTCACCTCCATGCGAAGGGCATCGCTGAAGGCCTCAACGGCATATTTCGACACATGATACCATCCTCCGAAACAGAAGACTACCCGCCCGGCTATGGAGGAGAGGTTGATGATGCACCCCTCATGCTGCTCGCGCATATGAGGCAGGACGAGCTGCGTCAGACGGGCCAAGCCGAATACATTCACTTCCAGCTGCCTTCGCGCCTCCTCGATGGGCACGTTCTCTATGGCTCCGAACATGCCGTAGCCGGCATTGTTGACGAGCACATCTATTCGTCCCTCAGCCTCAATAAGGGTTGCCACAGCCGACGACATGGACTGTTCGTCAGTCACATCCATCGGCAGGGGCGTGATGCCGTAGTCCTTCAGCGGCGTCATCCGCTCCACTCTTCGGGCTGCGCCATACACCTTGTGCCCCTCTTGCGCCAGGCGGATAGCGGTATCGTAGCCAATACCACTACTTGCGCCCGTAATCAAAATGACCTTCTGTTTCATATCCTATCTCGAATTTGGGGGCAAAGATAAGAAAAACTTTTGGCATTCTCAATCTTTTGACCTACCTTTGCAGACCGTTTCGGCGGGGAGTAATAGTAACTCATACAAAGTCAATTCGTAACACATTTTGATATATCCTCAGAACTTCGAACATAAAGTCGGCTTTGACCTTATAAGGGAACAGGTGAGCGGGCGTTGCCTCTCGACGATGGGTCGTGAGCGGGTGGAGGCTATGGCCTTTACTACCGATGCCGCTACGCTGGAACGGCTGCTTGACGAGACGGCTGAGATGGTGCGCATCCTCCGCGAGGAGCCCGACGCCCTGCCTGCCGAAGGATTCTACGATGTCCGCGAAGCGCTTCATCGTGCCTCCGTGCCCGGATTGCACCTGAGCGAGGAAGAGCTTTTCAATCTGCGCCGCTCACTCGATGCCTTGAACACCATCGTCTGGTTCTTCCGCGAGAAAGAAGAGGCAACGAGTCAACAATCCAATAAGTCATCAGGCGGTTATCCCCATCTTGCGGCTTTGGCTGAGGACACGCTCTTCTTCCCTGGGTTGGTGCGCCGAATCGACACTATCATCGATCCTTACGGGCGCATCAAGGACTCCGCCTCGCCTGAATTGCACGACATCCGGCGCGAATTGGTTTCTGCCGCCGGAAGCATCAGCCGCAAGCTGATGAGCATTCTCCATACCGCTCAAAGTGAGGGACTTGTCGACAAGGACGTCAACCCCACCATGCGCGACGGGCGCCTTGTCATTCCCGTAGCTCCCGCCCTGAAGCGCAAAATCAAGGGCATCGTCCACGACGAATCAGCCACAGGAAAAACCGTCTTCATCGAGCCTGCCGAAGTGGTGGAGGCCAACAACCGCGTGCGTGAGCTGGAGGGCGAGGAGCAACGCGAAATCATTCGCATCCTCAAAGAATTCACTACCGAGATGCGCCCCCATATCCCCGACATCCTCGGCTCTGTAGATTTCCTCGGCATAATCGACTTCATACGTGCTAAGGCGCTTACAGCCATCGCTATGGAGGCCATCCGCCCCAACGTCAATCCGCGTCCTATGCTCGATTGGGTTTATGCCGTCCATCCCCTGCTTCAGCAATCGCTTGCGCGACACGATAAAAAAGTCGTCCCCCTCTCCATCGAGCTCACGGAACGGCAACGCATTCTGCTCATCTCAGGCCCGAATGCAGGCGGAAAGTCTGTCTGCCTCAAGACGGTAGGACTCTTGCAATACATGATGCAATGTGGCCTTCTCGTTCCCATGAAGGAGGCTGGCGGCATGGGCATCTTCCGCGACATTTTCATCGATATTGGCGACGAGCAGAGCATCGAGGACGACCTCAGTACTTACAGCAGCCATCTGCTCAACATGAAGAACGTGCTCCGCAACTGCGGGCCACAAAGCCTGGTGCTTATCGACGAATTCGGTAGCGGTACCGATCCCCTTATCGGAGGAGCAATTGCCGAAGCCGTGCTGGCGCGCATCAACGACCGAAAGGCCTTTGGCGTCATCACTACCCACTACCACAACCTCAAGCAATTTGCTGAGGACCATGAGGGAGTAGTCAACGGCGCCATGCTTTATGATCGTGCCCAGATGCAGCCCCTCTTCCAACTCCAGATTGGGCAGCCCGGCAGCTCGTTTGCCGTAGAGATTGCCCGCAAAATCGGCCTCCCCGAGGAAGTTATAGCAGAGGCTTCGGACATCGTGGGTAACGACTATATCCAAAGCGACAAGTACCTCCAAGACATCGTGCGCGACAAGCGCTATTGGGAGCAGAAGCGTCAGAATATCCGCCAGAAAGAAAAGCAACTGGACGAAATCATCGCCCATTATGAAAACGAGCGTACTGAGCTAAGCGCCAGCCGCAAGGCTATTCTGCGCGAGGCCAAGGAGCAGGCCAGCCAACTGCTCGACAGCTCGAACGCGCAGATTGAGAATACCATCCGCAGCATCCGCGAGGCGCAGGCCGAGAAAGAGCAGACGCGTCAGGCCCGCGAGGAACTGGCATCCTTCCGAAGCGAACTGGACAAACAACTTCAGGAGCAGGAAGCAGAGGCTCTGAAGGCCAAGCATCCGAAGGGGAAGAAAAAGAACGGCGTACGAATCAAGCGTCCCGTCATTAACGATAATCCAGACGTTCCCACAAACCATACGTTTGCCGTAGGCGACTATGTACGCCTGCAAGGGCAGGAAACCATAGGACAGATACTGGAGCTGAAGGGCAAGAATGCCGTCGTGGCTTTGGGCAATTTACGAACAAACGTGAAGACCGACCGTCTGGAACCTGCTTCGAACGACGAAGCCCAGGAGCAGAAAACCGAATCACGCACCTATACTTACATCAGCCGCGAGACGCAAGAAGCCATTGTAGAAAAGAAGCTTAACTTCCATCAGGATATTGACGTCCGCGGAATGCGTGGTGTAGAGGCTGTACAGGCTGTCACCTTCTTCATCGACGACGCAATCCTATTAGGCGTGCATCGCGTCCGTATCCTTCACGGCACAGGCGGCGGCATCCTCCGTAACCTCATCCGCGAATACCTCCGCAGTAATCCCGCCGTCCTCTCCGCCCGCGACGAACACGTGCAGTTCGGCGGCGCTGGCATTACCGTCGTGGATTTGGCGTAGCTAGGTTTTCTTAGGATTTCCTAAATAATAATCAGGCGGGCTGTCCCTCACGGAACAGCCCGCCTGCCAACATTACATAGAAGTTATTTTAGAAGCGGAATCCCATAGTAACAATTCCCTTGAACATGTTGCGCGTCATCGGAATCGCTTTCAGATTGACGTTCTCGAAGGGATAGAAGTCAGCATTACGAGTGCTATAAGCCAAAGCCAAGTCGGCATAGAAGACCTCGCCACGGAAGCCGATACCGCCCGAGAACGTATTTGTGTTCAGGATGTTCTTATAGTCGGTATTCGTCTGCACGGAGTTGATGGGAATCATCTTCCAGGCATCGCTCTTGTAACCGCCCGTAGCGTAGTTGTAGCCCAGACGAGCATAGAGGCTGTCGAAGAACTTCTTCTCCAAGCCCACGCGGAAGGTGTGCTGCCCGCAGAGGTTATCCTTCGTGTGCTGGTTGATGGTGGTATTCTCCCTGCCGTCACCCTCGTAGAGGCGGACAGCACTATAGTCCGTGTACTCCCACTCTGCGCCGAGGGCGAGGCCGCTCTCCAGCGTGTAGCCGAGGCTGACGTTCACATTACCCGGAGCTATGTTGGTGTACTTCGTGTAGCAATCACCACCAAAAGCATCCTCCGACATGGTGTCCATCTGGTATTGAACGTCTGCCACGTTGCCGTACTCATCCACGCCGGCATCATACAAGGTGGTGCTGACAATAGCCGAGTTGTAGTCCGTCAAATGGCTGTAGAAGGTAGGCGTCGAAGCAGACAAACCGATGCGGAACGAGGATTCCTCGAAGGGGCGGATGATGGCACCCAACCGCAGGCTATAGCCCGTGCCCTTAGTCTTGTACCAGTTCTCCAACGTATAGTTGCCGTCCTCGAAGTCCTCACGATAGACCGAGTTGTAGGCATAGTACACATCCGTAATGCCGAGCGTGGCGCCTAAATAGACTTGGTCAACAAAGTTGAAAGAGAGGTTGAAATCATATTCGCCGATATGGCCCTTTTCCTCACCTGAGTACTCGCCATAATCAGACGGATAGAAATAGCCGTCGTTGAAGGCTGTGGCATCGACGAGACGTCCGTCGGCACCCAGCAGACTGAGCCAACCGTAGTTTGGATCATCATAATAGTTGTGATGCGTAAAGCCCCATTGCTCGTTGCTTTGGTCGAAGAAGGCATCGCCAATAGCCGGGTCGTTCTGATAAACCTGCCAAGCCATCTGCGCCGTCTGCGAGAGACCGTTCAAGTTGCCCGACCAATTCATCTTTCCATTGAAGTCCTTTACGCGCTGGTAGTTGAAGCCGAAGTTGACAAAGCGGAGGATGCCCTCGTTGCTATGCTTGCTGGCAATGACCAAGCCGAAGTTGTCGAACGTGCCGCGAGGCTGGAAATTGGTATAATTGCCCGTTTTCTGCGTAATGCCTACGCCGCCGAAGGTGGCCATCAGGTCGCAACTGCGATAGAGGCCGATACCTGCAGGATTGGTACGTATGGTGCTGATGTCTGCGCCGAGAGCGCTCATGGCGCCGCCCATGCCAACGTAGCGAGCCGTACCAGCGAGGTCACCACCGAGGAGGTTTGCAGCCTCGTATGTAGTCTGTGCCTGCAAAGAGAGTGCGCACAAGAATGCTGTTGCCAGGGAAAATGCTATCTTTTTCATATCTGTAGAGTTTAATGATTCAACGTTTTAATAACTTTTCTCTATTGTTTACGACATTTCATCATCTGCCTCGGCTGCCGCCTCCGCTGGAAAGGGAACCACCGCCACGCGAGCCTCCACCACCAGAGAAGGAGCCTCCGCCGCTACTGCGTGAGCTGCTGCCACTACTATAGGAAGAACTGCTACGCGAACTGGAGCTGCTGCTGCCGCTATAGGAGGAGCTGCTACGCGAACTGGAGCTGCTGCTACCGCTATAGGAGGAGCTGCTGCGCGAACTGCTGCCATAGGATGAGCTGCTTGAACTGCCAGAACTGTAGCTGCGCGGCGTAGAGCTGACCGATGAACGGCTGCTGCTGGGGCGGTTGTAGCCCGACGAAGCCGAGGAGCTGCTGCGCGATGTGCTCTGGCGGGTGTAGCCCGTACGGCCGTCGCTGGTGCGAGCAGCACTACTCGAGCGCGATACAGAAGATGAGGAACCCGTGCGCGTGGAAGTACCGACGGAGCCTGTGCGGCTGCTCGTCCCTGCGGACTGTCCGCTGCGGGTGGTGACGACGCGTCCGGCTCCTGAGCGAGTGGTTGCACCACTACGTGTGGTAGTTCCTGTGACAGATCCGCTACGCGTTGCACTACCCGTGCGGGTTACAGTACGGTCGTCGCCAGTACGTGTGACGCTACCTGTCCGAGTGGTAGCACCGCTGCGCGTAGTACCACCAGCACCATTCAGCGCCATATTGCCGTTGCGGGTAACGCCAGAACCTGTGCGGGTCGAAGCAAGGCCTGCGTGACGGTTGTTGCGACGGGAATTCTCGAAAGCAAATCCACCTCCGTAGGGATGATGATGTCCCCAACCATAGTAGCCGTAGTAGCCACCATAGCCCCAGCCCCAACCGTGGCCATAGCCATAGTACCAAGGATCATAGCCCCAGCCCCAACCATAACCAAAGCCGAACCATGGGTCATACCAGTCGCTGTACCAGCTGCCATAGCCGTGCCAGCCCCAATAACGGCCTCCCCAGCGCCAGCTATAAGGGCTGAAGCGCCAGTCCCAATAACTCCAGTTGTACGAAGAGGGGAATACATAGGCATAAAGACCGTCGTCGTAGATGTTCCAGTCCCAGATTGGCCACAGACTGCCGCCATAGACAATATCCCAATAAAGCGGGCTGCTGACGGGGATGGCGTAACGCGGGTTGCGGAAGCGGATGATGCGCATGGCATACTCGTAATCCTCGGCATCACCGTTGAAGCCATATACCCAGCCATCGTCCTCCTGATTGATGATGAGCGAATCTACGCGGTAGTAGAGCGTGTCGCCATCAACCGTACGGACACGAAGTGCCAGATCTTCAACCTCGGCCTCCTGCACGTAGTTGCCCTCATCATCGATGTAGCTGCGCACGCCACGGCGGTTGTACGTATCTTCGTCCATCGTCAACGGACGATCGACTTCAACCGTAGCCGTCTCGCCATCGTCGCGGACACCCACAGCCGTCACGGACACCTTCTTTGCCGTCGGCTCAGAAGTCACAGTACCTGCCGAAGTGGCAGTCGTTGCAGCCTTCTTCTTCGGGATGAAGTAGAGGTCATCGTTCGTCTGGGCAGACACCGTGCCCAGCACGACCGTCATCAAAAGACTAAGGAATAATACTCTTTTCATAGCTGTTTATTTTTATAAGGTGAATAATTCGGTTTTATTTCTCTCGTTTTTCTGTTTATCTCTTTTTCTCGCTGCAAAATTACTACAGGTATTTCACCCCCATGCAGGAAAAACCCTATCCTTTCAGGGGAAAATTCCTAAAAACATCAATTTTTAGGCTCCTTTTGCAGCTGTTTCAGAAAAACACCGTATCTTTGCGGCTGAAAAAAGCAAGCGAGCTTTCTTTCTACTCGTCAAATCGGGGCATTGACTTCGTCGATACCCCTGACGTTCGGAAAAAAACGCAAGCGTTCTTTTCTCTCACTGAACCGGGGCATTAGCTCAACTGGCAGAGCGATAGGTTCGCAATCTATAGGTTGGGAGTTCGAGTCTCCTATGCTCCACAAATCTTTTTTCAAAGAATACTTCCCTTCCAAAGTTCTTTCAAGAAGTGCTGTTTCTCATCCGTGAACCCAAAAGTATATCAGATGACTTCTAATTCAGGCAGTATTACTGGTTCTTCACGATGCTCATTATAAAGAAACATACTATAGTAGATGGGGAGATAAGTTGCACCCTTTTTCTTGAAGATCTCTCGTTCGTTAGAAAAAACGAAGGCGCGATTTATTCCATAATCTGGGTTTTCGAGAAACTTTGAGAGTGCACTATGCTCGGTGTAATCCTTTCCAGATTTTATCTCCAATGGTAAAACCGTTAGTTGGTCATAATCATCTATCAAAAAATCGACCTCACCTTTTTTCTTATTATCATAATAATGAAGATTGAAGCCATGAGCAGCCAATTCCTGAGCCACGACAGACTCATACACCGTGCCAAGATTTATACTTTTGATGTCTTGTAGAACGGCGTTCACGTTCACCCCATAAAGGAGGTTGGTCAGCAACCCTACATCGTTCAAGTAAAGTTTCACAAGACGTTTCTGTTCTGATTCGGCAAGGGGGAAACGGGGGTTGCTGATAGCTGATACTTCTAAGGCAACACCCGAATTGGTCAGATATTCAAACTCATCCGCATAGTCAGAGAATGTTCTTCCCTTTTTATCTTCAATATTCTTGTATACAACGCGCTTCTTCTTGTTTTCCAAATTGCTTGGGATGAGGTCGTATATCTTGCGAATCTTCAATTTGTGTTCGTCGTCATATTGAGAAGCGTCAATACGATAGAGGTTGTGTATGTCTCTATGTATCTGTCTGACACGAACCATATTTCTGTCAGCCAGATATTTATTTATTGCTTCTGGCAACCCCCCAACAAGCAGGTAATACTGAAATCGTTTTAGAAGGAGATTATGTGTACTCTCATTCAATGCCTCTTTGCGCAGATAACTCTCCCTTATATTTTCAATCCATTCCTTGCTGATACCTGTAGCCCACAGAAATTCCTCAAAGTCGAGAGGATACATCTGTTCGATGGTCACACTGCCAAGTGGTACCGATGGCGTTTCCGATAAGGCAACGCCTAATTGGGATCCACTCGCAATGAACCTATATCGTGACTCTTGATTGAGAAATTTTAGCAATGTCATCAAGTGAGGATAACTCTGTATCTCGTCCAAGAACACCAATGTGTTGGATTTATCACCTAAAGGTTTAGGGTAGTAATTGCCCAATCGCATATAGAGCTCGTTGGTGGTATGCACATCAGCAAAGATTCGATCACCTTCCTTGTCTTCCTTCAGGTTGATTTCAACAAAATGGGGGAAAAGTTTATGCCCTACAAAACGTATAAGATAGGATTTGCCTATTTGTCGTGCGCCATTAACAAGAAGAATTTTGTTGGGTTCTTCCATTAGGAAATGCTCCAGAAATTGTGTAAATTTTCGTTCTAGCATAATTCTTTTGTTTAAATCCAATGCAAAATTACACTATTTCCCTCATCCAACAAAGGAAAATCCCACTTATTCCAATTATTTTACTATATTTTTGCCCACTTATTCCTTTTTTTAGGCAGTAAATTTGCCCACTTGTTCCATTTTTCCACCGAGGGGGTATCGCATACTCCCTTTCGTGGTTTCCACCCTTCCGTCTTCGTACTCGGTGACGACAATGGTGATGCGTTCCTTTTTTGACTCCCTCAGAAACAAACCGCAGCTACGCCCGCAGAATCAGCTTCTATTTTGCCAGAAGCTTTATCTACGAAATTAGAATAAGCTTCTACGGAAATAGAATAAGCTTCTGAGAGAATAGAATCAAACGCTATGGCGATAACGTTTGACGTCGTGAGAATAACGTCAAACTCTGGTGGCTGGACGTCAAACGTTGGCGACAGAATGTCAAACATTCTGGTAACACGAATTACCATTGAATGAGCCATGTATTTTACTTGAATTAATCTCATGATTAACGTGAATCCAGTATAAAATGTAGTTTTATCCAAGGGGTGTCGGGGGTGTCGGTGTCGGGGCTTAAACTATTGAATTCCAACTAACAGCCCACCGACACCCCATCTCTAAGGTATCGGTGGGGGCTTCGGGGGAAAACAACGCCTAGCTCTACGGCCACAGCGTTGAACGCTCAGGGATTAGAATCAAACAAAGCCCCCACCGAATCCTCACCGACACTTATGAGGGATAGGTATCGGTGGCTAGTCGATTGACAATCATATCTGTACGAGCGTGTACCGACACCCCCGACACCTATTGGGACAAAAATGCTTTATATACCGAACTCACGTTCATGTTTAACAACGGGTAGTATGTGGTAACTCGTGTTTTTCAGCGCGATGACGGATGACGGACCTCTGACCAAACATTTTATTTTAAACTGCGGACATGCTGTTGCATGCCCGCAGTTTTCACATAAATAGAAGGTAAACGCCTTCTCTCGAAAGGTGTTTCCCAAACGGAGAAGAGGATTAGAACCCCGTATGGAATCTCCTTTGTATTGCGTCCGCTTCCTTGCTTCCCGTATTGTCGAAGCCTCCCCAGCCGATACCCTTATTGCTGGTGGCGCCACTGGTGGCAATGGGAAGGGATTCTTCTACGCAAAGAATGATAATCTCAGGTTGGATATAGTTCTTTTTCATTGTAAATACCTTTTTCCGGTTAAACATTTCTTTTAACGCCATCCGATCTATTTGATGACGACCTTCTTTCCGTCAACAATATAGATGCCTCTTTCAAGATTCTTGCCGGACTGTATTCTGCGCCCGCTGAGGTCATAGGCTTTTCCACCTTTATCCGTAGCGTCGAGTCCCTCCACATGTGTTGTGCCGTCATTAATCCTAATCCCAATGCTTGAAGAGGACGAAGGCATCATTTCCACCAAATTCAGATAAGCACGAAAGGCTTTGATGGGACTGTTTCCTGTTGAATAATAGAACTTGTTGTCTGAGAGGAAAAGGTCGTTTGCCGGCACATTCGTTCCGCTATGCAGGACCCCCTTAAACGTCCCGAACACTTTACGGTTCTTACCCGTCTTGCCATTGTCATACTCCGCAACAGCATTCTCCTCGTCCGGGTCCACTTTTGCCGTCACACTAAACTCCGTCACGGAGTCAGTCACTCTTATCAGATAGGGATAGTTGGCATAGAGGCCTTCGCTGAGATCGGCGTCATCGAAGTTTACCGTGATGGCCGTCACATTGTCGGCATCATCGTATTCCGCTTCGTAGTCCGTGAACTCTGCGAGCTGCACGCCATTGCCGAAGGCTGCTTTCACCTGTTCCTCCGTCATGTCGAACGGTAGGCAGACAGTACTCCACGTATCAGCCTTGATGGTGCGTTTCACAAGCAGTTCCACGACCCCGTCCGTTGCCTCGGGAACAGAGGATGACGTTTCGTCAAGTACAGTAATAAGCGGTTCCGAAACCGTAATACTGAAAGTCACGTCGTCCAGGTCAAAGCTCTCACTGTTAAGATCCGTTACCTGAACCTCCGTCAGCTTGCCCGCATAGCTGCCAGCCGCCAACGAGGCACTGGCCTGCAAGGTAATGCCGGCAACCGTACCGCTTGTTCCAGGAAGAGCAGTCGGCTTCAAATCATCTGCCAGATAAAAAGCCAGCACTTGGTTGTCTTTCAGACCGATAGTGACATCCAGATCAGCTATGCGCTCGCCCTTCTCAATCGCTGTTGCCGTTATGCCTTCCGGCAACACCAACTTGAACTGGACCCCCCCATATTCCGTGTCCGGATTAGTGAGACCGACATTCAACACTGCTGTCCTTCCCTGTTGGATGGCTACATCCGTAGCGGTCAGCTTGTCAGCCCAAACGCTGCCCAGCAGGGTAAACAGCGACAAGGCAAATACCATCATTCTTTTCATGTTCTGTTAAATTTTATGGTTAAAAAATTATTTCATTGAGTTCTATTGCTTAATCATTCAGGCTCAATCGTGTTCCGGATTTCAGCTCTCGGGCTATTGCTGCCGCCACTTGAGAGAATTATGTTGGCCACGCCCACGATGTCGGCCACATTGATCCTGCTGTCGCCGTTCACATTGGCTGCCGCGGTGCTGAATCTCGCAGGAGGATTGTTGAGGATATAGTTTGCTATGGCCACTATGTCGGCAACGTTCACCTTTCCGTCGCAGTTGGCGTCACCGCGGTCAGGCTCAGCCACGGTCAGCGTGCAGCTGACAACTTCGGTTGTCGGCAACACGCTTTGATCGGGCTTGGAAAGGACAATCTCACTGATTGCTATCGTGTAGTCGCTCATTTCCACCTCACCGTCCAGCAGCAGTTCAAGCGTCAGAATCTTCCCCTCGTTTTCGGGTATAGCATCATTGCCGTGGTAAAGCAGAACGGTGTATACGCCATCGCCCTTTCGGGTAAACCCGGTACTGAACGCTGATGTACGGCCTGCCGTGCTCACCTTGTTCAGCGTCACTCCTTCAGGCAGCGTCACTTCGAACTGCACACCGGCCACCTCGTTTTTCGGATTGCTGAGGCTGACAGGCAGGCTCACCTTGCCTCCGGCCACACCCCTCACATCGGGAACCGACAGCCCGTCGATGGCCACGAAACTTTGGTACTGTTTCTCGGAGAACAATAGCCAATGGATGTTGTTGCCGGCATCGTCGGTACAGATGACATCCACATGCGAGTCGAGTTCACAATCATTGGCATAGTCATAATCTTTTCGTGCAGGGTTGTTGCCCAGGAAAAAGTCTGTACCCTCGTGCTCCCGGACCTGAAGGGTGTAGCATCCGTCTGCTGCTGCCATCACCCACTGCATCATCCATTCATCATGGAACCTTTCATCTTCATAGTCCACATAAATCTTGCCATCATCATAATCCCTGAACAGGTATTGGTTAAACTGCGAGCCTTCGGGGAAGTAAAAGCGCCAGTATCCATCCCCGTCCTGCGTCAAGTGGAAAGGAAGTCCGGTGTCGGCGAGGACGGCATGCATGCCAAAGCTGTTGCCGGCATGGAGAAACTTGCCCGTCTCCACGTTATACAGATAGACGAGGTCGGTTTCGCTGCTCGCTGGAGTAATGCTCTCTGGCAGGTACAAATTGGACGAGCCAATATAGATGAGGCGGAAGTTATCGACGGCAACCCAGTTGGCCGTGGTGTTCCGCATGCGGACGCCAATCCTGACATCCTTCTGGAAAGGATTCTCAAACTCCAAGAGGAAATCCTGGGGTTTGTCGGCTTCAGTGGCAATAGGCCTTGACTCACTGCCTGCGAAGAGGCTGACGCCCGTCACTTCCGTCGTTTCGTCCAACTGCCGGCAGGCAATTGCATCCACCTCCAAGCGGTACTTTCCTGCGGGCAGGTTGCGGATGGTCTGCCAGATTTCGCCGTCCTCCAATACGTCCACATCGTGCCATGCTTCTATGAAACCGTCAACGGTCACCACACCATTGGTATAGCTGCTTTCATTATATCCACGTGTATTATCGCCTCCAGAGATTGTCCAGCCGATGTCGTAGCGGTTAATGTCCGGATTGGTAATGGTGGCAGCCGCCACGTCGGTTCCTTCCGGCAGGGTCGCCGTGGCAAGATAGGCCCTTGCCGCAGCCTTGATGGCGGCTATCTGGTCATACACGGACACGTAGTCCTCCGCAGCATTGACGGCCGTGCGGGCGGCTGCGACGGCAGCCGACAGCGTTCCGGCGGCGCCGTTTCCGATCTCCCCGGCCATTGCCATGATGCGGGTGGCCTCAGCCTCAAACTCTTCCTTGACTATCGGGAGGGCGCTGAGGTCGGAGAGGTTGGCATAGCCGTGCTTGAGGAAACTCTCAGCCATGCCGTCGGGGATGTTGAATTTCAAATATCGTGATGGAGGAATGGACCCCATCTTGTTGGCATAGTGCTGCCAGTTATCAGGTGCATCACCGCCCAAGATGGTCACGCTCTGCAGGCTCTCGCCCGTCCCGACGAAATTGCCACCCATCGATCGGACATTGGGAACGCTTATCGTTTCCAGGGTAGGGCAAAGGTCGAAGCTGCCCGTTGCCCACCAGTCGGCCTCGTCATTGGCCTCGCTGACCACTGTTTTCAGATTCTCACAGATAAAGAAATGTCCCCAGCCCCACAATTGGACGGTCTTGGGAATATAGACGTATTCCAGACTGGGACATAGCGTGAAGACATGCGGGTGAAGCACAGCCGAACTGCCGTTGAAGTCAATCTCACTCAAATTGTTACACCCCAGGAAGGCTGCATCCAACACATGCACCATCGTGGAAGGAAACTTTACGGACGTCAAGCCGGAGCCTTCAAAAGCACTCGCTCCGATTTCCGTAAGACCTTCGGGGAACGTGACAGACTGCAGATTGCTGCAGCCGAAGAACGCCTTTTCGTCAATGCTTGTCAAGCCTGTAAAGTATTGCAGTTCATCAAACGAAGCAATCTCCGCGTTTTCCTTGAACACTTCGCTCAAGCTCGTTACCGCCGCAGCCTCATCGAAGCCTATTTCAAAGTCGCCATCGGTATCCCAATTAGCCACGCATAGAGCTTTCACATTGGCATCGGCAAAAGTAATGACAGGAAGCATTTCAACGATATTATTAAACTGGTTCCATCGGTCAGAAGCCCTATAGGCAGCCAAACTGCCAGATGGGACATGCAAAGTTGCGCCAAAGTGATTAAACATATATGTGTCATAATTCCAACAATAATCATCATCACATTCCACCCAACCATATGTTATAAGATCATCAGACTTAACATATATATCCTCAACAGAGTTACAACCATAAAAGACTTCAGAATTTATACCATCCTCATCCTCCCCGTACTTATACTGATCGTTGCACCAGCCCTCACCAAAGACTATGGTTTTTAAAGATGTACATCCAGAAAATGCTTGTTTTCCTAATGTAAAGAAGTGATTATTGGGTGAGAGATTAATTTTGTTTAACTTTGTGCAACCATAAAAAGCTTCATCACCAATAAACGACACAGAGGAGGGGATGTTTATCTCCCGCAATTGGGTACAATCCTTAAATGCAGCATCATAAATAGAGGAAAGAGACGAAGGCAACGTTACATTTTTTAAATAAACATTACCAACCACAGCAACATAACCAATTAGTTTTACACCCTCTGGCACAGAATATGATTCATCCATTTTCTTTTGTGGATACAATACCATCATACCGCCCCAACTATCTTTAGTATAAAGGACTCCATTCTCAGCCCACCATTGGGTATTTTCACTATCAACAGTAATCGTCTCCAGACTGGGAAAGTAATCAGTTCTAATACATTCAGAAGGTACATCAAACTTTTTCCCAATATTTATTGTTCTAATTAATTTACCACTTATAGGACGAAAAGCATCAGGTGCCCAAAACGATTCAGAAAAGGTAATGCTGGTAAGATTGTCACATCCCCACAATTGGTCCCAATTCATTGCCTTGACCTGTGACGGCATTACATAATCACCTGTTTTTCCTTTTGGAAATTCATATAATATGTCCCCATTCTTATTAAAAAGAACGCCATCAATGGATGAAAAATAGGGATTATCTTCGTCAACATCAAAAGTTCTCAACGATGAACAACCGTAAAACGGAGAATAATAGGAGGTGGCATCCCCCTCATCATCATAAACTACAAAATAATTACCGTTAGCCCCATAAACGGGATTTTCACCTATAGTCCTCACATTTTTAGGAATATTAATTGATGTCAAGTACGCACAACCCCCAAAAGCAGAACTTTCAATAGTGGTGATGGACGGGGGAAGGGTAACAGATGTCAGGTTGGAGCAATCCTCAAAAGCTTTATATTTAATTGTTGTTACGGATGTGGGAATAGATATGTTACTTAATCCGCTGCAACCAGAAAATGCATAACTTTCAATTGTTATCACACTACTGGGAATAGTGAAGTTCTCCAAACTCACGCATTTTTTGAAAGTGTACTCTGGTATGCTTGTGATCCTGCTCACCATAGTAACAGTAGTTAAACCGCTACAACCATAGAAAACGCCTTTGCCAATGCTCGTTACACTGCCTGGTATTGTGACGGATGTTAAACCCGTACAGTTCTCGAATGCATAATCACCGATATCAGTCACACTACTGGGAATAGTGACGGAAGTCATACCCGTGCTTCCGCGAAAAGCATTCGGCCCAATAGAAGTAACACTATATGTCTTACCGTTATAAGTAAAAGACGGTGGAATAACAACACTATTTGAATAGCTGTTATAGGAAGTACTGGCATACGTTACTTTTGCCGACGGATACGACAAGTCATAATATATGCCATTGACTTTTGCATTATAGGCAGATGCCGCACTACTAGCCCACAGGGCAAGCACAAAAAGTAATAACGTTTTTGTTTTCATGATTTTCTGTTCTTATGGATTAATACTAAGATTCGCTTTTCTCATTCCTTCTCCTTACGACTGGGCATAATGAGTGTGAGCCTTCGGACATTCTTCGTCAGAAGGTTCTGCATACCTGTAGCAAAAAGAATGAAAAGTCAGTTCACACCTATAGCAATATAAGCGAACCGCCCCGTGGGGGGACACGTTCAGGATATACTTTCTTCAGGAGGAACAGCTGTTTCGACTCTTGCCCATGCTACGTTGAATTTGCAGATTCTCTGACGGGCGCAAGCTGATAGCTTTCCTCAATGTACACCACTCGTTTCGGAGTAGTGCGACAAAGATAAGCAATAATTCTGAAACATTGTTCACGTGAGCTGACTATTTTTACTTCAACTTCGAAAAAGTGTTGCAAAAATAACGTGAATCTACGAAAAAAGGATTGTCCGGATTGGTTCAAATCGTTGGTTCATTTGGTTCAAATGCGATAATGCGGCTTTTCCGGTCACTTTTTGGGGGTGTTTAATGCCTTTTAGGGCATTGGAGCTGCTTTTTTTCTTGGATAGCATGACGAGACCTTCTAAAAAATACAACTGTATTCCGCGTATTTCATTTTTTTGATGTTTTTTCGCAAAAATAGGCCAACACTTACCATTTCTGCTTTAACGCGTATATAGACAACGCGTTATGGAAGGTAGGCGTTGCTTGAACACCTACCTAACACTTACCTAACACCTACCTAACACTTATCTGAGGAGAGTAGGAGTGTAGACAATTGTGGTTCGCTGATTTAGGTTGTCAGTTTTCTGTCTTACGACTAGAGCAAGTT
>CAMYYY010000007.1 GCA_947303715.1 uncultured Bacteroidales bacterium | reverse complement strand
GCGGCATCAATGTCAGCCTGTTTGATGTCTTTGGCCGACAGGTCGCCCAGAGCCTTCTGAAGGGCTACGGCGGCATCTGCCAGCTGCGTGTAGGTGGGGATGATGACGTTTTGGACGTCGTTCTCCACGGCGGCCTTCAGGGTTGAGGCCTGTTCATCGGTGAGCCGGCTGCCGACAATCTTTTTCGTGGCGGCATTCAGCTGGTTAATGAGCGCTTCGCACGAGGCTACGGCTTCGTTGCCATAGGTGCGGTCGGCATACTTCGATTCGTTCTCGGGGCCGTTTTCGGGTTCGCAGGAAACGAAGCCCAACGAGAGGATACTCAGCGCTGCAATCGTCAGCGCAAATTTGGTAGTCTTTTTCATTTTTGTTTATATTTAGTGGGTTAGCTTAATTTTATTTTGTACTTAATTTCTAATTTCTAATTTTTAATTTCTAATTCCTACTTATTTTTTTATCTGAACCATCCTTCGTAAACTACGCCGATGGAGACAGAGGGCTCGTCGTTGTATTTGCTGCGGAGGAAGCGATGGGAGTACTCGGCCTTGACGCAGATTTCAGGCACGGGATAGTAGTTGATGCCAGTAGCCATGCGGCGCACAAACGTGTAGTCGTAGGCCGTGTTCAGCGTGTTCCGGGCGTAGGGGTTGTATTGCTCGTAGCGTCCGAAGAGGTAAAGCCTCTTGTCGGCTTCGCGCGTCCTTTCAATCTGCGAGAAGATGTCGTAGCCCGCCTCGATGCCGGCTGCATAGGCCATGCTGCTGACGATACGCGTGCCGTGGTGGAAGGGCGATTGTTTGTTGATGCGGTTATAGACGTAGTTCAGTTGGTCGGCATCGCCCAGATGACCATAGTCAGCCTGCCCACGGGCTATCCAGTTGTGCCCTTTGTAGGTGAAGTCGATTGAGCCGACGAACACCTCGCCCTTGTAGCTGGCCGTGATGCCGGAGGCCTCGCGAGGGGCGGAGTTACCGATAGAGTGGCCGTAGTAGCCGCTCAGGCCGAAGCGAAGGCCCGTGGCGGCAAAGTAGTCGAGGCGGGCAGCCGTGCCGAACTTATTGGCTACCTCGTATTCCAGAGGCGTGGCGGCACCTTTGCTGATCCAGCCCGTGTTGGTGAATTGGTCGGCATTCAGTCCTGCCAGCAGCTGGGCCTCGTAGCGGAGCTTACCGCTGCGCCCCCAGAAGGAGACACCCGTCTGGTGCCAAGTACTGGGCAGAATGGTGTTCTCGCCTTCGGGACGATAGACGGTGAAGAAGTTGAGCGGCTCGTGGTAGGCGTTGTTAAGGCCGACGGGCGCCACGATATGGCCCACTTTGATATTGGCGGCACGCGAGAAACTCTTCTGAAGCCAGAACTGCTCCAGTTCCACTTCGCCGCCCTTCTCGGTTTCGTGTTCCCATTCGCCAAACTCGTCATACTCCAGTTCGTAGGCCGCGCCAGAACCCCCATGCTCAAATTCCACCTCCGTGCCCATCGTCCAGCCGTGGCCGAAATCGTAGCCCAAGTAGATGACGGCATGGGGGATGTCCAGTTTTCCGTGGCTGGGGTCGAGGGCATGTTCCTCGGCATTGACGTAGCGTTTGGTGTTGTCGCTGAAGAAGTTGCGTGTCATGGCTGTTTCGCCGTAGCCGCCTACGCTCAAGCGGTTGCCCAGCACATGGCCCATCACGCTATCGACAGCTGCCGTCTGTGCCGGAGCGCTTAGGCCGACTGTTCCCGCCAGGGCGCAAGCAAGTAAAGTCCTTTGAAAGTTTTGCATCTTTTTATCTTTTTTCTTTTTACCTTTATCCATTTTAAATTCCGCTGCAAAGTTACGGCCTTTCAGTACACCCGGCAATACCCAAAAATGAGTAAAAAGTGTGCGAGACCATCGGGTGGAGCCTGTTTCTCTACGCAGATGTGAGTATCTGGAAGAAAAAAAGAGCCTGGGCAGAATCAAATTCCCCAAAAATTCCATCAAATGGAAAAAAAGTTCCACAGGCTGGAATTTTATTTCCACAGGCTGGAATTTTTTCAGCGTTTGACGTTTCTGCTGTCTGGTTTGATTCCGTTGTCTTCAGGCATCGCGACCCGGCAAAACATGCAGGCTCTTTTGCTCAAGCTGCCTTGTCTGTTGTTTGCCAAACAGCCGTCAGGGAGATGTCCTGCGGATAGGAAAAAAATAATTCAAAAAATATTTTGTTTTTCGTTCGGCATGCACTATCTTCGCAGTCGAAAAAGTCTAATATATTGTTTAACCCTAATCAAAAAAACAAGTATGAAAAAGTATTTGGCAGAAATGGTAGGAACCATGGTATTGGTTCTGATGGGCTGCGGAACGGCAGTTAGTCTGGCTTGCGGTACGGATACCGCATCGGTTGTGGGCACGGCTTGTGCATTTGGTTTGGCTGTCGTGGCGATGGCCTATACGATTGGCGGCATCTCGGGTTGCCACATCAACCCCGCCATCACGTTGGGCGTGCTGCTCGCAGGACGCATGAGCGGCAAGGATGCCTTCTGGTACATCGTGTTCCAATGCATCGGCGCCGTGATTGGAGCTGCCATCCTGTTGGGTCTTGCCCCTGACTCAGGTTTAGGAGCAAATACGCTGCAAAGCGGCATTGGAATGTGGCAGGGTATTATTGCCGAGGTGGTATTCACCTTTGTCTTTGTGCTCGTCGTGCTGGGTACAACCGATGCAGAGAAGGGCGCTGGCAACTTTGCCGGACTGGCCATCGGTCTCTCGTTGATTCTGGTTCACCTTGTCTGCATCCATTACACAGGAACGAGTGTCAATCCCGCCCGTTCGTTCGGCCCCGCTGTTTTGGCTGGTGGCGATGCATTGAACCAGCTTTGGATCTTCATCGTGGCTCCTTTCTGCGGCGGTGCCCTCGCTGCTCTTGTCTGGAAGTGCCTCGCCGGTTGCAAGTGCAAGAAGGACTAAGCGCATTAAACAACGTGGAGGCGCGGCTGGCCGCGTCTCTACAATTTGCCCTCGCCCATCGCGAGGACGATGTACAACGACTCCTGCTGGGACATGCCCCGGCAGGAGTTGACGTACGTGAAGCTGTGACACAGATTGAAGGCTGGCGAACGGCGCGGCATAAGCTGCCTACGTGGGCGGCGTGCGACGATATCGTCTATCCCCCGCGTCTGGCGATGGAGCAATGTTCCAGCGAGGCAACGGCTCGATATAAGGCAAGTCTGATCTCCCGTTCCTCAAGCCTGACGGATCTGACGGGCGGCTTCGGCGTGGACTGCGCCTTTATGGCTCCGGCCTTTGATGAGATAACCTATGTGGAGCGAAACGCAACGCTTTGCGCGATTGCCGCATCGAATTTTGCGACGTTGGGGCTGCACCAGATCCGAACGGTAAACGGGGAGGCTCACGCGGCATTGGAGCAGCTTCCTCTGCAGGACTGGATTTACCTTGACCCTGCACGGCGCGACACAGCAGGACGGAAGATGGTGTCGCTTGCCGACTGCGAACCCGATGTGGTGGCGTTGGAACCGTTGCTGCTGCGTCATGCTTGCCATGTGATGGTGAAATGTTCGCCGATGCTTGACATCAGCCTGGCGCTTCGCCAGCTGGCATCAGTACAAGAGGTGCACGTGGTGAGCGTGCAGAACGAATGTAAGGAGCTGCTGTTGATAATGTCAACGGGTCAACAAGTCAACGTGTCAACGGACGGAGAGGAAGGCTCAAAAAGCCGGCTGGTCATCCATGCCGTCAACTTGCGAAACGACGGGAGCGTGGAGAGTGATTTCGCCTTCGCCCCAACGGAGGAGCAGGAATGCCAGCCTACGTATGCCGATGGGGTAGGTCGTTGGCTTTATGAGCCTAACGCTTCGCTCCTGAAAGCGGGCTGCTTCAAGCTGCCAGCCGTGCGCTATGGCCTGCATAAGCTGCATCGGGACACGCATCTCTACACCTCCGACACCCTCTGCGCTGACTTCCCAGGACGGATATTTGAGGTCGTGGGACTATCGGGCTTCGGCAAGCAGGAGCTGAAGGAATTGCTTGGCGATGTACGGAAAGCTAACCTTGCTGTCCGCAACTTCCCCGATAGTGTGGAGGGGCTCCGCCGCCGTCTTCATCTGGCCGAAGGCGGCGAGAACTATCTCTTCGCTACAACTATGGGAAGCCACAAGAAGTTGCTCGTCCGCTGTCGGAAAGTGCAAAAATGAGTGGTTTTATGCTAAAAAATTTGCTTTTTCGCTCGGTTCGCTCTACCTTTGCAGGCACAAAATAGAACTGATTATGGCAGTAACCATCAGAACGATTTCAAATACCTCGAAGAAAGACCTCCGGAAGTTCATCGTCTTCAATTACAAACTTTACCGACATAGCAAATTTGCCGTGCCTGAGATGTTTGACGACTTGATGAGCGTCTTCATGCCCAGTCGTAATGCCGCCTACGATTTCTGCGAGGCGCAGTTCTTCATGGCCTACAAGGGAAAGAAGCCTGTGGGACGCATCGTCGGCATCATCAACCATCGCGCTAACGAGACATGGAACAAGCAGTCGGTGCGCTTCGGGTGGATTGACTTTGTGGACGACGAGGAAGTGTCGCGTGCTCTCATTAACGCCGTTATCGAGTGGGGCAGGGAGCGTGGCATGAAGGAGATAGAGGGGCCGCTGGGCTTCACGGATTTCGACCGCGAAGGTATGCTCATCGAAGGCTTCGACCAACTGGGTACGATGGCCGCCCACTATAACTACGACTACTATCCCCGCCACATGGAGAAACTGGGCTTCACAAAGGGAGCCGACTGGGTGGAGTTCAAGATTTTTCCGCCCAATGAGGTGCCGGAGAAGTTCCAGCGGGTTTGCGACATTGTGCAGAGCCGTTATCATCTTCATGTGAGCAAATACACCTCTCGCAAAAAGTTGAAAGTGGAGCGTGGTCAGGAAATCTTTCAGGTCATCAACGAGGCATACACGCCGCTCTACGGTTTCTCGCGATTGAGCGAACGTCAGATAGACCAGTACATCAAGGCTTATCTGGGCATTGTCGATTTACGGCTTATCCCTCTGGTCTTTGATGAAAATGAAAACCTCGTCGGCGTGGGCATCATGATGCCTTCGCTCAGCCGTGCCCTCCGCCGTGGACGTGGTGCACGCCGTTTCTGGGGCTATCTGCCGTTGGCCTGGACGCTGTTTGTGCGTCGTCCGAAGAATACCGATCTACTGCTGGTGGCCGTCAAGCCCGAGTATCAGGGAAAGGGAGTCAACGCGTTGATTATTGCTGACCTTATCCCGACCTACAAACGTCTGGGATACCGCTATGCCGAGAGTAATCCCGAGCTGGAGACGAACGCCAAGGTGCAGAGCCAATGGGATTACTTCGATCATGTTCAGCACAAGCGTCGCCGTTGCTGGGTGAAAGAAATCTAATAAATGAAGAAATAAAGAATAGGAATTGGCAGAGGAACAGATACAGAATAGCCCTGAGACGCAAGTGGAATACACGGAAAAGAACATCATCCACTTGAACGACATGGAGCACGTGCGTACCCGCCCAGGTATGTATATCGGTAAGCTGGGCGATGGCTCGCAGAGCGACGACGGCATCTACGTGCTGCTGAAGGAAATCATCGACAACAGTATCGATGAATTTAAGATGAATGCGGGAAAGCGCATCGAAGTGGACATCGTGGACGACAAGCGCGTCAGCGTGCGCGACTACGGACGAGGCATCCCACAGGGCAAGCTTATCGAGGCCGTCAGCAAGCTCAATACCGGCGGCAAGTACGACAGCAAGGCATTCAAGAAGAGCGTGGGTCTGAATGGCGTGGGTGCCAAGGCTGTCAACGCACTTAGCACTCGTTTCGAAGTCCGCAGCTACCGCGATGGCAAGGTGCGCACGGCTGTTTTCGAGCGCGGCAACCTGGTGAGCGACGTCACGGCTGACAGCTCCGACGAAAGCGGTACTGCTATTAGCTTCGAGCCCGACGACACCATCTTCACCAATTTCGCCTTCCAGCCGGCTATTGTGGAGACCATGCTCCGCAACTATACCTATCTGAACACGGGTCTTATCATCATGTACAACGGGCGCCGCATCCTCTCCCGAAACGGCCTCGTTGACTTGCTGAGCGACCGCATGACCTCCGAAGCCCTCTATCCCATCGTCCACCTTAAGGGCGAGGATATAGAGATTGCCTTCACCCACACCAATCAATACGGCGAGGAATACTATTCGTTCGTCAATGGCCAGCACACCACGCAGGGCGGCACCCACCAAAGCGCCTTCAAGGAGCACATCGCCCGCACCATCAAGGAATTCTTCAATAAGCCCTTCGAGTCCTCTGACATCCGCAGCGGTATGGTGGCAGCCATAGCCATTAACGTCGAGGAGCCCGTCTTCGAGAGCCAGACGAAAGTGAAGCTCGGCTCCACCACCATGTCACCGAACGGAGGTATGAGTCTCAACAAGTTTGTGGGCGATTTCATCAAGACAGAGGCCGACAACTTTCTCCATCGCAATCCCGAGACGGCAGACATCATGCAGCAGAAGATTCTGGACTCGGAGAAGGAGCGTAAAGCCATCGCCGGCGTTACCAAGCTGGCACGTGAGCGGGCCAAGAAGGTAAACATGCACAACCGCAAGTTGCGCGACTGCCGCTTCCATCTTAATGACGTGAAGGGCGAACAGGGCGAGGAGAGCTGCATCTTCATCACCGAGGGTGATAGCGCCAGCGGCAGTATCACCAAAAGCCGCGACGTCAATACACAAGCAGTTTTCAGTCTGCGTGGAAAGCCGCTCAATTCCTTTGGACTCACGAAGAAGGTTGTCTATGAGAATGAGGAATTCAACCTGCTGCAAGCCGCGCTCAACATCGAGGACGGACTGGAAGGGCTGCGCTACAACAAAGTGATTGTGGCAACTGCCGATGTCGATGGCATGCACATCCGTCTGCTCATGATTACCTTCTTCCTGCAATTTTTCCCTGACCTCATCAAGAAGGGTCATGTCTATATTCTTCAGACGCCGCTCTTCCGAGTGCGCAACAAGAAGAAATCCATAAAAGGCTATAAGGCTGAAAACTTCCCTGATGCCGACCCACATAGCGATTTCATCACCACCTATTGCTATAGTGAGGAGGAGCGCTTGGATGCCATCCGCCGCCTTAGTCCTAATCCCGAAATCACCCGCTTCAAAGGTCTTGGCGAAATCTCACCCGACGAATTCCGCCATTTCATCGGCAAAGATATGCGCCTGGAGCACGTCTCCCTGCAGAAGAACGACGCTGTGATGGAGCTGCTGGAGTTCTACATGGGCAAGAACACTATGGAACGTCAGAACTTCATCATCGACAACCTCGTCATCGAAGAAGACAAACCCGAGGAAGAGGATGAATATTAATTCCTAATATAATAATTTTTAGTAGTGAAAGCTGTTTTTCCTGGTACCTTTGACCCCTTTACGGTGGGGCATTATGATATTGTTAGGCGTGGGCTGACGTTTACCGACGAAATTGTCATCGCCGTAGGTGTGAACGAACAAAAGCATACGTTGACAGAGCTTGAGGAACGTCTGAATACAATCCGCCAGCTTTTCGAGGGCGAGTCACGCGTTAGCGTAGCCGCTTACGATGGACTGACAACCGACTTCGCCCGCAAGGTTGGGGCTGAGTTCATCCTCCGTGGCGTGCGCAGCATTTCTGACTTTGAGTACGAGCGCAACATGGCCGACATCAACCGCCACCTCACAGGCATCGAGACGGTACTTCTCTTCAGCAGTCCTGAACTGGCTTACGTCAGCAGCAGCATGGTTCGCGAGCTTATCCATCTTGGTAAACCCGTTGACGAATTCCTTCCTAATTCCTGATTTCCCATGAAGCGTCCCCTTCTTGTCATATTATTTTTCAATTTTCATTTTTTATTCCTCATTCCTTGTTTGGCACAAAGCATCGAGGTCAACATGGGGCAGATGCGCAAGCTCATTATGGCCGAGGGTGCTATCACGAGTCTCTATGTCGATGACGTGGATGAAGACAAGTTGGTTGAGGCTGGCATTAGAGCCATGCTGAAGGAACTCGACCCCCATTCCACCTACGACGATGCTGAGGCCGTGAAGAAGCTCAATGAGCCCCTGCAAGGCAATTTCGAGGGCATCGGCGTGCAGTTCAATATTGCTGAGGACACGTTGCTGGTCATCCAAACCGTCTCTGGCGGTCCCTCGCAGCGGGTAGGCATCCTGGCGGGCGACCGTATCATCTCCGTCAACGATACCGCTATTGCCGGCGTGAAGATGGCGCGCGAGGATATGATGAAACGGCTGCGCGGGCCTAAGGGCACCGAAGCGCGGCTGGGCGTCGTGCGACGTGGCGTGAAGGAGCCGATGACGTTTGTCGTTACGCGCGACAAGATACCCGTTAACACCCTCGAGGCTGCCTATATGATAGCTCCGAAAATTGGTTATATCCGTCTGGGTAGCTTCGGCCAGACTTCGCACGACGAGGTGGTTGACGCTATGGAAAAACTGCTGAAGAAGGGGATGCAAGACCTCATCCTCGACCTTCAGGACAACGGGGGCGGCTACCTGCAGGCTGCCGTCGATATCGCCAACGAGTTCCTAGAGGCGGGGCAACTCATCGTCTATACCGAGGGACGACGCGTGCCGCGCCAGGAGTTTGAGGCTCCAGGAGGAGGACGCTTCCGCAAGGGACGCCTTGTGGTGCTCGTCAACGAGTACTCCGCTTCCGCTTCCGAGATTGTCACGGGTGCCGTGCAGGATTGGGACCGCGGCTATGTCGTCGGACGTCGTTCGTTCGGCAAGGGGCTTGTGCAACGCCCCATTCCCTTCCCCGATGGCTCGATGATTCGCCTTACCGTCGCCCACTATTACACGCCCAGCGGACGCTGCGTGCAGAAACCCTATGGCGAGGGCACCGACTACCAGAAAGACCTCCTCAACCGCTTCAACAAAGGCGAGATGTCCAGCGCCGACAGCATCCACTTCCCCGATTCGCTGAAGTATGCCACAAAGGTATTGGGCCGTACCGTCTATGGGGGTGGCGGCATCATGCCCGACTGCTTCGTGCCCATCGATACCGTCAGCTACACCAAATACCATCGCGAGCTTGTCGCCAAGGGCGTCATCAATCAGGCCAACCTCTACTTCATCGACAACTACCGCAAGCAATGGGAAAAGAAGTATCCCACGTTTGCCAAGTTCGAGAAGCAGTTCGAGGTGACGGACGAGATGCTTGACGTCGTTTTGAAAAAGGCCGAGGAAGCCAAGGTGAAGTTCGATGAAGAAGCCTATCAAGCCTCGCTCCCCTTGCTGCGCACCCAATTGAAGGCTCTCATCGCCCGCGACCTTTGGGAGATGAGTAACTATTTCGAAATCATCAATACCACCAACGAGAGCGTCCGCGCCGCGTTGGACTACCTGAACAAGAATTAATTCCGATGAAAAAACTGCTTTTTCCATCTTCCATCTTCCTTTTTGTCCTGCTGGCAGCCTTTACGCAAAATGTCAGCGCGCAGGATATTGTTCCCGAAGCTCCTGAACTCGAGTTTGCCCTGCAATTGAAGGTGACGCTCGGCGAGGCGTATGGTATCGACAATACGCAGCATGGCCGTCGTACGGTAATACCCATTACGGGCGGCACTTTCGAAGGCCCGCAGTTGAAGGGAACCATCGTGAACGGGGGTGCCGACTATCAGCTGAATGCTGAGGGACGCACAGAGCTTGAAGCCATCTACTGCATCAAGACCGACGACGGCATTTACATTCACGTTCGTAATCGTGGCATTATTGCCAACGGCAAGGATGCCGACGGGAAGCCCACGTTCTATTTCCGTGCCGCGCCCCAGTTCGAGGCTCCTGCCGATAGCAAATACGGCTGGCTGAACAACTCCTTGTTCCTTTGTGCCCCCACATTCTCAACCGACTTTCAGGGCATAGTCCTCAACGTCTGGCGCGTCAAATAATTTAGGTGTACCAACGCGTTGGTACACGTGGCTCAACGCGTTGATACACGTTGCACAACGCGTTGGTACGATAACAACGCATTTGTTTTCTTTTCCGTTAGCCGAGGAAGAAGAGGCTCACGCCAATAACGGAGATGATGGCGCCGAGGACGGCTCGCCAAGTAATCTTTTGGTGGAAGAGCCAACGCGAGGGCAGAAGGATGATGATGGGCGTCATAGCCATCAACGTGGAGGCGATGCCTGCTGCCGTATATTGCACGGCCATCAGCGAGAAGCCCACCCCCATGAAGGGGCCGAAGATGGTGGTAGCTGTAGCAGCGCTGAGGCCTTTCCGGTCGTGGAGGGCATCGCGCAGCGGACGAATACCGTCGCGGAAATAGTGTAAGAGGGAGAAGCCGACGAGACCGGCAATGCAGCGGTAGAAGTTAGCGCTGAACGGCACGAGCCACTCAGGAACACCCTCCACTGCCTCGAAATGATTCATGCCGATTTTGCTCAGCACCAGCCCGACGCCCTGGCAGATGGCAGCCCCCATAGCGAAAAGCACTCCGTTCAGGGGCAGACGCAGCGACACCTTGTGGTGTTCGCCTCGCCCGAGCACAGAGATGCTGATGCCTGCCAGCGTTACCAGCATGGCCACAATACTGATGGCCTTCATCTGCTGCCCCAGCGTTATCCACGCCATCAAAGCCGCAGCCAGCGGAGCCAGCGTCATGAAAAGTTGTCCGTAACGCGAGCCGATGATAATGTAGCACTGGAAGAGGCAGAAATCGCCGATGACATACCCCACGAGGCCCGAAAGCAGCATCCAGCCGCAAGCCTCGGTGGATGCGCCAGCGGGTAGCGGATTTCCCGTCACCACCCCGAAGAGCACCAGCGAAAACAGCAGCGCCATTGCCATGCGAAGCACGTTCAGCGTCAGGTTTCCCAGCCGCTTCGAGCCAAACTCGCTCAGCAGCGCCGTTGCCGTCCATGAGAATGCCACGCCAATTGAAATCAGTTCTCCTACGTAAGCCATTGTAAATTTTCGTCGTTTTTATTAGGTGAGAATTTACAGGAAATAACAGAGGCGCGGCATGCTGCGTCTCTGCAAATTCGCTTGAGTTTATCTTTTTACCTTTTAAGTGGCATCAGAGGTTGGCGCTGATGCGGCGGGCGATGTCGGCAAACTGCTCGGGGGTGAGCTGCTTCTTCGGGTTGGTGAAGAGCAAGTCGCTCTCCTTTTGCAGGGGGACAAGATGGATGTGGGCGTGGGGGACCTCCATGCCCAGCACGGCTACGCCGACGCGCTGGCAGGGGATAGCTGCCTTCACGGCACGGGCAACGCGCTTGGCAAACAGCGTCAGCGAGGCATACTCCTCGTCGCTGAGGTCAAAGAGGTAGTCCACTTCGTGCTTGGGGATGCAGAGGGTGTGGCCCTCCTGAAGGGGATTGATGTCAAGGAAGGCGAAGTTGTGCTCGTCCTCCGCGATTTTGTAGCAGGGAATCTCCCCTGCGATGATGCGTGAAAATATCGAGGCCATAGTAGAGCGTTTTTTAGATGGAGATTCCGAGGATTTCCAGTTCGAGCATGCCGGCAGGGATTTTGATTTTCACCACTTCGCCGACCTTGTGTCCCAGCAAGCCCTGGGCAATGGGTGTGTTGACGGAAATCTTGCCCGCCTTCAGGTTTGCTTCGCTCTCAGGCACGATGGCATAGCTCATCTTCGCCTTGTTCTTCACGTTCTTCAGTTCCACTTTCGTGAGCACCTGCACCGTGTCGGTCTTGATTTTCGACGGATCGATGATTTTCGCTTCGCTGATGGTCAGTTTCAGCTGATTGATTTTCATCTCCAGCATACCCTGTGCCTCTTTGGCAGCGTCGTACTCGGCATTCTCGGAGAGGTCGCCTTTGTCGCGAGCCTCGGCGATCTGCCGAGCAATCTCAGGCCTGCGGATGGTTTCCAGTTCTTTCAGTTCGGCAACGAGTTGGTCGAACCCTTCTTGTGACATATAAGCCATAGTTTTTCTATTGTTTAGTTATTACTTTCTTTTCCTTTTTCTCTTTTTCTAAACGAAAGAAAAGAATCCCGGCATTTTCATGCCGGAACCCTTGTTTCTCATGTTTCGCTTGCAAAGATAGGGTGAACCGAACGAATAAACAAATAAATTTACACTTTTTTAGGCGAACCCTCTCTAAAAAGTGGATTAGCCCTGAAAAAGAACGTGCAAGCGATGAAGCAAACCCGCTATCAGATGTTGGCAGCGATGGCGTCGGCGAGGGCTTTCTCGTCCTCAATGCGGAGGATGACCTCGTTGTCCCTGTTAATGAGGAAGTACGTGGGAAGGATATTGACGCCGTAGTGGGAAGCCGGTACGGAACGGAAGGCGAGGATGCCCTCACGCGTGGCATACCACTGACAGTCTGCATCGTGTACGCAAATCCAGGGGAGGTTATCGACGGCCATGCGCCAGTAATGCTCGTTGTCGTCAAGTCCCACCTGGTAGATTTCAAACCCCTTGTCGGCGTACTGGTTATAGAGCTCGCGCAGCGAGAGGATGCTCATGGCCGATGTCTCCTGGGCGTAGGCGCAGAAGCTGAGCAGCACCACCTTTCCCTTGAGGTCGGTGAGGCGGCACTCGGCGCCGTCGGCGTTGGGCAGGCTGATGTCGATGAGCGAAGCCTCCACCATCTTGTCGGCAAGGAGGGCGGCAATACTGTCGTTAGCGGCAGAGCGTGCGGGGCGCGTGGAGGCCATGCCCTTGATGGCAATGTTGTGGAGGTTCTTCGTACGCAGGGCGTCGGGGTGATAGAGGTCGAGGTACGTGGCGACGGCAGCAAAGGCGCGGACATCGTCGCGCGTGCTGACGGGGTCGAAGATGAGGCTGCCGCCCAGCCGCTGGAAGAGTGCGAAGTAGGCGTAGGGCTTGCTCGGGTCGGCGTAGATGTATTGGAGGCGGACGCTGTCCTTGTACGCCTGCACGAGGTCTTCAATCTTTTTCCGCGTGACGCCCACTTCCGGCCCGCTGTTGCGCACAAGGGCGCGGACGGCGTTCTGCAGCTCAATCTGTTTCATCACAAGCTCCTTCAGTTTCACGTTGTCGTCCGACCCTTCCACCTGATACGCAATGGACATGGTGGGCAGGGCGGCGTTGACGCGGATGGTCTCCGTGGAGTCGATGCTGACGTTGATGAGTTCGCGGTCGATGCGCAGGCGGTAGAAGTCGTAGCACTCGGGACGCGGGACGCGGAACGAGAACGTGCCGTTTCCCTTCAGCTTGACGGAGTCGGCGATGGTGACTTTTTCGATGCCGAGCGCATCGAGGTAGAGCGTCTTTCCATCGGCTTCGGTGATGGCACCTTCGATGGTTGCATGGGGTGTATGGTTGCAGCCAACAACGAGTAATGAGGCTGAAAACAATGCTAAAAGGGTGAGTTTTTTCATTTCTTTTGGGATTTCGGCGGCGAAATTACATAAAAATTCTGAAATTAGACGGATTATTCACAGTTATTATGTAATTTTGCGCGATTTTTTCAGAGAGTAAAATTATTAGTTAAATTTCAAGATGAACATTATTACAAGAAAAGTCGCCCTGCCCGACGGAAGGGAGATTACGTTGGAAACCGGGAAATTGGCCAAGCAGGCCGACGGCGCGGTGATGGTAACGCTGGGCAAGACCATGCTGCTTGCTACGGTTTGCGCCGCCAAAGATGCAGTTCCCGGAACAGATTTCATGCCTCTTCAGGTAGAGTACAGAGAAAAGTATGCCGCATTCGGACGTTATCCTGGCGGTTTCACCAAGCGCGAAGGCAAGCCTTCGGACTACGAAATCCTCACTTGCCGTCTCGTCGACCGTGCCCTGCGTCCCCTGTTCCCCGATAATTACCACGCAGAGGTCTTTGTGAACATCATCATGTTCAGCGCCGACGGTGTGGACATTCCCGATGCCCTGGCTGGCCTTGCTGCCAGTGCTGCCCTGGCTGTCAGCGACATCCCCTTCAACGGCCCCATCAGTGAAGTGCGCGTGGCCCGCGTGGATGGCGAGTACGTCATCGACCCCACCTTCGAGCAGCTTGAGCGTGCCGACATGGACATCATGGTAGGCGCCACCTACGACAACATCATGATGGTCGAGGGCGAGATGAAGGAAGTGAGCGAGGCCGACCTGCTCGGCGCCATGAAGGCTGCCCACGAGGCTATCAAGCCCATGTGCCTTGTCCAGAACGAGATGGCTGAGGCTGCCGGCAAGACGGTGAAGCGCGAGTACTGCCACGAAGTGAACGACGAGGACCTCCGTGCCGAGGTGAAGAGTGCCTGCTACGACAAGGCCTACGCCATTGCCCACGAGGGAAACCGCGACAAGCATGCCCGCGAAGACGCCTTCACGCAGATTTGCGAGGACTTCAAGGCTGCCTATGCCGAGGCTCATACCGACCTCACGGAGGATGAACTGACTGAGAAGAACGCCCTCATCGACCGTTACTACCACGATGTGGAGCGCGACGCCATGCGCCGCTGTGTCCTCGACGAGGGCAAGCGCCTCGACGGACGCGCCACCACCGAAATCCGTCCCATCTGGTGCGAGGTCGGCTACCTGCCCGGCCCTCACGGCTCCTCCATCTTCACCCGTGGCGAGACGCAGTCGCTCACCAGCGTCACCCTCGGTACCAAGGACGACGAGAAAATCGTCGATGACGTCCTCGACCAGAGCAAGGCCCGTTTCCTGCTCCACTACAACTTCCCGCCCTTCAGCACCGGCGAAGCCCGTCCGCAGCGTAGCGTGGGCCGTCGTGAGATTGGTCACGGCCACCTCGCCTGGCGCGCCCTGAAGGAAATGATTCCTCACGACTACGCCTATTGCGTGCGCGTCGTCAGCGACATCCTCGAGAGCAACGGTTCCAGCTCCATGGCTACCGTCTGCGCCGGAACGCTGGCTCTGATGGACGCCGGTGTCCCCATCGCCCGTCCCGTCAGCGGCATCGCCATGGGTCTCATCAAGAACCCGGGCGAAGAGAAGTACGCCGTGCTGAGCGACATCCTCGGCGATGAAGACCACCTCGGCGACATGGACTTCAAGACCACCGGTACCGTCAAAGGCCTTACCGCTACACAGATGGATATCAAATGCGACGGATTGAGCTACGAAATCCTTGAGAAGGCCCTCAATCAGGCTAAGGAAGGCCGCATGCACATCCTCAACTGCATGCTGGAGACTCTGCCCGAGCCGCGTCCCGAGCTGAAGCCGCATGCTCCGCGCATCGAAATCATCACCATCCCCAAGGAGTTCATCGGAGCCGTCATTGGCCCGGGTGGAAAGATTATCCAGGGTATGCAGGAAGAGACGGGTGCTACCATCAATATCGATGAAATCGACGGCATTGGCCGTGTGGAGATTGCTGCCACCAACAAGGCCAGCATCGACGCCGCTATGTCGAAGATTCGTGCTATCGTGGCCATCCCCGAAGTGGGCGAGGTCTATGAGAGCAAGGTGCGCAGCATCATGCCTTACGGCGCTTTCGTGGAATTCATGCCTGGTAAGGAAGGCTTGCTCCACATCAGCGAGATTGATTGGAAGCGCTTCGAGACAATGGAGGAAACAGGCCTTTCTGAAGGCGACTCCATCACCGTGAAACTGCTCGACATCGACCCCAAGACGGGCAAGTTCAAGCTCAGCCATCGTGCTCTCTTGGAGAAGCCTGAAGGCTACGAGGAACGTCCTCCCCGCCGTGAACGCCCTGAGCGTGGTGAGCGTGGCGAGAACGGACGAAACGGCAACGGTGGTGGCGAGCGTCGCGAACGCCCCGAACGTGGGGGTGAGCGCCGCAACCGCTAATTCAGCGAACAGATAGACTTCTGTATCGGCTGAGACGGACAATTACAAAGGAGGGCGTGCCAAACAGGTACGCCCTCCTTTTCTATCTCGCGTTCAGACGGATTGCAGAATCGCCTGAACAGGTGCATCACTTTACATAAACCTTTCGCCCGTTTACGATGTTCAGTCCTTTCCGTAAGGAACTCATTCGCTGACCCTGCAGGTTGTAGATGGCCGTCCCCTCCTGAAGGAGAGATGAAAAGTCCTTCCCTTCAGGGGAGAATTCAGGAGAGGCTATTCCCGTTGTCTGCACTTCGAATACGCCCGTAAAGGACTCTTGGTCATTCTCCAACGTTATGGTGTAAAGGCCTTCTTCGTAGGCGGAGATGTCGATGTTGAGGCCTACGATGCCCGCGGCGTCGATGGCTTTCTCATAGACAACGTTGCCCGTTTCGTCGGTAATGCGTACCTGATAGGCATCGAAAATCGGGTCGAGATTGATACCCAGCTGCAGTTCGTTGTATTCGCCATAGAGCGATTGCTCGGCCTCCCTCTTCATGGGTGATTTTGGTTTGGTCTTGATGGTATGGGTGAAGTCGATTCGGCGGTTTTGGGCATCCATAATCTCAGGCGTGGCTCCGTCCTCAACTTCGTCGTTGAGGTAGATGACTTCATCCTCAACGCTACATGACATCAGGAACACCGCATGGCCTTCCTCACCATAATAGACATTGAGTATCGGGCCATCGATGCTGCCGATGCCTTCCAGCCAAGTGGTGTTATAGCATGGGTTTTCATCGTAACACTGCATAACTTCCCTATAAACGCCTTTGAAGCCCTTAAAGCCTCCAGTCCGCCTCGGCCCCACAATATAAGGAAGAGAAGCATTTTTAATCCACAGGGTGTCGTTGGCATCGAGGGAGAAGTCATACATAAGTTGGAACTCTTTGTTTGTCGGGTCATACTTGTACACTTTCTTGTCCTCTTCGTACCATGCTCCCATATAGCTTTGGGAGGGGAATTGTGAGAAAACACTATAGTCCGGATGTTCGGGGCTGACATACCGCTGACACATCATCTGCTTGCAGGTCTTTCCGTCGATGATGGTGTCGCCATCGAAGTAGAAGTATTCAACCCTCCTTACAGGATTACCCGAGTAGTCGCCAACCTTCCAGACTTTACCCTCTTCGACGAAGGGGCGATAGGCCGGTTGGGGCGAGGTGTCAGCTGAGAAGAGCTTCTCACCATTCACCTCACAGGCGTGAAGGGTATTGTAGTTGCCTGGCACCGGCGTCATGGCAAAGAAGTCCATCGTGGCACCCACACCCTCAATCCAGAAGACTTCGCCGTAGTCCTCAGGTTCGTCCCAGATAGGCTGGAGTGTGTATATCCGAATGAGCACATCGCCAGGCATTACTGTCTGGATATCTGTGACAATCATCTGTGTCTCATAGACGTTGAGCGTGTCGCCCACTTCGCAATCGAAGTCGTACAGCAGGACGGCTTCTTCTTTCTCAGGAAAGAAGCAGAAGACTTTCTTGTTTTCTTCATATAGGGCAGCCTCATACCTGACGACGCCATCGTTGTACTGATTGTCGGAGTACATCTTGAGGCAGTTCTTTCCGGCTATCAGGGTGTCTCCTTTCAAATCGTAGGAATAGTCATGATTATACTCATCAGGACGCACGGGCAAGTAGTTGTCGTACGTCCAATGCTTCCCCTCCTCCACCAGTGGGTGGTAATCCATTTGGGAGAAGATGTTAGAGGCCAAGTCTGGTTCTGATGCCGCAAAGTCTCCGCTTTCAAATAATTCATTCGCACATTCCAATGGGCTTTTTTTACTATCTAAAGTGACAGACAGAATATACCATAAAGGCATAAACGAATCTTGCTTTACAATCCTTAGTCCATACCTTTCAGCATAAGACGATAGCAAGTCAATATCTTGTTCTTTTTTCAATCGGACGTCCAAATATGGAGTTGAGAAGACCTCCTCGTAGTTCTCTGTATAATAGCATGAAGTCAATATCACAGACTTCGAGTCTTCTTTCCAGAAGTCCATTAAGGTTAACTTCTCATAGTCTGACCGGGAAATGACTCGCGTTTCAAATTCCTCGTCTCTTATCGTATCCAATGGTTGGACATTTGAAAAAATCCTTTCGCGTGCCAGATTACATTCCGTGGGAATACTGACACAAACTTTATTTTTATTCAGGATCAAAGGAATCTTGTCTCCTTTATAGTAATAAAAATAAGATTGGGCCGTTGGATAAAGGTGGGCACCATAATAAAGGGGATTCGAAACGTTGTCATGGAAAGAGATTCTACCCCAGGCTGTAAGGTCTGAGATATGCACCGCCTTCAGTTCGAAGCACCAGAGGAAAGCATGGCTCTCTACTGTGGCCACACTTGGTGGAATGGTGACACTTGCCAGGCTACCACATTTTCGGAAGGCGCATGTACCAATGCTGGTGACACCATCGGGAATGGTGACGTTGGTCAGAGCGCTACAGTTGTCGAAGGCATAGCTGCCAATGCTGGTGACACCCTCTGGGATGACAAGGTCGGTAACCTCCTTTTCGTCAAGGTAGAGGTGATGGGCATAAAAAAGGGGATTGGAGCTGCGACTAAGACCCTCATCCTTGAACTCGATGCCACACCAGGCAGCAAGGTCGGTGATGTGCACAGCGGTCAAACGGGAGCAATTTTGGAATGCGTTATTATCCACGCTGACAACGCTTCTGGGAATGGTAACGCTGGTTAGGTCTTGGCAGTTATGGAAGGCTCCGTTTCCGATGCAAGTGGTTCCGTCTTTAATCACCAGCTCGCCCGTCGGTTTATCTCCTTTATAGCCGAGAAGCAGGGAGCCAATATAGAATGGGCCGTCGGGAGCCTCGTCATACATCGTAGAGTACCAAGGAGTACCATAAAAAGCGTCTTTGCCAACATAGACGATACCAGCAGGAAGATTGAGGCTGGCCAAACTGCTGCATCCAGAAAAAGCTCCCAGCTCAATGCGATTAACAGTCGAAGGAATGACAACCGACGTGAGTTTGTTGCAGCCGTAGAAGAGTGCTTGGGCTATTTTCGTCAGTCCCTCGGGAAGCTGCACGGCTATCAGGCTGGTGCAGTAGCTGAAAGCCTCATACTGAATCTCATTCACCGTCTCAGGGATGCTGACGGATGTAATGTTTCTGTTCACCGAGAAAGCAAGTTCGCCGATGCTCGTCACCACATATTCTTCAGTTCCAATGGTAAATCTGTCGAGAATCGCCACTTCTCCCACAGCATCAGGACTGCCGGAATGAACGGCTGTATCCAGTTCATAGTCTTCACCTCTGTAAATTATTTCCTCATACCCAGCCTTGACCATTGCTGTTCCAGAGCCTGGTTCATATGTATAGACGACCTTGCTCTGAGGGTCAATATACTCGTCGGCAATGGCCACAAGTGCTACAGCCGACATCACAATTGACGCCAAAATGCGCATAAAAGAGAATGTACGTTTCATAGCTGTATGGTTTTTCGTTTACTATACTATTTTTCTTAACTCTTAATTCTTAACTCTTAACTACAGTTTACCGTTCAATATTTGCTCCAGCGTGATGTCGGGGTTGCTTTCTCCGAACACGTCCTTCTTCAGCTTGAGCTTGCGATGCTGGACGGCTGAGATGGTGATGCAGTAGATGTTGCCGATGGTGCGGTTGCTGACGCCGAGGCGGGTGAGGATGCACAGGCGGATGTCGTCTTCCGTCATCGTGGGGTACTGCTCGCGGAGGTTGGCGAAACGGTTGCCGTCGATGGCGTTGAGTGTGCGTTCTATCTCGCTCCATTCGTGCGGGTTGAGGGTGATGAGCGAATCGCCACTCTGACTAAGCTTCTTCATCACTTCCGTACGTTCCAGGATGTGGTTCTGCAGGAATGTAACCACTTCGTTTGCCTGGTGCAGCAGCGCCTTCTGGTGCTCTGCCTCCTCCTGGAGCCGACGTTTCTCCTGACGCCCGGCCCGCATTCGGTACCGGACGACCAGCCCCATTGACAGGATGACGAAGATGAATGCAATGATTATTATAAGGAATGTACGTGCGTACATGCGCGAGCGGTACTCGAGCCGCTGGTTCTCCATTTCCTGTCGCAACGTCTCCTGGTAGTAATCGTCCTTCTGCTCGAGTGCCTTATAGTAGAAGTCCTCCACTTGTTCAAAGGCATTGTCGATATCGTCCTCCACTTGTGTGGCTCCCATCCGTCGGAGCGCTATCCTGGCGAGGTTGCTCTGCACGATATAGGCCATGTGGACATCATCGCCTGGCTCAATCTGCCGATAGACGGTTTCTGCCGAATCGAGCCTACCCAGGCTGAGGTAGCTGCGCGCCAGCACCTGTAGCGTGCCTGGCCGCAGCTCTTCCGTCGCTATGGCTTCAGCCTGACGGGCATAGTCGATGGCCTGACGATAGTCCTCCTTTGCCCAGGCGATGTTGGCAAGGCTGGTGAGCGTCTGACACATCAGGTCGGTCATCCGATTCCTCTTCGCGATGTCGTAGGCCCGATGGATGAAGTTGAGCGCTTCGTCGTACGACCCTTCGTTGACGAAAGCCGCCTGTGAAGCGTAGGTACCCGCATAGTCGAGCAGGATGACGTGGTTGCGCTCATCGTCGGGATGCTGCTCATAGACGGCCAGGGATTTCTTCATCAGCCGCAACGCCTCCTCGGGATTGCCCTGCGACAACGCCTCCGCCAACCGCTGGTAGGCGATATAGTGGGTATGCCAATCTTCAGACTCTTCCGACAGACGGATGGCTTTCCGCAGCAACGTCTCACCCAAACGGATGCTGTCATTGCCCAAGGCCACCTCCGCCTCCTCCAGCAGGCGCGTTGCCGTCTGAGGCTCCGGCCCCTGCTCCGACTGACTGCAAGCCATCATCAGAAGGCCTATGAAGAACAAGTACCCTATGCGCGAAAGCATGGCAGACTCTTTTCCTTTAGTTTCTCGCCCAATCAGGGAAAGGCCTTATTTTGTCAGGATCATGCGCTTGGTGTCGATGACGTTGCCGTCGGCGATGAGGGAGTAGAGGTACATGCCGGCATCGAGACTACGGGCGGAGATGGTGACGGAGGTCTTGCCGCGTCCTTCGACGGGGTACTGGTCAATCTGCTTGCCGCTGAGGTCGTAGATGTAGATCATGGCGTTGGCGACGCCCTCTGCTACGGAGCAGGGGATGACGGTGTTCTCCGTGAAGGGGTTGGGCGTGTTCTGGAACAGCTCGGTCGTCAGGCCGCGCATGGCAACGGCTTCCACCGGCGTGACATTCTCGTCGCCTATGCCTGCTGCCTTACGGGTTTCCCTCAGCTCGTCCTTCAGATTCTGGATGGCTGTGACGAGGACGGGTATCAGCTCCGTGATGGAAATGCCCAGATGGGTGTTGTCCACATGATAGACGAGATTAGGGAGGATTTGCTGAAACTCTTCGGCGACAAAGCCAAAATGGGTGTTGAGAAATACCTCCTCATCTCCCTGATACAAGTAAATGGGGTTTCCATCTTTGTCCTCGTCAATTTTTGGGTTTGCGATGTTGTACTGGACGGGAGTCATTCCCAGTACGATTTCCAATGCATTGGGCATCGTCTCCGACAAACTTTGGACGTTTGTTCTCAGGCGATTGTCGGCACCGTTGACTAATTGTGCATTCATGGCAACAGACAGAGTGGTTGCCAAAACAAGTAATACTACCTTTTTCATAACATTTGATTTTTTTAGGTGAAACAATAATGGTGAGTTTTTCCGTTCTTTTTTTCGCTGCAAAGTTACGGCATTATTTCAAAACAACGTCATTTTACCTATGGAAAACATACACAAAAGACACCATAATGAACCTCTACAAATCAATCAATTGTAAAAAATCGTGCCTTTTACCTCATGGAAAACCGCGTAAGACAGGCACCATTTCCCTGCAAATCTTTTGCTCTATGTAAACGAAACTCTATCCTTGTAGGCTGGAGATTAAAAATGATAAATGATGTGGCTCTATGAAGAAAGAAATAGCGTTCTAGGATTAAGTTATACTGCGTTTCTCGAGGAATGTCCTGAAGACGGGCAGATAACCGTCGGGGACATGGATAATCTCGTCGCCAATGTAGATACAGTCATTGTGGTCAACCTTCCGAATCTTGTCCACAGCGATGATATAACTGCGATGTACGCGCAGAAACTTGTCCGCCGGCAACATGCCCTCGACGGATTTCATCGTCAGATGAGAAATCAACGGTTTCTTCTCGCCGTCCAGATAGAACATGACGTAATCCTTCATGCCGCTGACATAGGTAATCCGACCGATGGGGATGTTCCGCCATTCGCCGTCGACCCTGATAAAAACATTGCCAGAGGGCTTGTCCCCGGCAGGAGCCGAAGGGGGCGCCGCATCCTCCCGACGGCCGAACCACTCGCAGGCCTTCTCAACGGCTGCGAGGAACTTGTTGTAACGGATGGGTTTCAACAGGAAATCAAGGGCATTCACCTCGTAACTCTCGAAAGCATACTCCTTGAAGGCAGTGGTAAAGATGACACGCGTTTCCGACGACAGGCAATGTGCCAATTCCATACCATCCATGTTCGGCATCTGAATGTCAAGGAACAGCAGGCTGGGCTTCTGCTCCTTCACGGCGTTGAGGGCATTGATAGAGTCGGTATAGGAGGACAAAAACTTGAGGCCGGACGTTTTCTCCACATACGATTCCAACAGACGTACAGCCAAGGGCTCGTCATCGACGATGATGCAGGTCAGGGGCGGTCTCATAGCTCAAGCGTTATCTTGACGTGATAGATGTTGTCTGGCGTAATGGTCTGTTCCCATTTGTAGTGACCATTGTAAAGCAGGTCCAGACGACGACGGGTATTCTCCAGTCCGATGCCAGACCCGCTACGGTCTTTGGTCGGCTTGGGGTTGTTGGTATTATCGCAGACAAAGGTCAGGCCTTCGCCATCTTCTGTCAGGCTAATATGGATGCTGGCAGGGGCATTGCTGTTCATGCCGTGCTTAAAGGCGTTTTCTATCAGTGAGATAAAGAGCAGGGGGGCTATCTCTAATTGATAATTGACAATTGAAAACTGATAATTGACTGTCGTTATCCCGTTGCAGCGCAGTTTCATCAGTTCAATGTAGTTACGCATAAACTCCACCTCCCCACTGATGGGTACCTTCGGCTTGTTGGTCTCGTACATGGCGTAGCGAAGCAGGTCGCTCAACTGCATGATGGCCTCCTGCGTCTCGTCGCTGTCTATCTGTGCCAGACTAGAGATATTATTAAGCGTATTGAAAAGGAAATGGGGATTTATCTGATTCTTCAGCCATGCGAGTTCAGCCTCCACCTCCTGCTGCCTGCGCTCCTGCTGGCGCATCACGTAGCGGATGCTCAAAGCAATGCCAATCTCCATACAGTTAACAAGCATGGAGATGATGATAAACGATGAGTACCCCGTTCTGTAAAGTTCGGGCAGCGTAGTTTGGTCTTGGAAGATGATATGACTATTGCAGGCGATGACCAACGCCACATTCAACATGAAGAACTGCCATTTCCTGCGTCGGAACCAGACGAGCGGCACCAGCAGGTAGAAATTCACAAGATAGACAGCCAGCATAGGTGCCAGCCAGTAGCAAGATAGATGGAATGACCCCATAGCCTGTTCCCAGTCGTGTGTGGTCACGTAGTTAATGAGTCCTGGCGAGTCCAATATGAGCGACAGCAGTAAAACTTGCGCCACCAGCAGCCAAATGTCCTTACTTCGAATCTTCTTCATATCGTGTGCAAAGGTACGGATTAGTGAGTAAAAAACAAAATCTCTCCCGCATAATCGCTACGCAGGAGAGACGAAAAACGTATGTTAATGCATTTGAAGTGTTATTTCAAAGCCATCTGCTGGTCCGTCATATGTTCGGCCGCGTTTTTGATGGTCAGGTCGAGCATTTGCTCATACTTTTTGTACTGCTTCTTGGTGAGCACCTTTTTCATGGTCGCCTTATGGCGCGCCTGAATCTTCTGCCACGTTTCCTGCGCCTCCGACTGATTATCCAGCTGATAATACGCTTCCATCGACATCATGAGCTGTGCCATTGCCGTCTTCACAGGCTTAACCTGGCTGGTGGTCAGCTCCAGATAGTTGCTCAAGCGCTGGAAAGACAGCTTGCTGTTGTTGTCACTCTGTGCGTTAGCACTCACTGTCATCACAAACATTGCCACGAGGGCGATTGCCATTTTTTTCATACCTTTTTTATTTTTAAATGTTAATACTATTTTGTCCTTTTGACGTTGCAAAGGTATGAAGAAAGAGAGGCTCGCGCCAAATCTCCTTCGACGTTTGCCCCCACGTGTTTCGACGAATGCCCCTATCGCATTCGTTTTTTTCTAATCGCCACCAGCAGACATAAAATGAGGAAGATGACTTGTTTGTTCATATTACACATGATTTATTTATCATGTGATGTCGTTCTTTTAACAGATTTCTAATCCTTCAAACATCCAATAGGTACCACTATCACACCGTCTTCCCGTTCATAGGCATATTGCCCTACCCCCGTCAACACCATCATGAAGGAAGGCTCTTTCATTCTCGAAGTATCTATTTTTCCAGACAGTTTCTTTAAGGTTTCAGCCCCCTCCTCAGTTAGTTTCTCTCCTCCGAGTTTTATTTCCACCAAACCATAATTGCCATTGCGTAAATGTATCACGGCATCACATTCCAACCCATTACTGTCCCGATAATGATATATCTGGCCACCCATGGCATCTGCATATACTCGAAGGTCACGCACGGCCAATGTCTCAAAAAACAAGCCGAATGTATTCAGGTCATTTATCAAATCTCTCGGGCCAAGCCCTAACGAAGCTGTGGCAATAGAAGGGTCAACAAAATAGCGCGTATCAGAGGTACGGATAGAAGTTTTACTCCGCAGATTGGGATTCCATGCCGGCATATCCTCAACGACGAATATCTTGCGCAATGCATTCAAGTAGGAATCTACCGTCATGTCACTTAATTCATCGGATTCGTTCGCAATCATATCCGCCAAAATGGTGGCGATACTGGCTTGTGAGCCTTGAAGCCTTGCGTATGAACGCAACAATCTTTGTACCCGTTCATACGAACGGTTCACATTGTCAACCCTCGACACATCTGAACGGGTAATGGCTTGATAGTATTCCTCTACTTGCGCCAGTGCCGCCTTTTCCGACTTCTTGAACAAAGCTTTCGGCCATCCACCTCGGCATATCAGGAAAGCCAGTTTTTCCATACTGATCTGGCTGGTACCCTGAGTAGTGGATTCTCTACTATCGAACAAGTCTGAAAGACTGACTTCACCCGTAGAATCACCCGATTCCCAAAGGCTCATGGTACGCATTGTTATCCAGCCGAAGCGCCCAGCACCGGAATGACGAATCCGACTGCTATCCGCAGGAACAGCAGATCCGGTGAGCATAAACTGCCCGTCGCCGCTGCGATGATCCACCTCGTATCGAATGGCGTCCCAAAGTTGCGGCGCTAACTGCCATTCATCTATTAGACGCGGGGTTTTGCCCTGAAGCAGATACTTGACGTTTGTGTTTGCCATTCTCAGTAATTGTTCTGTTTTTTCGGGGTCATCCATATATACAACACTTCCCGCCTGCTGTTCAGCGGTCGTTGTCTTTCCGCATGCCTTTGGTCCTTCTATCAATACGGCTCCTATAGCATCCAATTTGTCTCTCAAAATACGATCTGCAATACGCTTCTTATAATTCACTTCTGACATACCATCTTTTTTTCGGCAAAGATACTGGTATTCTTTTAATCATCCAAATTTTCTTATATTTTTTTGGCAATTTGGAGCAGTTTTACTTGGCAATTTGGAGCAGTTTTACTTGGCAATTTGGAGCAGTTTTATTCCAGCTGCAAAGATACGGCATTATTTCAAAACAACGTCATTTTACCTATGGAAAACGTGCACGTGGAACACTTTTTATAACGACTATAAATCAACCTATTGCAATATTTTCCACGATTTACCTCATGGAAAACGCCAGGAAAGGCATACAAATTATCGCCATCCCTGTTGACAAACCGTGTTGAAAAAGCCAAGGCGAGGCCGACAATCTCCGCCCCTCCATTAACTATAGAAGTGCCCGTTACTGGGCGGTTTCCTTTTCAACCCGTCACGCAACCGGTGACGCACGACGCACTACGTGCGCGGACAGACGTAGTGCGTTCTGACGCGGACGTAGTGCGCTACGACATAGACGTAGTGCGTTATCGACAGTTCGCACTACGTTGCAGGCACATCATTTGGACGAAGAAGTTACGGGTTGAAAAACAAACCGCGCAGCAGACGCCACTTTCTTATAGGAATGGACGGTTCTCAACTCGACGTATAATGGGGACAGCTCTTTGATTCGGTCTGTCATTTGTCCGGTTCTTGCGATTCTTTCCAGAGGAGATTGTTTGCGAAAAAAAATGCCAACACTTACCTTTTTGCCCAAAACTCACTATGATACAATACGTTAAGTTAGGTAAGTGTTTGCAAAACACTTACCTAACACCTACCTAACACCTACCTTGGTGTCTGAAAATGGTGGGAATCAGAGAATTATAAAGAAAGAAAACACGAATTACCACGTATTTTCCATGAATGGCTGGCGCAGTAAACTTGAGCAATTACAAGACAATTATATGTAGAACGATCAAACAGTCAAGAACTTGAGAGCGTTGAGTAATGAAAACGAGTGTGCCTTTCAAACAGGAAGGTCTTAGGTAGGTGTTAGGTAAGTGTTCGACAAACACTTACCTATGTTTACCTCTTTATTGTCAACACCTTACGAGGGAAAAGGTAAGTGTTGGGGGTGTTTCGAGAAAAATCGGGAATCACTTCGGCTGGAGGAGGGAGCGGTAGCGGGCGGGGTCGGCGAGGACGTCGCGGGCGGAGCGGAGGTCGGGGTCGTCCTTGAGGGTTTGGATGATGGCGCCGCGCTGGAAGTAGTAGCGGGTGACGATTTCGGTAGCGAGGAGAAGGCGGATGTCCTTGGAGAAGTTGTCGAAATCCTTGTCGAGATTGTGCTGGAGCTTGGCCTCAAGGGCGCTGAACTCCTCCTTCGCATCGTCCATGTATCCTTCAAATTCTGCCCATTCCTTCAGGCTTTTGAGCGCCTTTTCGCTGCCGCGGTCGTAGGTGAAGCCGGAGGCGCGAACGCTGTCGCGGAAGGCGGCGTACATCTCGTCCGTAACCTCGAATTCCTCGGCGGGGGCGATGCTGTCGTGGGTGAGCCACCAATGGGTGGCGAAGTCGAAGAGGCAATCGTCGCTGGATAAATAGTAAAGAAGATTGGGGACTTTCTCGGCTTTGACGCTGACGTCGGGGATGATGCCGCAGCCGTCGCGCACCTCACGTCCGGCAGCGGTATGGAATACGGTCGTAAGGCTGTCGGGGATGCGTTCGACGTTGCCGTCCTCGTCGCGCTTGGCATAGTCGATGGCTTGGATACAACGGCCCGAAGGGATGTAGTACTTCGAGGTCGTTACCTTCAGATTAGCGCCATAGGGTAGGTCGCGTGGAATCTGCACAAGTCCCTTGCCATAGGTGCGAGCCCCGACAATAACGGCGCGGTCGAGGTCTTGCAAAGCACCTGCCACAATCTCGGCGGCTGAGGCAGTCTGGCCGTTGACAAGTACGGTAAGCGGCATATCGGGCTCTGTGGCGGCATGGCGCGTCTTGTAGGTATGCGATGCCTGGGGCAGACGACCACGAGTTTCCACGACGGTTTCTCCCTTGGGAACGAAGAGATTGACGATCTCCACAGCCTCGGCCAACGAGCCTCCGCCATTGCCGCGCAGGTCGAGGATGAGGCGCTTAGCCCCTTTCTCCTTCAAATCGACAAGGGCAAGACGGACATCGCGTGAGCAGTTGTCGACAAATCGTTCGAAGAGGATGTAGCCCGTGCTGTCGTCAAGCATGGCATAATAGGGGAGGACGGGCAGCTGGATGTTGGCGCGAGTGATGCGATAGGTCTTGGGCTCGCTGCCGTCGGGGCGTTGGGCGGTGACGGTTACCGTCGTTCCAGCATCGCCGCGCAGCATATTGCTGACAGCCTGCGTGTCCATACCCTTGACATCTACGCTATCCACACGGAGCAGCACGTCGCCTGCTCGCAGCCCGGCACGATGGGCAGGCATGTCCTCGTAGGGCTCGGAGATGACCACATGATCCCGTTTCTTCTGGTAGCGGATGACAGCACCCACGCCCGCATACTTGCCGGTTATCATCATCTCCAGTTCCTCCGTGTCGTCAGCGGGGTAGTAGACGGTATAGGGGTCGAGGTCCTCCAGCATGGCGTCGATGGCGGTGTTGACGGATTTCTCATAGTCGAAGTCATCGACATAGAGCATCTTCAGCTCGCGGACGACGGAGTTGAAGACATTGAGGCTCTTGGCGATGGTGAACGCCTTGCGGTCGCCCTTACCGTCTTTACCATCCTTGGCCTGAACAGATATTAATGAAAAATGAAGAAGGAAGAATGAGAACAAAAGAACTTTGCAGTAGAGACCCGACATGTTGCGTCTCCCCGTCAGCCGATAGTCTCGGGGTGTATAGGACATTCTATTTTTCATTTTTCATTCTTCATTTTTGTTCTGATTTCTTCCCACACTTCTTCCGGCAGGGTGGTGCCGATGACTTGGATGACGTGCCCTGCCAGTAGGGAGCCTGCCTGGGCACAGCGTTCCATATTCCAGTCGTTGAGAAGGCCGTACATGACGCCGGCTGCATAGAAGTCTCCGGCTCCGGTGGTGTCGATGACGTGGCTCACGTCCATACTTTCCACAAACGTCCTTTCGCCCTGATAGAGAATCGCAGAACCTCGTTTACCCATCTTCACCACGGCAATCTCGCACAGCTTGCCCAATTCGATGAGCGCATCCTCGGCTTCCTTACCTGTGAAGGCGCGAGCCTCTTCCTCGTTGGCAAATACCACATTGACATACTTTGTCAGCAGCTCAGCAAAGAAGGCATGGTCAGCCTCCACGATGTTGTAGCTGGCGAGGTCGAGAGCGACTTTCGCTCCCTTTGCCTTCGCCATCTCAATAGCGCTGCGGATGAGGGCGTGGTTCTGCACCAGATAACCTTCAATATAAAGGTAGTCGCAGTCGGCAAATAGCGTTTCGTTGAGGTCGTCGGCCTGCATGTCGCCGGCGGCACCTAGATAGGTAGCAAACGTCCGTTCGCCGTCGGGGGTAATGAATGTGTGGGCGATACCTGAGGGCAGTTGGCTCTTGATGAGCAGGGGACGGATGCCTTTGCTGGCGGCATTGGAGGCATAGAAACGTCCCGTCTCATCGTCGCCCACCTTGCCGATGAAGGTTGGCGAGGCTCCCAGATTAGCCAAAGCCAACATGGTATTTCCTGTAGAGCCACCCGTAGCGCGGCTTACCGTCATCTGCAGCATGGCGCGACGGATGTCAGGCAGACGGCTGTCGTCAATCAGCTGCATGCTACCCTTCGGCAGGGCAAGCGTAGAAAGTACATTTTCATCACTCACTTGGGCCAGCACATCGGTTAGTGCGTTGCCTATACCAGTAATCCGTTTCATGTCTATTATTAAATTGCGGGACAAAGGTAGTGCAAGCCGAGAGATAATGCAAATATATTTGCAATTATCAGAGGCGCAGCCTACCTTAAACGGACGAAGTCCCGTTAAAGAAGATATAATATTGAAAAAATCTTTGTTTTTATTTGTTTTTTTGCTCAGCTTGCCGTACCTTTGCCGCGCATTTGCGAAAAATGTTGCTTCTTTAGCTCAGTTGGTTAGAGCATCTGACTGTTAATCAGGGGGTCCAAGGTTCAAGTCCTTGAAGAAGCGCGAAGGAAAAGAAAAGAGATTATTGCTTCTTTAGCTCAGTTGGTTAGAGCATCTGACTGTTAATCAGGGGGTCCAAGGTTCAAGTCCTTGAAGAAGCGCAGACAAAGCCCCGTCGTGACGACGAGGCTTGTTTGTTTTTATTCGGTTTTTCGGAAAGCCGAGAAAAACCCCAGCAGAGCAGGAAGGCGCTATGCTGGGGCAGGATTTATCAGAGCAGGCTGTGGCCTGTCATCTCGGCAGGCTGGGGGAGTCCCATAATCTTCAGGATGCTGGGTGCCACGTCAGCGAGGATGCCGTTCTGTACAATGGTGTCCTTCTTTTCCGTGACGTAGATGAAGGGCACGGGGTTGAGTGAGTGAGCCGTGTTGGGGGTGCCGTCGGGGTTAATGGCGTTGTCGGCGTTACCGTGGTCAGCGATGATGATGGCTTCGTAACCCGTGGCGCGGGCTGCCTCGATGACGCTGTGGACGCAGGCATCGACAGCTGTGACGGCTTTGGCAATGGCTTCATAGACACCCGTGTGGCCTACCATGTCGCCGTTGGCAAAGTTGACGACGATGAAGTCATAGACATCGCTGCGGATGGCTTCGACCAGCTTGGCACAGACGCTGAAAGCACTCATCTCAGGCTGCAGGTCGTAGGTGGCTACCTTGGGCGAGGGGACGAGGATGCGATCTTCGTTCTTGTAGGGCTCCTCGCGTCCGCCGTTGAGGAAGAAGGTGACGTGAGCATATTTCTCCGTCTCGGCGATATGGAGCTGGCGCAGCCCTTGGTTACTGACGTACTCGCCAAGGGTGTTCTCGACGTTCTCTTTGTCGAAGAGGATGTGGACGCCAGTAAACGAAGCATCGTAGGGCGTCATGCAGTAGTACTGCAAGCCGGGGATAGTGGTCATGCCATGCTCAGGCATATCCTTCTGGGTAAGGGCGATGGTGATTTCCTTGGCGCGGTCGTTGCGGTAGTTGAAGAAGATGACGACGTCGCCTTCCTTGATGGTGGCATCGTATTTTGTATTGACGATGGGCTTGATGAATTCGTCGGTGACGCCCTCGTCGTAGCTCTCCAGCATGGCTTTCACCATGTCGTCGCTCTGCTTTCCTTCGCCGTGGACGAGCTGGTCGTAGCCCACCTTAACGCGCTCCCAGCGCTTGTCGCGGTCCATGGTGTAGAAACGTCCGATGATGCTGGCGACCTTGATGTCCTTCTCCAGCAGGGTGCGGATGAAGCCCACGCCACTCTTGGGGTCGGTGTCGCGTCCGTCCATCAGGCAATGGACGTAGGTGTTGTCGATACCGTATTCCTTGGCAATTTCGCAAAGGGTGATGAGGTGCTCGAGGCTGCTATGGACGCCGCCGTCGCTGGTAAGGCCCATGAGGTGGACGTTCTTGCCCGTCTGCTTGGCATAGGAGAATGCACCCACAACCTCCTTGTTCTTGCGGATGCCGCCGTCGGCACAAGCACGGTTGATTTTCACAAGATCCTGATAGACGACGCGTCCGGCGCCGATGTTGAGGTGTCCGACTTCGCTGTTGCCCATTTGTCCGTCGGGCAGACCGACGTTCTCGCCGCTGGCCTGCAGCTGACTATGGGGGTAGGTGGCGTTGAGGTAATCAAGATAGGGAGTGTAGGTGTTGAAGATGACATCACCTTTGCCGTGGGCACCGATGCCCCAGCCGTCAAGAATCATTAATAAAGCTTTCATACGATTTGTTTTTTTATTATTCAATTTTCAATTATTCAATCTTATTTGGAGTTCAGGAGTTGCAGGAGTTCAGGAGTTGCAGACGATAGTTTAAAATGCTGCATACAGGGCATTGGTCTGAACTCCTGCAACTTCTGAACTCCTGAACTCCTAAAATCTTCATCATAACTCTTATTTGAATGCGAGCGACAACTGTCCGTCACCCAGCAGATTATATGTCATGCGGTGGTAGGGCGTGGTGCCGTACTGGCGGATGGCGTTGCGGTGGGCAGGGGCAGGGTAGCCCTTGTTATGGTTCCAGTCGTAGACGGGGTATTCTTCGTGGAGACGGTCCATGTAGTCGTCGCGGTAGGTCTTGGCGAGGATACTGGCAGCGGCGATGTTCATATACTTGCCGTCGCCCTTCACCACGGTTTTCCATGGCGTATCGTCGTAGGGGGTGAAACGGTTGCCGTCGACGATGATAAAACCTGGGCGTATCTTCAACCCGTCGAGGGCACGATGCATGGCGAGGATAGAGGCGCGGAGGATGTTGATTTCGTCAATCTCCTGCGGGGTGACGATGCCCAGGGCCCAGCTGACGGCTGCCTTCTCGATAATAGGCCGCAGGGCATACCGCTGGCGGGCGGTAAGTTGCTTGCTGTCGTTAAGGAGGTCGTTCTGGAAGTCGTCAGGTAGAATGACGGCTGCGGCATACACGGCACCTGCCAGGCATCCGCGCCCAGCTTCGTCGCATCCGGCCTCCCGCATTCCTCGGTTCAAACAACACTCCAGCATACCTTTTTTCTTTTTCGGGGTGCAAAGATACCCTATTTATTTGGGTATTCCAAAAATTGTATCTATTTTTGCCCAACAAAACCAAAAACGTATTTCGTATGAAAAAACTGTTTCTTGTCCTTGCCCTGTGTGGGCTGTGTTTGATGGAAGTGACGTGTACGGGTTCCGGCGGAGCCACCGCCACAAAGGAGCCGGTGGACTATGTCAACCCCTATATCGGCAACATCAGCCATCTGTTGGTGCCGACGTTTGCCACGGTGCAGCTGCCTAATTGCCTGATGCGAATCTATCCTACGCGTGGCGACTATACGACCGAGATGCTTGACGGACTACCCGTGGTGGTGACGAATCACCGGGAGCGTTCGGCATTCCGTCTGAGTGTGACGCAGGGCACCGAGCTGCGCTCCATCATTCCCGTGACGTGGGACCAGGAGCGCATCACCCCCTACGACTATCACGTGGAGGTGGCCGATAATACCATCGGCGTTTCGCTGGCCGTAGCTCCGCAGAGCGCCGTCTATGAGCTGGAGTTCTTCGACCCCTCGAAGCCCGCTACGCTGGTGTTCTATTCCGAAAGGGGTATGGTAGAAACATCGTCTGAGGGGACGGGGGAGACTCCCCTTCTGCTTACCGGTAGTCAGCGGCTCAGCTGGAACATGAATATCTACTTTGCCGGAGAGTTTGACACGGCGCCTGAGTCGTTTGGCGTGTTGCGTAATGGGCAGGTTCTTTCCGACCATCGTACCGAGGGCCGCGCTGCCAGCATGGCTGTCCGCTTCCCTGCAGGGACGAAGAAGGTGTCGATGCGCTACGGCATCTCGCTCATCAGTACCGAGCAGGCTGCTGCCAACCTCCATCGCGAGCAGCAGGGCTTCAGCGTGAAGACCGTCGCCGCAGCCGGGCGTAAGGCATGGAACGACAAGCTTTCTGCCATCCGTGTCAAGGGCGGCACCGAAGACCAGAAGACCGTGCTTTATACCTCGTTCTATCGTACCATGGAACGCCCCGTCTGCCTCAGCGAGGACGGACGCTATTTCAGCGCGTTCGACGGTAAGGTACATAACGACGACGGTCATCCCTTCTACACCGATGACTGGATCTGGGACACCTATCGTGCTGCCCACCCCCTGCGTGCCCTGCTGCGTCCCACCGAGGAGGAGGACATCATCGAATCCTATTTGCGTATGGCCGAGCAGATGGGCACCAACTGGATGCCCACCTTCCCTGAGATAACTGGCGACACCCGCCGCATGAACTCCAACCATGGCGTGGCTATGGTGGCTGATGCCCTTTGGAAGGGGCTTAACGTCGATGCCGACCGTGCCTTCGACTATTGTCGCCGTGGCATCGAGGAGAAAACCCTTGCCCCCTGGAACGGCGCCCCCGCCGGATGGATTGACGACTTCTACCGTCGTCGTGGCTACATCCCCGCCTTGCGCGAGGGTGAAGAAGAGACCGACCCCAACGTCCACGGCTTCGAGCGCCGGCAGCCTATCGCCGTCACCCTCGGCACCGCCTACGACGAGTGGTGCCTGTCGCGCATCGCCAGCTTCCGTGGTGATGAGGAGAACGCCGCCAAGTACCTCCGCCTCAGCTACAACTACCGCAACGTCTGGAACCCCGACACCCACTTCTTCCACCCCAAGGACAGCACGGGCGAGTTTCTGCCCGACTTCGATTACCGCTTTGGCGGCGGACTGGGTGCCCGTGGCGCCTACGATGAGAACAACGGGTGGACCTACCGCTGGGACGTGCAGCACAACTTCCGCGACCTTGCCAACCTGATGGGAGGCCGCGAAGCTCTTGTCCGCAACCTCGACCGCACCTTTGCCGAGCCCATGGGCCGTGGCAAGCGCGAGTTCTACGAGCAGCTCCCCGATCAGACGGGCAACATCGGACAGTTCACTATGGCCAACGAGCCCTCGCTTCATATACCTTATATTTATAATTACGCCGGTGCGCCGTGGAAGACGCAGAAGCGCATCCGCCAATGTCTCGACACTTGGTTCCGCAACGACGTCATGGGTGTCCCTGGTGATGAGGACGGCGGCGGCCTTACCTCGTTCGCAGTTTTCTCGTCCATCGGCTTCTACCCTGTTACCCCTGGCTTCCCCGCCTATAACATCGGTAGCCCCGTATTCTCCGACATCCGCATCAGCTTGCCCTCCGGCGGCACGTTCCATATTGTCGCCAAGGGCTGTAGTGACGAGAACAAGTACATCCAGCGCGCCACCCTCAACGGTCAGCCGTGGGATAAACCCTGGTTCTCGCACGATGACATCCGCGACGGAGCTACCCTCGTCCTTGAGATGGGTCCCCGTCCTAACAAGACTTGGGGTGCTGCCCCCGAGGCCGCTCCCCCCTCGGCAGAATAATCGTTTTTGGGGCAAAAACTTTTGAGTATTCTGAGAAACGTTGTATTTTTGCATCCAAAATACTCACTTATTCTATAAAATAAAAATGAACACACGAAAAACCTTATTCATCTGCATGGCCTTTGTGCTTGCATCCCTGTGCGCTACGGCGCAGAACCCTAAGATTGGTGCTGAAATCCGCGACGACATCGTCGAGGCCGAGAGCAACGGCAACGAGTATACCATATTCTTCTACAAGCAGAAGGATGGCACCTGCGGCTATTGGCTGGGCTTGGGCGGAGTGGATAACATCCCCGGTTCGCCCATTGTATTCGATCAGGTGACGGAAACCTGCATCTACCTCGGCGCCACCGCTGCCGATGCCCTCGCTACGCTGGACGACATTGTGGCCAGTTTCAAGATGCCGCTCACCGAGAAGCGCGACTTTCCCGCCATGCTTGCCGTCGGCCGCCCGCTGGCTATAAACGGCACCGCCGCCTGCTTCGTACAGAAGGTGCTCTTCGGACGCCGCCTCTGCTTCCGTCTCACTCACGAGAAGTACACCACCGACAGCTACCTCACTAAGTCTGGAGCCAAGAACCTCCGAAGCACCTTCAAGTTCAACGCCCGCAAGGCACTCAAGGAGGGGTATTGATTTTTTTAGTGAATAGTGATTAGTGAATAGTGGTTAACGATTAACGTTTGACAATTAAACATCCAATCCAAACAAGCAAATGAAAAAGCATTTATTTCTTGTGGCGCTGATGGCTGTGGCGATGAGCGCCAACGCACAATGGTTCGACTTCTCCAGTAATGCCGGCCGTTACGGCGCAGGCTTCAACTTTGGCATGGCCGGAGTGAAAACCGAATACATGGATTTGGGCACCGGCATCAGCCTTAACGTCAACGGCGTCTATCTCGACGTCCTGCAGGCAGGCCCCAACCACAAGTACGACAATCACATTGAGGACAAGCAGTACAATGACTCCACGGCCTTCCACATCAATCTTGGCTATCAGATTCCCGTGCTGCCTTGGCTGCGCATAGCGCCCATAGTGGGCTACTGCCAGACGAATGCCGGCATCACCGATGCCTCCACCATCAACATCAACACAGACCGCGACAACGGCTTCGACTTCTATCACGACTACGACGTCACCCCCGGCACACGCCGCCATTACTTTAACGCCGGAGTCGGCCTCTTCGTCCAGCCTATCCGCTGGGTTGACATCTATGCCATCGGCACGCTACACGCTATCTACGGCGGTATAAGCGTCAACATCAGCTCAATCTTTGGCAATTAATTTCTATTTTAATAAAAAAGTTATGAAAAAAGTATTTCTTTTGGCCGTAGCCGCCATGATGGCTACAGTGTGCGTGAATGCGCAGAATGGTTACGACGATACCAAGGGCGAGATTGCCTTCACCTATGGCGTGCTGGGCAACTCGCAGTGGCTTGATGCCTTTTCTGCGGTTGTGACTGAAGAGGCAGGCGCAGCGCTGAGCAACGAGCAATTCCTCGGCCCCCTCGCTGTGGAGTACTTCTATCATTATCGTCCTTGGCTCAGCTTCGGCGGAATCGTTACTTTCGGACAGAGCAGCATGGATGTTGCCAACCAGAAGGACGGTCCCAAGGTTGGAACCTCCAAGATTCAATACTTCTCGCTCATGCCTGCTATTAAGTTCGACTGGGTGCGCCTCCGCCACTTCGGTATGTATTCGAAACTTGCCGCCGGCTACACGATGCGTCTCCAGCATTACATCTATACCGATGGTCGTCCGCAGGAGAACGATAACATCTTCCACCCCAACTTCCAGGTATCGCTCCTCGGTATCGAAGCCGGCAGCCCCCGCTTCCGTGTATTCTGTGAGGGTGGCATCGGCGAACAGGGCATTCTCCTCGCTGGTCTCCGCTACAAGTTCTGATGTAGCTTCCCCAAACAGAAGGGTAAAAAGAAGGAGTGAAGGCGTTCGTCTTCGCTCCTTCTTTTTGTCCTAGGCTTTGTTTTGATTTACGACAAACCCGGAGGGAAGGATGCCGTAGGTTTCGCGGAAATACTTAGCGAACTGCTTTGGAGAGAGACCGACGCGATAGGCGACCTGCGACACGGATTCGCCGCTTTGTTCTAACAGCTGACGGCCACGCTTAATGCGCAGCGTACGGATGAACAGCTGGGGCGAGAGTCCGGTGATGGCAGTAAGCTTCTTGTAAAGTCCGCTCCGACTCATAGCCATCGCAGTGGTGAGTTGTTCGACGGAGTAGTCGGGGTCGCTGATATGCTCTTCCACATGAGCGATGGCTTTGGCGATAAGCTGTTCGTCGATGTGGCTTACAGTGAGCTCGGCGGGCTTGACATCCATCTTCTGGAATCGCTCCTGAGCACCTTCTGCCCAGCGCAATAGTCGCTCAATGCGCAGGATGAGGATGTCGAGGTTAAAGGGTTTGGTAATATAGTCGTCGGCACCTTCGTGGAGGCCGTCGGCTTGCTGCTGATCAGTAGTCCGGGCGGTGAGCATGATGAAGGGGATGTGCGAAAAGCGGATGTCGCCCTTCACGCGTCGGCAGAATTCCATACCGTCCATGATAGGCATCATGACATCGCTGATGATGAGCTGCACAGCTACGTCGTCGTTTCCTTGGCTAAGCAGGTCGAGGGCTTCCTTTCCGTTGGCGGCGGTGAGCAGTCGATACCGTTCTGTCAGGCAGCTCTGGAGGAACGAGCGGAAGTCGTCGTTATCCTCGACGATGAGAAGGGTGGGCAGACCCTCTTCCCGCTCTATTATGAGAGGAAGAGTACCCCTCCCTTCATGGGTGGGGATGGGTGTAGCCCTTTCATCTTCAATTTTTTCCAGCGGTAGGCGGACGGTGAAGACGGAGCCGTGAGGGTGAGCATCGGTGACGGCGATGGTGCCACCCATCATGGCGACATATTGTCCTACAAGATGAAGGCCAATTCCGCTGCCCATGTAGGTGGTGCCGTCGTGTTGCTCTTGGAAGAAACGTTCGAAGATGCGTTCGCGGTTCTCGGGGCGTATGCCGATGCCCTGATCGCTGACACTGATGATGGCATTGTCACCCTCATGGGCGAGAGCTACGGTGACTTGCCCACCTGCCTTGTTGTATTTGATGGCATTGCTGATGAGGTTGCGTAGGATGCTCTTCATCTTTGTGTGGTCGAAGCGGGTGACAACGGCATCGTCCTCGGGGAGATTGACGCTGAGGGTGACACCCCCTTGTAGCTCGGTGCCGACGAATGGCTGGCAGACGTTCTGTACGAATTGGCTCAACGACCCTTCGGTGGGGTAGAGGGGGTCAAGCGCTTGATCAAGTCGGCGGAAGTCAAGCAGCTGGGTAATCTCCTCCTGCAACGTGTCGGCACTGTGGCAGACTAGCTCCAGCTGACGGCGCACGTCGGGGTCGAGCTTGCCGCCCAGTAGGCGGTGCAAAGGGGTTACGATGAGCGAGAGCGGTGTCCGCATATCGTGGCTGACATTGGTGAAGAAGCGCATTTTCGCCTCGTCCATCTTCATGCGCTGTTCCAGAACCATTTCGCGCTGTCGTTTCTCGGCACGCTGCTGGGTCAGGCGACGGCGATGATGCAGGAACAGCCATAGCGCTGTGGCTGCCAGCAGGACATACGCCGCCAGCGCCATCCACGTCAGGTACCATGGGGGCGTCACCCTGATGCGCAGCGAGGCCGTGCCGCCATCGTCCTCTGCTCCCTCGCCGTCGGGGTTGTCCAGCCGGACTTGCAGACGATAGTTGCCCGGGCTGAGGTTGCCCAGAATCACGGCATGCCCCTCCAACTCCTGCCAGGCATCAGCGCTGCGGAGGCGGTAGAGATAATGCTGGCTCTGCTGGGCGTAGCAGTCCATGTCCGACACCTCAATGGTGACGTTCCTGTCGTTATGGCGCAGGGTGAGGTGGTCGGTAGTCATCAAGTTTTCGCTGAGCAATATGCGGCCGTCGCTTGTGGGTTCACCTGTCCGCACTCGTTCGCCGCCCAATGCGAGGCTGGTGAAGCGGATGGGATAGTGATGGCGCGGTGCGGCAGGGTCGGGGTGAGAGGTGACGCTGACGATGTTGCCTAGGGCACCGAAGAGGAGCGTAGAGTCGCTGAGTCGTGTGGCGGCGTGGAGGTTGAAGCAGATGCCCGCCAACCCATCGGCCTCATTCGTTGCCGTACAGCGGTAGCGCCGAGTGCCGTCGGCGGACGTGAGCGGGGTGATGCGGGTGATGCCGCTTTTCGTCGATGCCCAGACCGAGCCGTACCCGTCCTCCACAAGGGCGAAGATGGTGTTGTGCGACAGCCCGTGGCGCGTGGTGAGGTGAGTCTGCTCTTCGTCGTTCATTATCGTCAATCCTGTGTTGAGGCCTACCCACAGCGTCTGTCCCTCGTTGGTGAGAAGGATGGTGCGAATATCACCTTCCATGAGGCACTGGAGTGTATGGTCAAGGGTGTTAAGCACATAAAGTCCTGCATTGGTGGCGATGTAGAGGCGATGAGTGTAGTTGTCGAAGAGGAGCTGCGTGATGCAGTCGGAGCGGAGGATGCTGTGGCGGCGCATGGTCACTGTCCTCAGGATACGTCCCATGGTGCCGTCGATGCAGAATACCCCGTTGTAGAATGTGCCCACCCAGATATGCCCCTCGTCGTCCTCTTGTATACTGATGACGTGGCTCATGCGGCTGTCATCGATGGTCTTGATGGTACCATCGGTGTCGGCATAGTTAAGATTGCCGCCATAGGTTCCCCACCAGCGCCTCCCACGGCTGTCGCGAAGGGTGCAGATGACCTGATTGCTGCTGAGCGCACTGTTGCGAGTGGTGAGGACGGCAAGACCATCTTCAGATTTCAATCCTGAATCTTCAATCTTATAATGTCCGATTCCTTGGCTGTCGAAGCCCACCCAGAGGCTCCCGTCGGGATCGGTATCAAGGCAGCTGACATCCTCGGCTCCGGACAGAGTGCTGAGGCTTACCGACGTGAGGCGCGACCCCGTGAAAACGGCACCTTGTTTGCTGGTACCTACCCAAAGGGTTGCCGTCTCCGTGTCGCGATAGAAACAGTTGATGTGGTTGTCCATTAGGTGGAAGGGTGCGCTCGCCTCCTGCTCCACGGCAATCAGCCTACCCTCTGCCTCCACAACGATGATGCCCCGGTTGCCCGTCCCTATCCAGAGGTTGCCGCTGCCGTCGTCAGTGAGAGCTGTTATCATTGCTCCGTCCAAGCCGAGCATTGCTGCAGCATCCCTCCACGAAGCCGTAGTCTCGTCGTAAAGGTGCAGCCATGTATCGTTCAGCGCATAGAGCCACAGCCTTCCGCGGCTATCGACGTAGATGTGCAGCAAATCCGTGGCAGCAATGTCAGTGATAGCTTTCGTCGTTAAATACCGTCCCTTTGTCTCGGCTGTCCACACCGTGCAGCCCGCGTCCCCGCCCGATGTTAGCACATAAACTCTGTCACCACCCACGCAGAGATCAAGCACATTACCCATCTCGCTTGTAATGTCCATCCGATAGAGACGGCGTGAGGCGAAGTCATAGTGGTAAAGCGTTTGTCCGTTGGTACTGACACACCAGAGGTTTTCGCGCCTATCGACGAAGATGCGTTCCACCTCATTTGCAATGTCGTATGGATGAAGGTCAGCCATGCAAATAGTATCAATTCGGTCGAGCCGTTCGTTCAGAACATAGTTGTGCCGCGTCCCCGTCACCCACAGCCTCCCGTCGGCCGTCCGTCGGAGGTCGTGCAGGGCATCACCGCCCACGGGCATTCCACCCACTTCATAGTGGTGAAAACGGTAGCCGTCGTAGCGTTCCACGTGATTCATCATCAGCAACCACATGGCCCCGTGGCGGTCACGCACGATGCTGCGAACGTAGCTCGGGCCGATATTCTGCTGGGTGTTGAGGTTGTGGAAGACGAGCCGCGTCTGTGCCGCACAGGGGGCTGCGAAAAGAAGCAGGATAATACCTAAAAGCAGGAGTGTGGGAGCACAGGTTCTCCAATGCTTGTGCACTCCTAGACTCCAAAATACCATTCTACCCTTCATTCTTCTTTTTCTTGCTGCAAAGGTACGGCTTTTTTCTACTTCTGAGATTCCCATTTGGGTAAAAAGAGTTCCCGTTTGGGTAAAATACCCATTTGGGATAGTCTCGTAACGATGCGGCAGGTGTGTTTTTGGAGGGAAAGTATAACTTTGTGGCAGAAATCGATGAGCCATTCACCATTCATATCAATATTCAATTTTCAAATACCATTGTTTTTTTTTAAACCTTTTAATGTCATGAAACGAATTTACTTCTTGCTTGCTGTCGCCTTGACAGTAGTGGGCGCGAGCGCCCGAACCGACGTGGATTTCTCCTCGCGGTTGGACGACCCCAACGACCCTGAGTGCAACACCATTACCGCAGAAAATGCGTGGGGTTGGTACAATGTCTTCCTGCAGTCGTACGATGTGATGGACTACGCCTACCTTTACATTCGCTACGAATCTACCTGTTCGTTCAACCTCATTCTCCAGAACCCCAATTGGCAGAATGCCTACTCCGTCGTCTGCACCGCCGATGCCACCGAGGGTTGGATCAAGGTCGTGCCCCATGCCATGGACTACTACAGTTGCGTAGTCATCCAGAACCGCGAGGCGGGTGTCATTACCCTACACGACCTCTACTTTTGCACCGAGGACGAGTTCTTCAATCCGGCCCCTGAGGACCTCGAGGCCGCCCGCGAGAACCTCCTACGCATCCGTGCCCGTTACGAGGGTCTGCTACCCACGTTTACCCCAGGCGTGGGCTACGGCTGTTATCCCCCTGAGCTATGCCAGGCGTTGGCCGATGCGCTAGCGGCTGCCGCGGCTGCGCAGGACGGCGAAGGAGGCACCGCCCTCACGGCTACCGAGCTGAACGCCCTGGCACAGGCGATTGTGGATGCCTATCGTGCTGCCGTCGGTGCCAAAAAGCTATACTATCCCGAGGACGGCTACTACCGCTTCGTCGTCGCCCGTCAGTTCAACGAGGGTAGCGAGGAGGACGAGGGCGGCGTCACCCACCCCTTGAAAGCCATGTACAGCGACAATAACGGACAAAACGGGTGGCGTACCCTCGAGCCCGACAATCCCATATTCCTCTGGACGATGACTCGTCAGGCTGACGACACCTACCTGCTTGCCAACCCCTCGAACCGCCTGACCTTCACCAGCGCCGAGCGCTGTACCGACGGCACCGCCTGCATCTCCATCGACCCCCTTGTGCAGACCCCTGAGGGGTATGACCTCTCGTGGGAACTGAGCACCGACCAAGACTACCCCCTCTTCAACTTCCGCATGTCCACCGATGATGCCGACGCCTACCGCTACGTCCATGCCAACTGGCACGACAACGGCAATGGCTGGGGAGGCCCCATGACGGTGTGGTGCAATACCGCTCACGAAAGCGGTGCCAGCGAGTGGTACCTCGTCCCCGTTGGCGAAGAAGAGGCGCTCAGTATTCTCGCCGCCAACTCCTATGGACGCGACTTTGTCCTTATGCTTGCCGATGCCAAGGAAAAGACTACACTCGCCAATGATATGTATAAGGAGAAACTCATCACCGAGGCTAGCCAGTTCAGTAGCCCCTTCAGCCAGAACGACTTGGGCAGCCGCGACGGTGGCGACCTCAGTGCAGGTGTTCTCATCGACGGCGACCCCTCAACCTTCTGGCATAGCTACTGGAGCGGCGGTAACGCTACTAACGGCGACCACTATCTGCAAGTGGAGGTTTCACGCGACGTGGCAGGCGAGTTGGAATTGGTCATCTCGCGCCGTCAGAACATTGGCAGCGACCACGTCACCACCTGGGGCATCTATGGAAGTGACCAACCTGAGGGTGAAAAGTTTGACTACCAATGGATAGCCGACGTCAGTACGCCTTACAGCGAGGATGTTCCATCGCAGGCGGCAACCTTCGAATTGTCCTCCGGCAACGGCTTCCGTTACCTCCGCTTCTATGCTGAGGCGACCACCAGCAACCGCGGCTATTTCCATGTCAGCGAGTTCCAATTATACATTACTGCCCCTAACCCCAACAATCAGGCTGCCCACATGGGCGAGGTCTTCACGAACCTGATGAGCGCCATTGAGGCTGCCGATGCCGTTGACCCGAACAATGTCAGCAAGGAGGACTTTGAGAACCTCAAGGCTGCCTACGAGCCTTTCATCGACATGTTCGTCGACCCCACTCCGTTGCGCGATGCCATAGAGAAGGCGCAGATTGCCCTGAATCTCTGCGTAGAAGGTCCCGATCCCGGCGCATGGGATTTCGGTGCCACGGACGATTTCATAGCACAGCTTGAGGAGGCTATAGAGTACGATGCAGCAGGCGCATATACACAGGAAGAGTCAGATGCCTACACGGCCTATCTTGCGAATGCCGAGACCATTCTTATGGCAGCAGCCAACCAGATAACGCCCATCCTTTTCTATGCCATCCGCTTCGGCAGTCGTGAAAAATATGAAGAAGAGGGCTGGAGCACGTCCAATGCCGAGAACAGTGAGCTGGGGCCTCTTTTTGACACCTACCTCGGCACCGCCGACTGGGAAACGCTCAATCCCCTATCAGCCGGTGACGTCCGTGAAGGCATGGGGCTCTTTTTTACCTCTGATGAGGATGCCGATATCGCCTTCCGTTTCGTTCCTGTAGGTGAGGAGGGCATTTATGCCATACAGCATCAGGCCACCGGTCTCTACATTCAGGTGCATGGACGAGACAGCTGGGTGAGCCTCTCGCTCCATCCCACGCTCTTCACCGTCAGTCCCATCGGACGTGGCGAAATGACTATCCATGCCGTGGACTATGCCGGGGGCGACCTTTCGTACCTTCATGCCCAGCTCGCCGACCATCGCCTCGTATCGTGGCACGACCATGCGGTCGGCAGCAACTCAGGCCTCTTTATTGAAGAACTGGGGAGTATTGCAGGAGTGGAGCCTGGTACACCCGTCCGCGATTATAAGGCTGGCGAGGTCACCACGCTCTGCTATCCCATCGCCATCACTCCCTCTACGGGACGTATGTTCACCGTAGCAGGCACTTATTCGGCTGGCGATAAGCTGTATGTGGCTCTCGATGCTGCCCAAGGTGCCAAGGCTGGACAGCCTGTGGTGTATATCGCCGATGGTACGTACAATGCCGAGGCTGAGGACGACATCGTAAGGGCTGCTCTCACCGTAGGCTCCGAAATTGCTACTGAACCCCTTGCCGGGGGTGCCCTAAGGGGAACATACGAAGAGATTGACCTCTCTGAAGAAGCCCTTGTTTTTGCCGGTGGCAAGTGCACATGGAGCACCGATTCGACATCACGTGTCGGTGCGAACCGTGCTTACGTTGTACCCGGAGCTGTGCAAGCCGATGCCGCTGCCACCTATAGCCTTGTGCTCGAGGTGGACGGCGAGGGCACTGGAGTGGCTGCCGTACTGGATAGGGTTGCCCGTGCCGGACGTCTTTATAACGCTGATGGGCGACTGATAAAGCCGGAAGCTACGCTCGGTGATGTTAACGCGCTGCCCGCGGGCCTTTACATCCTGAACGGGGTGAAGATACTGAAGAAGTAGAACCGGATATGAAATGGTCGGGAGGTCTGTGGCCAGGAGTCTATGGACTTCCCGACCAAAACGTAACTCATGAAGAAGTTTTTTATAATCTGGTGGATAGCTTTGCTGTTACTTCCGTTTATAGGGGTAGTTGCCCAGCCGAATACGATGAAGATACACCTTGCCGACGGGCGGGTCATCAACTACCCTGTGGCGGGCATCGACAGCATCACCTTCGAGGACATTCCCAAGTGGGGAAACCGTTCGGTGGAGGCTCGCCGCCTGCTTGCCTGGCTGGAGGAGGGCGTGGGGCAACGGATACTCTCAGGTGTTCATGCCAGCGTTAACTATAATACCTACGAGGCCGACTGGGTATATAAACACACGGGCAAGTACCCCGCCATCAACTGCATCGACTACATCCACGACATCTACTCGTCATCGGGCGGTTGGATAGACTATGCCAACCAGAGCGTTTGGAAGAATTGGACAAACAAACGTGGCATCATGGCTGCCCTGTGGCACTGGAATATGCCCACCAACGATGGCACCTCCTATACCTGTACCCCGGGCACGGCTGACGGCGAGACCTCCTTCCGTCCCTCGGCCATCTTCGACCCCACGTCGGCCGACTACCGTACCATGATTCGCCGCATCGACCAAGTGGCCACTTGGATGAAACCGCTCCGCGATGCACGCATTCCCATCCTTTGGCGTCCCCTCCACGAGGCACAAGGCAATTGGAGCGACGAATATCCTGGAACTAGCTGGCATAAGGCTTGGTTCTGGTGGGGCATCGACGGCCCCGAGGCCTTCGTGGAGCTCTGGCAGGTGATGTACGACCGCTTGGTGAATTACCACGGCCTCACCAATCTCATCTGGGTCTATAACTCTGGCGATTCCATGAGCTGGTATCCGGGTGACGAGTATGTTGATGTTGTAGCATTCGATTTCTACAACCAGTCACTTGCCAGCATGCGCGGGTGGTACAACTTTTTCCGGGAGCATTTCCCTGGCAAACTCTATGCCATCAGCGAATTTGGCAATATCCCCAAAGTGTCGGCCTTTTGGGCTGACGGACAGTACTGGAGCTTCCTCATCCCCTGGTGGGATAATGCCCGCACCTCCCAGCCTGGCAGCGCGGACTTCAATAGTACCGACCATAACAATGCCAACATCGACTACTGGAAGGATGCCCTACTGCAGGACTGCGTCATTACCCGCGACGAACTGCCCAACTTCAGATGAAATTGTGTGTCTAAGTAAAAATATAATTTAGTTTTGAAACGTTTCCTCTTCCTCATTCTGCTGACCGTGCTGGTGGTTTCTGCCCAAGGTCAGATTATTCCACAGTACCGTACAGGCGGATACCGTCTCAGTATCGACAAGGAAAGCGGCATTTACCAGAAGGGTGAGCGCGCCGTGGTTTCCTGCCGTGCCGATACGGTGCCCAAAGATTCGCTCATCGTGCGTGTATCCTATAATAATAGCGCTGGCCGTGAGTTTCGCATCTTGCCCGCTTCCGCGGAATTCACAGTTCTGGAGCAGACGTTGGACAGCACCTGTGCCGTGAGCGTGGAGTTGGGGGATAGTCGTGGCCGTCCTGTAAGTATCGGCTATGTGGTGGCTCCCGAAGGTTTCCGTGCTGGTTATGAGGAGCCTGCCGACCTAATGTCTTATTGGGATAATCTGAAAAAACAGCTGAAGGCTCTGCCTATGCAGGTGAGGACGACTTCATTGGAGGTGCCAGGTCGATATCAAGGAAAATACACCTGTCAGGATGTAGAAATCAACTGCCTTGGTCCAGCTCCGGTGCGGGCATACTTGGCTAAGCCTGCATGGACTAGAAAGAAGTCATTACCCATCATCATCCTCTGCCGAGCGGCGGGCGTCAGCGGTAATTGGTGCGAGTGCTCGGTAGAAGAATGTGTGGGCAATGCCGCTTTGGGGAACGGTTCCCTCAGCCTTGACATCAACGCTCATGGGATGCTTAATGGGCAGAGCGAAGATTATTACCATATGCTTGAAGAGGGCTTGCTGCGCAACTATTACGACCACAATGCTGCCGACCGCGAGACGTATTATTTCCGTGGCATGTACTTGCGATTGCTGCGTGCCATCGAGTTTATGACCCGCCAGCCTGAATGGGACGGCAAGCGTATCCTCGTTATTGGTGAGAGTCAGGGCGGCGGTCAGGCTGTGGCAGCCGCAGGGCTGGATCCGCGTGTGTCGGCCATTGTACTCAATGTGCCTGCCATGCAGGATTTGGGCGGTGCACGTGTGGGCCGTCGCAGCGGATGGCCGCAACCTATTGAGGGTCATCCGAATGTCAATCCCGCCCAGCTCGATACCACTCTGCCTTACTACGACGGCGCCTTACTGATCCGCCACTCGAAGGCTGAGATTTATTGTGAGATGGGACTTATCGACACCACCTGCCCGCCGTCCTCTGTCTGGGCTTCGCTCAATGGCGCAAGCGGCAAGAAGACTATCAATTGTGTACCCTTCCGAACCCACGCCTGGCCTGCGGGAGAATGGCGAAAAGTGTGGGATGAAAAATATTATCGCCCTCGTCTGGCATTTATAGAAAACTATTTAAAATAAGGTATATCATGATAGTTAACAAGAAAAAACTGATGATTTCCGCCATATGCCTCTTCGCGACGGTGGCAAATGCCTTAGCTCAGGAGTGGCGCCCGGCAGATAAAGAGGCGACCCCCGAGGCCGTGGCGCTATTGAAGAAGTTACAGACCTTGCAGCAGAGCGGTGTGATGTATGGCCATCAGGACGACCTGCTCTATGGCTATGAATGGTGGGGTGAGCCCGAGCGTTCTGACACACGTGAGGCTGCGGGCGATTATCCCGCTATCGCAGGCTTTGAGTTGGGTGAACTAGAGCTGGGCTACAAATTGAGTCTCGACTCTGTGGCTTTTGCCGATATTGCCGACCGCTGGAAGTGGTGGAATACGCAGGGTGGAATTGTCACTGTGTCGTGGCATGCCATCAACCCCATTACGTCACAGTGGCCTGGGATAAAACAGCCTAACGGTGCAGGTTCGGCTTGGGACGTTCAGCTGCTGTCGGCCGAGGGAGTGAATGCAGTACGCTCAGTGCTGCCAGACGGGGCAGACCATGCCATGTTCGTTTCATGGCTCGAGCGGCTGGCGCGGTTCTTCCTCTCCATCCGCGATGGGGATGGACAGCTTATTCCCTTCATCTTCCGTCCCTATCACGAGCATTCAGGCTCCTTCTTCTGGTGGGGACGTGGGCGCTGTACCGACGAGGAGTATGCCTCGCTGTGGCGTTTCACTGTCGATTACCTGCGTAGCCGCGGATGCCATCAGATTCTCTTTGCCTATAATACGGACAAGGTCTATTCGCCCGAAGAGTACCTGCGTGGCTATCCTGGCGATGAGTATGTGGATATGCTCAGCCTCGACTGGTATGGGCAGGGCAACGATTTCGTCCGCGACTGCGGGGCAGCGGTGCGTTTTGTGAGCCGTCTGGCTGAGGAGCATAAAAAACCTTTTGCCTTGAGCGAATGCGGGCCGCTGACGGACGGGTTGTTGGACATATTGGCGGAGGTTCCCTGCTCGTACCTCCTCACATGGCGTCATGCACCCGTGCGGGGGCATCGCCGTGCTTGGGGGCGTGAAGGCCATAATCAGATGCTGCAAAAGATGCAAGCTTCACAGCGTGTGCTTTTTCTAGGAGATATCTAAGTCCAAAATAGTCATATTAAATATCCATTACTTCAAAAAAAGATGAAAAAGACAACCCATCATCTGGCGTTGCTGACGTTTGCAGCTACGCTGACACTTGCCCCTCTCTCTGCGAAGGCGCAGAAATGGGAAGGGCTGGCACGAACCCCCCAAATGGGATGGAACACTTGGAATAAATTTGCCGGGCGCATCAACGAGAAGCTTATCCGCGAAACGGCTGATGCCATGGTGAGCGAGGGACTGCTGGACGCAGGCTACATCTATCTAAACATGGACGACTGCTGGCACGGAAACCGCGATGCCGATGGCTTCATCACCGAGAACAGGGAGAAATTCCCCTCGGGCCTGAAGGCTGTGTCGGACTATGTGCACTCGAAAGGACTGAAATTTGGCATCTACTCCGATGCCGGGCGCAAGACGTGTGGCGGTTTTCCTGGTTCGTTTGGTCACGAATATCAAGATGCCCTGCAGTATGCCCGTTGGGAGGTGGATTATCTGAAGTACGACTGGTGCGAGACGGAAGACATCAATCCGCGGGGTGCTTACCCGCTGATGCGCGATGCGCTGAGAGCTGCGGGACGGCCCATCCTTTTCAGCATGTGCGAATGGGGACAGAGTAAGCCGTGGACGTGGGCTGCCGAAGTGGGGCATTCGTGGCGTACCACAGGCGACATCAGCGCCATCTTCGACGGCAAGGGACGACGCTCGTGGGAAAACAGTGTGATGACCATCCTGGAGCAGAACGTTGGGCTGCGGAAATATGCGGGTCCCGGACATTGGAACGACCCCGACATGCTGGAGGTGGGCAATGGCATGACGGTGAATGAGGACCGTGCCCACTTCACCCTCTGGTGCATGATGGCAGCGCCACTTATCTTGGGCAACGACATCACGAACATGACGCAGGAGACGCGTGAAATCATCCTCAACCGCGATGTCATTGCCATCGATCAGGATACGCTGGGTGTGCAGGGACTGCGTCTGAAGGAAGTAGATGGACTTCAATATTGGTTTAAGCCTCTTGCCGGTGGTGATTGGGCATTCTGCCTGTTCAATCGCGGTGAGGCGCCCATCAGTCAGACCATAGATTGGCAGACACTCTGTTTTACCGATGAAGAGGTCTCGGGGCTCTCAACGGCGTTCGACAGGGTAACCTATTCGCTGAGCAATCTTTGGGAGAAACCATCAAAGAAGAAAGCCCGCCCCATTACCACGAAAAAGCCGCTGAAAGTGACAGTGCCTGGAAGGGATGTGCTGCTCTACCGCCTGACACCAGTGAAATAGGTTTTTGTGATTATTGGTTAGTGAAATCCTTAAAAATTTTGTATCTTCGCCGCTGAAAAAAACGGAATTCCTAATTATAAGTTAGTATGAAGTCAAATAGACATTATGGAAAAGGCCATGCCTGGCTCTTAGGCTGGGCGATAGCAGTGGCCGTCCTCTCTGCCGCCCCGACGGAGGCAGCTGACAAACCTCCCGTGCAGACCGTGCACATCAGTGTAGCAAGCGCTGTGAAAACTTTCGATGGCATCGGTGCCGTCAACGGCGGCGGCGCTACAGCAGTGTTGCTCAAGGACTACCCCGAGCCGCAGCGCTCGCAGATCATGGACATGGTGTTCCGCCCAATGTGGGGCGCATCGGTGAGCACGATGCTGGCTGAAATCCCCGGCGACGGCAACAGCACGCAGGGCTCCATGCCCAGCCATAGCCATTGGCGCGGCGACTTCAACCCATGGCGCGGCTACACATGGTGGGTGCTCCGCGAGGCCGTGGCCCGCAACCCACAGATCACTCTCGATGCTACTGGATGGAGCGCACCGGCATGGGTGGAAAATATCTGGTCGCAGGATATGGCTGACTACTACGTCATGTGGCTCCAGGCGCTGCGCCACGTCCATGGGATGGAACTCGATGCCCTCGGCTGCCACAACGAGAAGGGTTACAGCTACGACTTCGCCAAGGCTCTGCGCCGCACGATGGATGAGAACGGCTTTGAGGCCGTACGTCTCCACGCCTTCGACAACTGGGGCCGTCAGAAGCTGGACTTCCTCGGTGAGATGATGCGCGACTCCAGCCTTGCTGCCGCCATCGACATCGTCAGCGCCCACACTTTCAGCGAAATCCCTGTCACCGCCGAACAGCATGCCCAAATCCAAAAGCTCGGAAAGACGCTGTGGAACAGTGAGGAGCATATCTATCGTCCGGGATTCGATTGCCTGATCACCATCGTCAAGTGCTTCAACGAAAACTACATCGTTAGCGGTGCCACGAAGGTGGTGAACTGGTACGACATCGCCGGTGTCTATCCGCTGGAGCCATACGGCGTTGACCCTTCCATGATAGTGGCGCGCGAGCCTTGGAGCGGACACTACGCAGTGCGCGAGGCGCTGTGGGGCTATGCCCATTACGGGCAATTCACAAGGCTGGGGTGGCAGTATGTCGATGACGGCTGCCTGCTGCTAGACGGCGGTGGTTCGATGGCCACCCTTTGTGACCCCACGACAGGCGACTACAGCATCATCGTCGAAACCAAGGATGCCAAGGCTCCGCAGACGGTGACCATGAAGGTCAGCGCAAAGGGGATTAGGAACGAAGGTAAGAAGGGGTTGAAAAACGGTAAACTCTGCCTTTGGCGGAGCACCGCTGAGGAGCAGTTCGTCCGTCTCGACGACATCAGCCTCCGCGGCGGCGCGTTCACCATCACCCTTGAGCCGGGTGCCGTCTATTCCCTTTCCACCACGACGGGGCAGCAGAAGGGCTCGTTCGACGATATCCCCGCGGCTGCACCGTTTCCCATCCCCTACGAGGACAGTTTCGACGGCTATACCCATCCTGCCGAGTGGGGCTATCTGCCACACTACACCGCAGACATCATCGGCTGCTTCGAACTTACCGAGCGCCCTGACGGACGTGGGCAGTGCATCCGTCAGGTGGTGGGCGACCACACCCTCAGCTGGGCACCTGAATGGCATCACTACACCATCCTCGGCGACTCGGCATGGACGGATTATGAAGTGAGCGCCGACGTCTGGCTCACTCCTGGTGACGAGGCTGCCGTCATGGGACGCATCTGCGATGTAGGTTCGGGATACGGCGTCTGGGCGAAGGGCTACTACCTGAAACTCGACGACCACGGCCGTGTGAGCCTCGTTATCAGCCGCGGCAAGCTGGACAAACGTGAGCTCATCGGCGACGCCGAGCAGCAGGCTATCATCCGTTCCCGCAAGGATTATGAGCGGGGCGGCGAGCAGACGCTGGCCACGGCTGCCGTCGAGGGCATCGTTCCCTGCGGGTGGCATACGCTGACGTTGCGCTTCCTGGGGGACAACATCATCGGCCTCGTGGATGGCAAAGAGGTCGTCCACGCCACCTCTGCCCAGTACCCCAAGGGCATGGCGGGGCTGATGGCTCCCTTCGTGGAGAAGGACAGGGAGGTTCCCGCCGATGCTTCGCAGCAGATGCTTTGGACACCGGGACAAAATACCCGCGTCAGCACGCCCTATTTCGACAACCTGCGCATCATTCCTCTCGGCCGCACCAAAGCCACAAGCCCACTCCCGGCGCTGAACATCAGACCCATGTATAAAGGTATATAATCGTAAAGAATTGATTCCAATGAAAACAAGTAATTTTGTTTTCTTGCTGCTTTGTGCAGCAATGGTGAGCGTCACGGCAACCGCCCAGCGCAGAATGCGTACAATTAACCCTGCCGACACGCTACGCTCTATCGTGTCCAATGCTGACGGCTCGGTGTCGTTCCGCATCTATGCCCCGCAGGCACAGGCCGTATCCCTTGCGGGAGACTTTTCGGGGCTGAACGCCGTGTTCACGAAAGGTGATGACGGCATCTGGACAGCCCGTGTCCCAAAAGTCAACACTGATGCTTATCGTTACCACTTCGTCGTGGATGGTGTCAAGGTCATCGACCCCCGTTGGCCGCTCTATAACGAGATACTCCCAGTGGCTCGTATCACCAATGGCGAGGACATCTTCTGGGAAAGACACGACGTGCCCCATGGTCCCATCCAGCAAATCAGCTACCATTCCACAACCACGGGGCAGACCCGTAGCATGCACGTCTGGACTCCGGCAGGCAATGCGGCATGGAAGCCGTTGCCAGTGCTTTACCTTATTCATGGTGGTGGCGATAACGATGCTTCTTGGACAGGGATAGGATGTGCTGCCGACATTTTGGACAACCTCTATGCCGAGGGCAAGATAAAGCCCATGATAGTGGTGATGCCTCATGGCGGAATGGATACGAATCTCTTCGTTGATGAGCTGGTGAACGACATCATGCCGCGCATTGCGTGGCAGTACCGCATCAAGAGCGGTGCGGCAAACACGGCCTTGGCGGATTGTCGATGGGAGGGTTAGAGACACTCAACACTTTCATTCGCTATCCCGAACGCTTCGGATACATCAATGTGATGAGCTCCGGTTGGTTTGGTAGTGACGAAGCTGCTTTGAAAGGACAGACGGAGCAGCTCAGGAAAATCGCTCCTAAGCTGAAAAAGAACGTCCGTCTGCTGCGCTTCACAATGGGCGGACGCGAGGATTTCGCCTGGGAGAACTGTCAGAAAACCCTGAAGTGCTTCGACGATGCAGGCATAAAGTATGAGTACAGCGAGACTCGTGGCGGACATAGCTGGCACGTTTGGCACTACGACCTTCGTGATTTCGCACTCCGTTTGTTCAAGTAAATACCCCCCCCAATAATCGATTATGAAAAGGTTATTCTTGTTTCTGCTGGTCGGAACGGCCATCAACACCTTGGCCGCTCAGCCGTTTGCCAATCAGACGGAAGTGATGGCATGGGGAAATCTTACGGGTATTCGCATCGATGGGGAGCTCATTGATTTTGAGACGTCGCTCATGGTGGGCGACAGCCACTCGGGAAAAGAAAGCTACACTACCCACTATGAGCGTCAGGGCGATACGCAGATAGTGCGCACCGTCATCGACAGGGTGTCTTTTGTTCAGCAGGTGACCGATGTGGAGCGTGGACGCTGTCTTCTCCATCTGGAACTTGCCAGCGATACTACCCGTAGCCTTCCGGCCGGGCTTTGTCTTCATCTCGACGCCGTACGCTATGCCGATGCAAAAATCAAGGCTGGACGGCGGCAGGTATCCGTCCGCCTGGCCGACAGAGAGGGTGTGGTCAGGGACATCCAGTTGAAGCTGTCACGTCCCGTCAAGACCGTCGTCACACGGACCTCGGGCGAGATACGGATTGCCGTGCCTGTGATGGATGTACTCAGAAAGGGGGAAACACAGACGTTGGACATGGAATGGTCTGTCTCGGGGCGCATCGACCACAGCCCCGCTGCCGTTCATGTCGATGCCACTCAGCCTGGACGTCTGTTCGTAGGTATGGGAGGAAACTTCCGGTTGCAGAATCCGAGTACCGACCCCGCCGTTATCGACTACTGCCTTGACAACATGCGTGTGGCTTACGGACGAGTGGAAATGCCATGGCGCGACTGGCAGCCTGACGTCAATGCCTCATTCATGGAGACCCCGCCCGACGGGCTGCCCCGCCATGTCCGCGAGAGCATGGAGATGGCCAGACGGCTGGCCGCAAAGGGTATGCCCGTTATCGTCAGTTGCTGGTTTCCACCGCAGTGGGCGCTTGATAGGAACTCCCATCGCCGGAGTGGCGGTGTGGCGGCATTGAGGCTCGACACCGGAAAAGAACAGCAAATCATAGCCTCGCTCATCGACTATCTGCTCTATCTGAAAATCCACTATGGCGTGGAGGCTGCTATGTTCTCGTTCAACGAGTCGGACATCGGCATCGATGTGCTGCATACCGCTGACGAGCATGCCGCCTTCATCAAAGCCATGGGCCGTGCACTTGTGGAACGTGGGCTGGCTACGAAAATGCTGTTGGGCGATACCTCCGATGCCAACCCTACGGCATTCATCCTCCCCGCCTTGAACGACCGTGAGGCATGGCCCTACATCGGGGCAGTGTCGTTCCACTCATGGCGTGGATGCAACGATGAGAAATTATACACATGGGCCGATGCTGCGCGGACCCTGGGCGTGCCGTTGCTGGTTGGTGAAGGAAGCACCGATGCCGCTGCATGGCGCTATCCGCAGATTTTCGGCGAATCGACCTTCGCACTCTATGAAATAAACCTCTACGTCCGTATGCTCGCCATCTGCCAGCCTCTTTCCATCCTCCAGTGGCAGCTGACAGCCGACTATTCCCTGCTGAAGGGCGGTGGGGTGTTTGGCTCGCAGGGCGTACTAACGCCGACGCAACGCTTTTGGAATATCAAACAACTGGCTGCTACGCCCGAAAACAGCTTCGCCCTGCCTGTTACGGGTAGCAAACAGACGCTCAACTGCGCTGCTTTCGCGGATGTCGCCAGAGGTGAGTACTGCGTCCACATGGTCAACAACGGAGCCGCGTGCAACGCCGTTGTCGATGGCCTTCCGGCGAAGATCAGCAAGGCCCGCGTCTTTGTCACCAATGCCGGTGCTTCGATGACTGAGTCCACCGTGAGCGTGACGAACGGCACGCTCAGCGTCAGTCTCCCTCCCCTCAGCTTCATCTCCCTTATGATGACCACTGACTGAGCGGACGGAATGCCCCATCAGCCAACAGAAGTCTCTCTGCTCAGCGGCAGAGAGGCTTTTGTTTTGAGGTGTCTTTCTTTAAAAAGACTGGGAAAAAAAGACTAAAAAAATCCCCAAGGAACGCGGGAAATTCCCATTTTTTGTAGTATCTTTGCAACGTTCGAAAGGGGGACGCATTTCCTTGTCAGAAGGCCTGGTGAGGGGGTGCGAATGTAAACACAGAAAACGCCCCATAGGATAACAACTACACGCCCCGAAACGGGCAAATCTAAAACAACAGATGATTATGATAACAAACTTTAAAACCAACACAACAGGGAGCGGAAGCCTCCCACCGGTATTCTCGGTGTTCAATCCGGGATATAGGAATAAATCTGGAAAGGTCGTTCTGCAATGCACCCCTTACAGGGACGTTACGCTGACCGAGGTGTGGCAATACATTCGCGGACCGCAGGCCAAGCGGGCGACGGATGCCCTGCGCGCCGAGTCCGACGAGGAACGGCAGCGCACCATGAAGGCGCTGACGCTGAAGTACTGCACCCCCTTCGGCACCTTCAGCTACCGCAACGCCAACAGCCTGAAGCGCCCCAGCGGCATGATGGTGGCCGACTTCGACCACATCGACGACTCCGCCGGGCTGCTGCGCCTGCGCGACGCCCTTATTCAAGACCCCCGCTACGAGACCGACCTCCTCTTCATCTCGCCCCGCGGCCATGGGATGAAGTGGTTTGTCCACGTGGGCGACATGGGTGGCATGTGTCTGGCCGACTACTTCCGCCGTGTTTCGAAGTACGTGCAGTTCGAGTATGGCTACGTTCTCGATGAGTCGGGCAAGGACATCCCGCGTCCCTGCTACCTCAGCCACGACCCCGATTGCTACATTAATCCCCGCTATCTTCAGGAGAGATAAGACTATAGGATAACGCGTGTACGCACGGAATACAGAAACGTGCGGTCACGGAGTGTATTCTCTTTTCATACCTCATATTCTATCCAAAAATGACCAGAAAACTGTTTGATTCTGCCGCGAAGCACAGTAACGGCAGCGAGAAGGAGAGGCTTCACGCCCAGACGGTGGTGGAGCGAGTGATTAACCAGCATATCGACCTGACATCCGACTACGACCGCTGGGTGGAACTGGGCTTTGCCTTTGCCTCGCTGGGCGAGGAGGGGCGCCCGCTGTTCCATCGTGTCAGCTGCCTCCACGAGGGCTACGACATGGACGACTGCGATGCCAAGTTTACCAACTGCATGAAGTCCAGCCGTAACCAGGTGGGCATCGCCACCTTCTACCATTTGGCCGAGCAGGCAGGGGTGGACATCAGCCTGCCCGCCGAGCTGCGTCCCCGTCGCGGACGCCCCCGCAAGAAAGGCTCCGACGAAAACGCTGAGGACGATGCACCCACCAAATTCCACCTTGCGGAGGAAAAGTTGAGGGAGATGGCGCAGTTCCGCTACAACGAGATCACCCGCAAGACCGAGATGCGCCACCTCACATGGGAGGGTGTGCCCGATGGCGACTGGATGCCCATTGACGACCGCAACCTCAACAGCCTCTTCGTCGGGGTGTGCAAGGAGCATATCAGCATCACGAAGGAAAACCTCCATTCCATCATCGACAACCCCGACTTCACCCCCTCGTACAACCCATTCATTGACTATCTCGAACATCTGCCCGAATGGGATGCCACGAACGACTACATCGCCCAGCTATTCAGCTTCATCACCTTTGCGGGCGGTGATGCCGAGCGCGACTTCTGCATGCCGCTGCTCCGCAAGTGGTTCATCCGTCTGGTAGCCCTGTTGGTCGGGCGTGCCGACGACAACCAGCTCATGCCCGTGCTCGTGGGGCCGCCCCATGCCGGCAAGACCTATTTCTGTACCCACCTGCTACCGCCCAGCCTGCGCAGCTATGCCAAGGTGGTCTATCCCAACGAGCGCCTCGACAAGGACACCCTCATCTCCATCAATGAGAAGGGCCTGCTCATCTTCGACGAGTTCAAGAACGACTCCCGCACGGCCAACACCCTGCGCGCCATCATTACCAGTGCCAGCATCGACGTCCGTGCCCCCTTCGCCCACTTCAGCGAGAGCCGCACCCGCGTGGCGTCGTTCATCGGCTCGTGCAACGACGAGCAGTACATCCCCGAGCCTGACGGCAACCGCCGCTACCTCTCCGTGCCCGTTGCCGGCACCGTCACCTTCACCGATGACACCCTGCCCCTTGAGCAGGCCTACGCCCAGGCGTGGCACACCATCAAGAGCGGCCATGCCGACGACTACACCCTCACCATCAGCGACACACGCCGTATCGAGCAGCACAACGTCGACTACACCACGCCCAACCTCTGCGAGGAACTCCTTGCCATCTGCTACCGCACCCCCACCGACGATGAGCAGGGACGCCTGGTCCCCTTCGGCGAAATCATCAACAAGCTCCGCCAGCTCAACAATTCATCCGAGGTCAATGCCAAGAACGTCGGTACGGCCCTCAAGCATCGTGGTTTCCAGAAGCGCAAGACCAAGCAGTGCAACCGCTGGTACGTCATGGAGATTACCTTCGACGAGAACCGCATGGAGGCCGTAAACGAAGGCCACCGCATGTACGCCGAGCTCCATCCCGACAGCCTTTCCGCCGATGCCGGTGGTGGAGGGGTGGAGGGGTGTGGAGGGGTTTTTTAAAGAGATTCCATAAAAAATAGAAAAATACCCCTTTCACATGCAAAACCTCATATAGGGATTTTTGTTTTTTTTTCTGTACTTCGAATAAAAACCCCTCCACACCCCTCCACCCTTCCACCTGAAGGCAAGGGAAAAAAACGATTGTTTTTCTTGGAAAAAACGACATAAATGTTTGGTGGATTGAAAAATAAGTCGTATCTTTGTAGGTGAAAAGAAGAGGAGATCGCGACGCGGGAAAGGCCTTCCGCCGGACGGCGAAACGTTCCACCGGGCCCAGCGAAACGTCCCACTGGCGGCAACGAAACGTCACGCTCCACCCCCGACGTTCACCGAAAGAGAGAGTAAACACTATGGATTAACCTAAAACCCGAAGCGAAAGGAGAGCAGTCCCTATGGCCATTCAGTGCAAAGTAGTCAAAGGCATCGACCCCCGCCATCCGGAGGCGGGCGGACAATACACCCTGCGCGCCGTCAGCTCGGGCCTCTATGGCTTCGAGCAGATGTGCGAGGATATCTGCCGCTCCTCGTCGCTTACCGAGGGCGATGTGGCAGCTGCCATGCGGAGCATGCTCCATTTCGCCCGCGAAGCTTTGCTGGCCGGACAGACGGTGGAGATGGAGGGTCTGGGACGGTTCCGCATCACGGTCAAGTCGCGCCTGTGCACACCCGAGGAGACCGCGCGCCGCAGTTTCTCCGTCGCCGACGTTGTCCGCCAGTACAAGCTTCAGTTCACCCCCGACGTCCGCCTCGGCCGCCTCATTGCAGCCCGGGCGACGGCGGAAAAGTGTAAAGAATAAAAAATCAATTATTAACTCCTAAAACAGAGAATCACTATGGCAATAACCTATCAGATTGTGGGGTGCTCGAACCCCCGCGGTGCCGAGGGCGTGGACTACGCCTGCTGCCGCCGCACCAAGACAGGCGACCTCCAGCTGGAGAGCCTTATCGATGAAATCAGCCGCGCCACCACCGTGACGCCCGGCGAAGTGAAGGGTATCCTCAATGCCTTTCTGGACGAGATGGCCACCCTGCTGCGCGACGGCAACCCCGTCACCATGGACGAGATTGGGACCTTCAGCGCACGCCTTAGCGGCAAGTGCTACGCCCAGAGCATCATCAAGGTGAACGGCAAGAAGAATCCCGACTTCCAGCCCGCCTCGTACCTGAGCCGTGCCTACGTGGGCTTCCGCCCCGCTGCCGCACTGAAGAAGTACCTCCGTACTCACGCCCAGTTCCGCCGCGTACCGTCAGAGCTGATGGCGTAGAACTCCCATTTAACCTCAAAAAAATTCGTTAAACAATAAAACAAGATTCACTATGGCAATACCTTACAAAATCGTGGGGTGCTCGAACCCCCGCGGTGCCGAGGGCGTGGACTATGCCTGCAATCGCGCCGTCAACCGTCAGACCTACACCACGGCCCAGATTATCCGCCGGATAACCTTCGCTTCCACCCTCTCCACGACCGACGTCGTGGCCGTCGTCACCACCCTCAAGGAGTACATCAAGGAAGCCCTTGCCGCCGGGCAGAACGTTGTCCTCGACGGTTTCGGCATCATCTATCCCTACGTGCGCGGCAAGTGCTTCGCCCAGGCCATCATCCCCACGGACTCGTTCGAGCCCGCGTCGTACATTCAGAGCACCGGCATCGGATTCCGTCCCTCCTCGGGCATGAAGCGCGACGTCCTCACGGGCTACACCGTGGAACGCCTCCCCAGCGAACTGTTGGAATAAAAGTCGCCAGAAGCAGGGTGGGTGGGAGGAATGGATTACACCATTTCCGCTACGCGGCGGAGGGCGGCGATGAAGGCATCGATGTCGGAGTCGGTGTTGTAGAGGGCGAAGGAGATACGGACGGTGCCAGGGATGCCGAAGCGCTCCATGAGGGGCTGGGCACAATGATGGCCTGTGCGCACGGCAATGCCGAGATGGTCAAGTAGCATGCCGACATCGGAGGGATGGGCACCGGCGAGATTGAAGGAGAGGACAGAAGAGTGATCAGTGAACAGTGAACGGTGATCAGATGAATCCCCATATATTTCAATGCGTGGCATCGCGTGAAGCGCATCGAGGGTGCGGCGGACAAGGGCGTGCTCGTGGGCAGCAATGGCGGGGAGGCCGATGGCGGTGACGTAGTCGAGTGCGCGGGCGGTGGCGATGGTGCCGATGAAGTCGGGCGTGCCGGCCTCGAACTTATAGGGGAGTTCGTTCCATGTGGTGCCGCTGAAGCGGACGTGGCCGATCATCTCGCCGCCACCTTGGTAGGGGGGCATCTGCTCCAGCCAATGCTCCTTACCGTAGAGAACACCGACGCCCGTGGGGCCATAGACCTTGTGGGCGCTGAAGGCGTAGAAGTCGCAGCCAAGCTGCTGGACGTCGATGGGGATATGGGGCACGGCCTGCGCGCCGTCGATAGCGACGGGGATGTCGTGGTCATGGGCAATACGGATAATCTCCTCGATGGGGTTGACGGTGCCGAGGACATTGCTGACGTGGGTGACGCTGACAAGGCGGGTGCGAGGGGAGAGAAGGCGCTGGAAGGCGTCGAGGTCGAGCCGGCCGTCGTCGGTGACGGGGATGACACGGAGGACGGTGCCACGACGCTGGCAAAGGAGCTGCCAGGGGACGATGTTGCTGTGGTGCTCCATCTCGCTGACGATGATTTCATCGCCTTCGTGGCAGAAGGCTTCGCCGAACGAGGTGGCGAGGAGGTTGAGGCTCTCAGTGGTGCCGCGTGTGAAGAGGATTTCGCTGGTGCTGGCGGCTCCGAGGAAGCGGCGGACGGTCTCACGGGCTGCCTCGTGATGGTCGGTGGCCTCCTGCGACAGACGGTGTACGCCACGGTGGACGTTGGCGTTGATGGTGGTGTAGGCCTTCGTGATGGTATCGATGACGGTAAGCGGCTTCTGTGTCGTGGCAGCATTGTCGAGATAGACCAACGGACGACCATACACCTCACGGGTGAGTATGGGAAAGTCAGCGCGGATAGGGTTAACGTCAAGCATTGCTTATGATTTTTCAGTTTTACAGACGCCGCAGGCGACGCAGTGGTCCATGTCGCCGCGCAGACGGGCATCGGTTATCACACGGAGACGTTCGCGGAGGCCGTCGATGGTGACACGGTCGATAACCTCGTTGAGGAAGGCGCTGAGAAGCAAGAGCCGTGCCTCGTGACGGGGGATGCCGCGCTGCTGCATGTAGAAGAGGGCTTCCTCGTCGAGCTGGCCGACGGTGGCACCGTGTGAGCATCGGACGTCGTCGGTGTCGATAATGAGCTGGGGCTGGGCATAGGCGCGGGCGGTGCGGCTGAGGCAGATGTTACGGCTGGTCTGCTGCGAGTCGGCCCCAGGACACTTCGGCTCGACACGGACGAGGCCATCGAAACGGCCTACGGCTTCTTCATCGAGTATCTGCTTGAACAGCTCGCGGTCGCGGCAGCGGGGGGCACGGTGGGTGACGGTGACGGCATTGGTCACCTGCTGCGTACCGGAGGCAATGGTCATGCCGAAGATGTCGGCTGTGGCCTCCGGCGCATGGAAGTAAGTTCTGACGCGGTTCGTGACGTTTCCGCTGCCCATGCAAAAGATGCCCAATGTAACATGTCCGTTAGCGTTAAACGTAAATAGGTTCTCCCAAACAGTTTGCGCGCCCTGCTCTTGCAGGACATAGAGCCGCAGTGTGGCTTCGTTTACCTCGCCAACGATACGACGGAAGATGCGGAACGGACGGTCGGTGACGGTGCGGTCGGTGATGACCACATCTGCTTCGCTGCCCGGCATGAGGAAGATGAGAATGTTCTGTTTGTTCTCAAGCAAATCATTCTCGCCCAGCAGTTGGGTGAGATAGACAGGCTTGGCCAGTTTCACGCCTTCGGGGACTTTTACTTCCAATGTGTCATCCCCGTAGTCATAGATACCGGCGCCATTCCCAAGGTCCTTGATCAGCTTCTCCATCACTCTTTAACCCTTAACCTTTAACCTTTAACCTTTATCCATCAACCATCAACCCTTCAACCAGTCGTAGCCGCGTTCCTCGAGTTCCTGCGCCAGTTCGGGGCCGGCTGTTTTGACGATACGGCCCTCGTAGAGCACGTGGACGACATCGGGGCGGATGTAGTTGAGCAGCCGCTGGTAATGGGTGATGACGATGACGGAGTTCTCGGGAGTGTGGAGTTTGTTGACTCCTTCGGCTACGATGCGCAGGGCATCGATGTCGAGGCCGGAGTCCGTCTCGTCGAGGATGCTTAGCAGGGGCTCCAGCATGGCCATCTGGTAGATTTCATTACGCTTCTTCTCGCCACCGCTGAAACCTTCGTTGACGGAGCGGTTGGCGAGCTTGCTGTCTAATCCCACAAGGGCACGCTTCTCCCGCATCAGCTTCAGGAACTCGTTGGCGGTGAGGGGCTCAAGCCCCTTGTATTTCCGCTGCTCGTTCACAGCTGTGCGCATGAAGTTGACCATGCTGACGCCAGGGATTTCGACGGGGTACTGGAAGGAGAGGAAGATACCCTCGTGGCTGCGGTCTTCGGGATTCATGGCGAGGAGATCCTTGCCGCGGAAGGTGACGCTGCCCTCGGTGACGGTGTAGGCAGGGTGTCCGACGAGGACGTTGCTGAGGGTGCTCTTGCCGGAGCCGTTGGGACCCATGATGGCATGTACCTCGCCCGTGCCGACGGTAAGGTTGATGCCCTTCAGTATCTCTTTACCAGCAATGGAAGCGTGGAGGTTTTCTATCTTTAACATATTGACTTGTTGACCTATTGACTTGTTGACCTTTTTATCCGACGGAGCCTTCGAGGGAGACGCTGAGGAGCTTCTGCGCTTCAACGGCGAACTCCATGGGCAGTTTGTTGAGCACTTCCTTAGCGTAGCCGTTGACGATGAGGCCGATGGCGTCCTCGGTCTTGATGCCGCGCTGGTTGCAGTAGAACAACTGGTCCTCGCTGATTTTGGAAGTCGTAGCTTCGTGTTCGACGATAGCAGTCTCATTGTGGATGTCCATATAGGGGAAGGTATGAGCGCCGCATTGGTCGCCCAGCAGCAGCGAGTCACACTGGCTGTAGTTGCGGGCTCCATCGGCTTTCTCGCTGACGCGTACCAATCCGCGGTAGGCATTGGAGCTATGGCCGGCAGAGATGCCCTTGGAGATGATGGTGCTGCGGGTGTTGCGTCCCAGATGAATCATCTTGGTGCCGGTGTCGGCTTGCTGATAGTTGTTGGTGACAGCCACGGAATAGAATTCACCAACGGAGTTGTCGCCCGAAAGCACACAGCTGGGATATTTCCATGTAATAGCGGAGCCTGTCTCCACCTGTGTCCAGGATATTTTACTATTAACGCCCCGACAATGACCGCGCTTGGTGACGAAGTTATAGACTCCGCCTTTGCCTTCGGCATCGCCAGGGTACCAGTTCTGCACCGTGCTGTATTTCACTTCAGCACGGTCAAGGACGATGATTTCGACAATGGCAGCATGAAGTTGATTCTCGTCGCGCATAGGGGCAGTACAGCCTTCGAGGTAGGAGACGTAGCTGTCGTCGTCAGCCACGATGAGGGTACGTTCGAACTGTCCCGTGCCTGCGGCATTGATGCGGAAGTAAGTGGAGAGTTCCATGGGGCAATGGACGCCCTTGGGGATATAGACAAACGAACCGTCGCTGAACACCGCGGAGTTGAGCGCGGCATAGAAGTTGTCGCGATAGCTGACTACGGAGCCGAGGTATTGGTGCACTAAATCAGGATGCTCACGTACGGCTTCGCTGATGGAGCAGAAGATGATGCCCTTTTCCCTCAGCCGTTCCTTGAAAGTTGTTTTCACCGACACGGAGTCCATGACGGCATCGACGGCCATGCCACCGCTGAGCGCCAGACGCTCCTCAAGCGGTATGCCAAGCTTGTCGAAAGTCTTCATGACAGCGGGGTCGATATCGTCGAGCGAGCGGGGGCCGTTGGCTTTCTTCCGAGGGTCGGCGTAATAGGAGATAGCCTGAAAGTCAATCTCGGGAATAGTGAGATGAGCCCATGTGGGGAGCGACATGGTCAGCCAATGGCGGTAGGCTTTCAGACGGAAGTCAAGCAACCACTCCGGCTCGCCCTTTTTCGACGAGATAAGTCGCACGACCTCTTCCGAGAGCCCAGCCCCGATGATTTCGGTGGGCACGTCGGTGGTGAAGCCGTACTTGTACTTCTCTTCGGCAAGTTGCCGGAGGGCGGTGTTGTCTTCCTTAGGATTCATCTACACAACCTCCTCAAACGATTGCAGTTGTTTCTTTCCGGATCCTTCAGTTTTTCCGGATGTGTCGGAATCTTCGGGATTATCGGAATCCTTGGCGTCTTCATCGGTTTCGGAGTCCTCAGGCTCCTCGGAGTGCGTCTCCTTCCAATGGTCAATCTGCTCCCGGACGTCCTTGATGAAAAGCCCTGTCGTCCGATAGAGCGGATAGTAGAACACAGAGGCGTCCCTATTTTCTTGGCTGAGGAGTACTTCGTGGGTATCGAAACTCTCGATGCCAATGAAAATCAGTCCGACAATCAACGCATTGGTGATGACACCGATGATACCTCCCAGCAGACGGTTTACCCAGCCCAATCCCGCCGTCTTAAGCAAGTTGCCAATGAGCCACGCTATCAGCGAGAAGATGAGTGGCACAATAATCAGAATCAGCGCAAAGGCAATAATCTGTGTTGTCTTCTCCGATGTCCCCAAAAGGGGCGTCAGCTTGGCAGCTACGGAGAGATAAATCCGCTTGCCGATGATGATGCCGGCGATGAGGCCGCCAAGCCCCAGCACCCGCTTCACCAATCCGTCCTTGATACCGGTAATCAGCCCTGCGACAAGGATGATGGTAACAATGATGTCAAGCAGTCCCATAGCGTCAGAGCGTCTGTTTCACCTCTATCTGCTGGAAGGTCTCGATGAGGTCGCCCACCTTGATGTCGTTGCAGTTCACTAAACTGATACCGCATTCGAAGTTGGTACCGACTTCCTTCACATCGTCCTTGAAACGCTTCAGCGCGTTGATGTCGCCCGTGTAGATGACGATACCGTCGCGGATGAGGCGAGCCTTGTCGCTGCGCTTCACCTTGCCTTCCTTCACCATAGCACCGGCTACGAAGCCCACCTTGCTGATGTGGAATACCTCGCGAACCTCGATGGTAGAGGTGACTTCCTCCTTGACAACGGGAGCCAACATACCTTCCATAGCGGCTTTCACCTCCTCGATGGCATCGTAGATGATGCTGTAGAGGCGGATATCGACGCCTTCGTTCTCAGCTACCTTGCGCGCGCCTTGTGAGGGACGTACTTGGAAGCCGACGATGAAGGCCTGCGAAGCAGCAGCCAGCTGAACGTCGCTCTCGGAGATTTGGCCGACAGCCTTGTAGATGACGTTGACTTGAATCTTCTCTGTGCTGAGCTTGATGAGTGAGTCGGAGAGAGCCTCGATGGAGCCGTCCACATCACCCTTGACGATGATGTTCAGTTCCTGCACGCCGCCCTTGGCGATATCGCGTCCGATGTCCTCGAGGGTCTTGCGCTTCTGCGTACGCAAGCCCTGTTCGCGTTGCAGCTGCTCACGGTCTGTGGCAATAGCACGAGCTTCTTGCTCGCTGTCGAAGACGTGGAAGCTGTCACCAGCCTGCGGAGCTCCGTTAAGGCCAAGAATCAGCACAGGCTCCGAGGGTCCAGCCTTCTTCACCCGTTGCCCACGCTCGTTGAACATAGCCTTGATGCGGCCATAGTGCGTACCGGCAAGGACGACGTCGCCCATCTTCAGCGTGCCGTTCGATACAAGTAGCGTAGCCACATAGCCGCGTCCCTTGTCGAGCGTCGATTCGATGACTGAGCCCGTAGCCTTGCGGTTGGGATTGGCCTTGAGCTCCAGCATCTCGGCTTCGAGCAATACCTTCTCCAACAGTTCCTCTACGCCGATGCCCTGCTTGGCAGAGATATCCTGCGACTGATACTTACCGCCCCAATCCTCGACGAGGAGGTTCATCTGCGCCAGCTGGCCTTTGATCTTCTCGGGGTCGGCATGGGGCTTGTCAATCTTGTTGATGGCAAAGACCATAGGGACGCCGGCAGCCTGAGCGTGGCTGATGGCTTCCTTGGTCTGGGGCATGACGTCGTCGTCTGCTGCCACGATGATAATGGCGATATCCGTTACCTGGGCTCCGCGGGCACGCATAGCGGTAAAGGCCTCGTGGCCCGGGGTGTCGAGGAAGGTGATGTGGCGTCCATCCTCGAGCTTGACGTTGTAGGCACCGATGTGCTGCGTGATGCCGCCTGCTTCACCGGCGATGACGTTCGACTTGCGGATGTAGTCCAACAACGACGTCTTACCATGATCCACATGGCCCATGACGGTAACAATAGGAGCGCGGGGCAGGAGGTCGGCTTCGTCGTCAGCTTCCTCTGTAACGGCCTTGGCCACGTCGGCACTAACGAACTCAGTAGTAAAGCCGAATTCAGAAGCCACGAGGTTGATGGTTTCAGCATCGAGTCGCTGGTTGATAGAGACCATGATGCCGACACTCATGCAGGTACCGATGACTTGAGCCACGCCCACGTTCATCATGCTTGCCAGCTCGTTGGCGGTAACGAATTCCGTCAGCTTCAATACTTTGCTGCCAGCCTCTTCCTCAGCCATCTGTTCCATCTGGCGGTTGAAAGCCTGCTCGCGTTTCTCCTTACGATACTTGGCTGATGTGGATTTCTGCTTGTTGGTGAGTCGGGCAAGCGTGTCCTTCACCTGCTTCGAGACATCGCCTTCGTTGAGCTCGTTTTTCTCGAGGATGCGGCGTGCGCGATCCCTGTCACGTTCGGCGCTCTTGCCCCGACGGTCTTCGCGCTTGCTGTTGTTGTTTGAGGAAGAAGATCCTCCGACAGCTGCGCCGGCCTTGTTGATGTCGACACGCTCGCTTCCGCCGATGCGGTTACGCTTCTTCTTCTGCGTTTCGCCCGTGCTCTTGGCTGTGCTGTCCTTGCGGATGTCCTTGAGGATGTTCTCCTTAATCTGCTTGCGTTGTTCCTGACGGGCTTTCTCCTTCTCTTCGCGCTCCTTTTTCTTCTCCTCCTTCGTTTTCTTCTTTGGACGAGTGGATTGGTTGATGGCGCTGAGGTCTACCTTGCCGAGGACGGTAAGCGGCTTCATTTGAAGGTCTGAGTGGTCGAACTCGAAGATTTCCTCTTTCTTCTCTTCCTCTTCCGCAGCTTCTTCAGCTTCGTCAACTTCTTCGGTTTCATCTATTGATTCTATTTCCTCAGAAGCCTGCTCTGTCGGCTCAGTTGCCTCTTCTAATTTTTTATTGTAGGCTTCTGTTGCAGCAGATGCTTCGACTGCAGATTCGTTGGCCTTATCAACGGCAACTTCCTTAGGTGTTTCGGCAACTTCCTCCTTGGGCTTGTCAGCTTCCTTTGATTCCTCAGTTGATAGGGTATTCTGCGTCTTGGCCTCTTCAGGAGCTTTTGCCTTAGACTTCTCTACGGTCTTGGTTGCAGGCTTCTCCTTCTTCTCTGCCGGTTTCGCAGCCTTTTTCTTGCCGCTGACTTCGTCCAAGTCAATCTTGCCTATCGTAGTGAAACGAGGCTTAGCCTCCTCGGGGACAACGGTTTCCACCATCTCCGGCTCTTTGGCCTTCTTTTCCTTTTCCTTCTCGGCCTGCATGCGCTCGTGGCGTTCCTGTCGTTCAGCCTGACGCTTTTCCGTTTCCTGTTTGATGTTCTTGTCGCGGGCAAACTCGGTGGTGAGCAAATCCACCTGCTCATCCGTCAGCTTTGCGTTCAGGTCGTCCTCGACGGGAAGGCCCTTCTTTTCTAGGAAGTCAAGGGCGCGCTGCTTCCCGATGTTCAAATCTTTGATTACCTTACTAAATCTTGCCATGAAAAGATGATTAAAGATTAGTCTTCCTCAAATTCAGCACGGAGAATCTCGAGCACGTTGTCGATAGTCTCTTCCTCAAGGTCGGTTTTCTTGATAAGTTCCTCGCGGGGTACAGCCAGCACGCTCTTTGCTGTGTCAAGGCCGACGCCAATGAACTGATCGATAATCCACTGGTCGATTTCGTTGGCAAATTCCTCCAGATAGACGTCCTCTTCCTCCTGCTTGTCGTCAATCTCGCGGAAGACGTCGATGGTGTACTCGGTGAGCATGCTTGCCAGCTTGATGTTGGAGCCTCCCTTGCCGATGGCGAGGGAAACCTCTTCGGGCTTCAGATAGACCTCCACCTTGTGGTTCTCCTGATCCATGACGAGGCTGGAGACCTCGGCGGGACGGAGGGCACGCTTGATGAAGATTTCGATGTTCGAGGAGAAGTTGACAACATCGATGTTCTCGTTGCGAAGCTCGCGCACGATGCCGTGAATACGGCTGCCCTTGACACCTACGCAGGCGCCGACGGGGTCGATACGGTCGTCGTAGCTCTCGACAGCAATCTTGGCTCTTTCGCCAGGTATGCGGGCAATGCGGCGCACGGTGATGAGACCGTCGTTGATTTCAGGAACCTCCTGTTCCAGCAGGCGCTGTAGGAAGACGTTCGACGTACGGCTGAGGATAATCTTCGGGTTGTTGTTGTCGTTCTCCACGCGATGTACGACGGCGCGGACGGTTTCGCCCTTGCGGAAGAAGTCGCTGGGAATCTGCTCAGTCTTCGGCAGCAACAGTTCGTTGCCTTCGTCGTCGAGGAGCAGCAGCTCTTTCTTCCAGATCTGATAGACCTCAGCAGCTACGATGTTGCCAATCTGCTCCTTGTACTTGTTGTAGAGGCTGTCCTTCTCCAGTTCCAGAATCTTGGCAGCAAGTGTCTGGCGCAGGGTGAGGATGGCACGGCGTCCAAAGTCGTTGAAGTGCACCTCCTCGGTTACCTCTTCGCCCGGTTCGTAGTCCTCGTCGATTTTCTGGGCCTCCGAGAGGGGAATCTGGGTGTTGGGGTTGTCGAATTCCTCATCCTCCACAACTTCGCGATTGCGGTAGATTTCAAAGTCGCCCTTGTCGGGGTTGACAATGACGTCGTAGTTCTTGTCGCTGCCGTACGTCTTGGCGATGACGCTACGGAAGCTCTCCTCAAGCACGCTGATGAGCGTTGTGCGATCGATGTTTTTCGATTCCTTGAATTCCTGGAACATGTCGGCCAGGCTGATAGTGTTCTTTTTTGTTGATGTTGCCATTTGATATAGTGTGTTTAGTTGTTTCTCATTCAGAATGTGAGGGTGGCCTTGACGTATTTCACCTCGTCGTAGCGCCAGGTGTGGGGCACGGGCTCCATCTTGGGGCGTTTGGCTCCTTCTGCCAGCACCTTTTCGTTGACGACGACGGTAAAGGTGTCGTCAGTCGCTTCGCTGAGTATGCCGCGATATTTGCGTCCGTCGCCTGCCAGCACTTCCACTTCCTTGTCCACGTGGTTGACGTACTGCTGATGGACCTTGAAGGGCTGTCCGATACCTGCTGAGCCTACTTCCAGCCCAAAGTCCTCTTCATCGCGGTTGAGCTTCGACTCAATGTAACGGCTCAGTTCCACGCAGTCTTCAATCCACACGCCGTCGGCGTGATCAATCTCTACGACAATCTCGTCATCCGGGCTGACGGTAACATCCACAAGGAAGTAGTCCTTGCCCTCAAGCCACTCATTTACAATTCCGATAATGTTGTTTTTCTCTATCATGTATGCAATAAATAGGGTCTGTCAATATATCGTTCTTTCTTCTTCATTTAAACGAAGTGGCTCCCTGAAAAAGGAGCCACTCAAGCGTTAATCACCTAAATCGCGTGCAAAATTACTACTTATTTATATAAGAACAAAACATTTTTCCAAAAAATTTGCATTTTCGATAGGTTTGCAGTACTTTCGCGCCATGCGAAAAGCCAAGAATGCCAATAAATCCTTCCTTGCAGGCACAGCGGTATTGTTCGTGGGCGTGTTTGCTGTGGTGCTGTTGTTCCTCTTCTGGAGCTACGACCTTCTGGGGAATCGCGAGGATCGTATTCGTCAGGATGTCTATCAGTTTGTCGTTACAGACGACTTCCGTGGGCAGGAGCTTTCCGTATGGCTGAACGACAGCCTCATTGCCTCTCATGCCCATGCGGGCGACACGCTTGTTCACAATCGTTTGGGAGAGGAAAACTCTGTCCTTGTGGTGGATAATGCGACAGACCGCGTCACCCCCATTCCCGTTTCAGCCCGTTCAGGCCTCATCCCCCTTCGCCGCCCGAAGGTGGTGGAGTAATCCCCCCCAGCTCGTCACCAGCTTGGTGACGAATTTGTCAGATGTCTGAAAAAACTTTGCTTTAGGGCAATGTCTATGCCATTGCTACCAGAGGGAAGTTGCTACGCTGGCCCATTCAAGTAGCATCGTAGAGGCTATGCGTCCCATAGAATAAAAACTTCCGCCGGGAGTAAGTTCTTCATCAATCTTATCCCAAAGCTCAGCCCAATGCTTCATGACAGGTCGCATTTCCTTTATCTTTGCTTTTGTTTCACGTGCCATTTCCATATAAGAACGAGCCTCCTGTTTATCCAACTCCTCAAATTCATTCTGCATATTCCACATATTCTTTACAGATAGGTCTAACGCTTTTTCGATGCATTCGAGCAATAGCTCTCCTGCGTTACCTATAAAGACTCCTGACTCATTCACATTGTCATCCTGATTAGCTTGCAGGCATAGCTCCTCATACATTTCCGATCTGGCAATGATGAGTTTATTCTTGGACGCGGAGAAAAGAGGGCCAATGCAGGAACCGCGCCAGTTTCTTAGGCAAATAATGTTGAAGGTAATAGTCGTCATGCTTCCGGCCAACTGTTCATATAGTGCCTGTTCCTGAAGCAGCAATTCTTTTGCTTTCTGCTTATCTTCTTGGCCATCCAACAGTTGGGAAATCAGTTTTGTCTTTTCTCCCGCCTCAAGCGCTTCATGTATCTTTTTCCCATCTACTTTGTAAAATAAACGACGCACTACGTCCCTTTCTGCATATACTGCAATTGAATCAAGCACGAACGGAGCGCCCTGCTCGCTATTATACTTCTCGAAATCAAATCTTCTCGTACAATAGGAGAAGAAGTACGTCGGAAAATCTGTAATTCTATCCTTCCGCTTCTTAAAAGAGAAATAGAAAGTGTCATTGTCGCTCGCCCCGTCAAAATCAACAATAGTTATGGTCTTGTTCTTCAAGTCAATCCTATCCATATTCGTTAATCTGTCCAGCGGCATATATTCCACCTTCTTCAGCCCTCTGTTGGTCATTTTGAAAACCTCATAGCCGTTCCCTGCCTGACCCTGATACCAGTCATTTATCAGCAGCTCATCCTTGCCGTCGAAGTCAATATCCAAGAACTGGAACGGCGAATAATAACCCAATGGAGAATTGCCGTTCTCTTTTTTGAAGAAATCAAGAGTATCTGGCGAGGTGTAGTGGAAATAATGCACATCCCCTTTCTGGTGTCCCATAAAGGCTTTGTCAAACGTGACCATATCCGTATCGTAAGAGTGGTACTTTTCACTATAGTATTGGTATTCCTTTCCCATTTCTGTGTGACGGAAGTTCAACACGACTGGCCCCGTCTCCGATATCTTGTTAAACGGGCACCACCTTCCTGTAACCTCATATCCATTTACGGTTTGGTTATACGCAAAGTAAACATCAATCAGAGAGTCTCCTTGCATAAAAGGAGGCATCGGCATTTCCTTCAGCCTATTAGCCCATTTTGGGAAACGATTAATCTCACAGCATCTGTCATCATTCGTTTTCGCTCTGCCGCATGATGACATCAGCAATGATATTATCACGATTGAAGTTATCGCTAATCTATTCATTTTTTTACCAAAATATCATGAACCATTTTTCGCAGTTCTTCCTTATTAGGCAAGAACAACTCGTACTTCGATACAAACAAGTTCGAGTCCATTCCATACGTAGCATACTCCACCATCAGTTCATCCTTGTAATGGCTCATGATGATGCCAATCGGAGGATTGTCACCCTCCACGTTCTCTTCCTTGGCGAAATAGCCCAAGTACATGTTCATCTGTCCGATGTCCTTATGCTTCACGGCACCACGCTTCATGTCAATCAATACAAAGCAGCGAAGTATTCTGTGGTAAAACACCAGGTCGATGTGATAGTGCACATTGTTAATGGTCAGTCCATACTGTCGCTTAACGAAAGTAAAACCTTTGCCCAACTCCAGCAAAAACATCTGCATGTTGTCAATCAGCCTATCTTCCAAGTCCTTCTCTCTATATCGCTTCTTTTCCTCAATCCCCAGGAACTCCAGCGTATAGGTACTCTTCACCACATCCTCAGGTGCTTGCACCTGCTGACCTTTACGAGCCAGCATCAGAACGCCCTGCTTGTCTTTACTGACAGCCAGCCGCATAAAAAGGCCACTCTCCTTCTGTCGATGCAGCTCGTCAACCGTCCATCCTTCAGAGATACATTCTTTTTCGTAGAACTCACGTTCCAGCTCATCGTCTATTGTAACAAGCTCACAGATGTGCGACCAAGTTAATTTTTCAGACGTCTGAAAAATTGAGGCAGATTTGTCAGATGTCTGAAAATTTGGATACATCTGATAAAACTTCCGCATATTGTTGAGGTTAGGATGACTATATCCTCGCCCAACTCTTGCCCTAAGCAGCTTGGCTAAGTTCGACAAGAGTGCAGTCCCATACTTCGCACGCGCATTACCCTGCTGTTCAAATTCCACAATATGCTGTCCTATCCTCCAATAAGTAGTCTTTATTGTCTCGTTGATGCTGACAGCCAAAGCCTGCTTACCTTCTTCAATCACCTGCACAATCTTGTCGGCCAGCGACACCAGTTCTGGATCCGGCAGTTCAACCTTTATTTTCTCTATTTCGTTTTCCATACCTCTATAACGTTTTGTTCCTTATTCTATTGCTCAGTAATTTTCTTTATGAGAAAGTTACCTGTCACAATCCATTTTTTATTAAAAACCTACCAAACCAAAGCCTTCATTCACTAATATCATTTTAATGCTATCGCATTTATTTTCATCGTTATAAAGTAATGGTGGCAAAGATTCCTCATCAATTATTGGAGGAGCAATACGATATTGCAAATCTTCAACGTATTTCTGGATACATGCAATTTCTCTGTCTGTGTTATCTACAATAAAGAAAGACATATACCCTTGCATATCTCTATTATCATCCTGATAATGTCCTTTAGCCAGATAGTAGTCTGGTTCTAAAGAAATAATCGCATCAGGTAAACTATCGTAGTTATCGTGGTCATACAATGCTTGTCCATTCTCTCTTCCATAGGAAGGTACGTGTTTACTAAAAAAATATGACCTAATTTTATGGGCTTTACAACCTTTATATATAAACAAGTATTTATTATCCACTCCAAATCGAGATAGTTTTTCGAAGGCAAATAGGACGTCTCCAAATCTTTTGGGAGTTATGCTAGTCTTCACCTCTATCACAGCAAGCACAGCCTGACATGGTACAATCTCTATCTCTCCAAATGAATAAAGCGGTGAATAGTGCAATCTGTCATAAATTATAATATCACATTGGTTTGATAGCTGTCCATTGTACTCAACAAAACCTTGACTAACCTTTGTAAAGTCAGGTAATATTTTTTTTAAGAAGTCTCTTAGAATACTCTCTCCAATAAGTCCTCGAGATAGATTATGCGCTTTTATTAGAGTTTGCATCTGAGCAAGAGATAATGACAACTCTTTTGCCCATAAACGATAGAATTCATTGTGTTGTATTCTTTTCATATAAGTATTCAATCTATATTCCAATAAGCATCGGGCTCTCCATCAAAAATAGTATCTATATCGTCATCACTATATCCCATCTCATCCTGGGCGTACGAACCGTTATACCTGTCATATGTGGGTTCTTCATTGTCAGATGAATAGTCATCGTAATCTTCGTATTCATCACCATCCTCATAATCGAAAATGTCACGATAGATTGATGATGTTTCATCCCAAATACCTCTTTCTTCTATTTCATCAAGAGGTTTACTGCATATATTTCTTTCATTTGACTTGAAAACTTGTTTGTAATCGCAAATAAACTGCGATATTTCACCATTTACTCGCCATACAGACTCTCTAACGTCAGGGGACTGTCCCAAAATAATAAAGAGAAAATCTGCAAAACAGTACTTTTCCCATTTAGATGGAGGAAGTAAAAAATGAGCTCTTCTTACACACATTTTCTTATTGCACCAAAAAAAGGGAATACCATTTTGGGAATCAGAATCTCCAAAGCAACCACCTCGGCAAATATAATTCTCCGAATCCTCGTAATTCCTTAAGCAGTTTGTGTAAAGCGGCTGATATGCGTTGTCTTTAGGCAAATAGCCCAGTTCAATCATTCTTTCTTTATCGCTTACCAATCCGCATTTGTCGTCTATATTATAAGCCATTACGAACTGTTTTACAAAAAACTCAAATGATTCATGAACAAAATACTTGCCATTGATTACTTTAGCATTTGAGTTTCTCAGAAGAACCTGTTTGGCAATCTCCACATAATCAGAATCTAGCAACCACTCAATTGTGCGTCCAAAGAGGTCAACAGGCGACTCATAAAAATGTACCACATAGTATAATTCGCCGTTATCAACTTCTTTTGTTAAAAATCCAATGAATTTTTGATATTCAACGTTGGACTTAATGCCGCTAATGGCAAGATAGCCATTGCAAGGATAAAATAGTTCCTGAATATTTTTCAAGAAATTAAATCGTTTGTACCTTTCTTCACCAATGACAGATTCTAACATGGAAGACGTAATACTTATACCCATGTCGTTTTTCTTGGCTTTAAGAATGAAAAGAATACCACAAATTGCCGAACATGCTGGTGTGATTGTGTCAACAAATTCCGCATATAAGTCATCTATTGACAATGGCAAATCTCCTGATGCCATTTTACCAAATATATAACGGAGTATTCTTATCTGGGTTTCAGCAGACAATTCATGAAAATGCGACATAATTAAATACCAGTCGTTATTGTCAGAAGTTTGAGAAACAGAAACCTTGAGATAAGTTGAATCAGAATCTATGTCCCTTATGATTTTTAAAGCGTCGATTGCTTCTTTCTTAAGACTCTTCTCTTGTGTCATATAAACAATTCAAATGAATTAAAATAAATGGGAGTACTTTGTTATGTGTAAAAACGCAACCGATTATATTAAATCATTAAAACCAAGTAACATGTCGTATGTCATCTTTAGTAATTATAAAACTATTTTGTCTGGATTAAAACTGTAATCAATGTTTCCTTGTGTGTCACAATAGCCTTG
>CAMYYY010000006.1 GCA_947303715.1 uncultured Bacteroidales bacterium | reverse complement strand
CCCCCGTTATTACACAAATGAAAATGACAGTTTGACGGTTTGACGGTTTGACGGTTTGACTATTTGACGAATTGACCTCTGTCGCGCCTCGGCGGAACGAAGGGGAGGGAACCAACATGTCAAACCTCAAAGAAACAGATAACTTATGGGAGAAAGTGCATATCTGCATTTGGAAGTTCGGGAAAATGACCGTATATTTGCAGGGAGAAACTAATTCTGGCAAGATAAGGTATACGGAAATGAAACACGACCCTAACGTTGACAGAAAAGCAAAGAACCCGTGAATAACAGACAAAAGGTATGAGAAAGATTCTTTTATTCTATATGATGTTGATGCCAGCCGTGTGCGTGCAGGCGGCAGTGCGGGCGGACTACAACGTCTTCGATAAGCCAAGTGAGCAACGCGCAGTCCGCCCTGCCCCTGCCATGGCGGGAAAGGGCCGTGCGATAATCAATTTCAACGCCGGCTGGCGGCTGCAGGCGGGGGACGTGGCAGAGGCCATGAATCCGGAGTTCGACGACAGCCACTGGCTGCAGGTGACGCTGCCCTACGCCTTCAATGGCGACGAGGCGTTCCGCAAGGACATCGCGGATTTAACGGATACCGTCTGTTGGTACAGGAAAGCGTTCAGGGTGGAGCGTTCAGGGTGGAGCGACAGAAAGTTCTTCATCGAATTCGAAGGCGTGCGGCAGGGTGCGGACTTCTACCTCAATGGCCACCACCTGGGGTTCAGCGAGAATGGGGTGATGGCGTGCGGCTTCGACCTGACACCCTATATCAAGGAAGGAGCGAACGTGCTGGCCGTGCGCTGCGACAACTCGTGGGACTACCTTTCACGCGAGTTCAACAGCCGTTACCAGTGGAACGACAAGAACTTCAACGCCAACTACGGCGGAATACCCAAGAACGTCTATCTGCACATCACAGGCAAGCTCTACCAGACGCTGCCGCTCTATTCGAACCTTGGCACGACGGGTACTTACGTCTATGCCACCGACCTTGATTGTTCATCGCCTCGCCATCTGAATAAACGCGCTGCCACAATCCATGCCGAGAGCGAAGTAAAGAACGACGACAACAGGCCGCATACCTTCCGAATGACAATGCTCCTGCGCGACATGGAAGGAAAGGTGCTGTTTTCTGCGATGTCTGAAACCGTCACACTGCAGCCTGGCGAGACCACCACGTTACATGCAGCAAACACGACGACCGATGATTTGCACCTGTGGTCGTGGGGCTACGGCTACCTCTATACCGTAGAGACATCGTTAGAGGAAAATGACGAGGTGTTCGACAACGTCATTACCCGAACGGGCTTCCGGAAGACAGCGTTCAAGGAGGGCAAGATATGGCTGAACGACCGCGTGATGATGGTGCACGGCTATGCCCAGCGCACTTCCAACGAGTGGCCCGGCGTGGGCATCAGCGTGCCGGCCTGGCTGAGCGACTACTCGAACGGCCTGATGGTCGAATCGGGTGGAAACCTGGTGCGCTGGATGCACGTCACGCCGTGGAAGCAGGACATCGAGTCGTGCGACCGCGTAGGCCTGCCCCAGGCAATGCCCGCAGGCGATGCCGAGAAGGACGTGGAAGGCGCCCGCTGGGAGCAGCGGAAGGCTCTGATGCGCGATGCCATCATCTACAACCGCAACAACCCGTCCATCCTCTTCTACGAAAGCGGCAACGAGAGCATCAGCCGCGAGCACATGCTTGAGATGAAAGCCATCCGCGACAAGTATGACCCCCACGGCGGTCGTGCCATCGGCAGCCGCGAGATGCTGGACATCGACGAGGCGGAATACGGCGGCGAGATGCTGTATATCAACAAATCGAAAAAACATCCGATGTGGGCGATGGAATACTGTCGCGACGAAGGCCTGCGCAGATATTGGGACGAATGGAGCCATCCCTTCCACCGCGAAGGAGACGGTCCGCTCTATCGCGGGAAGCCTGCCCTGGAGTATAACCACAACATGGATCAGTTTGCCGTCGAGATGGTCCGCCGCTGGTATGACTACTGGCTGGAGCGCCCCGGCACCGGCACCCGCGTCTCGTCAGGCGGGGTGAAGATTGTCTTTTCTGACACCAACACCCACCACCGGGGCGAGAGCAACTACCGCACCAGCGGCGTGGTGGATGCCATGCGCATACCCAAAGATGCGTTCTACGTACACCAGGTAATGTGGGACGGATGGGTGGAGCCTGAAGAGGAAAGGACCTATATCGTGGGGCATTGGAACTACGGCAGCTCCCGAATCTCAACCCATAATTCACCCTTGTCCAAGCCTGTCTATGTGGTTTCGACTGCCGACTCTGTCGAGTTGTTCCTCAACGGACGGTCCCTGGGTAAAGGCAGTCAAAGCTATCGTTACCTCTTTACATTCGAGGATGTCCCCTTCGAGCCGGGCACGCTGGAAGCAGTAGGCTCTGACGGCAGCCGTTACAAGCTGGAGACCGCTGGCGAACCGTATCAGCTGAAACTTACCGCCATCGAAAATCCAGAGGGGACGAAGGCCGACGGTGCCGATATGGTGCTCTTCCAAGTGGAGGTTGTTGACAGGCAGGGGCGCCGCTGTCCGTTGGACGACCGCATGATAAACTTCCAGCTCGAGGGCGAAGCCACCTGGATTGGCGGCATTGCCACCCGCGACAACCAGGCGACGCAGCCCCCCGGCGCTGATGCCACAAAGAACATCGCGGACAACTATGTCGGCGCCACAGCCCTGCCCGTAGAATGTGGCGTGAACCGTGTCCTGGTCCGCACTACCACCCTAGCCGGAAAAATTCGGCTCAGGGCCAGCGCCGAGGGCGTGAAGTCTGCTTCGGCAGGAGTTAAAAGTGAAAAAGTGAATAGCGAAAAACTCATGCCGCAGCTCTCATTGAAGGGGCGCCTCGACCGCGGTGAGACACCGCTTTCACCCTCCTATACGGAACACGCCCGGGGAATAGAGATTGTAGCTGCTACTGCGGGGCACGACAGCGGGCATGCCTCACGTAGCTACGACGACAACGAACTCTCAGAATGGAAGAACGACGGACGCCTCTCCACCGCCTGGATCACCTATAAACTGGCGGAAAGAGCCGTCGTAGATGACATCTGCATCAAGCTCACCGGGTGGCGCCTGCGCAGCTATCCCATGAACATCTATGCTGGCGAGCAGCTCATCTGGAGCGGCGAGACGGAGCGCAGTCTCGGCTATGTGCACCTGACACCCACCCGGCGCGTGCAAACCGACGAAATCACCATCTGTCTCCGCGGAGCCGGCAAGGACGAGGATGCCTTCGGAGGCATCGTGGAGGTGGCAGAGCCCACCGCAGGTGAACTGGACCTTTTCAAAGCCGCCAACGGGGCCGAAACAAAAAATGAACTGCGCATCGTGGAAATAGAGTTCCTGGAGAATATCAAAGGTTACTCTGGCAGCTCAGCGATGTAGTCGCGGACGAGCTCAAGTATTTCCTCGCCATACTTGGCTACCTTGGCAGGTCCCATGCCCTTGAGGCGCTTCAACTGTGCAGCGTTGGTGGGGAGGGCGTTGGCGATGGCGATGAGCGCAGCGTTGGAGAGGATGTAGTAGGCGCTCTTGTGCTCGCGGAAAGCCTCCGTGCCTCGCCAGCGGCGCAGCGTCTCAAACAGCTCGGGATAGGCAATGTCGGATTCCCCCCTCGCCTCGCTCTCCCGTAAGGGGGAGGGCTTCAGCCCCCCTCTACGCTCCTTCGCGGAGGGGGACGACTTCGCTTTCGCCCGTGAGCTGCGCGCCAGCTTCCCCTCCCCCTTCGCAGGAGGAGCAGCGGATGAGCCTTTCTCCCCATCCAGCGTGAAGCGGGCCTTCTGCTTCAGATAAGAGGAAACGGTGAAGCCATTCTGAGCCACGAAGCGCAGCAGGCTCACCTTCAAGCCATAGAGCTGACGCAGGTTGTCAAGCGTTTCCTCAAGCTGTTCAGCCACCTTCTTATTGTCGCTCTCCAGCGTCCTGGCATCGGCCAGCAAGGTTCCCAGCTGGCTCGAGAGCTTCCCCTCGAAGTAGATGCATGCCTTGTGGATGCGCCCGTGCAGGAGGGCATCGTGCTCGTAGTCGGTACTGGCAGTAACGATGTCGGCACACTGCCGGCAGAAACGAGGCGCCACATCGAAGACCTCCGACTCCAGTTGCGGAGCCATCTCCTTGTAGCGGGCAAGCAGGCGCGGATAGTCACGATAGAGATGCTCATCGACAAGGCGGAGCAACTTCTGCCACGCCCAGCGCAAGGGCTGGAGGTCGAAGAACTCATTCACAAGATAGAGGTAATACTCGCGCTTCAGATCGCCCAACCGCCCGCTCACCGTCTGCGCCTCGCTGAGCTCAACGTCCATGTAGCGGGTGACGACGCCATCGGTGATGACGGCATCGGGGCGCAGCGGTTCCGTCAGCATCAGCCCCTCCAGCGTGCGGCAGCGGCTGAGCGCCACATACACCTGCCCTGCGGCAAAAGCGGCATTCACATCCACTACGGCGCGGTCGAACGTCAGCCCCTGGCTCTTGTGGATGGTGATGGCCCACGCCAGCCGCAGGGGGAACTGACGGAACACGCCCTCCACCTCCTCGCGGATTTCGCGCGACTCCTTGTCGATGACGTAGCGGGTGTTTGTCCACTCCATGGAACCGACGGTGATGGAACGCCCATCATCCAGTCCCACGACGGTGACCTCGTCGTCCTTCAACTCCGTCACACGCGCCAGTTTGCCGTTGTAGAAACGATGCTCGAAGGAGACGTCGTTCTTCAGAAACATCACCTGACAGCCCACCTTGAGTGTCAGCGTCTCGTCAGCAGGATAGGACGTCTCTGGGAAGGAGCCTTCGACGGTAGCCCGATAGGGACGGGCGGCACGTGGAATAGCCTGCAGGCGGCGCTCGTTGTAACTATCGGCCGTGCGGTTGTGCGTCGTCAGGCGGATGACGCCTTCAGGCGTATTGTCGTCCTTCGTCACACGGGCATTGAGGCGCTCCAAGTCCTCAGGCGTCAGAGTTCCTGTGCGCACCTTATTCAACAAGTCGATAAACGACTGGTCGGTCTGCCGGTAGACGTGCTGCAGCTCGATGGTTACATGACGCGTCTGCTGCAAGGCACGGCTGCCGAAGAAGAAGGGCGTGTCGTAGTACTCGCGCAAGAGCTGCCACTCGTCGTCCTTCACCACAGGCGCCAGCTGCTGGAGGTCGCCTATCATCAGCAGTTGCACCCCGCCGAAAGGCCGGCTGCTATCGCGGTAGCGGCGCAGCACGTCATCGACGGCATCGAGCAAGTCGGCCCTCACCATCGAAATCTCGTCTATCACCAGCAGGTCGAGGGTACGGATGATGTTTTTCTTCTGCTTGGAAAACTGGTACTTCCGTCCTCCGTCGCTCCTCACTTTGCCCCCAGGGACGAAAGGCGACAGCGGCAGCTGGAAGAACGAGTGAATCGTCACCCCCTCGGCATTGATGGCAGCCACGCCCGTCGGCGCTACCACCACCATGCGCTTGGGGAGCCGCGTGCGGAGCTCGCGCAGGAACGTTGTCTTTCCCGTCCCCGCCCGACCCGTGAGGAACACGTTGATGCCCGTCCCCTCCACAAGCTGCCACGCCAGCTCCAACGCCTCGTTTTTCTCCATCATCAGACTACACACAATTATCGGGACAAAGATACAAAGAAAATGAAGATGAAAGATTGAAGATGGAGGAATAATATGTTTTTTTACGTTAAGCCCTTCGGAAAAAACAGAAATTTCTTGCTTTTTCGCCCCAGACGTTGTACTTTTGCATTCAATAATATTAAAATAGGATATCTATGAAGAAGAGACTGCAACTTTTCGTGCTGGCGCTCGCGACAACGATGGCGGGCTTTGCCCAGATAGATGCTCGCTACGGCGTGGGTGCCGTGCCCGTCGTCAACAACCGCGTGACGTTCGAGAAGACCCTGTCCATCCCCGATGGGCTGAACGAGAAGTGGGCCTACGCGAAGGCTCTGAAATGGGTGGAAAACCGATTCGTCGTGCCTACAGTCCTCAGCAGCAAGATCGTCGAGCAGGACGAGACGAACTATCACCTCGTCATTCAAGCTGAGGAATACCTGACATTCAAGAGGAACTGGATTGTCCTGGACCGCACGCGCATCAATTACCTGCTGGAGATTTTTCCTGCCGAAGGCGGAATGAAGGTACGCATGACGCGCATCAAATACTGGTATGAGGAGGAGCGGGACGGCGGACAACGCTTTACGGCTGAGGAATGGATTACGGACGAGCAATGCTTTAACGCCTCGAAGACCAGGCTGCTCCGCGCTACAGGCAAGTTCCGCATCAAGACCATCGACCTTTTCAACCAGCTTACTGAGGAATTGAAGAAAAGCCTTTGACAGAAACTGAAGACTGAGAACTGAAGAATAATGAAGAACAAACAACAAGTCCGCTCGCTGCTCAACGCGCTGTTCCTGCTGGGTTTTATTGCAGCCTTCATTGTCTATTTCGCCCTGCCGGACAACCGTACGCCGTTCCTTATCATTGCCGCTGCCAGCATCGTCGTCAAGACGGCTGACTACATCATCCGGTTTTTCGTGAAGGACAGGAAACCGAAGCCGTTTGACGATTGAAGCTAATCAGGAACTGATGAAAAGAGCCGTTCTGCTTGTCTGCACGCTGCTGTACGCCGCCGTCGTCACATGGGGGCAGGACAATCGGCGGCTCACGGACACAGGCAACGGCCTTGACCCAACAGGCATCGGCAACGGCAGCAGCGAATCGCGCCGCGACAGCACCGTCACGGACCGCAAGACGCCCAAGGACGTCCGCGCCTGGACGGTATCCCAGACGCTGGGCGAAATCACCCCCTCAGAGCCCGATACCGCCATCTACCGCTTTCAGAACGTCCACTTCACCGACGGCCTGAACGGCGAATACAACTACCTCGGCAACATGGGTTCGCCCCGCCAGTCGCGCATTTTCTTCCATCGTCCTACGGGCGACGACTACATCTTCGCCTACCCGCTGGACTACTTCATCACCCAGCCGGACCATTTCCGCTTTATGGACACGAAGTCGCCCTACACCAACGTCAGCTACTATCGTGCCGGAAACAAAATCAACGGCGAGGAGCGCATTAAGGGGACGTTTGCCGTCAATGCCGGACTACGAATCGGCATCGGCTTCAACCTCGACTACGTCTATGGACGCGGGCTCTACAGCAGCCAGTCGACATCACTCTTCGATGCCGCCCTCTACGGCTATTATCGCGGAGACCGCTACGGCATGCACCTGCTGCTTGACTACGACAAGCTGAAGTGGGCCGAGAACGGCGGCCTTACCGATGACCGCTTCATCACCCACCCTGAGGATATGTCGTCGGGCAAGCAGACTTATCGCCCTGCCGACATGCCCGTCAACATGGAGCGTAATTGGAACGAAAACCGCATGCGCACGGCGTTCTTCGAGCAACACTTCGACATGGGTTACTATAAGTCCGTTACCGACAGCCTGCCCGATACCGTCATTGTCCGTCAGGAGTTCGTCCCTGTGATGAAAGCCTTCCACACCGCCAATGTAAAGGGACACAGAAGGCGCTTCATCGACTATCGCACCCCCACCGGCTACTATGCCAACAACTACCTGCCCTACGACTCCATCGACGCCACAGGCTACCTCTCCATCAAGAATGCCGCAGGACTCTCGCTGATAGAGGGCTTCAACAAATGGATTCCCTTTGGCGGCTCGGCGTATGCAACGCATGAATTCCGCTCGTTCACCCTGCCCGACACGCTGGGCGACGGCAGCGGCAAGGAGACCGTCCGACGGTGGAACGAACAGGCGCTGACCCTCGGCGCCAACCTGCGCCGTACATTGGGCGACGTGCTTCATTTCAACGTCACAGGCGAATTAGCCGTATTGGGCGACGACATCGGCGAAATCAGGCTTGAAGGCAACGGCGACCTGAACTTCAGGCTGCTGGGCGACACCGTCCATCTGGCCTTCGACGGCTTCATGACAAACCTCGAGCCATCGTTCTACTACAACCACTATCACTCGCAGCACTTCTGGTGGGACAATGACTTCAGCAAGGAATTCCGCACCCACGTTGGCGGCAGCCTCTCGTTCGACCGTCTCCACACCCGTCTTTCCGTCGGCGTGGAGAACATCAAGAACTACACCTACCTTGCCTTCAGCGGCTATGGCGAGCAGGCGACGTCAGGCTCCACGCGATTCTACAACGATATCGCCCCACGCCAGTACAGCGGCAACATCCAAGTGCTGAGCGCCACGCTCAATCAGGACTTTGCCCTCGGCATCCTGCATTGGGACAACGAGGTTACTGCCCAATACAGCAGTCGCGACGACATCCTCCCCCTGCCGCTCGTCAATGTCTACAGCAATCTCTACCTGAAGTTCACCTATGCCAAGGTGCTGCGCATCCAGCTGGGCGGCGATGTCCGCTATTTCACGGCCTACTATGCACCCACCTATTGCCCGGGCTTCGGCATGTATTACCTTCAGAACGCCGATCCTGAAGCCTGCGTCTCCATAGGCGACTACCCTATCGTCAACGTCTATGCCAACTTCCACCTCAAGCAATGCCGTTTCTACGTGATGTACAGTCACGTCAACGAAGGTTTGTTTGGCAATTCCCGCTCCTTCCTCGTCCCACACTACCCCATCAACCCCCGTTGGTTCAAACTCGGTCTTTCATGGAACTTCTGGGACTAAAATGACTGCAAACAAAGCTGTCTTTCTGAACTCTTAATTCTTAAATCTTAACTAAAATATCATGATTCACTGGGGATTCATCGGTTGCGGCGAAGTCACGGAAAAGAAAAGTGGCCCCGCCTTTGCGAAGGTCGAAGGGTCGTGCATCGAGGCTGTCATGAGCCGCAATGCTGAGAAAGCCCGTTCGTATGCCGAACGGAATGGGGTAAAGAAATGGTACACCGACCCGACGCACATCATCGACGACCCGAACGTCAACGCCATCTATATCGCCACCCCTCCCTCCAGCCACGCCACCTACGCCATCATGGCCATGAAAGCCGGCAAGCCCGTCTATATTGAAAAGCCCATGGCCGTGAGCTACGAGGACTGCCTGCGCATCAACCGCACCAGCGAGGAGATGGGTGTGCCCTGCTTCGTAGCCTACTACCGACGCTATCTCCCCTATTTCCTGAAGGTGAAAGAACTCATCCCCCAGATTGGGAACATCATCAATCTGCAAGTCCGCTTCGCCCGCCCTCCACGCGATATGGACTGGAACAGCAAGGCCGAGCTCCCCTGGCGCCTTCAGCCCCCCATCTCTGGCGGAGGCTATTTCTACGACCTTGCCCCTCACCAGATTGACATCATTCAGGAGTATTTCGGAATCATCACCGAAGCCGAAGGATTCTGTGGCAATCGCGGTGGGCTCTACGATGCCGAAGACACCATCAGCGCCTGCTTCCGCTTCGAGAGCGGGCTGGTAGGCTCCGGCTCATGGTGTTTCGTTGCCGACGAATCGGCCTCCGAGGATCGCATCGAGATCATCGGCGACAAAGGGATGATCTGTTTCTCCGTCTTCACCTTCGAACCGCTTGCCTTGCACACCGAGCGCGGTAGGGAGGTTTTTGACATCCCCAATCCACCACATGTCCAACTGCCGCTCATCGAAAGCGTGATACGTCATTTGCAGGGAAAGGACATCTGTACCTGCACAGGCATCAGCGCCACACCCACGAACTGGGTGATGGACCGCATACTCGGAAAAATCTGATTTAGTTTCCTGCGCCTTTCTTACTGCTCACCATGCTTTTCCTTCAGCTGGTTGCGCACCTGACGTGCCTTTTCCTCGGCAGCCTTCTCGGCGCTCTTGGCAGCACGGGCAGCACGGCGGACAGGACTTTTTTCTTTCAACGCTTTCTGCACGCCCTCCACGAGGAACTTCAGCGTGTAGCCCTCGTAGGGAATCTCCGTGTCGTCGGGGAATTTAATCTTGAAACGCGACTCAATGGCCGTGACCACATTGACAATGTCCATCGAATCGGCATGGAGGTCGTTAATTAGATTATCTTCCAATCCAATCTTTTCGGGGCTTAAGGTCAATTCCTTGGCAATGAAATCCCGGATTATTTTCTCTATGGTTTTTTCGCGCATCATTTTTCTGCAGGTGTTAAGGATGAAATTCTTTGCAAAGATACGCAATGTTTATTCAATAGCAAAGCCAAAAGTGTTTTTTTGGTAAATTTAACGAACGGGCAGGCAAACAACATCGGAAATACTTGCACAACTGAAAAAAAATGCCGTACTTTGTGCGTTCAAATTACACCCATGGCAAAACAGATTACGAAGAAGGTCAGCCACGTCGGAAAAATCGACTGGGAACTGACGCATTTTCACGGTGACGAGCTTTCCACCTTCCGTGGTTCAAGTTATAATTCCTATCTTATTCGCGACGAAAAAGTCGTGCTAATTGACACCGTCTGGCAACCCTACGATTGCGAATTTGTCAGCCGTCTGAAGCAGGAGATAGACCTTAAGCAGATTGACTACATCGTCATGAATCACAACGAGGTGGACCATAGCGGTGCCCTGCCCGAACTGATGCGTGAAATCCCCGGTACGCCCATCTACTGCACCAAGAAAGGCGAAGCCATTATCCGCGGGCACTATCATCAGGACTGGAACTTCGTCAACGTCAAGACGGGCGACACCCTGCCGATAGGCGAATCCACCCTCACCTTCATCGAGGCACCCATGCTCCATTGGCCCGACACCATGTTCACCTACATGAGCGGCGAGAACATCCTCTTCTCGAACGACGGCTTTGGGCAGCACTTTGCCTCCGAATCCTTGTTCAACGATGCCGTCGATGCGGCAGCCATGATGTACGAGGCCGAGAAGTACTTCGTCAACATCCTCAACCCCTACAGCACGATGGTGACGAAGAAGATTCAGCAGATTCTGGCCATGAACCTGCCCATCGACATGATTTGCCCCAGCCACGGCGTCATTTGGAAGGAGAACCCCACCCAGATTGTGGAAAAATACCTCCTGTGGGCCGATTCCTATCAGGAGAATCAGGTGACGATAGCCTACGACACCATGTGGCAATCCACCCGCAAAATGGCTGAAGCCATTGCCGAGGGACTCCTCGAGGCAGACCCGACGCTCACCGTAAAGCTTTTCAACGTGGCCCACGAGGACAAGAACGACGTCCTCACGGAAATCTTCCGTTCGAAGGCCGTGCTGGTCGGTTCACCCACCATCAACTACGGCTATTCCTTCGCCGTTGCCGGGCTGCTGGAGATGATGCGCGGGCTGAAATTCAAGAAGAAGAAAGCCGCAGCCTTTGGCTCCTATGGCTGGAGCGGCGACGCTGTGAAGCTCATGAACGAGCGTCTTACCGAAGCAGGCTTCCAGCTCATCGACGAAGGCATCACCACCCTGTGGGTACCCGATACCGACGCCCTTGCCAACTGCAAGGCGTTCGGACGCCGCATGGCCGAGGCGCTTTAATAAGGTCAAAGAGTCAAAGAGTCAACAAGTCAACGAGAAAGAAGTGGCAGTATACATCTTCACGAAAGAATAACAAACAGATAAATCGGGATTTAAAAGTCAATGAAGGTAATAGATAACATAGCGGTCATAACGGAAGTATCAGGGCCTATTTGTGACGCCGAATCAATCATGGATACCATTCTGTCTCTGAAATACGAGACCGGGGTTTCTGCTTTCGCTTTTGACAAGGCTTGCTTTGATGAGGCCTTTTTCCGTTTGTCATCCGGAATCGCCGGAGAGGTGATTCAGAAGTTCGTCAACTACGGAGTCCGGGCTGCAGTGTTCGGGGACTTTTCCCGTTATACCAGCAAGCCTCTGCGCGACTTCATCTATGAAAGCAACAAAGGACACCATTTCGGCTTCCTTTCTTCGGAAGCAGAGGCCGTTGAATGGTTGAAGAGGTAAGAGACATATAGTATTATTTATTAACCCTATTTTTATTCACAAAAAATGAAGATTTGCAAAGTACATGCAAGAGAAATTCTTGATTCGAGAGGTAACCCGACTGTTGAGGTCGAAGTAACATTGGAAAACGGCGTTTGCGGTCGTGCATCAGTCCCCAGCGGTGCCAGCACGGGCGAGAACGAAGCCCTCGAGCTTCGCGACGGCGACAAGAGCCGCTACCTCGGCAAGGGTACGCTGAAGGCCGTAGCCAACGTCAATGAGAAGATTGCCCCCGCCCTCGTGGGTATGAACGTTCTCGACCAGCGCCTCATCGACTGCACCATGCTGAAGCTCGACGGCACCCCCACGAAGAGCAACCTCGGCGCCAACGCCATCCTCGGCGTTTCCCTCGCTGTTGCTCACACGGCTGCCAACTTCCTGCAGGTTCCCCTCTACCGCTACATCGGCGGCACGAACACCTACACCTTGCCCGTCCCCATGATGAACATCATCAACGGCGGTGCCCACTCCGATGCCCCCATCGCCTTCCAGGAGTTCATGATTCGTCCCGTCGGCGCCACCTCCGAGCGCGAAGGCATCCGCATGGGTGCTGAGGTCTTCCACAACCTCGCCAAGCTGCTCAAGAAGCGCGGCCTCTCCACCGCTGTCGGCGACGAAGGCGGCTTTGCTCCCGCTCTCGACGGCATCGAGGACGCTCTGCAGATTATCTGCGACGCCATCACCGCTGCCGGCTATGTTCCCGGCAAGGATGTGAAGATTGCCATGGACTGCGCCGCCAGCGAGTTTGCAACCTGCGAAGACGGCAAGTGGTTCTACGACTATCGCCAGCTGAAGGACGGCAAGAAGAAGGATCCTAACGGCAAGAAGCTGACCGCCGAGCAGCAGATCGACTATCTGGAAGAACTCATCACCAAGTTCCCCATCGACAGCATCGAGGACGGCCTCGACGAGAACGACTGGGAAAACTGGGTCAAACTCACCGACCGCATCGGCAACCGCTGCCAGCTCGTCGGCGACGACCTCTTCGTCACCAACGTCAAGTTCCTGGAGAAGGGCATCCGCATGGGCGCTGCCAACAGCATCCTCATCAAGGTCAACCAGATTGGCTCACTCTCCGAGACGCTCGACGCTATCGAGATGGCTCACCGTGCCGGCTACACCACCGTCACCAGCCACCGCTCCGGCGAGACTGAGGACACCACCATTGCCGACATTGCCGTTGCCACCAACAGCGGACAGATCAAGACCGGCTCCCTCAGCCGCACCGACCGTATGGCCAAGTACAACCAGCTCATCCGCATCGAGGAAGAGCTCGGCGAGCAGGCCAAGTACGGCTACAACTTCATCCGCCGCGAGAAGTAATTATAGTCAACAAGTCAACGTGTCAACGAGTCAACGAGTCAACAAGTTATGAAAAAGTACGTTTGCGAAGTCTGCGGCTACGAGTATGATCCCGCAGCAGGCGACCCCGACAACGGCATTGCCCCCGGCACCGCCTTCGAAGACCTCCCCGCCGACTGGGTTTGCCCCCTTTGCGGCGTAGGCAAGGACGAGTTCTCCCCTGCCGAGTAACGTTTTTCTAAAGGGATTTATTGATAATCCCCTTCACACACCCTTCAGCCCCAGGCCATCTGACTTGGGGCTGATTTTTTTGTAGAAAAGATTTGGATTCGCCTCACAATCACATCATCTTTTTCAGAATAAGGCGAAAAAAGCCTTCTTAAACTTGTCTGTTTCAAAAGAAAACGCTACCTTTGAAGCACTAAAAAGCTCAATATGCCACATAAATCATGAAAAAGAAATCTCTTTTGACTCCATCCCAAGGAAATACCATCACACGTGTAGTCATGTCGTCAATACTCAAAGAATAAATACTGCTGCTTTTTGTAAATGACGGTGTCATTTATTTAAACGACCCTGTCATTTATATAAATGACGCCGTCATTTACCGCCAGAGCATCCCGCCCTCCAATCCGAGCAACTAATCCCCAATTTCTAATTCCTAATTTCTCATTCCTAATTCTATTATTATGTCCGTTCAGTTTGATTTCCGCCCCTCGCCCCGCACCGTTACTATCGATGGCGAAGAAGTCCGTCCCCTCTACCCCAAGGCTGTCAACGTCGAGACCATCTCCTTCGATACGATAGCGAAGGATATTGAAGCCTCGTCCGGTCCTACTGCCGCCGATGTCAAAGGCATCATGGAAGCTATTGTAACCATCGCCGCGCGCTACCTCACCCGAAGCCATCACGTTGAGCTGCGCGGCCTCGGCACCCTCTCTCTGGGTATTACCTGCGACAAGGATGCCGACGGCCATACCCCCGTCATCACCTCTCCTGAGCAAGTCGACCCATCCGACCTCCACGTCAGCCGCGTCAACTTCGACGCCAAGCCCGAGTTTCTTGCCCGCCTTCAGACCACCTTCGAACCCGCCGTGCAGAAGTTCCCCTCCAACCGCGACCACGTCATCCCCTCGCCCGACGAGCGCCGCGCCCTGCTGCGCAACTACTTCACTCAAAACGCCACCATCAATATCCGCCGCTACGCCGCCTTAACCCATCTCCCCTCCACACAAGCAGCGGCGGAACTGAAAGCCTTCGCTTCCTCCGGCTTCCTCATCCCCTCCGGACCCTCCACCCATCGCATCTACATCCTCAGCAGAGAATAAAAGCGAGGGACGCAATTCGCGCCCCTCACTTACTTTTGACATATTGCACGCTCTATGAGTCGGTTTAGAAGCCCCTTCTGCGGAAGGGATTGGCAAGGGCGTTGCTGGCGTCCTCCTCCTTGCTGGGGAATACGCCCATATCCGTCTGCTCAGCACCCGACATAGCCAGCATATTTATAGCTCTCATTTGCATCTCCTCCATCCGAGGAGTCGTATATTTTCTCTTTTTCATCGTTCTTATGTCTTTAACGTTGAATTCCATCTTTCTTGTCGGCAAATGATGCGAATTATTCGAATTTCTTTTCCGCCTATCGGCGTGCAAAGCTCACCGCCGCAATGTAATTCGTATAATTCGAAAAATTCGCCGACAGATTAAGCCATTATTTTACGATTACTTTCCTTCCGTCCTTAATATACAGTCCGGGAGCAGTAGGTGCTCCGTTGACGCGCCGTCCGCTCAGGTCGTACCAGTCTCCCTTCCCTTCAGGGGAGGGCTGGGGTGAGGCTATGTTGGTTGCATCATCAAAGCGGAAGCCGATGCTTTGGGCACTACTTGGCAGGACGGCGGTAGGCAGGGAGAGATAAGCCTTGCCAGCAGCCAGCGTAGAGCCATCCTTAACGGCATAGAAGCCCACGCCATTCTCGCCATTGGCAAGGATGAAGTTGCTGTTTGCGCCCTCGGTCTTGTTCAGCACCTTATCAGCAGTAACGCCTACAAGCATATTGACGACGTAGGTCTCGCCCGCGCCGAGGGGAATATCATACGTTCCCTCATTACCAAGCAGGACGATGCCCGTGCCCGCAGGAACATCCGTGATGCGCGTCAGCGTCACCTTGCCCGTAGCGGGATGGAATGCCGAAACAATGTACGCCTTCACCTCCTCTGTGCCTGAGAAGTCCAGCGCCTCCTCGCAGCAGAAAGTGGCTGCGCCTAATTCACCGATGGTAACGGCTACCGAGTTACCGTCCAACACAAACTCCACGCTCACCGTCTGGTTGCCGTTCACGTCGGTTATCGTCAGCACGCCATCAGAAGTGACAGCAGCCGTCTTATCCACGCCATTCACGGTAACGGCACCCAATTTGTACCCTTCGTATGCCGTCAACGTCAGCACAATATCCTCCTGTTCCTTCACGTCAAAGGTCTGGCTGGCTCCCGTGATGGTCTTGGCATTCTCGCCTTCGCCATAGACCACCTGGCCCTTCGCATTCACATCCACAAATAACCTGTAGTACGTCGATGCGCTACCTAACGAAGTGATTGTGCCAAACTGACTCCATGTGGCATTAGCACTATACAAACCGATAGCTGCCTCAGGTACATGAAGTGTAGCATATTCAACGAAAGAGTTCTCAAAAGCATCGGAAGAAACGTCCGCCGCAATCTGCCAAGGTCCATAATATCCTCCAATTTCATAATATTCTCTCCAATATGTATGGATAGTAAATTCCTCCAAATTGGAGCAGTTGGCAAAGGATTTACTACCAATGTATATTCCTCCTCCGTCGTAACCTTGGTAACCATCATGCTCCATCGTCACCGACCGAAGTTGCGTACACCCATAAAAAGCCTGACCTCCTACATAACAAACTTTGTTGGGCAGAACAATGGAGGTCAGACTGCTGCATTGAGAAAAGGCACCGTCGTAAATTTCGTAAACAGACGAGGGGATGGTGACGGAGGTCAGGCTGCTGCAGTCTTCAAAGGCATAGCCGCCAATGATGGTGACCGACTCGGGGATGGTGACGGAGGTCAGGCTGCGACAACGTCTAAAGGTACAGCTGCCAATACTGGTGACCGAATTAGGGATGGTGACAGAGGTCAGACTACTGCATTCATCAAAGGCATAGTTGCCAATATTGGTGACCGAATTGGGGATGATGACGGAGGTCAAGCTACTGCAACCATAAAAGGCAGATTCGCCAATGCCAGTGACCGAGTTGGGAATGGAGATGGAGGTCAGGCTCCAGCAGTTAGAAAAAGTAGAGCCGCCAATGCTGGTTACAGAATTGGGGATATTGACGGAGGTCAGGTTGCCGCAGTTATAAAAGGCACCTTTGCCAATGTTGGTAACTGAATTGGGGATGATAACGGAGGTGACATCATAGCTACTTAAAAAAGCATTATCCTCGATGCCGACCACCGAATACGTTGTGCCACTGATAGTGATGGCGGGGGGAATGACGATAGGACCAGAATATTTGCCATTTTGGCACGTCGTTACCGTAGCAATTTTAGCTTTGGGGACAAGAGTGTAGTAGATGCCATTGTCTACGACAGGATTGTCTGCAGAGGCGGTGAGGGTGAAGAAGGGCGCTAAAAGCGCGAGGAGAAGAAGTCTCCTTGGAGTAATACTTTTCATGTGAATTGGGTTTAATGGGTTAATAGTTCTTTATTGATTAATACTCTATGGATTTGATGGGATGAAAATATAAAAAGAAAAACGTGGACTAATCTTCGTCTACGTTTCCGAGGTGTCGCCAAACACCCAACAATCCTAAACGAGTAAAAAGCCCACGCAACGCGTGAGCATCCTAACCTCACTCTTGGATTGTTCTTAATTTTGGCGAAATTTCGGAAACAAGAATCTAAGTGGACGCTTCTTTCTATATGCTATTTGTTTTCTACTTCATGGACAATGGGGTTTGGGTGAGACACTATGGTTTGAATATCGAAATCTTTTTTTGCAAGAGGCTAAACTTCCAGTGGCAAAGGTAGAAAGAAAAACCGTAGAGGCAAAGGAATTGAAGACTTTTTTAAGAAAACGATATGAAAAAAGTTCATTTCTCATAAACTTTGTAAAAGATGTCGTTCTCTCCTTACAATTCAGCGAAGGCCTGTAGCTGTAGGTACGGCGAAGGGGAGATAACATGCGCTCGGGCGAGCCATCCCCTCCGGAGCAATTCCTCAGGCTTATTTGGTTTTCAGCGACAGCGTGGCGGCTGGCAGCGAACTCTTGATGGTCACGCTGACGGAGCCTTTCCTATGCGTGCTGCGGACGACGAGCATGGCGCGACCCTTCCACGTCTTAACGCGCGGCGAGGTGTAGGGTTCAGGGTCCTTCAGGTCGGCAGAGGCGAAGGCCAGAAGTGTGCCGGCGCCCCTCACAACAGCCTCACACGGAATGGCGGCTTCGGGGACTGGCGTGCCCTGCTTGTCGACTACCTCGATGGTGACGAAGGTGAGCGACTGGCCGTCGGCAGCCATCACAGTATGGTCGGGGGTGAGACGCAGACGGGCAGGCTCGCCGGCGCTCTTCAGCGTCACGCTCTTGGCACCGGCTTCAGCGCGAAGCGTGCCTGGCTTATAGGGCACGGTGAACACGGCCTTGTATTCGGTTTCACGGCTTACGGGCTTCGTGCCGATGAGCTGGCCATCGAGATAAAGGCTTACCTCAGGCTGACGGGTATAGACCTCAACCTCGACGGGCTTGCCCTCCCATCCGGGCCATGTCCATGATTCCCAAGTGGGCCAAACGCTCCACATCGTTGTCTTGACTGCTCCGTGATAGCCCTCGGGCTCCTTCACGGCCATATAGAGCGGCGCATCCACGTTCCACAGCATCTGGCGGTAGTGGCTGACAGGCTTGCGCCAGCCAGTGATGTCGACGTCGCCGCAGTAGGCGCCGTGCCAGTCGGGGAAGCCGCCGCCCTCCCAGTGCTCGCCCTCCTGTTCACCTTTATAATAATAGCGGCCGATGGCCGATTCGCCCAAATAGTCGAGGCCCGTCCAGACGATGTCGCCGACGACATAGGGGAAGTCGTGGACGGTGGCCCAGTTGCGGAAGGCATCGCGCGGATAGCTCTCGGTCTGCCAGATAATGCGCTTGGGGTCGCGCTGATGGTCGCTGGCGTGTTTGAAAATCATATAGTTGTAGCCCACCACGTCGAGCACCTCGGCATGGGGGTCGTAGATTTCCCAGTCGCGATCCCAGGCGCACAGGGCTTCAGTCACAGGGCGCGTTGTATCGTAGTCGTGGATGGCCTGCTTCATCTGCCGGGCGGTATAAACGACGCGGATGTCCTTGCGTTCGATGACCTCGTTGCCGATGCTCCACGAGATAACACAGGGGTGGTTCCAGTCGCGCAGCACCATGGCATGCAGGTCGTCGCGGAAGCACGAGTCGATAACGGTCGAGTAGTCGTAAGGGTTCTTCTGTGTGCGCCAGCCGTCGAAGGCTTCGTCGATGACGAGCATGCCGAGTGAGTCGCAGGCGTCGAGGAAGGCGCGGGTGGTTGGGTTGTGGCTGGTGCGGATGAGGTTGAAGCCGGCGTCCTTTATCTGGCGCACCTTGCGGACCTCGGCATCGTCGAAGGCCATGGCACCCAGCACGCCGTCGTCGTGGTGGACGCAGGCGCCGTTGATGAGCATCGGCTGGCCGTTGAGCACGAAGCCGCGCTCAGCATCGAAGGAGAACGAGCGGATGCCAAACTTGACCTTTTGCTTGTCAATGACACTTCCCCCGGACATTAGCCTGACGTCAGCCTCATAGAGATAAGGGTCGTCAGGCGTCCATAAATGCGGCTGGTCAATCGTGAAGGTGCGAATAAGAGTGGTCACCCTACCAGGCTCTGCTGTGGACGCACTCTCCTGACCATCAATCTGATTTGTGAAAGTACCGCCATTGAAGGCGACCTCCACGTCGTCAACGGGACGCGCTTGTTGTCCTTCATTGGCCACCCATACACACACGTCAACCCTTGCCCTGTCGTCACTGACCTCAGGTGTCAGAAGGTGGACGCCGTTCTCGGCAATGTGCAAGGCAGGCATGGTTTCGAGCCACACATGACGGTAGATGCCAGAGCCGGAATACCACCGACAGTTTGGCTGGTCGCTGTTATCGACCTTAACCGTCACCTCGTTCTCGCGCTTGTCTTTATAAAGCATCTTCGTCACGTCGACGGTGAACGGCGTATATCCATAGTGATGCTGACCTGCTTTCTGCCCATTGACATAGACCTCGGCCTTCTGATAGACGCCCTCGAAGTGGAGCTTGACTACCTCGCCGACGGGGGTCTTGAATGTCTTTCGATATTCACCCCGGCCACCCTCGAACCATCCGCCGCCGGTGCCCGTGGCGCCCTGGCCAGGGCGCGGGCCCTCGTAGATGTCCCAGTCGTGGGGCAGGTCGACGGTCTGCGTCGTTCCATTGCGAGTAAACTGCCAACCGAAGTCGAACAGCTGCACTTGTGTCTGTGCAGATGTCGTCACCGCTGCGACGACAAGCATCCATGAAATCAAAATCTTCTTCATATTCTTTTTTGTAAGTTATATTGTTGTCTCAATCTGGGCAAAGCAGGCGCATCTTTTCCTCACAGAAACATAGTCACGTTCCTAACAGACAAAGAGCCTGTAGCTGGGCATGGGTGAAGGACATGTAGGTGCGGCCGGTGTCGAGAGTGGCGCCCTGACGGGAATAGAACTGGATGGCGGAGGTGTTCCAGGAGAGGGCGCTCCACTCCATGCCCGTATAGCCTTCGGAGAGGATTTCCGAAGCGATGCGGGAGAGCATCTGCAAGCCAAAGCCCTTGCCGCGAAGTTCAGGCAAGACAAACAGATCTTCAAGATGAACCCTGCCCTCGGCTGCAAAGGAGCCGAACACGGGGTAATAGAGGGCGTATGCCACAGCACGGCCCTCCAGTTCGCCTATCAGCACCACCCCCACACGTCGCTCAAACAGCCAATAGGCAAGGGCATCCTCGCTGCCCGTCACATCCTGCGGACGACGCTCGTAGGCAGCCAGCCCCTTGATGAGCTGGAAGATGAGCGGGACATCGGCTCGCGTGGCACGACGGACGGAGAGGGATTCCATAACGGTTAGCGGTTAGGGGTTAGGGGTTAGCGGTTAGCGGTTAGGGGTTAGCGGTTGCGGCGGCCTCGGCAGCAAGCCAGAGGGAATTGTCGGGTACGGGGGCTGTAACATCAATGTCGATGTGCGAGACGGGATGAACGAACCGCACACGGCGGGCGTGAAGGCTGATGCTGCCGTCGGGATTCGAACGGGGGGCGCCGTACTTGAGGTCGCCTTTGATGGGGCAGCCAATCTTGGCCAGCTGGCAGCGTATCTGATGGTGACGCCCTGTCTTGAGCTCAACCTCCAGCAGATGGTAGTTCGTGAGGCTGACAAGGAGGCGGTAGTCGAGGATGGCCTGCTTGGCGCCGGGGCGCTCGCGGTCGTAGGCGTACGACTTGTTCTGCTGTTCGTTGCGCACCAGCCAATGGGTAAGCTCGGCTGCCTCTTCTGCCGGGCGGTTGCCGACGATGGCCCAATAGGTTTTCTCCACATCGCCCCGACGGAACATGTCGTTGAGGCGTTCCAGCGCTTTGCTGGTCTTGGCCAGCACCACAACGCCGCTGGTGGGACGGTCGAGCCTGTGCGGCACGCCCACGAAGGCAGCACCAGGCTTGTTGTACTTCTCCTTCAGGTAGTCGGCCACGATGTCGGAGAGGGGCTTGTCGCCCGTCTTGTCGCCCTGGACAATCTCGCCCACGGCCTTGTTGACGATGATGATATGGTTGTCTTCGTAAAGAATGTTCATCGTTTCGATCTTCAATCTTCAATCTTCAATTTTCAATCTTCAATTATCTAAGCGCGCCGAGAATGAGTTTGCGAGCCACGCGATGGAGCATCTGCGTGTCGTTACCGCCGGCAATCTCGCCTCGGATGTAGGGATTCTCCAAGCCTTTGGTGGTGTAGTGAATCAACTGGGCCATGATGTGAATGTTCTCCACGTGAAACGTCCCTTCGTGAATGCCCTGAAGGAGAATGCGCTCGATGAGAGCAATCTCACGTTTTTCGCATTTGGAACGGATGCTGTCGATGGTGCGCATGTAACGGACGAAGTCGGCGCGGAGCGAGCCATTGCGGAAGATGGAGTGGCGGACATTGTTGAGACGGCTCATAACGAACTCCACAATCTTTTCGCTAGCAGGAATGTCCTTCTCCACCACAGCCTCCAGGATGACGAGGATGCGCTCCAACTCCGTCTCGGCAACGGCGCGCAACAGGGCTTTCTTGCTTGAATAATAGTAGTAGAGCGTGCGCCGCCCCTTGCCAGCCTGAACGGCCACGTCAATCATGGTCGTGTCGTCATAACCTTTTGTTATGAAAAGCGTTCGGGCGGCTTCTATGAGTGCCTGGCGTGTCTGATCCTTCATATATATTTATTAAATTAACTTAAAAGATAGCTCCAAGGCTTGTTTTAATGGCAGAAAGGCTCTACCTTTGCACCCGCAAACATCGCGGAGTGGAGCAGTGGTAGCTCGTTGGGCTCATAACCCAAAGGTCGATGGTTCGAATCCTTCCTCCGCAACTCAATGGCAGTCCATCCAGACTGCCTTTTTCTTTCCTCAACTCCCGAACCTCTTTTCCTTCCTCAATCTTCAATTATCAATTTTGACCTTCGGTCGAGCCTGGTCACGCTCGGCAGAATCGGAGCCAGCTCCATTCTGCTCTCGCTTAATCGCAGCCTTCAATCTTTCATCGTCACCTCGTCCCATTCGTTCATCCCGTGACGGCGGAGGTAATCCTCCATCTCGTCCACGATGTGCATGGTTACGGCAGGATCGACGAAATTGGCTGTTCCCACCTGCACGGCCTTTGCTCCAGCCAACAGGAACTCAATGGCATCCGTTCCACTCATGATACCTCCCAAGCCGATGACGGGGATATGGACGGCGTGCGCCACCTGCCACACCATGCGCAGGGCGACAGGTTTGACGGCAGGACCACTCAATCCACCCGTGACGGTGGAGAGGATGGGGCGACGTTTCTCAGCATCGATGGCCATGCCCAGCAACGTATTGATGAGCGATACACTATCGGCGCCAGCCTCCTCAACGGCACGGGCAATCTGCACGATGTCCGTCACGTTGGGCGAAAGCTTGACGATGAGTGTCTTATGGTAGGCGGCACGTACCGCACGAACAACGGAGGCCGCGCCATCGGGGGTCACACCGAACGCCATACCCCCCTGCTTCACGTTGGGGCAGGAGATATTGAGCTCGATGGCGGGTATCTTCTCCAGCGTGTCGATGCGCTCGGCCACAGCCACATAGTCGTCGATGGTCGAACCCGAGACATTGACAATGACATTCGTGGGGAGGTCGCAGATGGAGGGATAGATGACGTCAGCAAAGTGGGCCACGCCCTTGTTCTGCAAGCCAACGGCGTTGAGCATCCCCGAGGGGGTCTCCGCCATGCGGGGATAGGGATTGCCTTCGCGAGCATGGAGCGTAGTGCCCTTGACGATGATGCCGCCGAGACGGTTGAAGTCAACAAAGTCGGCATACTCTGTGCCATAGCCGAACGTGCCCGATGCCGTCAGCACGGGGTTACGAAGTTCAAGGTTTCCAATTCTAATCGGCTTCATGGGAGGGTTAAGGGTTAGGGATTACCATTTCAGTCTGTCAATTGAAAACACGGGACCTTCCTTGCAGACACAGACGTTGCCGTCCACCGTGTCCTCCACACAGCACAGACAGGCTCCAAGGCCGCACGCCATGCGGTTCTCCAACGAGGCCTCGCACGTGATGTCCTTCTCTCGTGCCAATCGCGCCACAGCTTTCATCATAGGCAGCGGGCCGCAGGTGTAGATATGGTCGAAGCGTTCCTTCTCCAGCACGCTGTGCTGCGTGACGAGGCCCTTCTCCCCCGCCCCGCCGTTCTCCGTAGAGACCAGCGTGCGGGCGGCTTGTTCGAAACGCTCCAGGCAGAGCAAGTCCTTCTCCGTCCGTGCCCCCAAGAGGAACGTCGGTTCGGCACCTCTCCGTGTCAACTCCTTGCCCAACAACAGCAAGGGCGCTACGCCCACGCCGCCTCCAACGAGAAGCGGACGGAAGCCGGAAGCCATTGAAGGAAGACTGAAGCCGTTGCCGAGGGGCAGCACCACGTTCACCACATCGCCCGCCCTGCGGTTGCAGAGCCAGGCCGTGCCCTTGCCGACACGTTGCACCAACAGCACAAGAGTGCCGTTTGCCGCATCGCAATCGTGGATGGAGATAGGACGGCGAAGCAGCACACCGGGCGTTTCGTCAATACGCACTTCCACAAACTGCCCAGGGAGGACAGCGGGAAGCACAGAAGCATCCGACGCAGCAAGCACCAGCCGGGTGGCAGTGGCGCTTACTGCGACGGAATCTCTTACAATAAGGTCAAGTACCTGCATCAGAACAGCTTGGCAGGATATTCGCCTGCATCGACAAGCGCCTTGATTCTATCAACAGTACCCTGACGGTCGGCTGCGTAGGTGACGCCAAACCACACGGCAGTAGTGTCGAGCACCTTCACGTTGGCACGGCCTGTCGTAATGAGGTTGTTCACCACCAGCGGGATGAAGAACTCTGCCTTGGGCTTGCCGATGTTCTCCTTCAGGAAATCGACGAACATCTCCTCGCTATACTTGAAGTAGTCGGGTGTGAAGCCCCACATGTTCATCGAAACGGGGGTGTTGTCGGGGACAGCCACCCACTTGCCTTCCTCGTCCTTGTAGCAGACGGGGCCATCGACGCGCATAATCTCCGTGCGCTCCACGACGGTGGTCAGGTTCTCGTCGGCATCCTTGCTGCAGATGCCGCGAGCCACAGTACCGTTCTCGCTCAGCGTGTTAGCCACGCGGAAGCCCACCATCGAATAGTCGTTCTTGCTTCCCTCGGGCAGGGCAGCAAGGTACTTGCCCATCACGGCAAAGGCATCACGCCCATAGAAGTCGTCGGCATTGATGACGCAGAACGGCTCGTTGATGACGTCCTTGCCCATCAGCACAGCGTGGTTCGTACCCCACGGCTTGACGCGTTCCTCGGGACAGGTGAATCCGGCAGGAAGGTCGGTAATTGCTTGGAACACCAGCTCCGTGGGGATGTGCCCCTCATACTTGCTCAGCACCTTGTCGCGGAAGTCCTGCTCGAAATCCTTACGGATGACGAAGACAATCTTCCCGAATCCGGCACGGATGGCGTCGTAAATCGAATAGTCCATAATCGTCTCGCCGCTGGGGCCGAGACCATCGAGCTGCTTCAGGCCGCCATAACGGCTTCCCATACCCGCAGCCAATACAAACAATGTTGGTTTCATGATAATGTTTTTAAGAATAACCTATTTTCGACAGCAAAGATAGGGCGAGTCGAGTGAAAAAGCAAATTTTTTTGCGTTTTTCTAAAGAGCCGTCAATCCGAATGCCTCCCAAAGGGGAGCTAATAAGAAAAAAAGAAGTCCTTTCTATCCTTTGGGAATGAAAAAGAACTGCCAAGTGTAGGAATAAACAAAATAAAGTCGTACATTCGCGGCGGAATAATGGATTTTCTGCCATGGAAAAGATGAACGGATTGATGAGACAACTACTGAACCGCGTTTTTATCCTCGTTTTGCTGCTTGCCGTAGCGGGTGGACATCTGCATAGTGCGGCGCAAAGCCAACTGATGCTGAACGGAAAAGCCGTCAATGTGGAGCGCTGGATAACCACGCAGTTTGCCAAAGGTAAGACGCCCCCCTTCTCCTTCGACTACGGCGGAACACCCTCATCACAGTTTCTCCGCACATGGCAGCACACTATCCGCCGCCTGCCCGACGCGGACGGAAACGCCGTGCGCTACCTCGTCACGTACGCCGACAAGCGGTCGGGTTTAGAGGTCTCGTGCGAGGTGACGGGATGGAAGGATTCGGGTGCCGTGGAGTGGTTGCTGTGGTTTGAGAACAAGGCCGAGAGCCCCACACCCGCCATTAGCAAGGTGCAGACGGTAGATGCCTCGCTCGTCCACCCCAAGGCTGAGGCAACGGTCTATTATGCCGAAGGAAGTACCGCCCGTCGCTCCGATTTTGCTCCCCACGAGAAGATGCTCGTCCCCGGCGATACCCTTACGATGGAGCCGCGCGGAGGACGCTCGTCCGACAGCGCCTTTCCGTTCTTCAACGTGCAGACCTCGAAGGCCGAGGGCGTCGTGGTAGCCGTAGGGTGGACGGGAACATGGAACAGCTGCATTACCGCCGTCGATGAGCGGAAACTCTCGCTCTCAGCTGGCATCAAGCACCTGAATGCCCGTCTGCTGCCCGGCGAGCGCATCCGCGTAGCCAGCGTCTGCCTCCTCTTCTGGCAGGGCGACAACCGTATGGCAGGACACAACCGTTTCCGTCGTTTCATGCTCAATCACCACTCCCGCAAGGTGAATGGCGAGACGGTCTATTACCCCATGTTCGGCGGCTTCAACTGGGGTGACCCCGAGCCTTGCAACGAATACACCTGCATGACCACGACGTACGCCATTGCCCTCGTGGAACGCACGCATCTCTTCGGCCTCGCGCCGGAGGCCTTCTGGCTGGATGCCGGCTGGTACACCGAGGCCGACGACTATGCCAAAGGCAAGAACTGGTACAATACCGTGGGCAATTGGACACCCGACCCCGAGCGCTTCCCCGACGGGATGCGCCCCATTGCCGACTATATCCACGCCAAGACGGATGCGAAGTTCATGGTGTGGTTCGAACCAGAGCGCGTCTATAAGGGCAGCCGCTGGGAGAGGGAACACCCCGAATGGATGCTCTCGGCGGGGGGCGACAACCGCTTGTTCAATCTTGCTAACCCCGATGCCTGCCGCTGGATGAGCCAGACCATCGGCGACATACTTGAAGCGAACGGCATCGACTACTACCGGCAGGACTTCAACATCGCCCCCGAGGGCATCTGGCTGGCCAACGACGAGGAGGGACGACGGGGCATGACGGAGGTGAAATACATCATGGGGCTCTACGACTTCTGGGACTATCTGCTCAGCCGCTTCCCCACCCTGCTCATCGACAACTGCGCCAGCGGGGGACGACGCCTCGACTACGAGACCATGCTGCGTAGCGCTCCGATGTGGCGTACCGACTACAACTACGGCGAGCCCGTCGGCTACCAATGCCACACCTACGGCCTGGAGTTCTTCCTTCCGCAGCACGCCACAGGAAGCTACCACGTCAACCCGTTCGATTCGCGTTCGTCGCTGGGAAGCGCGGTGGTGTTCAACTGGAAGCTCACGCAGTCGGGCGAGGCGTTTACGGACATGGCCCGCACGCTGGAGGAGTTCCAGGCGGTACGTCCCTATTTCTACGAGGACTTCTATCCCCTCAGCGGCACGGGCGACCTGACAGGCGACGACATCTGGCTGGCCTACCAGCTCCATCGCCCCTCGGACGATTCGGGCTACATCGTGGCCTTCCGTCGGGCAGCCTGCGAGAATGCAACCTACGTCGTGCGGCTGTGCGGCCTCAACCCCGCGCAGACCTACATCGTCTATAATAAGGATAAGAATGAAACATCGGAGCTCTCAGGAGCGACGCTGATGGAAGGGCTGACGCTGACGTTAGACCAACCGCGAAGCAGCCTGCTATTGAAATACGAAGTAAAACAATGATACCATTATGAAAAAGAATCTCTATCTCGCGATTATCTGCATGGGACTGCTGGGACTGGCTGGCAGCCTGACGTCGTGCAACGGAGGGACGGGAAAGAAGGCTGAGCCTGCGCCCCAGCCCGTGGTGGATGCCGACACCATCCCCGTAGATGCCGACCAGTATGTCCGTATCGAAACCACAGAGGGCGACATCACGCTCCGCCTCTTCCGCGACACGCCCCGCCATCGCCACAACTTCGTGAAGCTGGCGAAGAAGGGCTACTACAACAACCAGACATTCTACCGCATCATCTCCGGCTCGCTCATCCAGGCTGGCGACCCTGCCTCCAAGACAGCCACTAAAGAGACGAAGCTCGGCTCAGGCGACGTCGACTACACACTCGAACCCGAGCTCATGCCCGAGAAGTACTACCACCGTCGCGGAGCCATTGCTATGGCGAGCTACAAGCCCATGCTTGAGTCGAGCGGAGGACAGTTCTACATCGTCACCGGCTACAAGCATCAGGACGTCCGGTTGAACAACGACGAAATCCGCGTCAACAAGAAACGCCGTGAGGTGGTGTTCGACAGCATCACCAAGCAGCCCGTCTATCAGAAACAACTCAAGGAGATGAAGCAGAAGGACAACAAACGCGGCATCTGGAACGTCAAGGAGGAGATTAAGGAAAAGACTGACTCCGTAATGGCTACGCGCAAGCCCTTCGCCTACTCCAAAGAGCAGCGGCAGGTGTATAAGACCATCGGCGGTGAAGCCAGCCTCGACGGTTTCTATACCGTGTTTGGCGAAGTCATCGAGGGCGACGAGGTGCTGACGAAGATTGAGAAACGCGCCGTCAACGCCGACAAACGTCCCTTTGAGGATGTCCGCATCAAACAGATTGTCGTCCTTGACAAATAAATGGAAATCCATTCCAAGAGACTCCCCAACGGTTTGCAGGTAGTGCATGCCGATGTGCCCGACACGCAGATGGTGGCGCTCTGCATCCTCTACAACGTGGGCGCACGCAACGAGGACCCCGCCCACACAGGCTGGGCACATCTGCTGGAACACCTGATGTTCGAAGGCACGCCGCGTGTCTCCGACTACGACAGCCGTGTGCAGTTCTGCGGGGGCGAGGACAATGCCTTCACCAACAACGACTTCACCTCGTTCTACATCACCGTGCCACGCGAACATGCCGAGACGGCTTTCTACTTGGAAGCCGACCGCATGCGGGGGCTCACCCTCGACAGGCGTAGCGTGCAAGTGCAGAAACAGGTGGTTATTGAGGAGTTCAAGCAACGCTACCTCAGTCAGCCCTACGGCGATGTCCAGCACCTCATCCGCTCCCTTGCCTACCGCGTCCATCCCTACCGCTGGCCTACCATTGGCGTGGAGCCCTCGCATATCGAGAGCGCCACGCCCAAAGCCATCCGCAAATTCTATCAGCGCTACTACCATCCCGCCAATGCCATTCTCGCCGTGGCTGGAGCACTTCCCTGGGAGGAGACGGTACGCTTGGCAGAGAAGCACTTTGCCAATCTTCAATCTTCAATTTTCAATCTTCAATCTTCAATTCCGTCTGAAGCCGAGTCTCCCCAGCTGCGGCTCAGACGAAAGACTGTGCGAAGGAACGTACCGCTAGACATGATTGTTATGGCGTGGCACATGCCAGACCATTCGTCGCCCGAATACTGCGTCTGCGACGTCATCACCGACTTGCTGGCTGCTGGGCAGAGTGGCAGATTGGCACAGCACCTCGTCAACGAGCAGAAGCTCTTCGGCAGCATCGACGCCTACATCAGCGGCAGCATCGACCCAGGACTTATCCTCATCGAAGGGCGACTCCATCCTGACACCACCCTACCCCAAGCCGAGGCTGCCATCCTTGCCGAGGTGGAACGACTGAAGCACGAACCCGTCAGCGACTATGAGCTCGACAAAGTGCGCAACCGCTTTGAGTCCGACCGCGTCTGGGCAGGGATAAACCCCGTCAACGTTGCAGTCAACCTCGCCCAGCAGACACTTTACGGTACCACGCCCGACGAAGACATACGTCGTTATCGTGCCGTCACAGCAGACGACATCCTCCACACCGCCCGTCGCCTCCTCACCCGACGGAACTGCTCAGTACTATATTATAAAACTATATCCCGGTAACGCCGGTAACGATGATACCTATTCCGAAGTAGAGCATCAGGCAGCAGCAAAGACGTGCTTTGGTATCACGGGCAGCATGGGCAGCCAGTAACAGAGAGCCTATGCAAACGAGCGTGCCCACAACAGCTCCCGCTCCCTTGAACCAAACCTCTTCGTCCATCAGGCCATGCACCATCGGATAGGTGCCGATCAGCACGAAATGTCCGAACCAATTCCCCACAAATGAAAGGAAAAATATCCAAACGCCCCAACTAAATGTCCGACGCTTGTAACAATAGACAAGCAAGATGGTTGTAAGAACAACTAAAAACAAAGCTGATGCGCCCTCAAGATGGGGGAAGCACATGAGGTATTCGCCTTCCTCGATACTGAAGTGCCAAGCACATTCGCCCACCGATTGCCACAACAAAGTACCGGCTGCATATCCGATCCAAAAAGCAGGGAAAGTCTTACCCGACTTCCCTTTACGGTCGGCTACGACGGCCAGGACAAAAGCCAGCACAAAGGCTGAAACCATAAATGCCAGTCGCATCGGATTGGGATCCACCGTCTCCCCATCATCCACATGAATGGGCACAACTGGCTCCATACCGCGCCCAATATGCAGGAAGAGATAAAATATGGCCACAAGAACTACCGTTATCCCAAGGATTCCGCCCATCGGCAGAATCCCCTCTTTCACAAGGGTTCGGGTCGGAGCGAGCGGCCTGCGGGAAAAAGAAAAATGACTGGTCATTTTGATTTCACCTTCTCGTCCTTCTTCAGCTCGCGGGCCTGATAGCCAAACTTGGGGAAGGCCTTGATGAGCTTCTCAACGGTGGTCTTGTCGGCATCATACTTGATGGTAACCGTTTGGTCGGTGATACTGGTGTCAATCTTCTTGACACCCTTTTCGAAACGAAGATTTCCCTTGATCTTCTTCTCACAATTCTCGCAATGCATCTGCGGGGTAGTGGTGAGGCGCACGGTCTTGATGTCCTTGGCGACCCCGACTACGACAAACGACAGAAGGACGACGAGTAATAGAAGTTTCTTCATAGTTGTATAAATTTATAAGGATTATGTGGTCATAGATGTCCGAGGTTAATACGCACACCAGCATAGCCCATGGCACCCTGCACAGGGCCCCACACCATCGTGGGGTCGAAGGTGGAGCTCCAAGGATGGGATGCATCGATGATGGTCACCTGCTGACGGAAACCGGTGAGGTTCTCACCACCGATGTAGATAGAGAAGTGGCGAAACCACCGGGTAATCTGTGCCGATAGCTGTTCGTAGGCAGGGAAGTTCTCTTCCCATGAAGGGGAGCCGTCGGGCAGCGTGTATGGAGTGGGCATCCGCCCAGGACCGTTCAGTTGCAGCGTTGCGTCGAACTGCCACAGCTCAAGCGGAGTCTTATAGCTGACAGTCAGCAAACCTTTATAGCGACTTGTCAGAGGTTTCTCCCTAAGTATCCCGCCGTAGGTGCTTCTGACATCGTTCAGCCTCCAGGCGGCCATCAGCTCCAGTCCGCTGACGACGGGGTACGAGGCGTCAATCTGCAACGTATTGGAATACGAGCGGCCCATGAGGTTCGAAATATGGATACGCGTGGGGTCGCTGTCATAGTCAATGACCGTCTGACGGTAGAAATGCGTATGGAAATACTCCGCATTCATCTTCAGCGAGTTTCCCCCAAGAGGGATGTAGAGCGCTACGCTGGCGCCATAGTTCCAGGCCATCTCCTGCTGTAAGTCATCGACAACCAACTGTCGCCCGCTGGAAAGCAAGTTGTGGTTCTCAGCAAGAGCATGAACGGAGCGATAGCCCTTGCCCGCAGAGAGGCGCAGGCTGACGACGTCGCTTGGCGATATTTTCAGGTGAAAGCGAGGGGTGAAGAACAAACCATAACGGCTACTGTGGTCGGCACGGAAGCCAGCCATTGCCGTAAGCTTCTCGTGAAGGGCATAGGTGTATTGGGCATAGGCGCCAACCGTTGTTTCCGAGGGTATGGGCTTGTAGTTGCTTAAATCGGCATACGTCGGCTCCAGCTTCTCATCCATTTCGTAGTGATTCAACGAGAGACCCGTCGAAAGATTATGATGTTCTGTGAAATGCGTTTCGAAAAGCAATTGGGCGTAGGCATCGCGTTCGCCCCCGTCGTAGTGCTTGATGCCATAGAGGGCATCCGTCCTATGCCAGGACAAGTTGCCCATAAGGGCGAGGTTCGTACCGTGCTCAGCGTCAAAGATGAAGGCATGCTTCATATAACCTTCGTAACGGTCGGTTCCGATACCGATTTGGTAAAGCGGAGCGGGTGCATGGGGCATCTGTCCGCCCTCGCGCTTCTCCTTGAGGGCGCCTATGCCTCCATGGAAGATATAGCGCTCGCCCTGCCATTTCCAGCGGTTCTGCAGGTTCCATTGCCCGACGTTGGGCTGATCGAGGAATCCGTCGTTGTTCTGGTCGTGATGGCCGTATTCCTGTTGGACGTGTGCCAGCACGACTGTGCTGAGACGTTCATTGAAATGTACGTTGGCATCGGCATTTGCCTCCATACGCCCCATGGAATTCCCGAAGAGGTTGACGGTAACACCCGGTTCGTCCTCGGGCTTCAGGTATTCGATGTCAATCTGTCCTGTGATGCTCTCGTAGCCATGACGCACCGAGGAAGACCCTTTTGACACCTGGATGCTCTTCATCCATGAACCGGGCACATACTCAAGAGCATAGGGTGTTGCCGCACCGCGGAAGTTCGGGAGGTTCTCCGTCAGCATCTGCACATAGATGCCGCTCAGGCCTAACAGCCTGATCTGTTTGGCACCCGTAGCGGCATCGCTGTAGCTCACATCCACGGACGGATTCGTCGTAAAACTCTCGCCCAGGTTGCAGCAGGCGGCCTTGAAAAGTTCTTCGCGCCCTATGACCACACCGCCCACAGCTCCCGTCAGGCTCTTGGTGCCCGGCCGACGGGCGGCTACCATTACTTCATCGATCTGTTGCTCCAACAAGGTGTCGGCAGGCTCCACTGCAAGGTCCTGTGCCAAGAGGGGCAAGGGGAAGGACATCACAAGGGCTACAAGGGGCAAGAGCCCTTTACGGTTGACGGATGTTTTTTTTATCGGCATTATTCTCATTAAGCACACAATCTGTCGCGTTTATTCTACGTTTTGCTTGCAAAAATAAGAAAAAGGGATGGTTTTCATCCCTTTTTTTTCAGAAAATTACAAAAATTTGCAACCGGGTTGCAAAAAGTGTCAAAAGACTCAACCGAAAACGTCCATGGAGAGATAGCGCTCGCCAGTATCGGGCAGGAGGACGAAGACGTTCTTCCCCGCAAATTCGGGTCGGGATGCCACCTGCGAGGCAGCATAAGCCGCAGCACCCGACGAAATGCCCACAAGCAATCCCTCTTCGCGTGCTAACGCGCGAGCTGTAGCAAAGGCATCTTCGTTGCTGACGGGAAGAATCTCATCAATGACGGAAGCGTTGTAGTTGACAGGCACAAAGCCTGCCCCGATGCCCTGAATCTTGTGCGAGCCGCTGGGGTTGCCGCTCAGCACGGCCGAACTGGCAGGCTCTACGGCTATCACCTTCGCCTGCGGGAACGTTTTCTTGAGGGTTTCGCCAGCGCCGCTGATGGTTCCTCCCGTGCCCACACCTGCCACAAAGGCATCGATGGTGACACCAGCCTTCAGGGCGTCCTGCACCAGTTCCTCACCCGTCGTAACGGCGTGTATGGCAGGATTGCTGGGGTTTTCAAACTGCTGAAGGATGACAGCGCCGGGAGTGGCGTCGCGCAGCTCCTCAGCCTTGCGGATAGCGCCCTTCATGCCCTCTGCGCCAGGGGTGAGCACAATCTGCGTGCCATAGGCGGCTGCCAGTTTGCGCCGCTCCACCGACATGGTTTCGGGCATCGTAAGGATGACCTTATACCCCTTCACGGCTCCCACCAACGACAGCCCGACACCCGTGTTGCCCGACGTCGGTTCGATGATGGTGCCCCCAGGCCGAAGGACACCCTTCCGTTCTGCGTCCTCAATCATGGCCAAGGCGATACGGTCTTTCACCGAGCCGCCCGGATTGAAGAATTCCACCTTTGCAAACAGGTTTGCCGTCAACTGACGGGCAGACGCGTATTTCTCTAACCGCACGACAGGCGTACGGCCAATAAGTTCTGTGATTTTATTATAGATTGCCATAATGCGCGATATAAAATAAGGTCATTGGAATTACAGTTGTGCAAAAGCCTGATCAAGGTCGTCAATGATGTCGTCGATGTGCTCCACGCCGATGCTGAGACGCACAGTCGAGGGGGTGATGTGCTGCTCGGCAAGTTCCTCGGGCGACAGCTGCGAGTGAGTCGTCGAATAGGGATGGATGACGAGCGACTTCACGTCGGCCACGTTAGCCAGCAGGGAGAAGATTTTCAGCGCATCAATAAACTTCCAGGCATCGTCCTGCGTGCCTTTGATTTCGAACGTGAAGATGGAGCCTCCGCCAGCGGGGAAGTAGCGGTTGTAGAGCGCGTGGCTGCGGTGCGAGGGCAGCGAGGGGTGCGAGACGCTTGCCACCTTCGGATGATGCGACAGGTAGTCCACCACCTTCAGGGCATTGGCCACGTGGCGCTCGATGCGCAGCGGCAGCGACTCCACGCCCTGCAGAAGTATCCACGCGTTGAAGGGCGAAATGGCAGCACCGGTGTCGCGCAGCAACACCGCACGGATGCGGGTGACGAAGGCGGCAGCCCCTGCCACGTCGGCAAACACAGCTCCGTGATACGAGGGGTCGGGCTTGGCCAGCGTGGGGAACTTGTCGGGGACAGCCTTGAAGTCAAACCGTCCGGCATCCACTATCACGCCGCCCAGCGACGAGCCGTGTCCCCCGATGAACTTCGTAGCCGAATGGACGACGACGTCGGCGCCGTACTTGATGGGCTGGATGAGGATGGGGGCAAAGGTGTTGTCGACGATGAAGAGGACGTTATGGCGATGTGCCACTTCGGCAATACCGGCAAGGTCGGCAACGTCGGAATTGGGGTTGCCCAGCGTCTCTGCGAGGATGACTTTGGTGTTGGGGCGGATGGATGCCTCGAGGGCCCTGAGGTCGTTCACATTGACGATGGTGTTGCTGATGCCGCTTGCTGCCAGCGTATGGGTGACAAGGTTGAAGGTGCCTCCGTAGAGGTTGTCGGCAGCAACCAGATGGTCGCCATGCTGGAGGACGTTCTCCAATGCGTAGGTGATGGCAGCGGCACCCGAGGCAACAGCCAAACCAGCCACGCCCCCTTCGAGGGCAGCGATACGTTCCTCCAGCACAGCCTGTGTGGAGTTGGTGAGACGTCCGTAGATGTTACCAGCATCGCGGAGGCCGAAGCGGTCGGCAGCGTGCTGCGAGTTGTGGAAGACGTACGATGTCGTCTGATAGATGGGCACGGCGCGGGCGTCGGTAGCAGGGTCGGCACTCTCCTGACCCACATGCAGGGCCAGCGTTTCAACGTGAAGTTTCTTTTCGCTCATAGTTTTCTGTTTTATAAGATTATTACTAAATGAATGTCTTGAAGAATGGGGGTTATATCCCTCCCCCGTCGGAGAAGAGCTGCTCGGTGACAAGCTCGCCCTGCACCACCTTCGAATGGGGCGGGACGTCGTGCGTCAGCCAGACGTTACCTCCGATGACGGAGTCGTGCCCTATCCGCACGCGCCCCAGGATGGTGGCGTTAGAGTAGATGGTGACATTGTCCTCGATGATCGGATGACGGGGCTGGTTGAGGGGCTGCCCCGAGGCATCGAAACGGATTTTCCGTGCGCCGAGCGTCACACCCTGATAGAGCAGCACATGGCGCCCGATGATGGTGGTTTCGCCTACGACGATGCCCGTTCCGTGGTCGATGGCGAAGTACTCGCCAATCTGTGCCGCGGGATGGATGTCGATGCCCGTTGCGCTGTGGGCCTGTTCCGTCAACATACGCGGGACGAGCGGCACACCCGCCTCGTGCAGGAAGTGAGCCGTGCGGTAGTGGAGCATGACGGCAATGGAGGGATAGCTGAGGACCACCTCCTCGAACGAATGCGCAGCAGGGTCGCTTTGGATAATGGCCTGCGTGTCCGTCTGCAGCAGGCGACGGATGTCGGGCAGCGCGAGGACGAAGGCCCGGGCGATGTCATCAGAGCCTGTTGCATCAGCAAGCAGACGGGCTATCTCCCCCGTCACGTCATCGTTGCCGTAGATTTCGGGGAAGACCGTCTGGCGGATTAACGTCATCACTTGCCTGAGCGCCTCGGACGAGGGCAGCGGCGATGGGGTCGGGATGTTTCGTTCAGCTATCATTTTGCAGACTTTTTTCGCTGCAAAATTACAACCTCAGAAATGCTTTTTCCAAACTTTTCGCTATTTTCAGAAAATTATTCTGCTACTGATGCGGTTTTCCGAATAAATCTATTTACCTTTGCCGCGCCAAAAGACATTTGCAGAAAAAAAACATTTCACCCGATATGAAACAAGATTTAGACGCCTACGACCTTCAGCTGCTCCAGGAGTTGCAGCACGACGGCCACCTCACCATCAAGGAACTTTCGCAGAGGGTACACCTGAGCGTGTCGCCCGTGTTTGAGCGCGTGCGTAAGCTGGAGCGCGAGGGGTACATACAGGGCTACGTGGCTGTGCTCGATGCCGAGAAGCTCGACTGCGGCTTCATCGCCTTCTGCTATATAAAAATGAAACAGCATTCCCACGAGAATGCTGTTCAGTTGATGACTGCCGTGCAGGAGATACCCGAGATTGTGGAGTGCTACAACATTTCCGGCGACTACGACTTCCTGCTGAAAATCTACGTCAAGAACATGAAGCAGTACCAGCAGTTCGTCCTGCGCATCCTGGGCGACATCCCTGCCATCGGCAACCTGAACTCCTCCTTCGTCTTAGGCGAAGTGAAGAATTCGCACTATCTGCCGATTTAAGAGAGACCCCCTCTCCGCTCCCCCGTGAGGGGGAGAACTTCGCTGACGCTTGTGAGCTATGCACAAGGCCCCTCCCTTCGGGAGGGGTTGGGGTGGGTCTTTTACTTTATCACTCCCAGCTCTTTCCCTACCTTGATGAAGGCGGCGACGCAGCGGTCCAGGTGAGCGCGCTCGTGGGCGGCGCTGAGCTGGACGCGGATGCGGGCCTGCCCCTTCGGCACCACGGGATAGTAGAAGCCGGTGACGTAGATGCCCTCGTCGGCCATGCGGGCGGCGAACACCTGGCTCAGCTTGGCGTCGTAGAGCATCACGGCGCAGATGGCGCTCTGCGTGGGCTTGATGTCGAAGCCCGCTGCCAGCATCTTCTCGCGGAAATAGACGACGTTCTCCTGCTGCTTGGTGTGGAGGGCGTCGCTCTCCTTCATCATGCGGAACACCTCCAGCGAGGCACCCACCACCTCGGGCGGCAGCGAGTTGGAGAAGAGGTAGGGACGGCTGCGCTGGCGCAGCATGTCGATAATCTCCTTGCGGCCTGTGGTGAAGCCGCCTATGGCGCCGCCGAAGGCCTTGCCCAGCGTGCCCGTGTGGACGTCGATGCGTCCGTAGCAGTCGAACTGCTCGGCCACGCCGTAGCCGTGCTTGCCCACCACGCCGGCGCTGTGGCACTCGTCCACCATCACCAGGGCGTCGTACTTCTCGGCCAGGTCGCAAATCTTGTCCATCGGGGCGACGTTGCCGTCCATCGAGAAGACTCCGTCGGTGCAGATGATGCGGAAGCGCTGTGCCTGGGCCTCCTGCAGACAGCGCTCCAGGTCGGCCATGTCGGCATTGGCATAGCGGTAGCGCTTGGCCTTGCAGAGGCGCACGCCGTCGATGATGCTGGCGTGGTTCAGGGCGTCGCTGATGATGGCGTCGTCCTCGCCCAGCAGGGGCTCAAACAGACCGCCGTTGGCATCGAAGCAACTGGCGTAGAGGATAGTGTCCTCGGTGTGGAAATACTCGCTGATGGCAGCCTCCAGTTCCTTGTGCATGTCCTGCGTGCCGCAGATGAAGCGCACGGAGCTCATGCCGTAGCCGCGCTCGTCCATCGCCTTCTTCGCAGCCTCGATGAGGCGCGGGTTGTCGCTCAGGCCCAGGTAGTTGTTGGCGCAGAAGTTCAGCACCTCGCTGCCGTCGGCCAGCTGGATGGCAGCACGCTGCGGCGAAGCAATCAGCCGCTCGTTCTTGTACAAACCTGCATCCTTGATGCCCTGAAGCTCAGTTTGCAGATACTCTTTCATTTTTCCAAACATAATGCAAACGATTTAATGGTCCATAGATTTTTATGCCGCGAAGATACGAATAAAAGAGGAACGGCGCACACAAAATCGCAAAAAAATTTCAAAATTTGCCTCCTCGTTGCCCAACGCGTTGGGCGGCGTGGCTCAACGGAGCAATGCCACCTCCCTCAGGCTCGGCTGAAGGGCAGGTGTTCTTTCAGACAGCTTGTGAAAGAGAGCCGTCAGTTCAACGGAATCTCCGGATGCTGGACGGCCAGCGGCAGATCCTTCTGCGAGAGGTAGAACATATAGAGGATGACGGGCTTGGTGCCGCGGTTCTCGCCATGATGAACGGTACCCACCATCTCCACGACGGCTTCGCCCTCGTGGACTACCTTCTCCTTGCCGTCCAGCCCAATGATGGTCAGCTCGCCCTGCACCAGCACGCCGTAGTTCATTGCCACATGATGGTGCCACCCCAGCTTCTGTCCTGCAGGGAAGACGTATTTCACGGCCACCAGCTCCGGGCGCCCCTGGAAGTAGTCGGGCAGCTCCACGCCGTCCCAGCTCTGGCTCGTGCGTATCAGTTCGGTTGACACCACCTGCGCCTGCGCAGCCTTATCGGCTGCGGCTTTCACAGTCTTGCACGAAGTCAGCACGCAGAGGGCGCAAAGCAGGCTGACGGCCAGCCCCCCTGTCAGATGCTTTTTCATTTTTCCAGACATAATGCAAACGATTTAACGGTTTATTTTTTTCTGCCGCGAAGGTACAAAGAAAAGAGGAACGCCACACACAAAATTGCAAAAAAATCAGAAAAACGCTTGTTCGTAATAATTTTTTGCCTGCCTTTGCCGACGTATTCCATCACAAAGAGGAATTGGAGTGAGAGAATACACCGATAATTGCTCAATCTCTGACACGAACTACCACCTCGAAAAAGAGTTTTCAGAGCAAAAAGAAAATACCGATTTGAGTGTGCGCATTTCAGCGTAGGCTTGTTCATAAGGTATTTTAGGCTGTGGTAGGCCTGTGTCAGAGCATGGCAGGTCTGCGCTTTTTATGCCTGCAATTTTGCGCAGCAAAAAGAAGAAGAACAGGAAAGAGAATATAAGAGGTATTGATTAGATCAGATCAACGGTGTATCCCTAATTTTTTATAAGCTTACTTTTTGGGGGATACATCATAGGTTCCTGCCGCTCGTGAGAGTCGCAGGAATCTAATTTTTATAGACGAACATTTTTCTTTTTTTATTTGCTCAACGCGTTGGGTAAGGTGTATCAACGCGTTTTCCCTATCTAAAAGATAAAAGATTACTTCTGACGTTGTTGCGGATTTACAATCCGAAACACATGAATAGGGGGGGATTTAATCCCCCGCCATTAAAGCTTTGTTCTCAGGCTGCGGATTAAAAATCAACTTCTCATCGCAGCCGGAATGCAAATCCTGAACAAATGCTTATAATTCAAGCCGAAGATCACTTTCCGGACAAATAGTGTGCAACGGCTACCACTTCCGTCTAGACTTTTGGGAAGATAGCTGGAACTGTATAGGGAGGTTGAAAAGCATAGCCTCGACCTCGCCCTTACTATTTCGGCCAGGCTTCCATTTCGGCATATTGCGCACTAACCTGAGCGCTTCGTCATCGAGAAGTTTATGCGCAGACTTAGTGACTACAGGGTTTGTTACCGTTCCATCCACATCCACCCAAAACTGCACGATGACGCGGCCTCCTACACCCATTTCCTGCGCCGCTTTCGGATAGCGGAGGTTCGTTTTCAGATAGCTCATCAGCGCATCCACTCCGCCTGGAAATTCAGGCATCTCTTCTCCAAAATGGCAGGCAAAATCAACCTCCGAATCTGCAGGCACTTTGTTTTCTTCGTCCAACTTGAAGTGTACAGGCACGACATATCGGCATCTCACGGGCTTCCCCTTTTGCGTGGCCGGTTTCCACTTCGGCATAGAACTTATCAGGCGGACAGCCTCGGCATCTAACAATGGATTAGGCTTGCTGACTACCACAACATGGGTTATCGTGCTGTCGTTCTCTATCCAGAACTGCACGATGACACGGCCTTCGACCCCCTTCTCCTTTGCCTCTTCAGGATAGTGGAGGTTGTCATGGAGGAAATTATTCAGGGCATCGATTCCCCCGGGAAATTCAGGCATTTGGTCAACACTTGTGACAAGGAGGCTGTCACGTTCTTCTTCAGCATAGACAACCGTAATGGTGTCACTCTGGGCATAGGCGCTTATGGCCATAAAGCCGGCAAAGACAATAGCCGACAGACGGAAAGAAAGAGACTTTTTCATCGGTTTATTTTTTAAGGTCAACGCAAAGATATCGGGGTGCTGAAGAAAAAGCAAATTATTTCACTATTTTTGTTTTTTGTTTGCGTTTCTTTTCGTAATTTCGCAGCGCAAAACAGAACATGCTTAATTAGAATGAAAAATATCCTTGTCGTTGGCTCCACGGGTCAGATTGGCTCAGAGCTTACCATGAAACTCCGTCGGGAAATCCCAAACTCCACAGTTGTAGCCGGATATATCAAAGGCGCCGAGCCGAAGGGCATCCTTCTGGAGAGCGGCCCTGCCGAGCTGGCCGACGTCACCAACGCCCCCCAACTGGCTGCCATCGTCGACAAGTACCACATCGACACCATCTACAACCTTGCCGCCCTGCTCTCCGCCGTCGCCGAGGCCAAGCCCCTGCTGGCATGGCATATCCAGATGGACGGCCTCATCAACCTGCTGGAGATTGCCCGCGAGAAGCATTGTGCCGTCTTCACCCCCAGCAGCATCGGCTCGTTCGGCACCAACACGCCGCATAAGAACACCCCGCAGGACACCATCCAGCGCCCCCGCACCATGTACGGCGTCACGAAGGTGAGCACCGAGCTGCTCTCCGACTACTACTTCCACAAGTACGGCGTCGACACCCGCTCCGTGCGCTTCCCCGGCCTCATCAGCTACGTCACCCTGCCTGGCGGAGGCACCACCGACTACGCCGTCGAGATCTACTACGCCGCCGTCCGTGGCGAGGACTTCGCCTGCCCCATCCCCGCCGGCACGTACATGGACATGATGTATATGCCCGACGCCCTCCACGCCGCCGTGCAGATCATGCAGGCCGACCCCTCGCGCCTCATCCACCGCAACGCGTTCAACATCGCCAGCATGAGCTTCGAGCCCGAGCAGCTGCGTGCCGAGATCCTGCGCTTCGAGCCCGACTTCAAGATGCACTATGTCAACGACCCTGTGCGCAAGGCCATTGCCGACAGCTGGCCCGACAACATGGACGACAGCTGCGCCCGCGCCGAGTGGGACTGGCGCCCCACCTACGACCTCCACAGCATGTCGGAAGACATGTTCCGCCACCTGCGCGAGAAGCTGAAGCCAGCCAAATAACGCGAAAGATAAAAAGGAGGGAACTATCCCTCCCCAAAAATGCCCCGTTGAGCTACGCTCGACCTCTGTCGCGACTCGGGATAATTGGAGCAAACTCCATTAACTTCGTTTTCCTCCTCCTTGCAAGGCATAGCCCAAGCCCGCTTGGGCTATGCTCTTGCTTCGTTCGTCGGTTCTCCGCTCGCTGCTCCAGGCGTTGACCTGTAGACTCGTAGACTTGTTGACTTTTTTGCACCCTATTTAGGCTGGGGTGCGGCAGTATTTACAGGATTTCGGGTTTTAGGCGAAAGGCGTTTTCATCTACGCGCATCTGATAGAGCTTGATTTGGGGGTTTAGTTTCGTGTGGGCATATTGGATGATTTTGTCTCTCTCGGCTGGGTCTATGTGGACGCCAAAATAGATTGACTCAAAGCATTCGCCCTCCAGCGGCATGTAATGGCGTATCTCACGCCCATCCCACATTTCCTTGGGATGGTCGGCTTGATCTTTTGTAAAGGCAGCAAACTCAGGTGACGGCTTGGGCATGACCAGCCTGACCTCCTGCTCGTACTCCCATTCCTTTGCCTTTGTCCTCCATTGGTAAAGGTACAATCCCTCCTTGGCCTGATAGGCATCGGGACGTTCTATGATGTCCTGATATTGAACATCTATGACGAAGGGCTCAAGATAGAGCGAGCCAAACATCGGAGGGACGGATGCCATCACCTTGTCTATGTCAAGCCCGATGCAAACCCCTTTGTGATTGTAGCAGTAATGGCACCACATGAGAATCGAATCGCACACTTTCGATAGGCTGCAGAGCCACGTTTCGTTGCGTCGGTTGAGGGCATCATTTTCTCTTTTCTTCTGCCACCACTCCTTGGGTACCCAATCGGACTTATCGTCGTCTGGCACGGCTGAATAGTCCATCAACCTCGGGTGACAGTCGAAAGGGTCGTTCAGTTGTGAGGCATTCGTGAACTGGAGGTTCTGATTTCCAATCATGCCCTTTGCCCCCTTGATGTCCAGATATTTGTAGAGTATGCGCGCCATCTGATCAGATTTCCTCTAATCCCAGCTCTCTTAAATAGACATTCAGCTTGTCCTTCGCCTCCTTGATGCTGGCGTCGAGGTTGGCAAGCAAGTCATGATTGGCAGCCAAGTCTATCTGCACCTCCTCCTGAGCCAGGCTGACGTAGCGCGTAATGTTGAGGTTGAAGTCGTTCTCGCTAATCTCCTTGAGGCTGACGCGGCGGCTGAGGCGCTCTTCTTCGGCGCGTGTGCGGTAGGTTTCTACGATTTTGTCAATATGCTCGTCGAGCAGCACGTTTTGTTTCTTGCCTTTCTCGTAACACTCGGCGGCGTTGATGAACAGCACGTCGTCGCTCTTGCGGCACTTCTTCAGCACGATGATGCAGACGGGGATGCCTGTGGAGTAGAACAGGTTGGAGGGCAGCCCGATGATGCAGTCGATGTTGTCGTCGTGGATGAGTTTCTTGCGTATGGCGGCTTCAGCCCCACCACGGAACAACACGCCGTGAGGTAGGATGATGGCCATCGTGCCGCTGTCGCTCAAGTAGTGGAGGCCGTGGAGCAGGAAGGCAAAGTCGGCAGCACTCTTGGGTGCTACGCCATAGTTTTTGAAACGAGGGTCGTTGGAGGTCTCGTCGTCAGGCTCCCATTTAAGGCTGAAGGGCGGGTTGGCCACCACGGCTTCAAAAGTTACGGGCTTCGCGGGATTGCTCTCCCTGAGCATCGCCCAGTCGTTGGTGAGCGTGTCGCCGTGGAATATCTCAAATTCCGAGTCGTGCATGCCGCGTAGCAGCATGTTCATTCGAGCCAGGTTGAAGGTGGTCACTTCCTTTTCCTGACCATATATTTTGCCTATTTTCCCGCCGTGTCTCTTCATTTCGTTATTGACATTAAGCAGCAACGAGCCGGAACCGCAGGCGAAGTCGAGCACGTTGCGCAGCTCGCTTTTGTGTCCGGTCTGCGGGTCTTGGCAGTCGAGGGTGACGATACGCGACAAGATGGTACTCACGGGTTGAGGCGTATAGAACTCTCCGGCTTTCTTGCCGCTTCCGGCAGCAAACTGTCCGATGAGATACTCGTAGGCGTCGCCCAGGATGTCTCCCTTCTGGTCAAACTCAGCCAGTTTCACCTCGAGCGTGGTAATGATGTTACACATCATCTTGTTGCGCGAGGCGTAGTCTTTGCCCAGTTTCTCGCTGTTCAGGTTGATTTCGGAGAACAACCCTTTGAATGTACCTCTGAAGGATTCCTCCTCTATATGGTGGAAGCTGTCGCCCAGTTTTGTCAACAGATCTGCGTCCTGGGTGCGTGCCAGCTCGTAGATGTCGCTCCACAGGTATTCCGGTTTGATGATATAGTGGGTGCTTTTCAGCATCATATCCTCAAACTCCTGTACGTCGGCCTCGTTTGCTTTGTACCAGTCGCGGAGCGATTTGTTGGCTGGGAGGTCGCTACCCAGCTCCATGCGCACGGCCGCTTCGTAGCGCGCGCTAATGTATCGATAGAAAAGTAGCGACAGCATATAGTCGCGGAAGTTATCTGCTGTCATGGCTCCGCGAAGCACGTCGGCTACGCTCCAAAGGGCTCTAAACAACTGCTCTTTCTCTTGCTTGGTCAACTTGGGGGTTGATGTCTGTTCCATGTTGTGTGTTTGGGGTTTGGTTTCTATTATTCAATAACGGTTTCTAAAGTTCCTGTTTCTTCTTCGTTCATCAGAGATTTCTCTTTCGCTTCTTTCGTCCGACAAATCAGGCAACAAGAAATTGTATTTCCTCTTGATATGATGGAATAGAGTCTTTAGCATCTCTTTGTTGTCCTCATTCATTTCAACCGGAGCGAAAAAAGAACCTTGGTGCGAGAAGACATTTACAATACGGGAATAAAGGTCAGTCAGTTCTCCCCGGCCAAAAGCTTGTTCATCAAAAAGAGTGTCTTTATAAGTAATGCCGTCAAGGATATACCTGTAATCAAAATGTCCGAAGAACTCCTCGATTTTTTCCATCACGCTACGTAGTACCGTAAAATGGTATGTGTATAGCTTGTCGTTCTTTATAGCCGATTGTATTTCAGCCATCATGGCCACATTGTAGTAAAATGGGGTTTCGCTCATTTCCTTGAGTACGGGAATGTCGTCCTCTTTATTGCGGCTTAGATAATAACAGCCTAGTTTTTTGTCATTATTTAAGCCATGAACCATTACGTGGAAGAAAAGAGCGTGATGAGTCGATACCACAAACTTGATGCGGCGTGGATTCTCCTGACCATTTATTATTGCTTCCCTTTCACTACTCTGACATTTTCGAATAACATTATATAGTTGCGTAGCAAATGCAATCACGTTGTTATCATCAAGCGAAGATATCGGGTCGTCGATGTAGATGTACTCGATATCCTTGTATGCAGCGTTGCCGCCTATCACTTGGTCCATTATGCACCGGAAAAAGCACCAGACGAATATTCGTTCCTCGCCACGCGAAATCTTGATGTTTTCAACCGGATGGTCTACTAGTCTTTCATTCCCATCAATTTCTTCTAATGTCCATTTGTGTTTGATAAACCTTACGTAATCAGGAATTTCCTGATTGTTCTCGTCGTAGTGGAACTCGAAATCAACATCGGTAAAGACACCAAGGTATTTAAGCAGAGACTCGCTAATGTTATAGCCTCCCAGACCTTTTATGAGCGACGAATCCTTGTTGATGAGCAGGCGATGGTCTGTGTTGTTTTCGAGGTCGTTGTCCCACGTAAAGAGGTCCTCGGTATAGGCGTTGTAGTAGAGGGTATGCTGGGGTGAGCCTTCCTCACGCCCGTAGTGGGCGAAGTCGTACGAGAGGCGCGTCTTGCCCGTGCCGTTATAGGCGAACACGAGGGCGCAGTTGGTATACTTCCCGCTTTCGTCTTCCTTGAAGCAATCGTGCAGTTTTTCTATTATTTCATTATTGTTAGCCATATCGTTCGGTTATTTCGTGGGTTGGGGGAAAAGTTGTTGCATCAGGCCTTTCTTGAGGTCTTTCAGGGAATCCAGTTTCGCAGACTCGCTGGCGATAAGGTCGTCCAAGGCAGAAAGACACGAGGCAATTTTCTGCTGCTCGGCAAGAGAGGGATAAGGTAGTTTTATTTCTGAGAATTGACCATAACTAATCATTTTCCCATCGCGTATTCCTTCAAGATTTTTGTTTAGTTCTTGAATGTAATTGAAAGACTTGAAGTAGATTCGGTAAAAATCAGAAGATAAGTCTTTCATCTTCTTTCGTAAAACAATATAAGCCGGACTACACAATCCCTTATAGCGCGAATATTCTATGCCACCCTGAAATGACCTTAAACTGATAATAAAATCATCAACTTCTACCACCTTATATCCAGCCACACTTCTCTCGGAGGCAATAACATTATAGTTTATCAAATCACGGGGCACAGCTCCTTTATCTTGGGTTAATGCCAGAATTGGCAAATCTGAATTGTGGTTTTTGTTTGAGATTGGAGCAAACAACTCATTACCATTAACATAATCCCATTCTCCTTCAAAGCCGGGGAAGCGGAGTTGTGGGATGGTTTCGCCAGGCTGGGGGAAGAGCTGCTGCATGAGGCCTTTCTTGTGGGCTTTCAGGGCTTCCACTTTCTGACCTTGCGCGGATATCAGATTATCCAACTCAGAAAGGCACGAAGCAATTTTCTGCTGCTCGGCTGGTTCGGGTATTTTCACAACGAGACCAAAGAAGTCGTTTGTCGGAACATTCAAAAGCCCATGATTCCTCGCTCCCTCTTGCGCAATAGCCATAATCTCTTTATCAAATATTCCTGCATCAAAGTACTGCTCCCAAAACTCTATAGCATTGGAGTCTATGCATCTAAAGCAAATGTATAATGTGGATACAACCCCCTTGTCATATAACTTTAGAGGCTTAATAGCTCCGACAGGTTTACCTTGGGAACTGCTTTTGTTATAAGCAAAATCACCCCTATGTAGAAGGTAATATCCTGTAACGTCCACTGCTGAAACAGATTTTTTGAAGAAGTCTAACTGACTAATAAGTCCATGCTGAGCAGATATTGTCAGAACATTTTTATTGTCCTCAATATTCCTATCCGTTAACCTTGTAAAGACATCTCCTAACTTCTTTTCTTCCCATTCTTTTGTATATCCAGGGAAGCGGAGTCGGGGTACTAATTCTGTATTTTCTGTTTGTTTGTTTTCCATTGTTCAAGAATGTTTTGTTTCAATTATACGTTACCCATTAAAGCAATGGGGTCATATAAAGCGGCAGGAATAGGATGCCGTTCTCTTCATTCAGGTCGCCTGCGTGCAGTACGACGGGTGTGTTGAGGTATTCGCCGAATTTATCCATGCATTTGCGCAAGGATGAAAGCGTATATCGTTGCGACGATTTCACTTCGATGGGGGTGATGTTGTGCCGTGTGGTGAGCTTGCTTTTGGCGGTGAGGAAATCAATTTCCATCCGGTTGCTGGCGTCGTCGCGGCTGGAGTTGCTGTAGAAATAGAGTTTGTGGTTGCTTGTGGCAAGCATTTGTGCCACGATGTTCTCCACGATCATGCCCTGGTTCACCTCCAGTTTGTTGAGCAGGAGTTTCTGGTAGAGCTCCACGGGCACCTTGCCGTTTTCGTCGAATGCGTGAGAGATGAGCAGGCCTGTGTCCGCCATATAGCATTTGAGGGTATTGCGCTCCATGTTGAGTCGCAGCCCCACGTTGGGCGCCGTACAATTGTAGCAGATGTTGACGATGCCGGCGTCGGCAAGCCAGAAGAAGGCGTCGTCGTAGTCGCGGTAGGCCGCGCCGGGTTCCAGCGCCGACAGGCGGAACTTCTTTTCGTGTTTCTGCAGTTGGGCGGGAATCTGGTCGAAGATGCTTTTGACCTTATGTTCCATGCCTGCAGCATATTTGGAGATGTCATTGGCATAGACCCGCAGGATGCCGCGTTTCACGCGGTCAACCTTGTCGAAATCCTTTGACTGGGCAAAGGCCAGTATGGCTTGCGGCATCCCGCCCACAATCATATAGGTGCGGAAAAGCTCGATGGCTTTCCGATGGAGTGCTCCAAGGGGTTGCCGTTTTTCAAGGCATTGGCCGATGTAGGGCATCAGCATATCGTTGCCCATAGCCCAGAGGAACTCCTCGAAATCCATCGGGTACATGGGTAGCGCCTCCTCCTCGGAAGGAATCACAATGTCGCGCACGTTTTTCTTGATGCTGACGAGCGACCCCGTCTCTATATAGTGGAACCTGCCGTCGGCCACCAGATACTTGATGGCGGCGCGGGCATGCGGACAGAGCTGCACCTCGTCAAAGATAATGGCGGACTTGCCGGGAGTGAGCCGCTTGCCGTAATGCACCTGAAGGTTCAACAGTAGCGTGTCGATGTCCTCCCGTAGTGTGTCGAACCAGGTCGCCACCACCTTGTCGGCCTTGTTGAAGTCGATGAGAATATAGGAGTCATATTCGTTGCGGGCAAACTCCTCCACGATGTAGCTCTTGCCGATTCGGCGAGCGCCCTCTATCAGCACGGCCGTCTCGCCGTTACGCTGTTGCTTCCATTCGAGCAACTTGTTGTATATCTTTCTTTTCATGGATAACATTACATCTTTTCAAGATTATTGGACGTGCAAATTTACATCTTTTCAAGATTATTGCAACTATAAAATCCACATCTTTTCAAGATTATTGTGTTTTTTGGGGGTTATTCCTTCACGTATGCATTAAGCCCTTCGATGGTGTTGCCTCCAGCGAGCAGGGCAAACGTCGGGGCAAGTCGGGCGAGGAGGCCTTCCTTGGCCGTCTTGCGCAGTTTCCAGTTGTCGATGTGGCTGAGCAGTTCGCGCAGGGTGTCCTCGTCGATACGGCGCAGCTTGATGGTCTCGTTCACGAAGCCTTCGAGTGCCGGGGTGTCGATGCCGTACTCTTGTGCGAGGGCGGCGACCTGCTGGTTGAGCCGGCGGTTCTTGAACTCCTTGTACCGACGGCGTATCTCCAGTTCGCTCATGCCGCTGCCTTGGGTGAGCTCTTCGTCGATGAAGGCCTTGAGGTAGTCGCGCTCGCTCATCAGGTCCACGCTACTGGAGAGTATGTCCACGAGTTGTTCCTTGGTGATTTTCACCTTCTCGGGACGGGTGTCGGTATATTTGGAGAGCAGCTTCATGATGTAGTCGTAGTCGACGAGAGCCGAGCTGAAGAGCGAGAGCTCGAAGTCGGGCTCTTCGTCATCGTCGTCACTTGCCGGGTATCCGCCTCCTTGCTGCTGTGTGCGATGGGCAAGGTCGAGATAAGCTGTGCGGAACTGCTGCAACGTGTCGTAGGGCATGGCCTCTTCGGCGGCGGTCGTCAGCTCTTCAGGCAGATCGACATACTGTCCGAGCTTGAGAGCCAGCCGTTGCACGTCCTTGAAGGCATCGATGAACTGGTTGGCGTTCTCGCCCAGCGGGATGTTGATGACCTCGTCGGGCCTGCACTCCAGCCCCATGCTGTTCATGACGGTACGGAGCTGGGCAATCTTCTCCTTGTAGTCCTCGACGACGGTCTCGGCGGGCTCGACCAGCCAGTACTCTTTACCCTTGTCTCTTTCGAAGCCGCTGAAGAGCACCATGGCCTCTTCCATGGCACGCTCGAGGTCGCGGTAGCAGATGATGTTGCCGTAGGGCTTGGTGCCGTCGAGGATGCGGTTGGTGCGGCTGAAGGCCTGTATGAGCCCGTGCCACTTGAGGTCCTTGGCCACGTAGAGCGTGTTGAGGAACTTGCTGTCGAAGCCGGTGAGCATCATCTCCACGACGATGACCACGTCCAGCTTGCGGCTGTGGGGATAGTCCTTGTTGGGGTAGCGCTGGTCCTTGACGCGTTGCTGCACGTCGCGGTAGTACTCGTCGAAGAGATCGACGGTAAAACTGGTTCCGAAGCGCTTGTTGTACTCGCCTATGATTTTGCTCAGGGCCTCGCGGTTGGCATCGGGGTCGTCGCGGTTGTCGGCCGTTTCCTGCAGCAGGTCCTCGAAGGTGGTGGTTTTCATCGGGGGCGTGAACACGGCCGTGACGTTGAGGGGTACGTAGTCCGGGTCGGCCAGGGCGCGCTTCTCCTGCTCGCGTTTGAAGGTTTCGTAGTAGCGGACGGCGTCGGGGATGGATGGAGTGGCCAGCAGGGCGTTGAAGCGGCGCTGGGCCGAGAGCTTGTCGTGGTTGTCGAGGATGTGATCGACAATCTGCTTCCGGGTGAGGTCGGTACCTGTCTTCTTGCCTTGGGCATCCTTGTTGCCGTAATACTCCACCTTGAAGCGCAGAACGTTGTTGTCGTTGATGGCGTGGGTGATGGTGTACTGGTGGAGGCATTTCTGGAACACGTCCTTTGTGGTGACGTACTCGGCCTGCTGGCCATTCACGCGGACATAGGTGCTGTTTTCCTCGAAGATGGGTGTGCCTGTGAAGCCGAAGAGCTGGGCCTTGGGGAAGAAGTTCTTGATGGCGGCGTGGTTCTCGCCGAACTGGCTGCGATGGCACTCGTCGAAGATGAAGACGATGCGTTTGTCCCTGAGCCGTTCGAGCCGCTTGTAGTAGCTGTTCGCGGGCGAGGGGTCGAGGGCGAGGCCCAGCTTCTGTATGGTGGTGACGATGACCTTGTCGGCATAATCGTCGCTTTCGAGGCGGCTGACGAGGGCGGCCGTGTTGGCGTTCTGCTCGACGCATCCCTCCTGGAACTTGTTGAACTCGTCGCGCGTCTGCTTGTCGAGGTCCTTGCGGTCCACGACGAACACGCATTTCTCGATGTCCCTGTTGTCCTTGAGCAGGGTGGAGGCCTTGAACGAGGTGAGCGTCTTGCCGCTTCCGGTGGTGTGCCAGATGTAGCCGTTATGGTCGTTGTTTGCCACGCAGTTGACGATGCTCTCGACGGCATAGATCTGATAGGGGCGCATGACGAGAATCTTCCTCTCGGTTTCCACCAGCACCATGTAGCGGCTGATGAGTTTGCCCAGCTCGCATTTGGGCAGCATCATGTCGGCAAAGGAGAAGAGCTGGGCAACCTTGTGGTTGTCGCGGTCGGCAGCATGATAGACAGGCATGTAGTTGTTGGTGGCGTCGAAGTGGAAATGCTCGTCGTTATTGTTGGCGAAGTACATGGTGTCGCTTCCTCCGTTGCTGACGATGAAGAGCTGCATGAAGCACATCAGGGTGCCCAGGTAGCCGTTGCCGCGGTCCTGCTTGTAGTTCACGATCTGCTCGACGGCCTTCATGGCTGAGACGCTATGCCGCTTCAGCTCAATCTGTACGAGAGGGAGGCCGTTGACGAGGATGATGACGTCGTAGCGCTGGCGGCTGTTGGCCGTGTTGATGGTGAGCTGGCTCACCACCTCGTATTCGTTCTTGCACCAGTCGCGCAGGTTCACAAGGCTATAGTCGAAGGTGGTGCCGTCGTTGCGCACGAAGGTCTGCTTCTCGCGCAGATGCTTCGAGGCCGCAAACACATCCGACGTGACGTTCTCCTGCAGCAGCTTGCGGAACTCGTCGTCAGAGAGGGAGACGTAGTTGAGCCGTTCGAACTTCTGGCGGAAGTTCCGTTCAAGCGTGTCCAGGTCGCGGATGTCGCTTCGATAGGTGTACTTCAACTCCTGCAGCTTCTCGATGAACTGCTGTTCAAGCTGTGCTTCGCTTTGGATCATGTTTTTCTCTGTGTTTTTTGGTTTGACGCCGCAAAATTACTGCGTTACTGTGCAGGTTTTTTGCATGGTTCAAGATATTTTTGATGCATGGCCTGCGTGGTTTGAGCCATCTTTTTCCTAATACTTTCTGGGGCAAGCACTTCCAGGCTGTCGCCATAAGAGAGGAGAAGAGACTCCAACTCCTTGTTGACCTTCACGTTGATGGTTACGACGGCAAAGTCGTCGTTTTCTTCCCTGATGCGCTGGGTGAGGTGGAGTGGCTTGGTGCGGATGTACTCAAAGCGGGGCTTGCTGACTTTTAGGATGATATTTTCCGGGTCTCCTTCGGGTACCGTCACGCCTACCACATCGTCGAAATATTCGTCGAACTCCGTTTCCGGTTCTTTGTATGGCAAGGCCAGCTCCCTGAAGCTGTCAATCCTGTCGAGGGCGTAATGGGCAAAAGTGCCGTAGCCCCTGACCTGGGCAATCAGGTACCATCGGTCGTTATACTCCTTGAGATAATAAGGATAGACGGTGGCCGTAATCTGCGGCTTTCCGTAGGGGGTATAGCTGAGCTTCAGCACACGCTTGGCGATGATGGCCTGCAGCAGCTGCCCGAAATGGTCGAGGCCCTTCAGGTCGAGGTTCGTCTGGAACGAGACGACGGGCGACGCGTTTTCGTCGAACAGGCCGCCTTCGATCTGCATCAGGATGATGCGTGCCCAGTCGTAGAGCGGCTCCCCCTCGAACTGGCTCAGGACATGGATGGCATCGTGAATCTTGTGGCGCTCCTCGTCGTTGATGCGAAACAGGGGTAGCGTGTAGTCGGCATCGGCATAGCGGTAGAGACGTTTGCGGCCCTGGCGAAGGTTTCGGTCAAGCTCTATGTCGTATTCAGTTTCCAGCGTGGCGATATCGTTCTGTATGGTGCGCTTGGAAACTTCAGGCCTGTCCTGTTCACGCAGAACCTTGTTGCACTCCTCGACAAGGTCGTCGAGGGTGTATTCCCTGAACTGGTTCCGGAAACATTTGTTCAGAACCTGATAACGCAACAGTACTTGTTTGTCAACTGGCATATCCTTGGCATCTAATTCTGATGCAAAAATAGCGAAAAAAAATGAGAAAAGGCTCATTCCTCCGCAGAAAAATGAAAAAAAGAATCACCAGGAAGCGGGGCAGGTTCGTAAAATTATGCAAAGATAAGCGAAACGTGTACCATATTCCCGTACAAGCGTGTTAAATTTTCTGTTTCGATGAATTTTTGTTGAAAAGGCTTGGCGGGGCGGGGGGAAATGGGTACATTTGTGGCGTATTATCTCTTTTTTGGTTATAAAGATTGTTGTATGAACAGGATGACTGAAAATGCTTTTGAAACGCCGCGTGCAGGGGGCACGAGGAACATCATCGTACCCATCGTGGGGGTGAGGTATATGAGTGACGAAAACTATCAGGCCGTGGTGGAGGCGCTGGCTGCGGGACGGGAGGTGACGCTTCATAGCGAGGATGACAACCCCGTGGATGTGAAGGCCGTGGCGGCCTACATGGACGCCGGCGGGGGCAATACCGTGCGCATAGGCTACGTCGGCACGGACTTCTGCATCCTGGTGCGCATGATCATCGGCAGGACGACATTCGGGGGCGCCACGCTGGCGCGCGTCCTGACGTGGGAAGACCTCACCATGGTTCCCGGCAGGCCCGTGGGCACCATCTACGTGCTGCTGCCCTGCGACGAGGAGCTGCTGGCGCTGGAGATGGAGGAGGAATACTACGGCCGGTTTAAGCCCTTTTCCTTCATCCACCCGGCCGACATACCTGTCAGGAAGGAGGAGAGGGACCTGGTGGCGCTCTGCACGAAGATCATGAACAGTACCGACCCCGACGTGCTGCTGCCGCTGGCGGAACGCTATCTGAAGATGAAGGACTGCTCGCTCTGTGCCGAGGACCAGTCGTACAGGGTGAGGGTGCTGGAACAGCTGAACACCTGGTGCGACGCGTTCGACGTGCTCTCGCCGACGCAGGCCATCGAATCGTCGTTCCATCGGTTCATCAGCAACGGCGGGCCCCTCGCCATCTACCGCGCGCAGATGGAGTATGTGCGCCACCACCTGAGTCAGAACGACGGATTCCTGTCGAAGTTCGCCCTCAAATACCCCGAGGGGGCAAAGCGGGAGCAGGCGCTCGACGGCATCCGCACGGCGCTCACGGACGCCATGCCCAAGGCGTTCCTCTTTCCCGTCGAGGGGGAGGAGGATGAAAAAGCCTTCGCCAAGGTGCTCTACTATGGCCGCTTCTCGCGCACGAACCTCTATCTAATCTACGCGCACGTGGCCGTGCTGGAGGCGTTTGCCGCCGCAGGGCCTGTGGCTGCCGCGGAGCCGAAGGCGGACAAACGCCGGACGGCGCGAAAGCCCGCGAAGGGTGTCGCGAAAAAGCCCGCCGGCAAGCCCATGACGCTCAAGTACTACACCCATGGCAACAAGGGCGTTCTGAGGAGGCAGGGCGAGAGGGTGAAACTTGTCTTTGAGAGGTGGAACAAGTGGGGCTGGATAGACGGCAAGACGACCACAGACGACTTCGAGGCTCTCTTCGAGGGCGAGCCCCGCCATTGCGACATCGCGTGGAAGGCCAGCACAACGGTCTTGACGTCGCTTCTGCAAAAGCTATTGAAGCAGCCCTTTATCGAAGGACAGAAAAGGCAGTCGGCATCGTCGATGGTCAGGGAGCAGTTTGGGCTGACACCCAATTTCGACCGAAACCGTCTGGCCGATGAGGACGCGTTTGGGATTGATGCGACCGTATATATTCTCGACATCAACAATCCGTTACCGCAACGCAAAGGGGGCGGCGATGAGGATTACGACACGAGGGATGCCGCCCTGCGGGCCGTCCTTTCGGGTGAGCTTCGCTCGACAAAAGGAATCTGACGCGTGTAAGCGATTTCGTGTCCCTGTAAGCAACGATGTAAGCACGAACACTTTTTTTTGAAATTTTTTTCCGGCCGGAACACTCTTTATATACAGGGTGTTCCGGCATTCGCTTTGTGCCGTTCCGAAAGCGTGTAAGCAAATCCGGCGAAAGTGCTTACGTGCCGGGGGGTGGTTTCCCCATTGCCGAGGACTGAACGGTTCAGTTCTTGGCCGTCTTAGGCTATGGGCTAAGCAGATGGTCGAACCGCCCTAAAATCTATTTGTAATATGGCAAAAGATTTTATTACAGGAAAAAGACTCGGCGCTGAGAAGCACGAGCCGAAGTCGGTAGGTGAGGTGATTAAAATTTGCCTCCAGAGTAACGAACCCCTTGCTGCGGCGTTCCGCCGGCGGATGCCGGGCGGCCTCTACCCGCACACCGAGCTGTGTGTGGACCTGAAGCTGCTGACCCGCAAGCCGGGCGGCATGAACGAGGGCGAGCTGCTGGGCGGCGCCATCGTACGCGACGACGACGACCACTTCACCTTCATCGAGAACGCCCGCCTGCAGAAGACGCGCCAGAACACGCGCAACCCGTTTGTCTACCGCGGCGTACGCGTGAACATCCACCGAGGGAAGGACGGCACCCTCTACCCTACTTTCAACATCCCGCCAAGGTTTACCAAGGACTTTTCCTTCAAAGATTTCTGTTACGAGGCGGCTGACGAACTCTGCATCGTGGGGGGCCTCATAGGGAAGAAGGGCGTGTAGGAGAGTGAGTTGTGTGGCCGGGTATGTCAGTTATGTCAATTACAATTAGGTTTTTGAGGGTATGTGTTTTCTCAATTCTCCTTTATATAATTAATTAATAATTAATATATTATAATATAAAATAAGGTAGGAAAGCGAGAATGATACCCTTTAAAAAATAACTGACATAACTGTAATTGACATACCCGGCTACGATTCGTTTCATCTAAAAAGCAATCAGACAATGACATACGACATTACAAAACCTACTGCTCCGTCCATGCCGATGCTCGGAAAGGGTACGGAATGTATCAAAATCTTGCTCTCACAGGCCTCGAAAGACATGCAGGAACCGCTTGTTCCGATGTTTTTCCCCATTCTTGGCGCGCACGTCAGCGGCGCGGAATTCCAGTATCCCGACCACACATGGAAGGAGTTGTGCGGGCAGATGGCCCATCTGGTGGCCGACACCGGCTGCAACAAGGGGCAGCTGTCGCTACTGGTGGAAGCCTTGTGCCGCGACCTGCGCCAGCACGACGAGGCGGAGCTGAAACGCCTCGTGGAGTGGCAGAGGACGGTGAAGACCCGCGGGGCGAACAAGGAAAAGCCGGCACGCCCGGAGGCGGCCTTCTGGTTTCCGCCGTCGGACATGACGCGCGCGGCCTACCTGCAGAACTCGGTGGCCTGCGAGTGCCTGGGCGGACGCACGCAGTACCTGAACATGCCCGAGGTGGAGATGCTCGACGCCCTCTGCGGCGGCCACAAGCAGGTGACGCAGATGCTACGCAACATCTACGACCGCCAGCGGGCGGGCGCCCTGCGTGCCACGGCCGACGGCGTGGTGGGCAATCCGCTGCTGCGCACCTGCCTGACGGTCTCGTCCACCCCGTTTGCTGCGCGCAAGTTCTATAAGAACGACCTCTTCAACGGCACCTTCGGCCGCATGGTGTTCAGCTACAAGGCCCGTCAGAGCCGCGAGGGCAGGATTCCACGCGTGGGCAAGTTCCCCGACGAGTTCTACCGCGAGCTGGACGAGTACCTCGTGCGACTCGACACGACGAAGGGCCGCTTCATCGTCCGTCCGCTGAACGAGCTGGTGAACCGCCTGGCGGCCGACATGGCCTCGCTGGGCGACCTGACCGACGACGACGTGCTGTGGGACATCTCGAAGCGCAGCCTCGTGTCGGCATGGAAGGCCGGCTGCATCCTCTGGGTGCTGAACGACCAGACCTTCACGCGCTCCATGGGCGAGGTGGTGGAGTGGCTCGTGTGGCACGACCTGTGGAGCAAGTACCAGGTGCTGGGCGACATGCTGAAGGGCGGCGACGTCGACAAAGCCGAAGCCTCGAAGACGGGGCCGAAGAACATGCTGGACAGCCTGCCCGACACGTTCAACGAGGCCGAGCTGGAGGCTCTCCGCGTAAGTGCCGGCAAGTCGAAGGAGAGCACTCGGAACCAGTTGAGCGTGTGGGTGTACCGCGGGTTCATCACCTACTCGGAGAAGACGGGGCTCTACACGAAGACGGACGAGTACCTCCGGGGTGAGGTCGCCGACGGGAAACGGAAACGTAAAACCCGGAATGAGTCAACAAGTCAACTGGTGATAATTGACAATTGACGATGATGGACCGATATGACCTTCAGAAGCTCCGCGACCTCCCCATCGAGGGGGTCGCGGAGCGGCTCGGGCTGCACGTCACGAGGCACATGTGCCTCTGCCCGTTCCACGACGACCATCATGCCTCGCTGTCGTTCCGCCCGGGGCGGGGCACGTGGCGTTGCTTCACGTGCGGGGCGCACGGCGACACCATCGACCTGGTGATGCGCTACCTCGGTAAGGACTTCCTCGACGCCTGCCGCTGGCTGGGAGGGGAGTTTGGGTTAGCGGGCGATGGGTTAGCGGTTAGCGGTTATCGGTTAGCGGATGATGGGTTGGCGGTTAGCGGGGAGCGGTTGGCGGGCGAGGCGGCCGCTACGTTCGACGCGCGTCGCTACGAGCGGTTCTTCCAACGGCCGTGGCTGAGCGAGGCGGCACGGCGGTTCCTCTTCGATGAGCGACGGCTGGACGAGCGCGTGGTCACGTGGTGCCGCCTGACGTCGTGGCGCGACCGACAGGGCACGGACTGGCTGCAGATTCCCTACTTCGACCGCGACGGCCGCCTCATCGGCATCCAGAACCGCAACCTGCGGCCGGGGGGCTCGCCACGCTTCCGCTTCCCCGCCGGGGCGGCGTGCAGCATCTACAACCTGCCGGTGCTGGACAGGCTCGCCACGGGCGAGGCGCTCTACATTACCGAGGGCTGCTCGGACTGCTGGGCGATGCTCTCGGCGGGACACAAGGCTGTCGCCATCCCGTCGGCCACCCTGCTGATGCCGAAGGACATTGCCCTCCTCAGGTCGCTCGGCGACGAACGCGCCACACGGTTCCACATGTACCCCGACCGCGACGCACCCGGCGAACGCCTCTTCCTGCAACTGCGCGACGTGCTGCCCAACATCGAGCACCACCAGCTGCCCCCCGGCTGCAAGGACTTTAGCGAATTCTACGTGAAGAACTCGCTAATTGACAATTGACAATTATGAACGGCCTCCGGCCTGTAGAACGGCCGTAGGAACGCCCCGGAGGGGCAGCAAGCACATAGCCCAGGGCAGCGCCCTGGGAAAAGTACGACCCATTGTAACTGCGCCCTGAAAGGGCAAAAGCTTTAGAAGAGTTTTATTGATTATGACGAGAGGTATGTGTTCCGTGAATCGTGCTTTTGCCCCTTCAGGGCGAAACTACCCATGCAATCCTGTTACCCCAGGGCGTTGCCCTGGGCTGGAAGCCCTCTGCCCCTTCAGGGCGCTGGCTGCTCCGGGACTTGTTCTTTATCTTGCAGAACATTTTTTCTTAACTCTTAACTCTTAATTCTTAACTAAAAGAGCTGACGGCTCATTCCATTGCGTTAAAAATTTATTCCACTACGTTATTTCTAATCTGTATGCTTATGATTCAATCTGCTGTATATTTCACGCTCTACCCCTGCAAGGGGCGCACACGCACGTACACTTTCTCGATTGACGCGCTCACACCCGTGCGCACGATGACGAAGCGGGAGCTTGCTGGCCTGTACTTCCCCGATGAGCCGAAGGGCGAACTGGCACGCAAAGCGCTATACTACGAAATCCTGCATGCGCGGCAGCCGGTGGGACGGCTCTCGGACGACGACCGCGCGCTGGCACGCGACGACGGGAACGTCTATCTCTCCGACGTGCTCCGCGACATCTCTCCCTGCGACACGGCCAAGCTGTTCCAGCCCGCCCACGTGGCTGCCATCCTGCACTTCCTCGGACCCGTTCCGGACAAAGAAGATTACGCCGCTATGGCTGCGTAATCTTCAGTTCATAGTTCATAATGCATAGTTCATAGTTGGGCGGAATCGGCGCGAGAGATACCCTACGCTGCCATCGGAAACTGGCAAAAACAGATGTATTATCTTTGCATCGTGAATAGTCTTGTATGCGCATAACCAAAACTATTTTTCTTAACTCTTAATTCTTAACTCTTAACTATTTAAAACTATGCCTATTACTTATCAGATTGTGGGTTGCACCAACCCGAATGGTGCCGAGGGCGTCGACTACGCCACCAACCGCGCCGTGAAGACCGGCGACTATGACTTCAAGAGCCTCGCCGAGGACATCCAGTTTGCCACCACCGTCACCAAGGCGGACGTCGTGGCTGTGCTGACGGCTGCCAAGGAGTTCATCAAGACGCACCTGCTCCAGGGCCAGCGCATCGTGCTGCAGGAGATCGGCGCGCTGCAGGCTAACCTCAACAGCAAGTGCTTCGCCCAGAGCGTGATTCCGCTGGAGGCGTTCGACCCGGCGTCGTACATCAAGGGCTGCGGTATCCGCTTCCGTGCCGATGCCGACCTGCTCCGCTATGTGCGCACCAACCGCCAGCTGAAGCGCGTGCCCAGCGAGCTTCTCGCGTAAGCGAGAGCGCTCGCTATGAGTTAAGAGTTAAGAATTAAGAGTTAAGAAAAATAGCTCTGCATACGGCTCTCAAAATTAACTCTGAAACGGAATGCGACATACCGGAACATTCTTTCTTAACTCTTAACTCTTAATTCTTAACTCAAAAAACAACTATCTAAAAACGATTTCTTATGTATACCGTAACCGCTAAAATCTCATGGAAAAAGATACTCGAAATTGTGATTGCCGTGCTGACGGCGATTGTGGGCACGCTCTCGGTTCAAAGCTGCCTCTGATGGAATTAAGAGTTAAGAATTAAGAGTTAAGAAAAAAACCTATGTGTATGCAGTGGATTAAAACCATAACCCTCATTCTCTCGACTCTCATCCTCATAGGGTGTTCCGCTGGTTCATAGCTCATAATACATAGTTAATCGCTTGCAGAACTATTTTTCTTAACTCTTAACTCTTAATTCTTAACTAAATAAAAACTATTTTTCTTAACTCTTAACTCTTAATTCTTAACTAAATAAAAACTATTTTTCTTAACTCTTAACTCTTAACTCTTAATTCTTAACTAAAAAAAGTATGAAATACTTTTCTTTTCCCGAGTTTGAGCAGAGCGTGACGGCTGCGCTGAAGGGGTACGACAACTCGACGCCACGTGAGGCGAGGCGGAACATCGAGTACCTCGTCGACACCGTCCTGGACCCTCTGCGCGAACACCTCGCCCAGCCCATCGTCATCACCAGCGGCTACCGCTGCCGCGACCTGAACCACGACGTGGGGGGCAGCCCCACGAGCCAGCACCTGCTGGGCCTCGCGGCCGACTTCCGCCCGCTGCATGCGACGGACGAGCAGATGGACACCGTACGCCAGTGGTTCAGGGAAAACGCGGAGCGGCTGGAGTTTGACCAGATGATTGACTACGGCTCGTTCTTCCACGTGGGCGTGCGCCCCGAGGGGAGCACCAACCGACGACAGATGAAGTGCTACAACGCCTTCGGGCAAGGGTACAGAAAGGATTAGCAGGCTCGAGCCTGCTAATCCTTTCTGATTGAAGACTGAAAATTGCTTCCTACAGCTGGTGCTGCTCGCGCAGGAGGTCGTTGACGGTCTTGACGGGGTTGAACGTGGAGAGGGGCACCTCGACAAAGAGTGTCAGCCAGTTGCTCATGGCGCCGTTCCAGAGGCCGGGGAGCTCGAGGGCTCGCAGCTCGCGGCCGTCCTTCGACTTGGAGGAGATGAAGCCGGTGGACTTATCGACGTAGCGCGGCAGGTCGAAGGGCTCGCCCTGATAGTCGCTGATGCCGCAGACAAGGTCGACGGGGTTGAAGTGGGTGCCCCGGCTGAACATCTCGGCGCTACGGGGATTGGTCATGTCAATCTGCGAGCTCTCCAGAATCTGCAGCGAGACGGAGCCGTCGGCATTGTAGGCGAGGAAGGGGCCTCCGCCGGGCTCGCCGACGTTCTGCACCATGCCGCAGACGCGGATGGGACGGTTGAGCTTGTCGCGCAGATAGGCCACCAGGGCGGAGCGGCTGTCGGTACCGACGCCGTCGGGGTGGAACCAGGGGCTGTAGCAGAAGAACTTCTCCTCGAGGAACCGCAGCATCTCGGCCAACTGGGCATCGGTGTACGCCCCGCTGTCAAGCAGACGGATGTAGGTAAACACCTGCTGCTGGAGGCTGACGAGGATGCCGGCAAGCACCTGCTTGTACTCGACGGTATCGTCCTTGAAGCGGTCGGGGACGACGTTGTCGATGTTCTTGATGAAGACGACGTCGGAGCGCAGGTCGCCCAGGTTCTCGATGAGCGCGCCATGCCCGCCGGGACGGAAGACGAGGTTGCCCGCAGCATCGTGGAAGGGGGTGCCGTCGGGGTTGGCAGCGATGGTGTCGGTGGAGGATTTCTGCTCGGAGAAGGTGATGTCGTAGGTGACGTTGAACTTCTGCTCGTACTTCTGGACGACGGCAGCAGCCTTCTCCTCGAACAGCCGGCGGTGCTCGGGCGACACGGTGAAGTGGATGTGGACGCGGTTGTCGGCATCGGCAGCATAGAGGGCGCCCTCCACCAGATGTTCCTCAAGCGGGGTGCGGGACGTGCCTTCGAGGCTGCTGTGGAACTCCAGCAGGCCCTTGGGCAGCTTGCCGTAGTTCATGCCGTCGGCTCCCAGCAGGGCCTCCACCACGGCCTTGTAACGACGCTCGGCCATGAGGTCGGCGACGCCCTTGCCGTAGAGCCTGACGCAGCAGGCATCCAGCGTGCCGTAGAAGGCAAAACAGGTGATGTGGTGGAAGAAGATGTGCTCGAAGTCGGTCTGCGGCTCGTCGTAGGGTGCGTCGAGGAACGCAAAGAGGTTCTTGAACATACGGCTGGCGGCACCGGAGGCGGGCACGAACTTCACCACGCGGTGTCCAGCGGCAAGGTAGTCCTGCCAGGCGCTGACGGCGTCGTCACGTAGGGTTTCGTCGGGCTTGACGATGCCCTTGCCGACGGCTGCGGCGCCCTCGAGCTTCAGGAAGGGGAAGCCGTGTTCGATACTGGCGAGCTGTTCCTCGGCCTGTGCGACTGAGGTTCCGCGCTTTGCGAGAAAGAGAAGGTCTGATTCGGTAAACATATGAAGATTGAAGATTGAAGATTGAAGATTGAGGATTGAAGATTGAGGATTGAAGATTGAAGATTGAGGATAAATTAGTCGTGCTTGATATACCAGTTTGCGGGGTTGGAGAGGAGGTTGTAGAGCGTGGCGTCGGCGGGCTGGAGGGTGCCGTTGCGGTGGGCCACCTTGTCGGCCAAGTAGGTGGGGTCGCCCCGACGGAGGGCCACGCGCATGAGGTCGTAGAAGCGATGTCCCTCAAAGGCGTTCTCAAGTGCCTGCTCCTCGACGATGCGCTCCTCGACATACTCCACCAGGCGCTCGGGTGTCCACACGCGCACCTCCAGCGTGTCGCCCGACATATCGGGCAGGTCATAGACGCTGTTGCGGAAGGCTTCTCCCCCACCCCGTGCGTGGATGCCGCGATAGCGCTCGGTGCCCACGGAGGTCTGCGTGAACTCGAAGAGCAGCGAGTCGCCCCGCGTGGTCACCTCGCCTCCGCGCTTCAGGATGGCAAAGGCGTCCTCGTAGTCGCCCATGCAGTTGAGCGCTTCGGCCAGACGCAGCCACACGGTACCCACGCGATAGACATAGACGTGGCCTGAGGTGAACTTGGCGTTCTCCTGGATGTCCTCGTCGTCGGTTTTCCAGTCGTCGGCCGAGGGTTGCTTGTCGGCCGGGACGAACTTGGTGGGATAGGTGGCATAGTAGCGCATGTCGCCACAGCTGAGGTGCTTCAGCGTGCGCTCGTTGACGGAATAGGCATAGTCCTGCGCGGCAACCAGCTCCTCGTAGTAGGGCGAGGGGGTAATCTGGTAATGATCGGCGTTCTCCTCGGTGGAGCTGAAGACGTTGTCGAGCTTGCTCTTCACCCCATCGAGGCGCGTCTTGGCCATCGGGATGAGGGTGATGACCTCCTCGACGCCCGGCAACTGGAAGGCGTTTATCCAGTTGGACGTGTAGGCCGTTACCTCGTCGCTGGTGTTGATGCCGCTGACGCGCGAGGCCACCAAGCCCGTCGTCAGCTTCTTGTCGGAGAGGTAGTCGGCATAGTAGAACGCCGCATGGCGGTAGTCCTGCTGCCAGAGGTACATGTCGGCCAGCACCAGCTTGACGGGGAAGAAGAACTTGCGGGCGTCGATGCCGCTGATGGAGCCGTAGGCGGGCTGCTCCACCTCCACATAGGGCAGCAGGTCGGGGATGAAATAGTCGCAGATGCGGCTGAGGTCGTACTTCGGATACTCCTTGTCGGCGTCGGTGAACTTGAGGATGGGCTCGGTGTAGAACGGCACCTCGCCGTAGATGAGCGCCAGCTGCATGTACGTCCAGGCTCGGATGGCCTTCACGACGGCATACTCCTTGAGAATGACCTTCTGCCCTGCCACGCGCACGGTGGTGTCGGCACGGGAGAGATAGTAGTTGCAGTTGTTGATGACGGCATAGAAGTCGCGATAGTCCACATAGGCGTTTGTGGACGAAACGTCCGAGCGGACAATCTCGCGGAGGTCGCTGGTGGTGTAGTCGTTCTCGCAGACGAGGTCGGCACGGAGCTCACCCATCAGCACCGTACGGTCGGCAATGGCCTGCACCTTGCTGAGGATGCCGATGACGGAATAGACCGTGTCGGCAGCCGAGGAGAGGGTGTGGGTATCCTCCGTCGAATAGAACGACGACTGGGTGTCGAACAGGTCGGCGCAGCTGCACAGCCCTATGAATGAAAAAAGAAGAACGAAAATATAATATCTCTTGCCTCTCATAATTCCTAATTTCTAGTTCCTAATTCTCAGTTTTTCATTACAGGTTCAACTTGAGGCCGACGAGCAGGCTGCGGCCCTGCGCGAGCAGACCGGCATCGATGCCCTGACTGAGGACGCTGCACGAGACGGACGACTCGGGGTCGGCACCCAGGTAGTTGGTGAACGTGAAGAGGTTGTTACCCGTCACCCACAGCGTGAGCCCCTGCATCCAGATGGAGTTGACGGGCAGGCGGTAGGAAAGGGTGACCTGACGGAGGCGCAGGTACGAGCCGTCCTCAATCCAACGGTCGGAGAAACGGGCGTTGCCCATCGGGTCGCCGAAGGTGGCGCGGGGAACGTCGGTCTGCTGCCCTTCGCAGATCCAACGACGGTTGAGGGCAGTAGTCTGGTTGAAGAAGTTGCTGCCGCTCTCAAGCTGGCGACGCAGGTAGTTGTAGATGTCGTTGCCCCACGAGTAGCCCAGCTGGGCCTCGAGGGTGAGGCGCCGGTAGCCTACGGTGGTGAAGATGTTGCCGTAGAGGTCGGGATTGGGATCGCCGATGACCACCTTGTCGCGGTCGTCGATAGCGGGGTCGCCGTCCTGATTGACGAAGATGACGTCGCCTGCGCCGAAATAACTGCGGCTGCCGGTAGTGAGCACATTGTAGAGCCCTGCGGCCTCGGCCTCGGCGGTGGTGGCATAGACGCCTGCTGTCTGATAGCCGTAGAAGACACCCGCAGGCTGCCCCACAGCCGTCAGCACCTCACCGCCGTAGAGGGTGGTGGTGAAATCGCCGTCAGGCAGCGAGGTTATGCGGTTGCGGTAGGTGGCAGCCGAGAAGCCCGCTTCCCACGACCAGTCGCGCGTGCCCAGCAGCTTGACGTTCACGCGGACGTCGGCACCCATGTTCTCCAGCGCTCCCTCGTTGCTCCAGTAGTAGTCCTCGCCCGACAGCTCAGGCAGGCTCTTCAAGGTGAGCAGGTTGGAGGTGAAGCTCTTGAAGACGTTCAACGCAAGGCTCAGACGGCCCGTCCATGCCTTCAAGTCGAGGCCGGCACTCAGGCGGCGTGTGGTCTCCCATTGCAGCGTGTTATTCCCGATAGCATTGAGGCTCAGGCCTATGGCATTTCCGAGATACTTGCCCGAGGCAAACGTGGTACGTGCTGCTGCGGCAGGGATGTCGTCGTTGCCACTCTCGTCGTAGCCCACATGCAACTTCAGCAGGTTGACGGCTTTCAGACGGGCCATGAACGGCTCGTTCGACACCTGCCAAGCCCCTTGCAGCGAGGGGAACAGCCCCCACTTGACTCCGCCGAGCCGCACGCCATCGCGGGCATCGCGCCCGAAGTGCGACGATGTCTCCATGGCCAACGCCCCCTGGGCATACCAGGTGTAGCGCCAGTTGTAGTCGGCCTGTGCATAGAGGGCAGCCGAGCGCCAGCTGTCGTCGGTACCGCCTACGTCCTTGTAACTCAACGATGCAGCCAAGTCGGGCGTCTTGTCGTTGCCCGTATTATGTCCCTCCTGTCGCGACGATGTGTAGCTGTCGGACGTGTAGCGGAATCCGGCCGTCACCTCCAGCCCGTGCGGCCCGCGATGCTTTCCCGTCGCGTCCGAAGGCGTGAGCGTCCACATCAGCTTCGTGTCGCTGAAGAGGCTTTCCTGCTTGGCGGTGAGCGATGATGCGCGGTTGCTGCTCGCTCCCACCCCATCGATATAGAACACGGGCACACCCGTCATGGGCACAAACGAGCGCTCCGTCACGCCCGTCAGCCCATAGCTGAAAAGCGTCTGCGCCGTCAGACCCTTGCCGAGATCAAGGCGTGGGCTGATGGTGATGTTAAAGTAGCTTGTCTCCTGACGATTTTTGTTCCTCCCCTCGCCGTAGGTGTTAATGGCCACGGGGTTAGCCCACGAGCTGTTGAGCGCCAGCCCCTCAGCGAAGTCATCGGCACTTTCCACGAACGTCGTCAACTGCCCATGCTCGTCATAGCGGTAAGGATGCAGGAAGGGGCTTTTGATGAGTCCAAGGAAGCCTGGAGCCAATACAGTACTTGCCGTGAAGTCCTCAGGTACGCCGTCATCACGCAGGTTGCGGGTGTTCTGATTATAAGCCACGTCGAAGCGCGTCCGCAGACGATCCGTCAGCCGGATATCCGTATTGAACCTCAATCCCAAACGACTGAAATCGTTACATTTCAGCGTACTCTGTGCATCCACATAGCCCAACGAAAGGTAGTAGTCCGCCACCTCATCGCCACCCTGCACGCTGATGTTGTACTGTTGCGTCAGCGCCTCGCGGTAGAGGTAGTCGTTCCAGCGTGTCTCGTTGTGGTACTTCTTATAGAAATAATAGTCCTTGTCGTCCTTCAGGAACTTAAACGTCGTCTGCCGTGTCTCCGTGCCTCCAATCAGTTCCGATGCGTAGAGGCGGAAGCTGCTGGCATCCATCATGTCTGGGCCGTCAGGCGCCCACTCGATGCCTGCCATGCTGTTCACCTCGATGCGTGTGGCCATGCTGTGGCTGCGGCGTGTCTCTATGACAATGACTCCGTTGGCTCCCCTGACGCCATACAGCGCCGTGCCGTTCTTCAACACCGTTATCCGCTCCACATCAGCTACGTTGATGTTGGCGAGCAGGTTGTTGTAGAAGCCGTCGTGCAGCGTCTCGCGCCCCTGCTGCTGGTCGAGATAGACACCATCGACGATGACGAGAGGCATAGCGTTGGCATGCAGCGAGTTCAGGCCGTCGATGAGCATCATGACGCCGTTTCCCTTCATGCCGCTGCGGGTGATGGTGCGCACCTCGCCCCCCAGTCGGGCGGCTATCTCGTCGTCCACGCTCACAGCGCTGCTGGTCCGGAACGACGGGGGATTGTCAGCCGCAAAACGCTCAGGCCACAAGCACACCTTGTCGGTAGCACCGACAGCCAGCAGCACGCTGTTGTACCCGGGAGCCGTCACATCCAGCAGGGCCACCGCCGGCGGAATGTTCAGCGTGAAGCTGCCCGTCTCGTCCGTCATGGCAGCCAGCGAGGCATCGCCGTGTGCCGTCACACGGGCACCCGCCACAGCCGTCTCCGTCACGGCGTCAACCACCGTACCGCTGATGCGGCGCATGTCCTGGGCAGTAACGACAAAAATGAATGAAAGCTGAAGAAGAATTATTATAGCATACCGTTTCATATCCTCACTCTTTCGTCGGTTCAACAATCACACAGTCTATCAGCATCGTTCGGGAGTACTGGCTACGCTCCTTGCTGAGCACCTGGCTCTGAATCTTCAGTTTCGTCGCCACCGTCTCCTCTTCGTAGTTGCATGCCTCAAACCGATAGCCTGCAAACACCGTCACCGTGTCCACCCGCGTGGGGTCGGCATAGAACACATCCGTCTTTTCCGTCACCTGCTTGCCGTTCGCATCCACCGTCGTCAGGTTGGCAACCATCTTATTAGGCAGCCCCCACGTCGATTTGTCCGTACCCATCGTCTGCGGCAGGAACACCACCTTGATGTCATACGTTGCCGACAGCACGTCCGGCACCGAGAACGTTACCGTCGGGTTAGCCGAAGTCGATGAAGGCACCATCTCAATATAACTGGCGTCCGACACCCTCGAATAGTATTCGCTCGTGACGTTCAGATTCCGTTTGTACAGTTCGCACAGCGTGTATTCACGTCCGCGCGTGTTCTCCGCCTCCACCTGGATAGGCCGTTGCCACGACTCCCAAGGCTGATAGCGTAGCGTATCCACCCGGAACACCCGTCCGTTGCTGCAGGGCTGCCCCTCGTCGAAGCTCCCGTACTCAGGCAATAGCGTACGCAGCGGGCGGCGGAATACCCCGCCCGTAGTGGAGACAAGCGAATCGGCCGGCGATGTCTGCATGCTGCGGCTGAAAACCAGGTCGTTCACCAACGCCATCTGCGTGTAGAGCCTTTGCAGCGAGTCCCTGTCGGCGTTCTTCACCGAATAGGTATAGAAACTGCTGACGCGATCGTAAGCCTTTCGCCAGGCCGTGTTCGTGGGCAACACCATCCAGTAGGTACTGTCTTCGCTATTCAGCTGCCCGATGCGCCGGAACATCTCGTTGGCGGTGACGACAACAGAATCGACATACGTTATCTCCCCATCGACTACCGCTCCGGCCACGCTGGCATCCACGTCGAGCACCAGTTCGTTGAACGAATAGAGGTAATCGCGCACAGCGCTGAAGGCCGTGTCCTTATTCATGTATTCCCACACGTTGCAGAAGAAGGGCAGCTGGCTGTCGATGATGTGAAGCACGCCATTCTTGGCGGCAATGTTCGTTTCCGTGAGCCGCCTGCCGTTCAACTGATAGAGGCTCCCGTCCGTCTGGCTGAACTCGCCTCGCTTACCATTCAGCAACCGGATGTTCTTGGTAGTCGCTAACGTGTTATTCGCCGGGAAGGCAAACCGCGCCATGTGGTTGCCGACAATCTCCGTTTCCAGTTCCTCCACCGACAATCCCGTCGTCTCCAGCGTCCCCTGCGGAGCAAACACGGTGAACATCTGGTCACCGTCCAACAGATCGCGGTAGGACGTGCGTTCGACTACAGCACGAAAGGCAGCCAACTCGTTCCTTGACGAAATCTCCTCCCAAAGGGTCTTGTTTGATGAGGACTGCTTGCCGTCAGGGTCGTAATGAGACTCCCACGCCTCCGTGCAAGAAAGGCACAATAGCGCAATTATAAAAATGTATAATTGACAATTGATAATGGATAATTTTCGATTCATAAGTCCTAAGTCCAAATTCTTAACTCATAAACGGCATCAATGTCTGTCCTCACGCTGAATAGGATTGTCGTACACGCTCTTGGGGCAGAGTTCAATGTAGTCGAGCATAAACTCAAGCGAGTTCTGCGTCACCGAGCGGAAACGGATATAATGAGGCTCATCGGGCGTAAGATACTGGGTTGCCACAATCTTCCGAAGCAGGTTTTGCTGGCTACGGGCAAGGGTGCGGGCAGAGGTGAAGCACTGGCTGTCAGGTCCTTTCAGGTATCCGCGATTGTGCATAGCCTTGTCGTTCTTATTGTCTTCTTCCTCATCGCCGGTGTCGGCAATCCAACCGATTTTCGGGCTTGATGGCGTGCCGTAGGTGTTTACGGTGAGGTCGATGGGGATTCCCTGCGGGATATCATCGACATAGATCTGCGTAATCCCACGCTGGGCCATAGGGACGTAGCCGTAGCGGATTTCGTAGGTTCCTTCGGGTACAGGCGGCAGTTTCAGCGCAAAGTCGTAGAGGCCGAAACCGATTATCTCATCGCCATACCAGCACCAGTAGTCGGGCTGGGGATATTGGTAGATGACGATGGACTCCTGGAAGAACTTCATGTTCTCGGAATAGCCATCAGGAATCCAGTAGCACAGCCGCTCGTCGTTGCGGTAGATGCCATTGGTGGAGAGCTCGGGCATGAGCGAGGCGGCGTCGAAACGCATACGCACGTTGAGCACTTTGTCACGTACATCGGTATCGAAAACCAGCGGACGGTCGATGTAATAATAGACGCCGTTGTTTCCGTCAAAACCACTCTCATCGTGCACAAGGACTCCTTCGATGGTGAACTGCTTGTCCCAACGGCGGTTGATGCGCAGACCTTTGTAGCGGGTGCCCTGCCCTTTTTCCACACGGATGATAGTGCCCGGACACATGGTCTCGTAATAATCGACAGACTCGTACTGGGGCATGATGCTGGTGGTCGTGGTCATCTTGCTGGCATAGATGGTGCGGGCCAACAGATGATAGGCTACAAAACGGTTAAGGGGGTTGCGACGATGGGTATAGTCGCTATCGAACCGCCCACGCTCCTCAGGGAAGGAGGCACCATAGACGGTCTGGGCATAAGCTATCAGTTCGTCAAGGGTGGTGATGCCTGCCGCACGGAAGGCTTCATCTGTCTCGACAAACGCCGTATAGCCAAAGCGCCGGTGCTTGGGCTTGGGACACTTCTCGCCCTGACGGGTATAATCGTAGATAGCCTCGTCATAGACGTATTTCTCATCCATATACTTCTGGAGCGAATCGTCCAGATGGGTCAGTTTGAGGGCAGCGCTGAACAGCGTACACTTTTCATCGGCATCGATAAGGTCAGGGAGCTGTTCCGTAGAGGGAAGGAGCACGCGGTCTACCACTTGCACCACACCGTTCTCTACCTCCTGGTCCTTCAGAATGATACGGGAGTCGCGGTTGACATAATAGTCGCTGGTGATGGAGTCAATATAGACTTGGATGAAGCGGGCATTCATATTGGCGGTGCCCACCACACCATTGTCGAGGTCAGTCGTCAGATAAGCTACCTTTATAACATGACCGAAAGCTATAGTATCGCAGTCAGCATCGGTAAGTTGATTGATGTCCGCATATCCCTTTTCCCGCAGATAGATGTCAAAGGCTTCATTCGTCGGAGCAAAACAAGTGTATTCGCCGTAGGCTGCCAACAATTGTTTTACACCAGCGCGCTGCAGAACATAGGTGAACGAGCTGAACGTCTCCGAACGATTGTCGAGATAGTCCGCAATCATCTCACCTGTGAAGGTATAGAAGTTCTCCTCCTTAAGTTCCTCCACACAGGAAGAGAATAATATCAATGAAAAATTGAAAATGAAAAATGAAAAATAAAACGTTCTTCTTTTCATAATCCTTGATTTCTAATTTCTTTTTATCGTTTCACCCATGTCGTAGCCAGGATTTTGGTGGAGCGCAAGGTTGACCTTAAGTTCATCCTCGTTGATAGGGAAGTAAAGCATATCGGGCTTTATCCATTTGCTTTTGACAGCATCGGGATAGGTGTATTTGCGTTTGGCCAGGTCGAGCATAGGACCGTTGGTACCATCGCGGCGGGCCTTACGAACCAGATCGAACCAACGTTTACCCTCGAACATCAGTTCACGCTGACGCTCCTCAAGTACGAGGCTCTCCATCTTGGCACGACTGTTGAACGCATCGAAGGTAAGCGTGTCGCGAGCAACTTGACCGATGTTGGCGCGGTTGTAGACAGAGGTGACGAGATGGAAGGCACGTCGCATATCCTGTTCGTCGCCGTCATGGCATTGGACAAGAGCCTCGGCCTCCATCAGCATCACGTCCGTCAGGCGATAGAATATCCAAGGGGTGAGCTCAAGTGTGATGTAGGTAACGCGGTCCTGATTGTCGACGTTGCTAACCACATATTTCTGAATAGGATAGAAACTGGTGGATTTGGCATTGAAATTCTCCACCGCCCGCAAGTCGTTCTTGGTAAAAAGCTGGTTGCCCGTGGTGGCACCATCGCAGATGAATGAGGCTGCCGAGACGGCTCCGATAGGTGACGTAGCACGACCGAAGTAACCGGGAATAATGGTGTTGGACTGTTGGGAGTCGCGGAACTGGAGTTCCAGTATACTCTCGAACGAATTGCCTTGACCGAAGATGCGGTTGTAGGCTTCGTGCATCTCGGCGGTGGCGTTCTCCTTTTGGTTGCCGATGAGGGGATAATCTCCATCATAGCGGAGGCGAAGGCGTTCGGCTTCATCTACCTTGGAAGCAATGACTTTCTCACAATAGGTGATGCAATCGTCATACTGCTGCATCCATAGATAGACATCTGCAAGAATAGCCTGAACAGCAGTCTGGGTGATGCGGCCATGATTGTACTCCTCCTTGCTGAAACGTTTGACGGCATAGCGTTCGGCCTCTTGCAAGTCGGCAACAATCTGGCGAAGTACATCGTCGGGCGATGCAGCCGCCTGCTGATAGCTGGTGTTGTCGTCGATGGTAGGAGTAAGCACGAGGGGGATGTCGCGGAAGGTGCGGACGAGGTAGAAATAGCAGAGCGAGCGGATGGCAAGCGCCTCAGAACGCAGGGCGAGCCATTCTGACTCGTTGAAATCGGGGTCGCGGTCAAGAACATCAGGGGCATAATGCAATAGGGTATTGCAAAGATTGATGACGTCGTAATATGGACTCCAGCGCGTGACGCTATGGGTGGGCTGAAGGTTGCCTTCAAGGATTTCTATTTCCTCGTTACTGGTGCCGAGACCACGTACGATGTTGTCTGAACGGAACTCACCCCACACAAAAGCAAGCTTCACGAAGTCGTCGGAAGCCATGCGGCTGTAACATGAGCTGAGCATGGCATTTACGTCGTCCTCGCTCGTCCAGTAATTCTCCAGCACGATCTCATTCAGCGGAAGGATGTTCAGGAAATCTGAACAAGAAGAGAGCAAAATGATAATTAAAAAATGAGGAATTAGGAATGAGGAATACTTTTTCTTCCTGCAACCCTTTTCCTTTTTATAATCAGCACCTTTCATAATTTCTAATTCCTAATTTATAATTCTTTCATTTTTCAGAACGTCACGCTGAGACTGCCGGTGAAGTAGCGGGCACGAGGTGTCTGCGAATAGTCGCTGCTGAGGCCGTAGCTACCGTAACCCACTTCGGGATCAACGCCACTATAACGCGTCCAATTGAGAAGGTTGTTCCCCGAGATGGAGACATAGGCACTCTGGGCACCAATACGTTTCATCCATGTAGGCGGGAAGGAATAGCTGATCTGCGCGTAGTTGAGGCGACAGAAGGAGCCGTCCTCTACGAAGCGGTCGCTACCCAAGAAGTTGTAACCGGCGTAGTGGAGGGCACGGGGAATGGTGGTAACATCACCTTCCGTACGCCAACGCCAGTTGACGGCATAGCTCTGGTTGTTGTTGCTGTACATGTTCTCAGCATTCATGCGAGCCATGTTGAGGATTTTGCTGCCGTAGCGGTAGTTGAACTGTACGTTGGCCGACCAGCGGCGGTAGTAGAAGCGGAACCCGAAACCACCCGTCACCTTGGGGTTACAGTTGCCGAGATAGACGATGTCGAGCTCGTTGATGTTTCCGTCGTGGTTGACGTCCTCATAGATGGCATCGCCACCCTTGAACTCATACTTAATGTCATCGTAGTCGAACATCATGGGAATGGGCTTGCCCTCCTCATCGACGATGACATTTCCATCTTTATCGCGAGCCACAGGAGCACTTTCCTGCTCGCGGGGGATATAGTCGCTATACTGATAGACGCCTTTGTAACGGAATCCGTAGATAGAGCCGAAAGCATTGGCGACCTGCACACGGGTTAGGTACGAACCGTTGGCGAAATTAAAATCGCTGTTGAGACCCATTAGGGTTGTTTCGTCCATGCGGACTATCTGGTTGACGTTGTTGCCGAGGGTAAGGTTGAAGCCTGCCTTGAATTCTCCCAACTTGAGCACCTGATTGCCGTTGACGTTCAGTTCCCAGCCTTGATTGCGCATGGAACCGACGTTTTTCCACGCGAGGGAGGAGAAGCCTGTGGAGGTAGGGATGCGGACGTCGCGCATCAACAGATTGTCGGTGAGCTGGTCGTAGACGTTGATGTCCATCGTGATGAGGTCGTCCCAGAGCCCGATATCGGTACCGATGTTCCAAGTGGTCTTGGTCTCCCAGCGGAGGTCGGTAAGGCGGACGTTATTGGGACGGACAGCGGGCATGTCCATATACTGTGTATCGCGGCCATAGCGGCTGAAGTGGAGGTATTGCGCGCCAGGCTGCTGGCCCACCTGTCCCCAACCGGGACGAATGGAGAGCATTGAGAGCCAGGGACGGGACCATTGCATCCACGACTCATCGCTGATGTTCCAACGACCCGAAATGGCAGGGAAGAAGCCCCAGCGGTTGTCGGCGCCGAACTTTGTGCTACCGTCGAGACGGGCGGTGATGTCAAGTGCATATTTCGACTTGTAGCTGTAGTGGCCGGAGTAGGTAAAGTAGATGCTGCGCCATTGGCTGAGATTCGTCCACATATTGCCCAACTGCCCTTGGGCTGTAGCGGAAGGGATGTTATTGGGCAAGCCGTAGGTGGTAGTACCCGTGTCGCCGCCGCTACCATCGGTAAGCTCCATACGCACCATCGTGGTGAAGAAATGGTCGTCATTCGTAAACTTTGGCGTAAAGGTGAGCGTGTGGCGAGTAGTGAAAGAGCGGTTGCGGCCCGACGACTGCGTGGTGGTGTTGACAGACGAGTCGTACCATTGGGCCGTAGAGAGCTCGCGGGGGTAGTACATGTCGGTATAGTCGTTGAAAGTGCTGAGCAGGACGCGTCCGGCATAGCGCAGCTGGTGGCCGCTCTCATCGGGATTCAGCAGGTCGTACTGCAGCTCAAATTGGGCGTTGAGCGTATAGGTGCGATATTTGTTTGTGGCCAGACGCGCCACAGCGACGGGATTGGGCAGCGCACGCTGGTCGTTCAGCTCGGAAGACATGCTCTGCAGGGCATAGTAGTAGCGGTCGGTAGGAGTGCCGTCAGACGTCTCGGCATAGATGGCGAGGTTGGGCATCTTCTTGTAGGCGATGCCAAGCATGCCAATGTCCTTGTTATTCTCGCGATAGGGGTAGTTTTTGTCGTTATCGACGTAGGTAAGGGAGAAATCTGAGGAGATTTTGATGCGGTCGCTGACGTAATAGTCGAGGTTGACACGAGTGCTGAGGCGGTCGAGACGCTGACCGATGATGGAGCCGCTCTCGTTGTCCCAACTGCCGCTGACGCGGAACGTGGCCTTTTCGCCGCCACCAGTAAGGGAGAGGCTGTGGCTGTTCTTCACGCCCAACTGCTGCACGGCGCTGATCCAGTCGGTATTGTTGTTGAACTGCTGATACTCGCTGAACGAGGGGTCGTAGTTGAGTTCGATGATGTTGCTGGTGTGGTCGCTCTGCTCGGGGTTGAAGTAGGCCTCCTTGAGAAGCATGGTGTAGTCGTCGCCATTCAGCATGCGGATGCCTTGAGGCTGATGGGTGAGATTGAGGCGATAGCTATAGGTGACGCGCGTCCTGCCCTGGCTGCCGCGCTTGGTCTTAATCTGAATGACGCCATTGGCACCCTGCGAGCCCCAGACGGCTGTGGCAGCAGCATCCTTCAGCACGCTGATGCTCTCGATGTCGTCGGGGTTGACGGCAAGCAACTCGGCGAACTTCTCCTCGTCGGCATTGGCATAATCGAAGTTATCGTTGCCGGTAGTCTCGAAGACGTTGCCGTCCACCACGATGAGGGGCTCGCTATTGCCGTTGATGGAACTGACGCCACGCAGACGCATGGTGGTGCCGCTACCGAGGTTGCCGCTGTTGAAGACGATGTCGAGTCCGGCGATACGTCCCTGCATAGCCTCGTCGACGGAGGTGATGCCCAAACCCTCGAACTCGGACATATCGAGGCTCTGGGCTGCGATGGACATCTCCCTCGCCGGAATCTCCAGTCCGCCCGCGCTCTCTTTCTTGACAGCCTGAATGACGACTTCTTCAATGAGGTTGTCTTCCTTCAAGGTGACGTTGAACACGCGGCGATCGCCTATGGGTAGCGTCTGGGTAGCATAGCCGACATAGGATATCTGCAGGCGGTCTCTCGTGTCCTTCACCTGCATGGAGAACTGACCGTTGATGTCCGTTGTCGTAGCCTCGATAATGCGGTTTTCCTCGTTAATCTCCACCACGTTCACCATCATCAGCACATCCTCGGCGTCGCTGACCGTTCCGCTCACTATCACCCCCTGCGCAACAGCAGAAATGAAAAATGAAAAATGAAGAATGAAGAATAAGAAGCACAGACGGCTTCGTACGAAACGTTGCATGCGAAACATATTATTTTTCATTTTTCATTATTCATTATTTATTTTCTTATACCACAGCACCCCATCTATCTGATGGACAACGGCAAAGGACGAAGTCTCTATCTGGGTGGAGGTGCGGATGTCCTTCGTATTGAACAGGTAGTCGCGCGTCATGATATTATAGAGGTTGGGGTCGGAGGTCACCACGTGGCGCACATTGCCCATAGCATCGGTAATGGTGATGCTCTGGTTGTCGCAGCGGACGCCCAAGCGGTAGAACGCCAGCGTCTCGATGTTCATGGTCGACGTCTCGAACGAGCCGCTCTTCGCCCCGCCCCCGATATAGACGGAGTTATCCTGGATGTGATACTGCACAAAGGCGGAGATGATGTTTGCCAGCGAGTCCTCGATGTCCTCTATCACCACCTCCTCAGGCAGCAGCCCCCGCTCGTCGAGGTCGCGGAGCGAGTCCACCAGTTCCTCGATGGATGTCCACGTGGGCAGCCCGTCGGCTATGGCCTGACGCACCGAAGCGTTATCGGGCACATAGACGGTATAATGGTAGGTGTTGAAGGGTTTGACGGCGTAGTCGATGGTGGCGTAGTCCTCGTCCTTGTAGAAGACGGCTGAACTGCCCTCCATCAGGCGGAAGAACTCGTAGAACGGCCCAGGCTCCTCGTCCGTCCCTGCCCGCTCGCGGATGGCGCTATAGACCGAGTTCATTGAAGGCTGCAGACAGACGTCGGTGACGTAGGTCTTGCCGTTGCCCTCGCGGGTATAGTCATAAACGTCGGCCTCGCGCACTACAGCAGGATTATCGCTATCCATCTGATAGCCGCCGTAGAGACGGAAGGCCTGCGCCGCGTCGTCGTAGCGGGCCACTACGGTACCGTTGCCCTTCGTGCGGTAATAGATGCGTCCTTCCTTGCAATGGTCGATGGTATCGACGATAATGTGATAGTCGAAGATATCCTCCAGACGGTCAGCCACGATGGCGTTGCCTGGGGCGATGAGGCGCTTCTGCGCTCCGCGTATCCCCGTCTCAGGGTCGTATTCGAATACGCGGGCTCCCACCTTGGCCGTCTTCTGGTCATAGTAGAACTCATACTCCTCCGGCTCGCCCTGCGCCAGCGAGATAGGGTCGATGTAGTGCGACAAGGCCTCGTCAGTAGGCAGGATGAAGCTGTAGTACGAGTCCATTGAGCGAAGGTAGGCATAGAACTCCAGCTCCTCGATAGCCCAGTCGGCGATACGCATGTTGTCGTTCACCAGCGTAGGGGCGCTGACGGAGATGTAGGCTACGGGGGGATAGACGCGGTCGGTGAAATAGACCACGCCGTTACAGCACATCTGCGTGCGCAGCACGTTCTCCTCCTTCACGCCCATATCCACCTGTCCGTCGTTCTTCACCTGATAGAACTTGCTGGGGACGCTGCCCACGAACGACTGCTTCATGTGGTTGGAGACCAGGTCGTCGAGCACACGGTCGGGCACGTTCTCCCACGAGCCGTAGCGCTCCTTCAGGAAGCGTCCGCCTCCCTCGTTCCAATATTGCGCCAGCACCTCGTCGGTTGGCACGAACATCACGCCCATGTCCTCCTCCATGTCGGTCTGGTTGTCGGCGGTGTAGCTGTTCCAGCCTGGGTCGAAGAACAGGCTGCCGAGGGCGAGTGTGTCGGCAGGCGTCCTCAGGAACTCGAGGTTGTTCTGCCCGCGGCTGGTGAAGTAGCGCTTCACGAACACCGAGTCCTCGCCGCCGTACAGGCGCTGATAGTCCAGCGTGGCGGCTGCATTATAATAGGGGGCACAAAAGCGGTCCATCAGCCGTGCAAAATCGCTCGACTGCCCGTCCTTGTGTATGGCCTCGGCCATGTTCACCAGCGGCACCTGCAGGTGCTCCAGTCGGTGGACGACGCCGTTCTTGCACTTGATGTTCGGCTCCACCACGCGCACCCCGTTCACGAATACCTCGCTGCGGCTCGTACGCGTCTGCCCGTTGTGCAGGATGCTGAAGTCGCGCTCCGTGATGCTGTTGTTGGTCATGTATTTCTGGGCGAAGTGTACCATCGGGGCAGCCGTGTTGTCCTTCATCAGCAGTATGCGTCCCTTGCTGCGTGGCACATCCCAGAAGTCCGTCTCGGGCATATCCTCAGCCATCACCCACTCCACCGAGTCCATCACGCTCTGGGCTGTCGTGCGGCGCACGCACTTGCCCTCCACAGGACCCTCCACGCGAGCCAGCATGTCGGTATAGTAGACGTTGTTCAGCATGTTCGAGTTCAGCAACAGCTTCTTCTGCGCCATCGTCAGCCCGGCATAGCTGCTGACGCCCCACTCGTTGTCCTTGTAGAAAGCGTCGAAGGCGGCATCGTCGGCTACGAACAGCGTCTTGCTGCCCGTCTTCGCCAGCACCTCCGCATAGTCCAGGTCGTCAATGAGACGGACGAAGTTCGTGTAGTGTCCCGCCTCTTTCAGGTAGTCGTAGATGCTGCTGCCCAGCCAGTCGGGTTCCTGCTCGTCAAGCACGTAATTCTCGTGGCAGCCGGCAAGGCAAAAGGACAACACGACCAGTAGAGACGCTACATATCGCATCTCCCTGCATCCACGTATCCTTGTTTGGTTTGAGACGCGACGTATCGCATCTCTGCTTTGCATTTGAAGCACTCTATTTTTCATTTTTCAGTTTTTCATTTCTGGCGGACGCGGAATTTACTGCTCAAGGTGGCCGACTCGCCGAAGATAGTGCCGTTCCTCTGCTGCGCCGAGAAGGAATACTTCTCCTTGAACGTCACGCTATACTCCCCCTCCTCCATCGGAGCGGTGAAGGTCCACACGGGTTCGTGTCCCACGGGGTCAACCACCTTCTTGGTCTCTGTGCGCACCTCGTCCGTATCCAGGCCGCGCAGCGTCCACGTCTGCGTGGCACGGGTGATGTACGCCCCATCATTCTCGATGGTGATACCCACATACACGGTCTGCCCAGGGGCAAACGAGTGAGTGCTATGCAGCTCGCCCTTCCAGTCGATGCTGTCGGCCGAGAAAAACAACGTGCCATAGGCCGGGTATTCCGAGTAGATCTCCTTCTGACATGCTGTCAGCGAGGCCATCGCCAGCGTCAGCACCATAGTCTGGACAAGGAGTAAGACATGTTTTCTCATGATTCGCATTCTATGATTTTTTACTTTTTTTCTTTCGCCTGCGAAGATAATACAAACTTTTCATTCCACCAAACATATTCCTATTTTTAACCCCAAATCAGGTTTTATGTCAGAGCCGTATTCGTTTCGAGCAGCTTTGCTGCCATTATTCCTCGCGCGCAGAATCAAACGCTGGCAGAACAGAATCAAACTCTACGGAAATAGAATCAAACGCTGTCGGCACAACGTCAAATGCCACCAATTTTCTTTTTTTCTCTTAACACGAATAACCATGAATACCCACTAATTTTTCATGAATTAATTTTTGGATTATTCGTGTTTATTCATGGTCATTCGTGTTTCAAAAAAAGAATCCATTCGGCGTGCGAAGCTCCACGCCGCAACGCCATTCGTCAAATTCGCCCAATTCGCCGACAAAAGAACATTACACGTTGATTTATTAAAACGGCCAATTATCCGAATGAAACGAATTTCTTTCATCGTATTTTTTTACATCAGAATGACAAAATCAAAGAATACCGTTTTTTCATCGCAATGAAAAGAATTAATCATCGCAATGAAAAGAATTAATCATTGCAGTGAAAACTTTCTTTCATTGCAGTGAAAATTTTCTATCCTTTGATTCCGCACAGACAACGAGCCTTTTACGTACGACAGAAAAAGCTTTTCTTCAGATGGGAAA